>JAFZQH010000032.1 GCA_017550165.1 Lachnospiraceae bacterium | reverse complement strand
CAAGTATCTTTGGGCTTATTAAAGCACTCCCGAAACTTAACACACATGTACTTGCCATACGGGAGTTCGTGCAGTGCACGAACTCTTCCCTATTGGAATCAAGATTGCGAACGAGCGAAGCGAGTTTCGCAATTACCTATAATAGATTTGGTTTTTCTAATCAATCTAAGGAGGAGTTTTTTTATGAGAAAAAGTTTACTTAAGCGCCTTGCTGTAGTGGCTATGTCTCTTGCCCTGGCTTTCTCTATGCAGGCACCTGTTATGGCTCTGGGCGATATATCCGTTACTGCAAAAGCTGCAACCGAAAATGTTGGTGAGTACACCATCTCCCTTACCAAGAAGGGGGCTAAGAAGACCTTAACCCTGGGTATCCATAAGACCCTCAGCCTGATCGTTAAGGAAAAGAACGCTGTTGTTACCAAGAACCTTAAGTTCGCTTCCACAAAGAGGGATGTTGCAACAGTTTCAAAGAAAGGCCTTATTACTACCAAAAAGGTAGGAACAACCAAGATCAACATCACAGATACTAAGACTAAATTCAAAGCTACATTGACCATTAAGGTTGATTATGTGGACGTATCCTCTCTTACTCTGAGTGCAAAGAGCATTAACCTTAATGTGGGTCAGAGCACAACCCTGACAGCTACAGTTGCTCCCGCTTACTCAGCAGTTCCCAAGTGGACATCATTCTTCCCCGAAGTTGCTGATGTAAATAACGGAGTTGTTACAGCTAAGGCTGCCGGAACAGGCATCATCGTAGTAAATGCAGGAACCAAGATGGAGTTCTGCAGAGTTAATGTGGGCGGCAGAACAGTGCCGGTTTCTTCAGTCAAGATGGAGCCCTATGGTACTCTTACCGGAAAGTTTAAAGCCGGTGATACCGCACAATTCTCAGTTGAAGTTTCACCCTCGAACGCAACCAACAAGGCGGTAGATTGGGATTCCACAGACCCAACAGTAGCGGATGTGGACGATAACGGTCTAGTAACTTTTAATGGAGTCGGTGATTGCCTTATAACTGCTACAGCAAAGGATGGAAGCAATGCTTACGGTTCATGTCTTGTCACTGTTACAGATTTGATTCTTTTGGAAAAAACAGAGTTGTGTGATCCTCTTACAAAAGCTACTTCTGGAACATACGCAGAAGTAGTAAAGGATTCACTCGGCAATGTCACACTCTATATTACCGGTGAAGGAAATATTCCTGATTATAATTATGATGCCCTTGGGCTTAAGGAAGAAGCCGAAAGACCCTGGCACAGCTTTAAAGATTCTATAACAGACCTGGAGGTAGGCACCGGAATAGAAAGAGTGGGGATTAACGCATTTAAAGGAATGTCCGGATTAGAACACGTATTTCTTCCAAATACCACAATTGAGATTAAAGGCACTGCCTTCGAGGATTGTTCCGGACTTCTAGTCATGTCAATAAATAAGGGTGGACCAAAGACAACTCTGTCAATCGATTCGTATGCATTTAAAAACTGTACTAATTTATCTATTGTTCGTATTCCTATTCGAACTTATGGCAGGATACTTGGTGCAAATTCCTTTGATGGCTGTAATGTGAAAGCGGTTCTTGCAGAAGGAAGTGAAGCTGTCACCAATTCCTCCTCTGGGATACCTACTTCCCAAATCCTCTATAATGCATACTAATTGACACCGGCACACTCCCTTGTCAATCAAACCACATTCAACAAATCAACGGGCGGGGTTTTCCCCGCCCGTTCTTTTATTCCTTGCTTTACTATCGACCCTTCTCTCAAAGCGTTCCCTCAATGTACAATTTTTATAATTTCTTACAATTATATTGAATATTGTAAATATTTGTGATATACTCCTAATGTTGTCACGCCCATTCTGGCAACAGAAAGGGGGTGAATCATGGATCCTTTAGTAACGATGATTATATCCGTTGTGGCAGGTGTGGTAAGCTACTACATATGCAAGTGGTTGGACGGAAAAGAAAAGTGACAATCAGCCCAACGAAAAAACCAGAGGAACGCACCCTCTGGTTTTTTCTGTGAATCATGGAATTTCTCCTTAGTTACGATTATGCTTGAATTCTACCATATTGAAAATTGTTTGTCTACTTCAAATTTACAATTACATCCTATTTGAAAAATAAATCCCTCTCTTAATACCCATATATATCATAAATCTCGTCCGTATATTGTCCACGTTCCTTATACACTATCAAGGGTTTATCCACCGTCAGCCTGGGTTTTCCACCCCGGATCCCCTCAATAAGGACCATGTTAGGCTCGGCATCTGCATAAGGATAGACCATCCGCATCCGCTTGGGCTCCAGCTTATACCTGCTCATGAGCACGAAAATCTCACTAAGCCTGAAAGGCCTGTGAACCATAAAAAACCTTCCTCCGGGCCTGACAACCTTAGCGCTTACGCTTATAACATCTTCCAGGGTGCATAGTATCTCATGCTTGGCTATGGCCTTGGCTTCATCGGGATTGACCAGCCCGTGGTCCGCGATCATATAGGGCGGATTGGTGGTAATAACGTCAAAAGAAGATGCTCCGAATATGTCCGGGGCATCTTTGATATCTCCTGTCACTATATCGATCCGGTCCTGAAGGTCGTTATAAAGCACGCTTCGCCTTGCCATGTCAGCACTGTCCGGCTGTATCTCCAGTCCTGTGAAATGCTCTCCCTCAGTCTTTGCAGACATAAGGATGGGGATAATGCCTGTGCCCGTACCCAGATCCAGAACCTTCTCCACCTCTTCCGCGTCCGCAAAACCGGACAGCAGCACCGCATCCATACCGAAACAGAACCTCTCCGTATTCTGGATTATCTTATATCCGTTACGATGCAGCTCATCCAGGCGTTCATTTTCCAATAGATCAATTGTCATCCAGCTTAGACGTCTCCTCTTTCTTCTCTAATTCAGCCAGAGCCTTCTTCTCTTCCTCGGAAAGCTTCAGCTTGTCCTTCTTCTTGTGGGGCTTATACTTGAGCTCCTCTATCCTGTACTCCTGCAGCTCCTTCTCGTCATTAACCTCAACCAGGAGCTTGACTGTCTGGCGCAGCACATTTACCGATGCCACCTCGCCCCTTACGCCGTCAAAAGTCTTAACGAACTCACCCACATCCGGCAGCTTGGAATTCAGGTATTCGTAGGTATCCGCCTCATGCTTAAGGCAGCACATAAGCCTTCCGCAGACTCCCGATATCTTGGTGGGATTAAGGGAAAGGTTCTGCTCCTTGGCCATCTTAATGGATACGGGAACGAACTCCGACAGATGAGTGCTGCAGCAAAGAGGTCTTCCGCAAATGCCGATGCCTCCCAGGATCTTGGTCTCGTCCCTGACGCCTATCTGGCGAAGCTCTATCCTTGTCTTAAAAACAGAAGCCAGGTCTTTGACCAGCTCCCTGAAATCAATACGTCCGTCTGCCGTAAAATAAAACAGCACCTTGTTGTTATCGAAGGTATATTCCGCATCGATAAGCTTCATCTCCAGACCGTGCTTGGCGATCCGCTCCAGGCATATCTTGAATGCTTCCTTTTCCTTCTCGTGATTCCTGGCCTCCTTGGCATCATCCTCCGGGGTGGCTACCCGGATAACGCTCTTTAAGGGCATGAGGTCCTTGTTGTCCTCGACCTCCTTGTTCCCCAGCACCACATCGCCATATTCCGTGCCTCTGGCCGTCTCCACGATGACGTGCTGGCCTTTCTCTATCTCATAGTCCTTGGGGTCGAAATAATAGATCTTCCCCGCATTTCTGAATCTGACTCCTATAACCTTCATTATCTCCTAAAAACCTTTCTTAATTCTCCCTCATGGCAAGGAACAAAAGCTCGACCACCAGGTCGAAATTAACGTTGGCCCTGATCCTTACCTTTGCCTTCTCCAAACTTTCCAGGATAGCCTCGATCCCCTGATAGGAGGACTCATTTGCCTGGTGCCTTATATCAGAAAGCTCGTCCTTGAAAATGAGCCCGTTGGCGTCGCTGGTGGCCTTAAAGAGCAGCACATCCCGATACCATACCATGATCATGTCAAGGAAATCATATATGGACAGCTTATATTCCGTGATATTATGAAGGAGGCTGAGCACCTCGAACTGCTCCATTCTTTTAATATTCTTCACCAGCCTGAGGACCTCGTCCTTCATCTGGTTGAACTCTTCCGACTGGGCCAGTTTCAAAGCCTTGCCCACATTGCCCTGGGCAAATGCTGCGCATATCCTGGCCTGGTAATCATTAACTCCCTGCTGCTCCCGAAGGAATTTGATAAGGACGTCATTGGATACGGGTTCCAGAGAGACTCGTACACACCTTGACCGGATAGTAGGAAGAAAGCTCTCATAGTTATTGGTGAGCATAATGATAACGGCATATTCAGGGGGTTCCTCAATAGTCTTCAAGAGGGCGTTCTGCGCCTGATCCGTCATCTTCTCAGCTTCCCTGATGATATATATCTTATAGCGTCCGCTGTAGGGCTTGATAAGAAGGTTGCCGTTAAGCTTCCTGATATCATCCACGCCGACGCTGCCCGGCTTCTCATGATCCAGCCAGATGATATCCGGATGGTTATCCGTCTGCGCCTGCTTACATGAATGACATTCCCCGCAGGGTTCGCTTCCGCCGGCCTCGCATTGAAGCGACATGGCAAACGCTCCCGCAAGCAGACTCTTGCCGGAGTAGTCTTCACCGTCAAATATATAGGCATGGCTCACCTTGTCGGCGGCGATGCTGTTCTTTAAGAATTCTATGGTTTTCTCATGACCTATGATGGATTTGTAATCTGTCATAAAAAACCTCCACGTTTAAGTTAGGATATCTAACAATAGACCTCGGATCTCCCCGACTTTATTAAGGATGCTCAAATGATCTTTCTCTTCCTTCATAAGCTCAGTGGCCAGGTCATCCAGGTTCTTGTCCACCAGCTTGACTATGCCGTAGACCCTGTGACGGCCTTTACGATCCAGGAAGTTCTCCCTGGAGAATTCATGGGACCGGCTTACTATCTCATTCATAAAGCTCTTTACCAGTTCACGGTAATGCTTCATGTCCCTGACGTCCATATGCTCCGCCAGCTTCTTGCCCTGGGTGGTGATCTCGTCCATCAGGGAATTCAGCCGGTTCTGCAGATCCTTCTCCTCGATATTGCTGATAAGAGTGAACTTAAATTCCCCGTCATCCTGCTGAACCTGAGTCGGTGCCTCGGTGGGCGCTACCGGAGTAGTTTGATTAATCTTAATGTCCATAACCGTACCCTCCAATATAATCCAAAATGCTCCTGCAGGTTACTTCCACGTCTTCATTGTTAAAACGTGTTTTAATTTCATTCCTTTCCAGCTTCTCCTCCGAGAAATCCTCCTGGTCTGCCAGATACCTTCTGCAAAGCTCTGCATATTTGGGACTGGGCTGGGCTTTTTCCCGATCCAGCGCCCTCTGGAGACGGATGCCGTCATCCACTTCCAGATAAATGGGAACTATGGCGTCCTTCCCGAAATACTCTATCAGGCTCTCATACCCTTCCAAAGTCCCTATGAGCAGGTAACTGTCTTTCTCCAAATCGATCTGTCCGTCATCGGCCAGGAAATAATACCAGATTCCGTGTACCGTGTTATAGGCCCGGTACTCTATGACCTTGCCTGTCTCTTTCAGCCTCTCGAAGGCATCCACCCCTACGAAATGATACTCCCTTCCGTCTTCCTCCCCGGATCTTATGGGGCGGGTGGTATATGAAACTATTGACTTAAGACCGTATCTGTTTTCCTCATTAAGCCTCCGGTATAGAGTATCCTTGCCGGAAGAGCTTTTTCCCATTAAATAAAAAATCTTACCCATTATTACCTGCCAGTTTTTCGTAGTTTTAGTATAATACAGGCCCCTCTAAATGACAACCTTTATTAAGTCCCGGCTCTCACCAAAGAGACCCTTAAGGTCCTGATCTTGATCCCTGTATTCCCTGATAACATCAAGGATCTGATCCGTGACGGCTTCTCCCGGCGCCACAAGGGGTATCCCCGGGGGGTATGCATAGATAAGATCAGCTGCCGTCCTGCCGGAAGCCTCCTCGATCCCCACATACTCGGCCTTTCCCGTAAATGCAGCTCTCATTGTCATCACAGACTTGGGAAGGGGAAACTTATGCATACCTTCACTTATATATTCGGCAGGTTTGTCCATTTGGTTTAATGCAGATACCAGCCGGCCTAAGCCCTCTTTTGTATCCATTACCGAGGTCATGGCGATAATGTGGGTCCTGTCCGCCATCTCGCACTCAAGGTGGTAATCCTCCCTTAAGCGGCCTGCCAGCTCATATCCCGTCATCAGGGACAAATGGGGCATGATGACCAGCTTTCCCCAGTCAATATCATATATCCCGGCCTTACCCTTATATTCATTATCCGCAAGGGTAAATGCCCTGCATTTTCCGATCTCTCCCCGGATCTCCTCAAGAAGCTTTCCGTACTCTGCAAAGCTTTCCTTTCCCTCATTTTCAAGGAAGGAAATGCACCTCTCCAGACCTGCCATAAGGATATAGGAAGGGCTGCTGGTCTGATAGATGCGAAGAAAACTCTCCAGCCGCCCCCTATCCACCCGGTCAGAGGCGATATGCAAAAATCCGGTCTGGGTAAAGGCAGGCAGGGTCTTGTGGGCACCGTGAAGGACTATGTCAGCGTATTCCACAGCGCTGGCGGGAAAGCATCCACTGAAGTGCATATGGGCCCCGTGAGCCTCGTCCACTATAAGAAGGGCTCCCTTCTCGTGACATATGCTGGCTATCTCCCTGATATCCGATACAAAGCCCTCATAGGTGGGGCTTGTTATTATAACGGTCTTGATATGCGGGTTCTCTGAAAGGGCGGAACTTACCGCTTCCGGCCTGATCCCTCCCATCAGACAGCCGGCATATTCGGGGTAGAGGTAACAGGTCTTAAGGTCTGCCGCTATGAGGCCTCCGTAGACAGCCCGGTGGCAGTTCCTTGCCATAAGGACGGTATCTCCCGGGCAGGTAAGGGCTGAAAGAGCGGCAAGTATACCCCCTGTGACGCCGTTAACCAGAAGGTAGGTCCTTCGGGCTCCGTATAGGGCTGCGGCCCGGTCTTCGGCGTCCCTGATAAGACCCTTTGCGTCATGAAGATCGTCAAAACCTTCGATCTCCGTAATATCGATATTATAGGGGTTAAAAGACTCAAAGCCGCGTCTTTTATGACCCGGCATATGAAGGGGATAATGATCCGAATCCCCGTATTCTTTTAATGCTTCGAACAGACCTTTTCTCATTTTCCCTGAAGAATAAACCCTAAAAAAACGGCTGTACCAACGCAAAGCACTGATACAGCCTGTTGATCGTTACAGATTAGTCCATGGGAACTACTGCGCCCTTGTAGGTATCATTGATGTATTTCTTGATCTCATCACTCTTTAATACCTTGCAAAGAGCCTGAATAGCTTCGTTCTTCTCATTGCCTTCCTTAACTACGATGATGTTGGCATAGGTCTTGGCTGCCTCTGAATCAGCTGCCTCGATAACGAGAGCATCCTTTGAAGCGTTGAGGCCTGCATTCAATGCATAGTTACCGTTAAGAACTACCAGGTCAACCTCGTCCATGTGTCTGGAAACCTGCTCAGCAGCGAACTCCATGATCTTAATGTTCTTCTTGTTCTCTGCGATATCCTGTACTGTAGCTGATACGCCTGCGCCCTCTTTAAGCTTGATGATGCCGTTGGCCTCAAGAAGAAGAAGGGCTCTTGCCTCGTTGGTAGAATCGTTGGGAACTGCTATTGTTGCGCCGTCCTTAAGGTCAGCAAGTGCCTTTGTCTTGCCTGCATAGATTCCAAGGGGCTCATAGTGGATAGCTGCGACGGAAACCAGCTTGGTCTTGTTCTTCTCGTTGAAATCATCGAGATAAGGCTTGTGCTGGAAGTAGTTGCAGTCGATCTCGCCGGCATCTACCACGTTGTTGGGCTGTACATAATCGGTAAACTCTTTGATATCAAGGGTGATACCGTCTTTTGCAAGGATTTCCTTAGCTTTGGCCAGCACTTCTCCGTGAGGTGTGGGTGTAGCTGCAACGGTAATGGTCTTGCCGGCTGCACCTGATCCTGCTGCGCTTGAAGCAGCTGCTGATGAGGCTGCTGCGCTTGAGCCTGCTGCTGATGAGGCTGCTGCACTTGAGCCTGAGCCGGTGCTTCCGCCGCATCCTGCAAATGCACCGCAAAGCAGTGCGCCTGCCAGTAAAGCTGTTCCGATCTTACTTACTAATCTCTTCATTTTTCTTCAATCTCCTTTTTCTTTTCTCTCTATTTGATATTACGTTTATCCGTTCTCTTTGCTATCTGAGTCCCAATCTCCTGAAGGATCTGGACCATTACAACCAAAAGGACAACGGTAATAACCATCATATCTGTCTGGTATCTCATATAGCCGTATCTGATAGCTATATCTCCCAAACCTCCGCCTCCCACGGCTCCTGCCATGGCGGAATACCCCAGTATCGTAACCAGTGCCGTGGTGGCTCCCGTGATAAGGGATGTCTTCGCCTCAGGGATCAGGACCTTAAATACGATATTGGATACGGAAGCTCCCATACTCTGGGCTGCCTCGATGACTCCGGCGTCTACTTCCATAAGTGATGACTCTATGATCCTGGCTACAAAAGGTGCCGCCGCTATCACGAGAGGCACGATAGTCGCCGTAGAGCCGTAACTCTTGCCCACTATCAGCTTCGTAAGGGGTATGACCAGTATCATCAATATCAAAAACGGCACCGACCGCAGTACATTCGTGATGATGTCCAGTATCCTGTGAACCGCCGGAAGGGGCTTTAAGCCGTCTTTCTTAAAGAGCACCAGGCATATGGCCAGGGGAAATCCCAGCACATAAGCAAAAAATGTGGACATAACCGTCATATATAATGTATCTCTTATACCCTCAAGGAGCATAATGACAACTGCACTATCCATTGAAGTTTTCCAGCTCCTCTACCGTCAGATTTCTGCTTCGCAGATAATGAATGGCCTTCTGTGCCTGGTTCTCATCATCGGGAAGCTGCAGCACGATCTGGCCGAAAGCCTTGCCTTCTATATCCTTGGTGTTGGCGAAAATGATGTTCACCGGCACCCTGCATTCAAGCACCATATTGGCGATGACCGGTTCGTAGGAGGATCCACCGTCAAATACGATACGGATACACCGGTCAGTGTTAAGCTCCGTCACTTCTTCGCCGGTCTGGTATACCAGACGTCTGGCTGCCTCAGTGGAGGGCCTTGTGAACACATCGGAGACCCTGCCGGTCTCCACCAGATGACCCTTATCGATAATGGCTACCTTCTGGCATATATCCTCAACCACGCTCATCTGATGAGTGATCATCACGATGGTGATGTGCATCTTCTCGTTTATCTCTTTTAAAAGCTTAAGGATGGAATCGGTGGTGCTGGGATCCAAAGCGCTGGTTCCCTCATCACAGAGCAGTATCCCCGGATCTGAAGCCAGGGCCCTGGCTATGGCCACACGCTGCTTCTGTCCGCCGGAGAGCTGGACCGGATAGCTCTTGGCCTTATCAGACAGGCCAACCAGATCCAGAAGCTCTGCCACCTTCCTGTCTGCTTCCTCCTTGCCGACCCCTAAGATCTCCAGGGGAAACTTCACGTTATCCCAGACGTTACGTTGCATCAGAAGGTTAAAATGCTGGAATATCATGGAGACCTTGTGGCGAACCTCCCGAAGCTCCTTATCACTCAAGGTGGAAAGGTCCTGTCCGTTAATGATCACCTTACCGGAAGAAGGCTTCTCCAGATAATTGATGCAGCGTACCAGGGTGGACTTTCCTGCACCGCTCATTCCGATGATCCCGTATATCTCTCCCTCGTTGATGGTAAGACTGATGTCTTCCAGGGCCTCCACCGTCTTGTCTTTTGAGGTTCTTGAGACGAAGGTCTTGCTTAAATTCCTTATTTCAATAACAGGTTTTTCGCTCATTTTACACTCCAAAATGATTTACCTACTAAAACACTTCCACTATATTATCACAAATGTTTTAAGAATACCACTACAATTTACACGGATTAGCCGTATGTGTCAATCTATATATCTGCAAAGCTCCGGCATCCATACCCCGAAGAACTCTTCTCCGGAAGCGGCGGCCTTTATCACCGGGCCGATGACAGATGTTAAATGATCAGCCAGATCAGCAAATTCCCGCAAAGGAAGACGGTACTCCCTCGCAAAGGCTCTCCAGCGATGGCTCAGGCTCTTCATTTTCTTAAGTTCCCCGAAGACGTCCTCCGGATCAGGAGAAAATGAGTCCTCCAGGTACTCCCCCAGCCTCCGGCCCTCCGGGCTTAAGGCAATGGATATATAGAACATGTCATACCAGGTCTCCATGGAATCCAGGATCTCTTTTTTTTCCATGACCTCCCGGAAACAGTCCATAAAGATAGCCTCCGGATACATGTATTTAAGGGGGAAGGGCTCTCCTTCTCCGGAAAGCCTGAGAAGTTCGCAGCCGCAGCCCCCGGCCGGCTCCCCTTCCCTAAAGGTTATATCCATGTAGAAGGTCACCGGGATCCCGTCCACCATAGCCTTAAGGGCGAAAAGACAGGGGGAAGCCTCCCCCACATCTTTAATATGAACATAGGAGGACTCCCTTTCCTCTTTTATTTCCATTAGAAACTGGTCCTCGTCGGAAGAGTATACCTCCAGCTCCAGCTTAGGCAGCAGCGGCGCAGGTACCTTTCCCAGGCTTTGGAGGACATAGCCTCCTTTTACGACCAGGCGGTCGCTAAAGGATCCTGCCCGGGCCCTTGAAAGGACCTCTTCCTCTGCCAGCACCGTCAAAAGCCACTGGAGCGACCTTCCCTCCCTGATACACTTTTTTTTAAGCTCATCTATGGTCATCTTTTGCAGTTCTCCTCTACAGCCATACCCCGAGAATATTTTTTGCCTTCTTATATATACGACGCTTCATGGCATACTCAAATAGGAGGGGTGCATTCTTGTCCGGGTCATCTATGTAAGCACGGATGGCCTGATTGTACAGGCTCCGATCCATCTTATTTTCGAATTTCAGGCAATCACAGATGGTCCTTTCCTTATCATATACATACATCCGGGCACTGCCCATCTGAAGGGGAACCGCTCCGATCATAAGCTGATCCCTCTCATAATAAAAAGGCTTTACAAAAGGATATCCTATATCAAACCGGGATTTGGAGGTGTCCTTATCCACGGCTATGTTCCATTTCAAGGGAGGCAGAGAAGTGTATCCGTGATAATACAGGGCGCTTTCCATGCACAAGACTCCGTCCGGAAAAAGTCCCGCCACCAGTTCTTCCTCGGAGGAATCCCCTCCCGGCAGTTTATATAATCCATTTTTAATTTTTATCAGTTCTCCGTCCCGAATCAGACGTTGGACTCCCCGATAATCGATCTTCATCTCCCGAAGTTCATATGTCCTTATGAAGCCGTTGTTTTTCTCCGCAGCCTGCCTAATTTTTTCCAATTCCATAGCTATTCGTCAAATCTCCGCTTTAAGTATTTTATATTGTTCATTTCCGACAGTATAGCAAATGTCCGTTCCCAAGTCAAGCAATATCAGGGCTTCTGAGATTAGTATAATTTGGTTTTAATTATTCTCTTTCGCCGCCGCCCTCCCGGAGTCTTCGTTTTCCCTCTGAAAGTGACATCTTTTTTCCGCTTAACTGTATTTTTCGGGGCATTTAGCCTCTGTTTCTTTGCGTTTTCTTCACAATCCTTCTTCCAACCATCCCTTCTTCCTCTCTTGAAAGATACGCCCTTCCTAATTCCTTTATTTTCAAGGCCCGTGGGACGCTGTAACATCTTTTTTCCGCTTTGCGCCGCTTATTCCAATATAAATTTAACTCCATTCGCTTGTAAGATATGGGTTAATCTTGAACAAAGAGCGGTTTTGTAATATCATTGAGTCGGAGGACAACTATCATGTCAGAGGAATTCAGCAGTTTCAGACCAATACCCAAGAAGAAGACCCCCAGCAGGGCAGAATGTGAGGCTATAATCCGTAAGATCCTCACCACCGAGGCAGAGGCCAGGACGGTGAACTCCACCTTCAAGAGGCCCTCGGACTTTATGGGATACTTCGAATCCCTATATCCCCCTTCAGCGGCCCTGACCAAGCAGGTACAGCGGGCCATAACCGCTCTGGACATGGCAAGGGACTCCAAGGGGTATTACATTATCAATAAATCAAAAGAGCAGTCCAACCAGGATAATGATATCCGGCGTCTTCTTACTGAAGCCGCCTATGAGGTAGACACCCTGGATACGGACCGCTGCCTCTTCCTTAAGATAGACGGTGCCTATGTGGACTTTGTTATCCATAAGCTTCAGAACTCCATAACCTTAAAGCCCCATATCACTACCATGATCCCCTGCTATAACGGAGTCATGATCTATACCAAGGACAAGGAAAAACTTGCCGAACTGCTTAACAGCCTGAACCTGTAAACCGGCGGAGGGGAGCATTTTCTATGAAGTATTGCAATATCAACGATTGCCGGTGGAATTCCCGGGACGGAATGTGTACATATTACTCCTTTGATGAAGATGAAGAGGATATCCCGGCTGAAGAGGAGACCAGGCTTTGCCGGATAAAGGGCATCAAATCCCCTCAGAATCCTGAGGGCATTGCCCTTAAGGACAACTGATCCTCACATGATCTCAAATAAGATGTCTTTGGGGCATTTATATATTTTTAAAATGGTGCTATACTGATGTTGAACAAGGTGTTTCTTTCTTATGAAAGGGGGTCTTTTTATGTATCATATCCTGGCAATGGAAAGACAGTTTGCCACAGGAGGTAACGAGATTGGTCGCCGCGTAGCCAAGGAATTGGGGATTCCGCTTTACGACAGGAATATTCTCATAGAAGCTGCCAAGCTCTTAGATCTTCAGACCAAGTATATAGAGGATCTGGAGGAGACCGCTCCCGGCAGCCTGATCTTTAATCTTTCTGCCAAGATCGGCGGCGCACTGAACAGTTCCAATAAGGCACCCTTGTCGGAATCCAATCTTCCTTTATCAGTAAAACTATTTATGGAGGAGAAAAGGATAATCGAGGCCAAGGCTGCAGAAGGTGACTGCGTTATCATCGGCCGCTGCGCTTCCGATATATTCCGGAGCAGAAATGACTGTCTGAAGGTATTCATCTTTGCCGATAAGGACTTCCGCATGAACCGTACCATTGAAACGGAGAAGTTCCCCAAAGAACAGGCAGAAGACCGTATCAAGAAGATGGACAAGAAGAGAAGTGATTTCTTCAGAACCCATACCAATAAGGAATGGATGGACATGTCCAACTACGACATCTGTATCAACAGCGGTCTCATAGGAATGGATAAAGCCGTTGATATGCTGGTATCCCTTATGCGTGAGTAATAAGATTTGATCGTTAGAAAAACCGCCTCTGAAGCTCCTGCTTTCAGAGGCGGTTTTTTATGTCCTGCTATTTGATAACCTGTAGTGATTGTCTGTCGGCGAATACCGCAACGAAGATGAGGAACACAACTCCCTGAATGAGCTGCATCATCTGTGTGGTAAAGCCCAGCATGGTCAGTCCGGTATTCAATACAATGTAAAGAAGTGAACCGACGATAACGTTCTCAAATCTTACCTTGGCACCACCCGATATAGGCATTCCGCCGAGAACCAGCGCTATAAGTATCTGGGTCTCCAGCTGATTACCACCGGAAGCGGTAACGGATCCGACCTTGATACAGTTGATAAATGCCGCAAATCCCGTGATGGCCCCTGCCAGAACGTAGATAAAGAACTTCATCCTGTCAGTCCTGATACCGGAGAACTTGGCTGCCTTCTCTCCTGCACCGATAGCTTTGAGGTAGATCCCGAACTTGGTATACTTGAAGAAGAAGAAACCTACCGCAAGGATAATGATGGTGCAAGTTGCCTTGATAACGTCGTTATTGTAATTGATAAGGGCAGCGCTTCCCGCAACGGGAGCGTTACTTGCCATGTACTTGATGAAGCCTCTGAAGAGGAACATGGTACATATGGTAACGATGAAAGACTTGATCTTTCTGTTTACGTAAAAGTAACCATTGATAGCCCCGATAACTGCTCCGGATACGATACCCGCAACAATGGCCAGGGGTATGTTGACCTTGGATACCAGGCACACCACGATGGATGATATACCAAGTATGGATCCCTGGGAGAAATCAAGACCTCCCATGGTCATAATAAAGAACACACCTGTTGCCGCGATCATGGTAACGTATACCTGGGACAATACAAGGGACATGTTGCTGATCATCCTGCCGTTGGTCAGGATGTTAAATATAATAAAGATTATGATAAGTCCTGCTATGGGTAGGAGGGATCTTATCAGAGACATCTTTGAAAACTTTTTCAGTTCCGCATCTTTCGAAACTGACGGATTATTATTCTGACTCATATTCTCTATATCCCCCTTAAACCATCTGCTCTATAAGCTTATTCTCATCCATATTGGGATCTCTCATAAGCTCTGCGTTGATCCTTCCATCCTTCATGATGAGGATACGGTCGCACATACCGATAAGTTCAGCCATCTCCTCTGAGATCATGATAATGGATTTGCCTTCTTTTCTCATGCGGTCCATAAGCTGGTATATATCCTGTTTTACCTTGATATCAATACCTCTTGTAGGAGAATCCAGCACAAGTATATCCGAATCCTTGCCTATCCAGCGGGCAAGGACCACCTTCTGCTTGTTACCGCCGGAGAGGTCGCTGACAAACTGGTCTGTATTGACCATCTTAACAGACATGGTAGCTGCATGCTTGCCTGCGAATTCTTTCATCTTCTTCGACATGAGAATGCCGGCTTTATTGGATATGGAATCCAGCGAGGGTAGACATATATTGTCCCCGATACCCTGGTTCATAACAACTGATTCATTATCCCTGTCCTTGGATGTGTATGCCATGCTGTGAGCGATAGCGGTAGGAATATCCTTGATCCCGGTACCGTCGGATAGGGTAACGGATCCTTCCCTGTCAAATGAGGCGCCGAATACAGCCTTGCCTACCTCATGCATTCCGGACTCGGAGAGGCCTCCGAAGCCCAATATCTCACCCTTGTGAAGTTCAAAGCTGATATCCTGTATCAGGCCGGGAACAGTAACGCCCTTTGCCGTAAGAACAACCTCATCTGAAACCGCCTCGCCGTAGTCCGCACGATAATAGCTTCCTGACACTTCACGGCCTACCATAAGCTTCTTAAGATCGTCCTCGTTAACGTCCGCACTCTTGACTGTATCGATATATACTCCGTCCCGGAGAACCGTAATGGAATCCGACATTCGGAGGACCTCCTGGAGGTCATGGGATATAAATATTACGGTGTTACCCTCTTCGCGGATACGGTTGATGTGCTTATAAAGCTCCTCACGTCCTTCCTGGGAAAGGGCGGTGGTAGTCTCATCGACCACAACTATCTTGGGATTGAAATAAGTAGCCTTAACGATCTCCACAAGCTTGCGGTCCTCGAAGTTGTATGAATCAACCATCTCTGAAGCCTTGATCCTGTCGAAACCATATTGTTTAAGAAGGTCATTAGCCTGAGAGTTCATGGCTGCGGTATTCTTGATACCGAACTTAACGAACTTGTTCTCATGGCCCAGGAAAATGTTCTCCGCAACCGTCAGGCTGTCCAATGTACCCAGCTCCTGAACGATAATGGATACGCCTTCATCATTGGCCTCAACCTGGTTCCTGGGATTGATCTCCTTGCCGTCAAGGATGAACTGTCCGCTGTCCTTGGAATAGATCCCGGTGAGACAGTTGGTAAGGGTAGACTTGCCGGAACCGTTCTCACCTATGAGGGCATGTACTTCCCCCTTCATGATATCAAAAGAAACATCCTGCACCGCCCTGGTGATACCGAAGGACTTGCATAAGTTCTTTATCTGTAATCTGACTTCACTCATAATAGTCCTCCTTTCTTACTTCACGATCTCACCCTTGTTAACTCTGGTGGTAAGGGTGATGATGATAAGCAGTGCCAAACCTGTGATAACGTCCTGAATAGCCGTGGGAGCTCCCAGAGCTATGAAACCGAAGAAAATGATGTTGATAACAAACTCTCCGATGATGATAGCCGGGAAGGGAATGCCGTATTTCCTGAAGGCGAGACCGAAGAAACATCCCATGGTAGGAACGAAGTTACGGCTCATGGATGCCATTCCCGTAACAGCCACCATGGATGAACCGTAGCTTATGGTAAGGATCGCCATGGTCCCCAGGAATGCTCCTGAGATAATAAAGGCGAGAACCTTGTATTTATTAACATTTATACCCATGTTCTTGGTAACGAACTCGTTACTTCCGATGGCGTAGGTATAAGTACCGATCTTCGTGTAGTTTAAGATAAGATATGCCACAACAAAGGCAACTACTGCCAGAATGATATCTCCCGGCATCTGACCGAAAGCACGCAGATCTGCAGGAAGAGTCTGAACAACACCTCCTGCGATGTAGTTGGCAATAGATTCATATATAAGAGCAAGACCTGTGGTAACGATCATGGAGGGGATACGGAGCTTAACGTAAAATGATCCGTTAACAAGACCCACCAGTGCACCGGTTATGATACATCCTGCAACAAGTCCGAAATAGCCGAGATTTAGTTTGGTAGCCAGCACGCAGCCTACTATGGCTGAAAGCATGATGTTGGCACCGATTGAAAAGTCGAACATTCCCATGACCATTACAAAGTAAAAGCCGATGGCACCCGTAGCCGCGATAAGACTGGCCTGAAGGTAGCTCAACATGTTTTCGGGAGAACCGAAATTATTCGGGGTGATCACTTTAAAAACTGCCCAGGAGACCACAACAAGCGCTATCAGGATAATATACCCCTTTACTTTTCCTGAGATCATTGTGCTCTTTGGGGCGGTGGTTTCTATACCCATAAGTATTACCTTTCTAAAGAAACAATGTTGATCTTTAGCTTTCTCACATTTAGTAATTAAGCCGGCGTCAGATGACGCCGGCTTAAATTAGTTACTTAATAAAGATTAATTACTACCTGCGCGCTTAGCTGCATCTTCGATAGAAAGTGCTGCTGCTGCCTTCTTGAGATCATCAAGACTCAGCTTAGCCATATCCTGAAGTTCCTTATCAGTGTAGGGAAGCTTGTCTACGAAATATTTCTCATAATCCTTGTAGTCGTCTGCTGATGATACATACAGATAGGGGAAGTTAACCTCTTCGAACTTGCCTGCGAAGTCTTTGTAGTTACCCTTAACTGCGTTGTAAACCATCATGAATGCAAACAGAGGATCGCAGTAATGTCCGCCGGACTCACCTGCCATTGATCCGTTAGCAAGTCTCTCGCCCAGGTCGGGAAGGAAGTCTGTAGATACTACAGAGATGTCCTTGGTCTTTCCTGCACGCTCGATAGCTGCGATAGCACCCTGGAGAGGATCTCCGCCGCCACCTGCGGGGATTATAGCGTCAAGCTTGGGATCTGCTGCCATAAGAGCTTCTGCTGCCTTGGAACCACCTTCAGATGTTGTTCCTGCATACTGGGGCTCGGAAAGCTTAGCCTGATCATTCGGGTTAGCCTTGTTCCATTCCTCAACGCCCTTCTTGTAGCCTTCCCATCTTCCAAGCCATGTAGCGTCGCCCTGCTCCCAGCCGATAAGACCGATATCACGGCAACCCTTCTTAAGAAGGATGTTAACCAGCTTCTCACCGTTCTCGGGCTCGTTCTCGTGAACAGCACCTACATAGTAAGCGGAATCTGTAGCTGCTTTGTAGATATCTGCACTGTTGTCCTTATGGATTATACGGAAGAACTGTGCAAGATATACCTTATTGTCATTACATGTCTTGATAGCTGAGGTCATCTCAGTATCAGATGAGTTACAGATGATGATTCCCTGGCATCCTGCTGCGCAAAGCTGCTCAACAGAAGCGGTAACCTTCTCTGAAACGTGACCCTGGTCAACGTACTGAACTTCTACATCGCCAAGAGCCTTTGCGGCCTCATCGATGATCTTCTTACACTGTGATCCCAGAACGTCTGTAGAACTCCAGATAGAAACACCGATCTTGACCTTGCCGCCGGCAGCTGTGCTTGAACCTGCAGCAGCGCTTGAAGCTGCTCCTGATGCTGCACTTGAAGCTGCGCCTGAAGCTGCGCTGGATCCGCTTGATCCGCCTGATCCCCCGCAACCTGCCAAGGATGCCGTCATAACTGCACTAAGTGCTAATGCAAGCAACCTCTTTGTTACCTTGTTCATAGAAAAATACCTCCTTTAAATATACTGTACAGCATATCCGGAAAAAGTCATACCACTGATATGCTCCGAGATGAATTATAGCACTTTATGTAAATTGCAACAACATAAATGTATAAAATTAAATTTATTTAGTACTTTTTTCTTACGTTTTCCAGCTCCGACTTGAATCTTTCAACCACCTGCTCCGGTCCGGCGATCTTTACATCGGTTCCCAGGGAGAAGATCCATCCGAGGAACTGGTCGCTTAAAGCCACGTCCACCCTGGTCTCCGACCAGCCCTTCCTTCCTGCCGGGCGAATGGGGATCTCTTTCCCGAAGCGGTCAAGTAGTACTCCCACCATCTCATCTTTGAACAAAAGCCTTATCTTTACTTCTTCTCCGCCGAACATGCCGAAGTTCATCTTGGCGTATCTGGCAAGATTAAACCTGGTAAAATGCTCTTTGCCCTGCCTCTTCTCATTTATACGCCGGATGTTCCTCATCTTGTCCACCCGGTAGTGCTTGATCTTGTCAGACTCTGCATCAAAAGCGATAAGATAATAATTCTCGTCATCCCACATCAGGGCCCAGGGACTGACCTCATAATATCCGTCCCTGCGGCGCTCCATTTCCTTACGGGTGTTCCACCTCAGGTAGTCAAACCGGATCCTCTTATTATTGGAAATGGCGTTATGGATATCGTCAACTATGTAATATATGCTCTCGTTCATGGTCTTGATGCGGCCCTGGACCACCACCTGGCGCCTGAGCTGCTGAGCCTCGTACTCGCTGGCAAAGCCCGTAAGCTTCTTTATGAGATTGTTTGATTTTCTCTCGGTAATGAACTTGGATGACTGGATGGCATCCACCAGAAGCTTTAATTCCGCTATCTCGAACTGCTTCTTACCTACATGATAATAATAATCACGGCCTACCTTCTCTCCGATGATGTCTATTCCCAGTACCCGTAAGGCCTCCAGGTCGTCGTAGAGGCTTTTCCTGTCGGCAGTCACATCATAATTCTCAAGATATGACCTTATCTGCGCCATGGTAATGCCGTGGTCGTCGTCCGTCTTCTCCGTCATTATCCTTGCCAGGTAATAGAGCTTCAGTTTCTGGTTTGTTCCCTTTGGCATGTCATTTCCCCCGTTCTTATCATTGTTTAAATGAATCCCCTTACTTTTATATTGCGCCTGCTCAGGCAGGGAATGTATAATCATAGAAGATACCCTGCACTTTAAATATTATCACAATCGGAGAAGATATGACACTCTTTGATAATCTGAACAAAATCCTTATACAGGGCGATTCGTGGAAGACCATACTGGGTGGATTATGGGTAACCATACAGATATCCCTTTTTGCCCTTATCCTGGGGACTGTTCTCGGTTCCCTGGTGTGTTTGCTGCGCACCAGAAAGAATCCCGTGGCTAAAGGGATAGCCGCCGTATATATCGCAGTCCTTCGAGGAACCCCGGTGTTGATGCTGCTCCTTCTTCTATACTACGGTGTTTTTGCCAGGGCGGGCTTCCCACCTGTAGCCGTGGCTGTCATTACATTTGCCCTGAATGTCTCTGCCCATATCGCTGAGCTTCTTCGCTCGGCCCTTGAGGCAGCAGATAAGGGCCAGAACGAGGCCGCCAGGACCTTAGGCTTCTCCGCATGGTCGGCCTTCCGCCTGGTCACCCTGCCCCAGGTTCTCCGCATAGCAAAACCGGTATACCAGTCAACCATAGTTAACCTTATCCAGTGGACCAGCGTAGTGGGTTACGTGACCATAACGGACCTGACCCGTGTTATCAATAACACTGCCTCCCGGACCATGCAGCCCCTGCTTACCATCTCCATCGGGATGCTTATATACCTGGCTTTAAGCTATATCGTATTCGGCATATTCGCCCTTTCCGATAAACTGAAAAAGAGAGGGGGCGGTGTTTCGTGAGCCTCATAGAAGTAAAGGGTCTTAAGAAATCCTTCGGGAAACTTGAAGTAATAAAGGGGATCGATCTGACGGTTGAAAAAGGGGAGAGAATAGCCATTATCGGCGGTTCCGGCTGCGGAAAAAGCGTATTTCTGCGGTCACTATGCCTCCTTGAAAAGCCCGATGCGGGAGAGATATTCATAGACGGCCGGGAGATCACTGCAAGAGATGCCGACGTTGACGACATACGCCGCAGCATGGGAATGGTCTTTCAGAAGTTCCACCTTTTCTCCGAGATGGATGTTATGGACAATCTGTGCCTGGCTCCCGTCAGGCTTAAAAAAATGCCCCGGGCGGAAGCGGAAGCCAAAGCCATGGAGCTTCTGGCCCAGGTAGGCCTTTCGAGCCGCGCTCACGCCTGGCCCACAGTATTATCCGGCGGGCAGCAGCAGCGTATAGCCATCTGCCGTTGTCTTATGATGGAACCCAAGGTCCTCCTCTTTGATGAACCCACCAGCGCCCTGGATCCTACCATGGTTGGCGAGGTCCTGGCTGTTATCCGCATGCTTGCCAAGCAGGATATGAGCATGCTTATCGTGACCCATGAGATGAATTTCGCAAGAGAGGTTGCGGGAAGAGTGCTTTTTCTGGCTGACGGCGGCATTTACGAGCAGGGTACCCCGGCAGAGATCTTTGATTCTCCCAAAGGGGAAAAGACCATTGCTTTTGTCAACAAGATCAAGTATTTTTCTTACGATATAATGGAGAAGGCCTTCGACCTGATGAACATGCAGGGCGGCATCCAGGTCTTCGGAGAAAAGTACGGCCTTAATCAGCGCCAGATCCACAGGCTGCAGATCTGCTGCGAGGAGCTCATTTTCGAAATGATGGAGAATTGCTATCCCGGCACCGACAAGGTGGATATCCACATAGAAGTAACCTATGCGGAGCTTGATAAGACGGAAAAGATCTTCTTCTCCTGCGGCGGGAAGAAGCATGATCCCTTCGATGCTGCTGATCCCGGCCTGGGAGTGACTATCCTGAATAAAGTTGCAAAACATATCTCCCATAGATATGAGAAGGGCATTAACCTTGTTGAGATCACCCTGTAAGGCTGATCAGTAATCCTCCAGGAAATTATGTCTGACACCGTTCTTTTTATACTCTATCACCGTATCCACATTAACATTCTCAACGCTTCTGAAAATGTTGGATTCCACGTAAGGGTTTGTCTTCTTAAGCTCAGCGATCAGCTTCTTGGTCTCAAGCCGCTTGCTTGGAGTCATCTCATCTTCAGGGCAGGCCGCACAGTTCTCCGTAAAACGGCAGGCGCACCGGAGAAAATGAAGGTCATTGTAATCCCGCCATGCGCATATATCCGCCTCCCTGATCAGGTACATAGGCCTGATAAGCTCCATGCCTTCGAAGTTGGTGCTGTGGAGTTTGGGCATCATGGTCTGTATCTGGGCCCCGTGGATCATTCCCATCAGTATGGTCTCGATCACGTCGTCATAGTGATGCCCCAGGGCGATCTTGTTACATCCCAGCTCCTTTGCCTTGCTGTAGAGGTAACCCCGCCTCATCCTGGCACACAGGTAGCAGGGGCTTTTATCTATGGTCTCCACCGCATCAAAAATGCTGCTCTCGAATATGGTAATGGGGATGTCCAGTTTCTGTGCATTGCTTTCGATCAATGCCCGGTTCTCCCTGTTGTAGCCGGGGTCCATTACCAGAAAGGTCAGGTCAAACTCCTTCTGCCTGTGCATCTTGATCTCCTGGAAGAGCTTGGCCATAAGGGTTGAATCCTTGCCCCCGGACATGCATACGGCGATACGGTCCCCGTCTTCAATAAGCTTATATGTCTTACAAGCCCTGGCGAATGGCGTAAACAGCAGCTTGTGAAACTTCTTGTTCATCATATACCTTCCTTTCGGATTATATATCATTTTATACTTATCCCATACATATGCTCTACGATCAGCTCTCCGGCGATCTTCTCTCCGAAGAGCTTCTTTACCTGATCTACAGCAGGCCCGCCCTCTTTATAAAGCGTCTCTGCAAATGAGCGCACTTTTTCCTCTTTAGCGGTCATGTCGCAGACAGGAGCCGCCTCCAGCCGGCTTATGAACTCATTGTAGTATCTTTCTGCCGTATCGGAAAAGCGGTATGAAAGCCGCTTCCCGGTCTTATGATAGGAAGCGGGATATAATATGTCATCAAACCAATGTGCCTCCTTTGAAGAGTAGTCCGCTAAATCTTCGTCCTTTTCTTTTATCTCATTTAAACGATCCATGATCTCCTGTGGGCAGGGACTCAGCTGATCGTCGTATAGCTCCACTATAAAGGTCTCATTTCCGAGAACGCCCACCCAGTCCATGTTAAAGAGCGGCAGGTCCCGCTCGATGGGGGCCAGTACCACTGTCTCCATCTTCATGAGCCCCAGCATGGCGCTCATCTTCATAACGCACAGGTGCCCTGCTCCTTCCACCCTGTAGCTTTCGGTATAAAAAGTCTTCCCGCCTTTGGAGAGTTTGGCGCATCTGCCTATATCATTCTTTTTCACGGTAAATGAGGAAGACAGTCTGTCGACAACCCGCTCCCCAAGATTTAAATAATGCATTTTTCAGACCTCCCTCCTCCTGTTATTTCTTCTTGAGATACTTCCCGATCCTGTATTTCTCCACGCCTTTTTTGACATGGGCATATTCTATGGCCTCCACCGGGCAATTGGCTATACAGGACATGCAATGAGCGCAGTTCCCCTCCCACTTAGGTCTCTTATCTACCATAGTGATCCTGTTTAATGGGCAGCGAGCAACACATTTGCCGCAACCTATGCAGTCATCCGTGGCAGAAAAAAGTTTGGTAGGCTGCTTGACCCTGACCCAGAGCGGATTGAAGGGTCGGATAATGACTTTCTCAAGTAATAATACATATCGATCCCTGATATGCTCCCCTCGCTTAATATGAGCAGCCACGGCCGGTATCTCTTTTGCACCGGCCCGAAGCCTTTCCAGGGTCTCCTTCGGAGATAACAGCTTATATCTTTTACTTACAGGGTAGTTGGGGGGCATCTTTATATCCTTATGTCCCATGAAGATCATGTGCTTTTTCTTTGCGATCCTCTTTGCAACATTTCCTCCCACACCTGCGTATCCACCGCTGGTGGTGATAAAATAAACCTTTCTGTTGCCCTTTAAGACCAGTTTTCTTAAAAATGCCGCAAAAAATCTGGGCATCTCACACACATATATTGGCGAGCATATAACAAATGGCTTTTCCGAATAGATGGGGGAATAGTCCTTCTCCTTGATCCGTTTTAAAAGATCAAGGGCCTCATCTCCTGTCATCTTTGCTATCTTTCCTGCCACATATTCCGTATTACCTGTTGCCGAAAAATATAAAACCATACATCATACCCCTACTTATATTTCGAGTACCCTGATCAATTCTTCAGACATGCGATAGGAATAATGTATATTCCGTCCTCTCTTCGATAAGCATATTCTCCGATTCCAACTACAATGGCCATAAATGATGGGTCATTCATCTTTGCAGTATCAATTTTGTCCCGCAGATCAGTAAGGTTTTTTACACCTTCCGCAATAAGGGTTTCTCCACCCAATTTCACTTCTACAAGACCGTAACTTCCGTTTCTTAAACGAATAACCATATCACACTCAAGACCGGACTTATCTCTATAATGAAGCACCTGACCACCTATTGCCTCACTATAAACTCTGAGGTCTCTAACGCACATCGTTTCAAATAATAATCCCATGGTAGCAAGGTCGTTAATGAGATCTTTAGGGTTTATTCCAAGCGCAGCAGTTGCTATTGATGAATCCACATAATACCTTGTGTCAGATGTTCTTATTGCTGTCTTAGAGCGAAGATTAGGATTCCATGCCGGCATATCCTCCACCACAAAAATCTTTTTAAGCGCATTTATATAGCTAACCACCGTATCCTCGTTAAGCGAATCCGTATCATTAGCTGCAATATCGTCCCTAATAAGTGTATTCGCGACCTGACCGCCTTGAATTCTTGCGTACGATCTCATAAGACGCTTCACTCTTTCCGGATTCTTGCTGACTCCATCAGCTCTGTTAATATCGGATTTCACAACCCCATCATAGTAATCTACAGCCTGTGCAAGTGCTGCTCTCTCCTTCATATCTACTGCGCGAGGCCATCCACCTCGGCATATTACATACGCCAATTTGTCGATGTTCATATCATTCTTCCCTGAAATGATCTCCGGTGAAGAGAAAAGATCTTCAAGACTAACTTCACCATTTGACTCACCGGATTCAAACAAAGACATAGGTCTCATAGTAAGCCAGGTAAATCTGCCTGTACCGGAATGCTTTATCTCGTTAGAATCAACCGGCACGGCAGAACCCGTCAAAATAAACTGTCCCTCATCGTTTCTCGAATCCACCTCATATCTGGCCGCATCCCATATTTTGGGTGCAATCTGCCACTCATCGATCAGTCTGGGGGTCTTGCCCTCCAATAATCTAGCCGGATCTATCTCAGATATTCTGATGTTATCCTCTCTTTTTTTAGGCTCATCCATACGAATTACACTATTGGCCACTTGTAAAGCGGTTGTCGTTTTACCGCACCACTTAGGACCTTCTATAACTACAGCGCCTTTTTCTTCAAGTTTTTCTATTAGTAATTCATCTGCAATTCGTTTTTTGTATTCTTTCATGCACCCACCTCTCTAAAGCAAGAATAGCCATTTCGGTGCATTATGTCAATTATTTTTCGGCGAGTTGGCATAAAATTTTTCGGCGAGTTGGCAAATCATTTTTCGGCGATTTGGCAAATCATTCTACAGACTTGTGTAACACCACAGCTTCCTTCCCCTGCTCCCGGCGCTTAACGAACCAGGGGAAAACAAAGGTCACATAAAAGGTCTGTATAACAGTAATAAGTATCTTTTCATCCACACCATGAATGAACTCTTTCAGTATAGCTTTCAGGATCAAGGTTACGGCAAAATAACTCAGAAGCCCCGTTACCAGCCGTGTCATTCGGTTGCTCATGGAGATCTCCGTTGAAAAACCCACATACCGTCTTTCCAGGACCCATCCTGCAAAAAATCCTATGCACCATCCTACACCCTTGTAGGTATCCTTTGCCATCTTAGCACCGTCTACCAACAGTTTTCCCGCAGCATCATAATCTGTCGGATAAGACTTAAATGCAGCAAATATCGCTACCGCCACGGCGATCACAATACATACACACATTACCGATATATCCATCTTGGGGTTTTCTTCTATCCTCTCCGTCAGCTTAAGCGTCAACCACATCACAAGCAATCCGACCACCGATCCCACCAGGATATCCTGAGGAGTATGTACTCCCAGAAAGTTCCGGCTAAATGCAATGAGGACAAAAATAATCCCGGCAGCTACCCGTAGGATCCGGGGGAGCTCCTTACGTATTGCCACTCCTCCGTACAAAGAGGCGCCGTTCATGGAGTGCCCGCTGGGAAATGAATATCCTGTAGCCGCAGCCAGGGCGTCCTTATCGGGCACGATCCTTGCGTCCCTGATCCATGGTCGATAGGCGCAGACCGTAACTTTAAGTAATCCATTGACAACCCTGTTGACACACCAGCCCATCATAAGATATGTGCCATATTTCTTGCTGACACACCAGTAGATGAGAGCAATGATCATCAACACGATCTCCATCTCACCAATGTCAGACATCCTTGACAAAAAACCTGTAAAGATCGAACCAATTCCATTTCTAAAATCCTGCAAAGCCAAAAGTATACTAATATCCATAAGCATTTGCCTATTTCCCCTTTTCCATTTTACACTAATCAGTTTTATTGTGAATACTTCTGCGAATACTGTTCCGTGATATCTGAGGGTAGCTCAAAATGCTGATAGTCTTTGCGGTCTGTCCAGTCTCCGCCCCATTCGAAACCCTTTTCTATAAATAGCCTGTAGCACAGGTCTCCTTTTTCTATCTTGTAATCAAAGCTCTTATCCCTGTCCAGATAGGGTCTGGCAGTTGCGGGCTCTAATACTTCCGTGGTGGTACCATCATCATTTTTTACAAATTTGTGATAAGGATTATAAAGGGTATTGATATCTACCGCCATCCCCAGTCCGTGCTTGGATATTTTGTTTGAATGAGAGATAAACCTGAAATTGAAAGCAGATGAATTATTATCACGCATCATGATCTCATCATCAGCCATATAATTATCCGGAAGCACCATTCGCTCTATGGGATAAGCTGCATCATAAAGCTTCTCGAAGATCTCAAGTACATCCTCTGCGATCAGCTTATGTACAACCATTTCCCCCTGGTGGGTGTTACCCTCCTTATCTTTATGCAATACAACCAGATAACGGAGATCCTCCCTGGGTACAATACAATCCTTCTTGTATGTATTGCCTCCCTTCATCCTAGCAAACAGATCATCTGATATTTCCTGAATATAAAAGCCTTCCCTGGATCTCAGTGTCGTAGTCGCCTGCGAAGAGGCTGCTTGTGATGAAGCCGTCTGCGATGAAACTGCCTGGGTCGATGGAGTCCGGGCAGAGTTCGCACACCCTGTCAATCCTGTCAATAACAGAACCGGGATCACATAATACGCAAATGCTTTTACAAACATCTTGATCATATCCAACTCCCCTTCTAACCCTTGTTATGCTGAATAAGATTAATTGCAAATCCCGAAGGGGAAATCAGCAGCGCAGATCTGGAGTTCTTCATCTCCACAATCTTGTCTCCATAGAAATTCTTAAATCCGTGCCCTGTAAGCAGCTTATATGCCCCATCAAAATCGTCAATATTCATGCGAATGACTGTCACATCCTGTGGAAGCTGAACATCAGGAGTGGAAATATCCAGATAAAAGCCATTGGCATCCTTCATGCGGATCCCATTGACATTTAATTCTCCAATACCTTCAGGATTATGTCGCTTTTCAAAACCAAGTTCCTCAAAAAGCTTAACGATCGAGTCTGCGTCCTTTGTAATTATCTGTGGGTTAAAGCTTGTAATCTTCATAGTGTACTCCTCCTGTTATTTCTTCTTGAGATACTTCCCGATCCTGTACTTCTCCACGCCCTTTTTTACATGGCCATACTCTATGGCCTCCACGGGGCAGTTGGCTATACAGGACATACAATGTGCGCAGTTGCCTTCCCACTTAGGTCTGTCTTCTACCAGGGTTATCCTGTTAAGGGGGCAGCGAGCGACGCATTTGCCACAGCCTATGCAGTCATCAGTGGTGGAAAAATGCCTGGTGGGTTGCTTGAGTCTGACCCAGAGCGGATTGAAGGGTCGGATAATGACTTTCTCAAGTAATAATACATATCGATCCCTGATATGCTCCCCTCGCTTAATATGAGCAGCCACGGCCGGTATCTCTTTTGCACCGGCCCGAAGCCTTTCTACGGTCTCTTTCGGGGATAATAGCTTATATCTCTTACTTACAGGGTAGTTGGGTGGCATCTTTATATCCTTATGTCCCATGAAGATCATGTGCTTTTTCTTTGCGATCCTCTTTGCAACGTTCCCTCCCACACCTGCGTATCCCCCGCTGGTGGTGATAAAATAAACCTTTCTGTTGCCCTTTAAGACCAGTTTTCTTAAAAATGCCGCAAAAAATCTGGGCATCTCACACACATATATTGGCGAGCATATAACAAAGGGTTTCTCCGACCGGATTGGGGAATAATCCTTCTCCTTGATCCGTTTTAAAAGATCAAGGGCCTCGTCCCCTGTCATCTTTGCAATCTTTCCTGCCACATATTCTGTATTACCTGTTGCCGAAAAGTATAAAACCATATATCTTCCCTCGATTATATTATTCGCAGTCTACAGTCAGAACAGCGAATACAATAATTCCTTTTCCCTTTCTGGCTTCCGTTAAACCTTCACCACTCATGACCATAACCTCCGATTTGCGCCAATGCATCCTTGCCCTTTAAGACCACTCTCCTTCTTGATCAGTTCCGTCTCTTGGTACTTTAAGATTTGACACATCCACAACAGGGACAATGCTGCTTTTTGTCTTAGTATCATTTAAACCGATTGCATACAGCGGATATGTATAAAAACCATCACCGCTTCCCACATTTGTATCAGAATACTTTACCGCGGGATGAACTCCATATTTATCCGGATGTTTGATCACAAACTTCATACTGGTTGCTCTGTTATTGGTTGACTTGCATTCAACTATCACTGCCTCGCCGTCTTTTTCAAACAAGAAATCCAATTCGGGGGAGCCACTGGTCGCATGGAAATAATAAAGCTTTCGACCACTTGAAGCGAATGCCGAAGCAACCATATTCTCGGCTATCGCGCCCTTATACGAACTTATATCTCCGGAAAGGATCTTTGACGGAACATCTTCTCCCATTTGAGAAATGAGAAGGCCCGTGTCAACAAAATAGGCTTTGAATTCGTTCGGAATCTTCACGCCTTCTAAGGGATAAGATATTTCCCTCGTGTTATAGGCTTTTATTACAAGGCCTACATCTTCAAGATACTGCAGGCCTTCCGCCTTCTCCGGAGAATGACCTTTTGCATTCACCAAACTGAACTTGAACTTCTTGTATTCATTTGACAACTGTGCCGGCAATGAATCAAGACAAGCTTCAGCCCGCAGTTTCAACGCCTCATTGATCTTATCGTTTCCTTTATCATCTTTGTATCTGCCAAAATCATCACGAATAGAGCTAAGTATCCTGCATTGTATATCTCTTACCGAATTGAGATCATGCTTATCAAAAAAATCATTAACAGCTTCAGGCATTCCTCCAACTATCAAATATTGGTAATATAACGAACGAAGGCTTTCATGAATCGTCTTTTCGACAGGCTCGTGATTTTCAATACATTTTCCGGCATAATCGTAGACTTCATCACTTATGCCTATGTTGCAGACAAATTCGTGAAAAGAGAGCGGATACATCGTCATTTGTTCCTCATATCCAACCGGGATTCCTCTTTCATATGGTTTTCTGAAACCTTTTACTCCAAGAAAACTTCCTGTAGCTATAACATCATATCTTCCGTCAGTAGCCCAATACTTCAAAGAACTTCTGGCGTTCGGACAATCCTGGATCTCGTCGAAAATGATCAATGTTTCCCCGGGTAAAAATCTTACAGAAGGAACCGCCGCAGAAATCGACATTACCATTTGGTCAACAGAAAAATCTCCTTCAAATGCTGAATGAACAGACTTATTTGCTCTAAGATCCAAGTATACGGTGTTCTTATAAAACTGCTTTCCGAATTCCCTAACAATGTAAGTTTTTCCTATTTGGCGCAATCCTCTGATAACCAACGGACGAGACTGACGATTCTTCCAGTCTTTCAGTTTGTCCCATATATCTCTGTTAAGCATATTCTTCCCTCCATACATACATTATATGCCTTGTTCTGACATTTTTCAACGGATAAACATGCCTATTATTGTCATTTTTCAAAAGATACTTCTGTTCGTTATTGTCATTTTTCTACCTGTTTGTGTCTACGCAGTGCCCTCCGCTAAGCTTACATCAAACACATGTCCGCCTTTTGTTCTGTCCTCGGACAGAAAATGAAGATGCCACCCGGGCATATTGATCCCATCCATATAATCCGGAAAATATACCCCAACAAGGGATCCGCGGATATTGTCAAAAATAAATCTCCCATCTTCAGTCATCATCTTTTCTTTCTACCGTCTCCTTTACCTGATGCTCATTATTTAATATGCTGAATAAGCGCTATAGTAAAACCTGAGGGAGAAACCATCGTCGCTTCTTTTGCATGATTGGTATCCAGCGTCTGATCTCCCTTTTTGTTGACAAATCCGTGCTTTATCAGAATATCATAGGCCTCTTGAAAATTATCAACATTCATTCTTATATAGGTCATGTCCTGAGGAACCTGTGGCACATCTGCCACGTCAACATGATATCCGCCTTCTTTGTGCTTCATCCGCATGCTCTGAACTTCCATGGTACCTGTATCCGTAACAGGAGCATGGGTCCTTTCGAATCCCAGTTCTTCAAAAACCTTGATTACATCATCGGCTTTGGGTGAAACGATCAATGGGTCAAAAGTAGTAATCTTCATAGTGTATTCCTCCTTTATGTTTTAACACTAAAATTGGTCTTATTATTAATCGTTCTTTCCCTTTCCTTCAAACAGGGGGAAAAGCTTGGGATAGACACCCATTATGACAAATATGTTTATCCCGTACCGTGCCATTCATACAAAAAGTGCCGCCCGACCTCCTTCTTCCAACAAAACATCACGACCAGCACAACTAAAAGCAGACCGGTCTCCGCCCCAAGGAAGGCTAATGTTTCCATAAAGCCCCCCAAACCGCCGATACCTGCCTGTAGCGATTCGATCAAACTTGCTTCCCATGCCATAATTTACTTTCTCCTTTCATGAGTCAAAAAGAACCGTCCTTACTGACTCTACCCACTGACTCTAAGTCATCCCAACATAATGTTCAAGTGATTTGTGGTATTTTGTCAGAGTGATTTGTGGTATTTTGTCAGAGTGATTTGTGGTATTAGTGTTCTCTCTTTTTACTTGTATTATCGGCAATATTATATATTATAAGTTTGTGTAATTAATATTGAGATGAGAGCATATTTACCTGCGCTGGTCTCAAAACAAAAGGAGACCGATGATAGGTAGAAAAAAAGAAACTCTTGAACTTGAGGAACTATTTTATACTCTTATCCTGCCATCCAACAGGGTGTTCCGGAATGGAACATTTTAAATTGCAAAACGTACATCCACCCCGGACGGATGGCTGTTGATATGGTGGATTGATATTTCATACTATTATTACACTTTTGGACTTCCATATTCCCGTTTCATTGCTTCTGTAGATATAACCCACTGTTTTCCATACTTACAGGCATCTATTCCGATGACAAGTTTTCCGTAGGAGATGGCCTTACGAAGCGTACTCTCATTTAGTCCCCATAATTCCGTTGCATCCGTAAACGCCATAAGATTATCAAATGGAGTCTCGACGACTTCTCCGGTTTCAAACAACTCATCACAAGACAGGTCGATTTCATCATTCCATATAACACCATAACCGCCCTTGTCAACTTCAACGCTGTATAACAGTGTTTTATCATTTCTTAGATTATTGAAAACAGGCCACTTATCGAACAGTGGCTTTAAATCATAAATCTTTGTGACACCTTCAGCAAACTGAACACTAAGTCGATAGTCCGGGATAACATTTACAGTTTTTACTTTGTGGAACATATTACCACCCCTCCTTATTCAAGCGGAGAAAGCTTCTTAAACTCCTGTGTCTTCCACATATAAAGAAGATCTTTCTTATTGATTTCAATCCATTCTCTTACCATCATTAATGCTTTAGGCGGCAGGCTCCCTTCAATTATCTCGCCTGTTTTTATGTCAACCTCAGCCATATCATCACCATATAGTGCATGAATATGTGGTGGGTTATGTTCCGCCTGTTGGAAATACATTCGAATAACAATTCCATAGAATCTTGATAGTATTGGCATATGGCACTTCCTCCTGTTTCTTATTTTAATTACATTATATCACGCTACCGTGATGTCTGCAATAGGCTTTCCCTTACTCGAAGTTGTCGCACCAGACCGCTTTTTTGTTTATTCCCAGCACTCCCCATCCACTGACCAGAATATCTTCCTGGCCGATCTCGCGAAGGATTGCCTTGAGGTCTTTTTTTGCAACACGAAGATAAGAATCGGAATTCCCACGAAATATTGTGTTACAGATCTCCGATGTTGGGCTGAGAACGCCCTCCTTGTTTACCATATAGGCCAGCAGTTCTTTAGAACGTTTTGTATGAGACAGATCGGCAGTATGATAACAAGGGTTATCTGTCCCCAAACTGAAACACTACCGTTTGCTCCGTCCAGATTCAGTGATAATATAGAGAACAGAAGCGGGGACAGGATACACATGACCCCAAATGCAACTATAAGGGACGCTTTATGCCTTTCATAATGTCCCATTTCTTAATTCCTCCTGCTACTATATTCATGGTCCTATTCGCTTCAGCCGGTTTTCTTTCTGAACATAAGGATATAAACGCAGAAAAGAGCAATGGCGAAGATGATCCCTGCGGGATATGCTATGGCAGAAGGCAAGCCGAAACCTTCACTTGCCATGAGTATGTATGTCAGGCTTACCGCCGACATGAAAGTCGCCGGCAGTGCCGTAAGAAGCGATCCAAAACGTGTTTTTCCTTCCTTCAACAGATATGCCGTAGCCACCCACAGGCTGACCATGGCCAGGGTCTGATTACTCCAGGAAAAATACCGCCACAACACGTTAAAGTCAAGCTGGGTCAGCACTCCGCCTGCAGCAAGCAGGGGTATTGTTATCACAAGACGGTTCTTAATTTTTTGCTGATCAAGATGAGTGATCTCTGCCAGGATCAGTCTGGCACTTCGAAAGGCAGTATCCCCGGATGTAATGGGACATACCACAACGCCGATAACTGCAAGCAGACCCCCGAAGGTTCCCAGCATGGAATTGGCTATATCATATACCGCGCCTGACTGTCCCATGGTAGATAAGGCATTGGACAGCAACTGGGTGCTCCCGTAGAAAGCAACACCTGCAGAGGCCCAGATAAGCGCAATAACAGACTCTGCGATCATTGCTCCGTAGAACACTTTACGTCCCTCTTTTTCGCTGGTGATACATTTTGAGATAAGGGGTGACTGGGTTGCATGAAAACCGGAAATGGCACCGCATGCCACTGTAATAAACATGAAAGGCCATATGGGAAGCCCCGAGGGGTGAAGATTAGCAAAAGTGATCTCCGGAACCTGGTACCCTCCGGCTATCACACCTCCAAGGACACTTAAGGCCATTATGATAAGAATGACCCCAAATATGGGGTAGAGTCTTCCTATAAGTTTATCTATGGGAAGCAATGTTGCAAGGACATAATACAAAAGGATAACAACTACCCAGAAGTTCTCCGAGAAGGCTTCGGGAGTAAGTCTCGCGATCAAGGCGGCCGGGCTGTTGACAAATACCGTACCGGTCAGCAGCAAAAGAACCACCGAGAATATCCTCATCCCCCAGTGTGCGCCTTTGCCGAGATATTTGCCGGACAGTTCCGCTATGGAAGCACCTTTGTTCCTGCAGGATATCATTCCCACCATATAGTCATGAACGGCTCCGCCCAGTATAGCTCCGAAAATGATCCACAGATAAACAACGGGACCGAAGCAGGCCCCCATCAAGGCTCCGAATATGGGACCTGTGCCTGCTATATTAAGAAGCTGGATAAGAAAAGCCTTCCAGGGCTTTAAAGGAACGCAGTCCACGCCGTCATTAACGGCTACTGCCGGCGTCTGCCTGTCATCCGGCGCAAAAACCCTCTCTGCGAACCTGCCGTAAAAAACAAATCCGACAACCAGAACAACTAAAGAAATTATCAATGATACCATCTCTTAATTCGCCCCCCAAAACATAGAGATTATTCTATCTATCCTCTAAATGCCGGGCTCATACGCTCTATCTCACCCCGGCTTATTCCCAGTTTCTTAGCAAGCGTCCTCCAATTATCAGATACCTTTCTTCTGATGTCTCCGGCCAACTTAGCCGCCTTATCCTTATCCAATCCATAGTAGGGGGCCGCCATAATAGCCAGATCAAAATCTATATACGAGTTCTCGCTGTCTACATTTAAAGACAGGTAATCTCCGTAGGGGTCAGGGTTAACATCATACATAGGTGCCAGAACCCATCCCTCCTGCGTTAAGACAAAACCGTGATTGCGAAAATGATCATCCGTATTAGACACCGCCATCCCGAACACAATTCGTTTCCACAGTTCTTGAATATCCTTTGCCGGAGATGCTCCATTTGCTTTTAAAAATGATACTATCTCCAAATAACTGCTTCCGTCGGAAGCCCCGGCTCCGTCATTTTTCCTTAGCATAGTCATGGCTGATGAAAAATGAATTCGCTCCTGTCCATCACGATCAAATCTCTTAACAAGAAACGTCGTTCCGTTCTTTGATAATCTCTCTGTTTTTGCCTCCGGAACATTTATACCACACATTAGCGCAAGATCATGCACGACCATCTCCCACGCCCCGGAATCAACCTCGTCATGTTTTGACGGGAACTTTGCCATCCAAAGCGAGCCATCAGGTGCCAGCACTGAAGCTTTGGGTCTTGCGCCTCCCAGTGACGATCCGGGAGCAAAAAGCATCCGAAGCCACCTTTCTTCCTGTATGGTTTTATCTTTTTCGTAGCTTATTGAAATATCTTCTATTTCTCTTAATGACGCCCACGGTGGTGTGGAATACTCCTGATCATTTGAAAGAAAATCTCCCTGCGGATCAGTTTTAAAACGCAGTCCTCCCATTCTGGCCTGGTCAAATACGCCAAGGAGATAGTCACTCTCCATAAGTCTCCCGGGGCGCTCTTCTGCCTTTCTTGCCCGAAGTTCTTCCCGTCTCTTCATCAGGAGACGTCCCCAACGATCCGGACACGAATCGGCAAAGACTCCGAAAATGCCCTTACCATCATTTGTATACTGCCTGCCCGCATAGAACGAAAGATCAGGGTCCAGCATTATGTTTCTGCTTTTCAGCCATGACGGTTCATACTCAAATGCGTAGACCTCCGATCCTCTCTCCTGTAAACAATATATCTTTCCCACAAGTTCATTATGCAATGACAGAAAATCCGCATACACATATATAACGTAATCCATGGTCCTAACGTCCTCTCGAAATGCGCCTCTTCACAGGCAGATCAAGATCCTGGAGCTTGCGTCCCAGTTCATCATCTTTCGCCACGAGAAGCAGGTCCTTATCCATATAGTTCAGCGCATGAAGGACTGCAGCGTAGCAGCCCATGGCAACAGATGGAGATCCCTTCTCTATGGACACCAGAGTAGCCCTGCTGATCCCGGCTCTCTCCGCAACCAGCTCAGCCCGAAGTTTCCTCCGTAATCTGGCATATTTGATCTGCATCCCCATTTGTTCAAGTATATCTAATGTCTCCGGTAGTAATACAACAGATTTTTTCGGCACAATAATCACTCCTTTACGTTTATAATAATAAACATAAATGGCGTTTATGTCAATTTTTATTTACTTTATGCGGTGCTCAAATCCGGGTTAACCTGACAAAAGGACCGTCCCCCTGTCATCTTCTTACCAGAAGATTAACGATCACCCCGAATATCAAAGCTGAAGCAACCTCTGTAATAGTTACGGCGCCGAACTTTAAGGTCAATCCCCCTATGCCCACAACAAGGATTACCGAAATGACAAATACATTGCGATTATCGTCAAAATTGACATTCTTGATCATCTTAAATCCCGATACGGCTATGAATCCATATAGTATGACGCACAACCCACCCATCACACATGAGGGAATGGAATTGATAAAGGCCACGAAGGGCGTTACAAAAGACAGGAGCATGCAGCCCAATGCCGCATAAAATGTTGTTATCGTTGCAGCATTCCCCGTAAGGGCAACACAGGCTATTGACTCGCCGTATGTTGTATTAGGGCACCCTCCGAAGAAGGCTCCTACCATGGAACCTAGGCCGTCTCCCAGCAGGGTCTTCTCCAAGCCAGGGTCTTTAAGCAAGTCCCTCCCTATTATCGTAGACAGGTTCTTATGATCTGCGATATGCTCCGCAAAACCCACAAAGGCAACGGGGATGTAGGCCGTCAGTATTGTAACTACATATGACGGTGAGATTTCAGAGATACCCGGGATTGCTTTTATAAAAACAAAATCGGGTATACAGAAAAACGATCTGAAACTGATGGTCCCCCCCGGTGCGATGGCATCCAAGAGGGTGGAATAATCCAGTATCTTAATGACATCTATGCCGAATATATAGCCTAGCCCCGTCATAACGGCTGATAATGCATAACCGGCAAGGATCCCGATAAGAAACGGCACAAGCCTTATAGCACGGTTTCCATAAACTGAACAGATGATCGTAACCACCATTGTGAATACACCGCATAGGATCGCAACATTCTCAGCTGCTAATGGGATCAGTTCTCCGCCTTCCGAGATAGCCATTACATCCCCTGTGCTCATCTTTGATATTGCATTACCTGCCATAGACAGGCCTATAACAGCCACAGAGGGACCGATAACAACCGGTGGCATTACTTTGCCTATCCATTCCACCCCGGTTCTCTTAACAATGGCGGCAAGTGCTACATATACCAGCCCTGCAAAAACAGTCCCGATAATAACCCCTAATAACCCCAGTGACATGGAAACTCCTCCGGAGAAGGCCGCAGTCATAGCTCCTACGAAAGAAAAGGATGACCCTAAGAATACCGGGCTCTTACGCCTGGTCATGATCTGATATACAAGAGTTCCCACTCCTGCACCGAACATTGCCGCGGCAGGAGTAAGTCCGTGCCCCACCACCATGGGCACAGCTATCGTCGCTGCCAATATAGCCAACATCTGCTGCAATGCAAGGGTTACCGCACTGTTAGCAGGTGGTCTGTCAAATATGTCGTATTCCAGTTTCATTCTCTCAATCTCCCTGATCTCTATTCGTAAAAGCGCGTCAGGTCTTTCACCACCTCACCGGCTATGATAAGACCTGCTGCCCCGGGAACGAAAGCTACGCTTCCCGGAACAGACCTTCGCCCCGTGGATTCTTCTTCTTCCAAAGGCCTCAAGGGGGGCTCTTCTGAATAAACGACCTTCAGCTCCTTTACGCCGCGTTTTTTCAGTTCTCTCCTCATCACTTTTGCCAGAGGACATATCTTCGTCTTATAAATATCCGCCACCCGAAACGCGCTTGCATCCAGTTTGTTCCCTGCTCCCATAGAGCTGATGACCGGTACATTTTTCTTTTTTGCCTGCATGATTATTTCCAGCTTGGCCGTGACCGTATCCACAGCATCCACCACATAATCATATTTTTCAAATGGGAAATCTTCCGCATTTTCCGGTAGAAAGAAACACCTGTATACGTTTACTTCCACATTCGGATCAATATCCTGCATACGCTCCTTCATCACATCGACTTTGTATCTTCCCACCGTTTTTCCGGTAGCTATGATCTGCCGGTTGAGATTTGAAAGGCTTACTTTATCATCATCGATCAGATCAAAGGCGCCGATGCCGCTGCGGACCAATGCTTCACATACATAACCGCCAACGCCGCCGATCCCGAAGATCGCAACCCTGGATCTCTGCAATTTTTCCACAGCTTCTTTTCCCAGAAGAAGCTCTGTTCTTGAAAACCGATCCGACATAACGGACCTCCTTTCACCCTTATATTCATATGCCGGTGACCTCAATGATCTCCAGAGTATCCGGTTCCACATGACATTTCAGATACAGTACATCCACGCCTGCTGCCCTCGCCTCATCAAGAGCTCTTCCAAACTCTGCATGAGTATCAATATTGGGCCTGACCTCTGAAACGCCGTCCATCTGGATCACAAAAGCCAGCATGGCTTTATACCCCTTTTCGGCAGCAGCCGCAAGTTCACGAAGGTGCTTTACCCCTCTCTCCGTCGGCGCATCCGGAAAATAACCAATGCCGTCCACTTCAAGTGTACAGCCTTTAACTTCCATCAGATAACGATCATCGCCGCGCTCCATGTAGAAATCGATCCGCGAATTACCGAAAGTATACTCCGGTATCACCATATCGTAGTCCTGTCCCTCCAGCCACTCCTTCACCACCTTGTTGGGCGCCTGACTGTCGATATTGAACAGGATCCCGTTATCCTTCTTTACCGCCACAAGATCATACTTGGTCTTTCTGTTCGGAGTCCCCGGGGCCGTAAGCCACACCTCACATCCGGGGATCAGAAGCTCCCTGCATCTCCCGGTGTTCTTCACGTGAACTGTTTCCGAGCGGCCATCGATCTCAACCTCTGCCATAAATCTGTTGGGACGCCTTATGAAAACAGCTCCGGTTATATTCTCATATCTCATACCGTTTTCCTATCATCTTTTCGATTACCGTATGTACTCATTATACTCACACATCTTCAAATTTTACAGCACAAATCGCACAAAATAGGACTATGGATTACTCCACAGTCCTATATGTGTATTTTGTCTCTATTATGTATTATTCTTTGGACCCGTTATGTTTTTCATCTGCCTTGCAGGCAGTGCACGCTTTGCAGTGGGAACAACTCCCGCAGGATTTTCCGTTTTTCCTGTTTTTTATCAAGGACCTTATGATACCCGTCACCATCAGGATCAGGAGGAGTGTTATCAGGATCGTTCCTATATTTCCCATTATCCACGAGATCATATGCTCCCTCCTTACTTATCTTGCTGCCGCTTCTGCTATTTTCAGCTTGTCGGCTTCTTTGTATTTCTTAAAGAACAACATGTAAATGATCCCGACTAAAGCTGCGATCGCAAATATGAGACCGATAACATTTTCATTTCCCGTAAATGCATTACCGAACTGTGTGATCATCAAAGCGATCACATAGGCAAAGCCGCACTGATAACCTATTGCAAACCATGTCCACTTCATATTGTTCATCTCTCGCTTTATGGCTCCGATAGCCGCAAAACACGGTGCACAGAGCAGATTGAATACCAGGAACGAAAATCCTGTTATGCCTGTAAACGCCTGAGCAAGTGCCTGCCATGCCGTAAGCGCTCCGCCGCCGTAGAGAATGCCCATTGTTCCGACAATGTTCTCCTTGGCAACCAACCCCGTAACGGAAGCAACTGCCGCCTGCCAGTTACCCCAGCCAAGAGGAGCAAATATCCAGGCAATACCGTTACCGATGCTTGCAAGGATCGAGAACTCAAGCTCTTCTTCCGCAAGCATCCGGAAACCCTCTTCCGTAAACCCGAAGTAGGAGGTAAACCAGATAACGATGGTAGAAAGAAGGATGATGGTTCCGGCCTTCTTGATAAATGACCAGCCTCTCTCCCACATGGATCTTAAAACATTACCAACCGTAGGCATATGATATGCGGGAAGTTCCATTACAAAGGGCGCGGGATCACCTGCGAACATCTTTGTCTTTTTCAGCATGATGCCTGATATGACAATGGCTGCCATACCGATGAAATATGCCGAAGTCGATACCCATGGAGATTTTCCGAAGATCGCTCCTGCTATCATTGCTATGAAAGGAACCTTTGCGCCGCATGGGATGAAGGTTGTCGTCATAATGGTCATTCGCCTGTCTCGTTCATTCTCGATGGTTCTTGACGCCATGATCCCGGGAACACCACATCCAACGCCGATAAGCATGGGAATAAATGATTTACCCGAAAGACCAAACTTCCTGAATACACGGTCAAGGACAAATGCGATACGCGCCATATAGCCGCAGGCCTCAAGAAATGCAAGCATCAGGAACAGAACCAGCATCTGTGGAACGAAGCCAAGTACTGCGCCCACACCGGCTACAATACCGTCAAGGATAAGACCTCTCAGCCAGTCAGCTGCACCTGCTGAATCCAGTCCCTTTTCAACCAACGAAGGTATTCCGGGGATCCATGTACCATAGTCAGCAGGATCCGGTTCATCGCCGATGGCTTCTATAGTCTTAACTGCATCCTCGTAGTCTTCCAAAGTTGCTGTTTCCTCTGTAGTTTCCAGAGTCTCTTCGTCCTCAACAGTGTATACAAACTCTCCCGTGGGGGCTGCCCCGTTTTCTTCTACATATGCGTCATAGCCTTCAACGATAGCGACTGCATCAGAATATCTCTCAGCTATCTCGCCATATCCGTTATCCATTCCAAAAAGGTGGAATCCGTCACCGAAGATATTGTCGTTAACAAAATCTGTTGCCGGCGCACCCACTCCCACCATGGCGATCCAGTATACCAGGAACATAACAAGAGCAAAGATGGGAAGTCCCAGCCATCTGTTAGTTACGACCTTATCGATCTTATCCGAAGTTGAAAGAGCTCCTTCATTTTTCTTCTTATAACAGGCCTTTATAACCTCCGCTATATACACATATCTCTCATTGGTGATAATGCTTTCGGAATCATCATCCAGTTCCTTCTCTGCTGCTATAATATCATTTTCTATATGAGCCATCTTGTCAGCCGGTATCTTCAGTTGCTCAAGTACCTTGTCATCTCGCTCAAAGATCTTTATAGCATACCATCTCTGCTGCTCTTCCGGCATGTCATGAACAACCGCTTCCTCGATATGTGCAATGGCATGCTCTACAGGACCGGAGAACTTATGAAGGGGAACCGTCTTGCCGTTTGTGGCTGCGCTCATAGCGTCTTTGGCGGCAGCCATAACTCCTTCACCCTTTAAGGCCGATATTTCCACAACCTTGCATCCCAGCTGGCTTGATAGCTCACTGATGTTGATATAGTCTCCGTTCTTTTTCACTATATCCATCATATTAACAGCCACTACAACCGGAATGCCGAGTTCTGTAAGCTGTGTCGTCAGATACAGGTTTCTCTCAAGATTGGTTCCGTCTATAATGTTCAGGATAGCATCCGGGCGCTCATTTATCAGATAATTCCTGGCAACAACCTCTTCCAAAGTATATGGTGACAGGGAATATATGCCCGGAAGGTCAGTTATGACCACATCGCTATACCCTTTCAATTTTCCTTCCTTTTTCTCAACCGTTACGCCCGGCCAGTTACCGACAAACTGGTTGGATCCGGTGAGGGCGTTGAACAAGGTTGTCTTCCCGCTGTTGGGATTTCCTGCAAGTGCAATTCTTATGCTCATTTTTTACACCTCCTTAATCTCAATCATCTCTGCGTCCGCTTTACGTAGCGAAAGCTCATAATTTCTTACCGTCACCTCGATCGGGTCGCCCAGCGGCGCAACCTTTCGAACATAGACCGATACTCCCTTTGTTATGCCCATGTCCATGATCCTGCGCTTAACGGCGCCTTCGCCATGTAGCTTTACAACCGCTACCGTTTCTCCGATCTTTACATCTCTTAGTGTCTTCACTTTATCTCCTCCTAGACCATAATTTTTCTAGCCAGTTCTTCACTTACGGCTACTCTGCTTTCTTTAACCTTAACGATCAGGTTTTCACCCAGCGAGCTTATTACGCTGGCCTCACCACCCACCGTAAATCCGAGGTCCTCAAGGTGTTTCTTCACCTCAGGACTTCCTCCGATCTTTTTAATGATCTGAGCTTTACCTTTTTCTGCATAGGCCAATGGCATCATACATTTCCTCCATTCAACAGCAGTCTATTAGCGTTTGCTAACCATAGACTATAAATAATGGTTAGCATTATCTAACCGCCTACAAGTATAATTAGCATATGCTAATCTGTCAAGCCCTGTTTTATTTTTCTTTCAAATGAAGGATCATATTGAAGCCCTTACGGTCTTATGATAAACTTATTCCTGTACACCAAAGAGGGATGATTCATTGGATCGGCAAAATGCCGCAATGAATGGGAGGAACAATATTATGGCTTTACAGGAATCAGGAGAAATGTACCTCGAAACAATCTATGTACTGTCGCAGACATCAAATGCTGTCCGCGGGATAGATATTGCAGATCATCTGGGCTTTTCCAAGCCTTCTGTCAGCCGGGCTGTGGGTTTGCTTAAGGACGAAGGTCTTATTAAGAAGGATGCAGAAGGCTATTATAAACTGACGCAGGCCGGAGAGGTCATGGCAAAACGCATTTACGAGCGACATACTGTTCTTACTACTCTTTTTATTAATCTGGGCGTTGATAAGGAAACCGCCTCTGAAGATGCTTGCCGCATCGAGCATTACATAAGCGACAAGACTTTTGACGCCATCAAGGCACATATGAACCAGCACAAATCAAACTAAGGCAAAGAATTTCTTAAGCTTTCTTTGCCTTATCCTTGCTATCCCCAATATTCCCGTAAGTATCGAACGCTAACTTGTCAATACCTTTTTTTTTGCCATTTAATACGGAACTATAAACTTGACTTCGCCGAACGACCCATTATATAATGTGAATTAAAGAAAACAGCCGAACGGCTTTATATATCTCAAAAACAAGAAAGAATTGTTCGAACGGCTTAATTGAATGAGGCAAAGAAATGATAATAAACAATCCGGCAGATTTTGGCATGGCAATAAGAAAACGCAGAAAGGAGCTTGGATATACCCAACGGTACCTTTCTGAGTTTACCGGCTTCAGTATCAGTTTTATCTCAGATCTGGAGAACGGCAAGAGTACAGCGGAGCTTGGAAAGACAATCTATCTTGCCAATATGCTTGGACTTGATATTACCATTGATCCGAGGTGAATGTCGTGAAAATCTATAATGTTTATTTGGAACTTCACGGTATACAGACAAAGATAGGGAAGATTGAAGGCAACTCATCTGAAGATGCCTGTTTTTCATATGCAAAAGACTATGTATCAAATAGTGGCGCAAGAGCCATTTCCGTCTCGTTACCGATACAGGATGAGCCTTTCTCCCCCGCCAGGACAAGGGTATTTTTTGATGGCTTGCTTCCGGAAGGCTTTATGCGAAAAACGATCGCCTCCCATATGCACTTTGATGAGAATGATTATCTGTCAATCCTTTATAATCTTGGCAAGGAATGTCTTGGTGCAATAAGGGTCGATGAAGCAGATACGGACCAGGCGTCCGGTTATGAGGCCATTTCTGCTAAGCAGGTGGAAGAACTTGCTTCAAAGGGTACGCTTAAGTCCACTGAGATGGTGATAAAAACTCATTTATCCCTTACAGGAGCTTCCGGAAAAGTCGGGCTTTACTATGATGATCCGGATGACAGTTGGTATATCCCTCGTGGGCTTGCCCCCAGCACACATATTGTTAAGCAAAGCCACGTCCGGCTGGAAGGTATAGTAACCAATGAACAACTATCCCTGCTGGCTGCACGCAAATGCGGAATTGCCACGCCCGAGAGTTTTATCATCAATATCGGTAACGGAAGAGATCCGGAAGTTCTTTTTGCCACAAAGAGGTATGACAGGGTAATAGATGAGAGTTCTCAGCTGATCGACAATCTGAGACGTCCATTCAGGTTACATCAGGAGGATTTCGCACAGGCAATGGGGATAGCTTCCTGCGATAAATATGAAGTCGACGGCCAAAATTATGCTGCGAAAATGTTTGAGACAGTCCGAAACAATGTCAAAAATCCTTTAGAAGATCAGCTAGATCTCTGGAACAGGATTGTCTTTAACTATGCCCTTGGTAATACAGATGCACATATCAAGAACTTTTCCCTTCTCTACGATCCCGATATGAAAGGAATACGCCTTGCACCTGCCTATGATATGATAAGTACCGTGATCTATGGGGGATCAACAAGGGAGTTGTCCTTTAATATCGGTGGTATCAAAGATCTGGACTGCATTGATGAGGACTGTTTTAAAAAAATGGCCTGCGAGGTAGGAATTGGCGAAAGGCTGGCAATGAACACCTATCAAAAGATGCTGGACCGCTTTGAAAGCGCGATAAAGGAATCCGGTAGAGAGTTGCAGGAGCTAGGTTTCCATAACGCCGGTGACATAGCCGAAAGAATCCTTTTGGCACGAAAAAAGATACTATAACGTCGCCCGTTTCTTGGGCGATCGGTTAACCCACCACCATCGATAGACAGCGACCCCTATTATTATTGCGTATCCAAGAATGCTTAGAGTTACTGGATACTCCCCGAGGAATACTATTCCCAAGATTGCCGCGAACAATACCTGAGTATAATCAAACACCGACAATTCTTTGGCCGGGGCGCATTTGTAAGCCGTAGTGATAGCAAACTGTCCCAATGAAGCTCCCATCCCGGCAAGCATCAGATACAGCAGCTGCTGCCCTGTCATGGGATGATAAAAGAATATCAGATATGGTAGGGCGATAAGGCAGGAAAACAACGAAAAACAAAAGACAATGATCGCCGTATTCTCTCCTTTTTTTCCCAGTTTTCTGACAAAGACATAGGCCGTCCCTGCACCGAAGCCTCCATATAGTCCGGCCAGGGCAGGTATCATCTCCGACATCACTCCGGTGGGCCTTATGATAAACAAAGCCCCGATAAAGGCTACGACCGTTGCAACAATATCACGCTTGTTCGGCAGCTCCTTCAATATGAAAACGGACAGGATGATGGCAAAGAAGGGGGACAGCTTATTTAACATATTTGCATCAGCTATCCCGATCTTGTCTATGGCATAGAAATTCGCTATCAATCCGGAAGTACCGAACAGGCATCTCATAAAGATATCCAGCCGGTTCCCTTTTTTTATATACAGCGGTGTTTTGTTTTTTATAAGCGCAAATGATGCCACACACAAAGCAACGATATTACGAAAAAAGGCCTTTTGCATGGTCGGCAGGTCACCTGACAGCCTCACAAAAAAAGTCATCAACGAAAAACCAAAGGCCGCCAGGATAATGCATAATATTCCCTTTACTCTGTTGTCACCGTTCATTTCTTTCATCGCAATACTCGTCCTTACATGAATTCTCTATATAATATATCATTTTGCAAACAAAATCCATGATTTTCTATCGCTTTTTCCTGATCCCCGGTCTGTACGAAAGGCCTTTCTCTCTGTTATAATAGATGATCATATGGAAACGAGGCTGATCATATGAAACTGAAAAAAGCAAATGCCTTGTTAGCAATACTAACCATGGCGACCCTGGTCATTCACGCAGGATATCAATCCATTGCTTATATACTGTTCTTTCATGATACAATGATCTCCTTTATTCTCGGAAAGGTGATCACGGTGTCTGTTTTGTGCCATATTATACTCTCTGTGATCATTGTCTTGGTGCTCCACGATTCGAAGACCATCTCTTATCCCGGGCAGAATATCAAAATAATCCTGCAGCGGATAAGCGCAGTAGGGATCGGGGCTCACCTGTTGGCGCATACCCATTCCTTCGAAAAACTTCTGGCTTCATTTGGAACGCATGTATATATCCTGACAGAGATAATGCAGATAATATACTTTGCTTTCCTGTTCATCCATATCGGAACATCTCTTACCAATGCTTTCATAACATTGGGCTGTCTCGATGATATAGACAAAAAGAAAAAAATTGACCATGTAATATGGGTGGTGTGCGGGATATTCTTTGTTGGGATCAGCATCCTTATCCCGACAGTGCGTTTGAAACTGTTTAGCATGATGTAAAGGGGCGAAAGTTTGAAAAAAGTATTAATCATCGGAAGCGGAATAGCGGGGCTTAGTTGTGCCATAGAGTGTGCCGGTCGCGGTATGGAGGTGACTCTCATCTCTCCTTTCCCTTCCGAGCGTTCTCAATCAGTCCTTGCGGCAGGAGGCATTAACGCTTGTTTAGATCACTGTCAGGAAGGGGACAGCAAAGAAAGCCACATAGAAGATACCTTAAAGGGAGGCTGCAATATCGCCGGAAAAGAGGCTGTGAGCGGATTATGCCGGGATGCCTCCAACATTATCAACCGGCTGGAGAAGCTTGGAACGGTTTTCTCAACCGAACCTAACGGACGCATTTCCGTAAGGGCTTTCGGCGGACAATCCTATAAAAGGACCTGCTATTGCGGAGCATCTACCGGCAAGCAGATCGTTACTGCCCTTGTTATGGAGGCCAGACGTTTGGAAGGCTTAGGGCTTATTACCAGAAGACTGTGGATGGATTTCTACAGCGCACTGATAAAGGACGGCGTGTGTTACGGCGCCATCCTGTACAATGAAGCTCACGTAAGCTTTGAGATAGCCCGGGCCGACTATGTGGTAATAGCCACCGGGGGACAGAACGCCCTTTTCGGCAAGACCACCGGTTCTACCCTGTGTGACGGTTATGTGACAGGAAAGCTTTTTATGCAAGGAGTTGAACTTAAGAACCTGGAGTTCATCCAGTACCATCCCACCACCATCGAGACAGCACAGAAGAAGATGCTTATCTCTGAAGCCGTCCGGGGAGAGGGAGGCAGGCTCTACTATGAAGAAAGCGGCAAGCGGGTTTACTTCATGGAGGAATTGTACGGAGAACGGGGTAATCTTATGCCCCGGGATGTGATCTCAAGGTGTATGGATTCCACCGGCAAGGACATCTTCCTGGATATTTCCTTCCTGGGGAAAGAAGAAATAATAAAGCGACTGCCTGAAGTATATGACCTTTGCCTGAAGTATCGAGGGATTGATATTTCTAAAGACAGCATCCCCGTCAGCCCTTCCGTTCATTTCTTTATGGGGGGGATTGCCGTTAAGAATGATCACGAGACTAACATAGCGAATCTGTACGCCATCGGGGAATGTGCTTCCATATATCACGGTGCCAACCGTCTGGGCGGCAATTCGCTCCTTGCAGCCATATACAGTGCCAAAGTGGCTTCTGCTGCCATAGAGAATTCCGTGCTTTCGAGAACCGATGAAGATTTTACAACTGATCTTAATGAGGCGCGGGCTGTTCTCCGGACCCTTCAGGGTTCAAAGAGCCCTTTCCCTGTGTGGTACATAAGGGACATGCTGGCTGAGAATATGCGGGAGGATCTGGGGATAGTAAGAGAGGAAGGCCGGATTAAAAAGGGTATTGAGGATGTGTCCTACTATCTCTCCATTGCAGATAAGATTCACTATGACAACTCGGTACTGGCTTACTTTAATTATTCGCTAACGGGAATCCTGACACTGGCCAAGGCTACCCTTATGTGCGCCCTTTATCGAGAGGAGAGCCGCGGGGCCCACTTTAGAAGCGACTATCCCGAGACCAAAGAGGCGATGGCTGCTGCCACAATTATTTCTTATGATAACGGAAACTTCCGTACCTATTTTGATTTGGAGGGTAAGTATGAACGTTAGAATACTCAGGCAGAGATCACCCTTTTCAGATCCCTACTGGGAGGAATTCTTCTATGAAGACAAGGAGAACCAGACAGTGGCGGGAATGCTGGATGATTTAAACTATAAAGACGACCTTAAAACCATTGCCGGGGAAAGTGCGCCCAGAATCCAGTGGGAATGCTCCTGTCTTCAGGGCATGTGCGGTGCATGCGCCATGGTCATTAATCACAGGCCGGCCCTGGCTTGTGAGACATTTTTGCGAGATATAAAAGGAGATACTGTTATCCTGGAACCTTTAAAAAAATTTCCCACTGTCTCAGATTTGGTAGTGGACCGGAGTATCATCCAGGAGAACCTTAAGAATGCTAATACCTATATTGAAGAGTATTCGGCTGACAAGTCATCCGACTTCAACCAGATGTACTCTGCCGCCAAGTGCTTAAAATGCGGTCTTTGTCTTGAAGTATGTCCTAATTACGGAAAAGGAGAGACTTTCTTCGGTGCAGCCTTTGCCAACGATTGCTATCTGATAGCTTCAAGAAGCCTCTCCCAAAAGGATACGATCAAAGAATCTTATCAGTCTCATTTTGCAAAAGGCTGTTCCAAAGCCTTATCCTGCGTAGATATCTGTCCTATGAAGATACCTACGCTCACATCTATTTCCAGGATGAACCGCTAATGTGCTTTCTCTATCTCGCCCTTATATGCTTTAAGCGTCCTCTCATCAAAACAAACCCATTCGACAAGATCAAATGCGTCCGGATTATCACCGGTATAGTCCCTGACAGTTGCAAGTGCAACCATAGCAGCCTTATCTACGGGATATCCGTATACGCCCGTTGAAATAGAGGGAAATGCTATCTTTCGAATGCCTTTTTCTTTGGCGATGGCAAGGGAGTTCGAATAGCACTTCTTAAGCAGCTCCGGCTCACCATTATTGCCACCGTACCATATAGGCCCTACAGTGTGGATCACGTTCTTGCAGGGAAGATCATATGCCCCGGTGATCTTCGCCTCCCCGGTGGGACAGCCGTGCAGCTTTCTGCACTCTTCCAATAAACCCGGCCCCGCCGCACGATGGATCGCACCATCCACGCCTCCGCCTCCGAGAAGAGACTCATTTGCAGCATTCACGATAGCCTCAACGTCCGTCTGTTTTGTTATATCACCAAGTATTGCTTTTAATACCATAACGACTCCCTTCTATTCCTCAAATAATCCTTCTATCTCACGAGTAACCTTTTCGTTTTCTTGCCTGCTCTATAAGTTCATCTGCCTCATTGAACGCTTCCGGAAGATATCTGCCTACGTCCTCTTTGCCTTCTTTTTCTTTTGCCTTGATCTCTTCCCAGTTGGTAAGAACATCTTCCGATCCGCTGACTCTCACATCACCGAAGACATGGGGGTGCCGGCGGATAAGCTTCTCCGTTATTCCGGCTGCCACATCCTCCATTGTAAAGAGCCCTTCCTCCTCGGCAATCTCCGCATGCATCACAACCTGGAGCAGCAGATCTCCCAGCTCCTCTTTAAAGTTCTCGGCATTCCCGGTCTTGTCTAATACATTTATGCCGCAGATCACTTCTGCGGCCTCCTCTATACATGCAGCTTTAAGGCTTTCGTGGGTCTGTTCCCGGTCCCAGGGACATCCGTCCGGTGCCCGAAGCCTCTTTACAACTTTTACCAGTTCATCAAACGAATTCATATCTTCTCCCTCATATTCGCGGAAATGAGATCGTAATCTTCGTCCCCTTTCCGGGTGTACTTTCCATTGATACTTCCGCATCATGATACATGGCCCCATGCTTTACGATGGAAAGACCAAGCCCTGTTCCGCCGATCTCCTTAGAGTGGCTTCCGTCTACGCTGTAAAATCTTTCAAACACTCTCTTCTGGTGCTCGGGCGGGATTCCTATTCCGGTATCTTCAACGATCAGTTTGATCGCTGTTTCATCGGTCAGCGTCTGCATTATGGCCTTACCACCGGGGTAATTGTATTTGATCGCGTTATCGCAGAGGTTATATACCATCTCATAGAGCAGCTCATCAACGCCGTTAATATGAGCTTCCTCTCCCTTTACCTCTATAAACACATTGTTCTTGCCGGCAACGGGCTTAAGACTATCCTCAACTCTGAGTAATATCTCGTGAAGATCCACGTCCTTCTTGGGCGGAAGATCTGCTGCCTCATCGAGCCTGGATAGCTTAATGATATCATCTATAAGGGAAACCAGTCGCCGGGATTCTTTATATATATCTTTGGATAACCCCGTAACCTTGTCTGCTGAAACCCCGTCTGCAGCCAACTGTTCCGCATATCCCGCTATGGAGGTGATCGGGTTCCTAAGCTCACGGGAGACATTTGCGGAAAACTCCCTTCTTATGGCCTCACGCTGTCCGGCCTCTTCCTGGATCGTCAGCTTCTGCTCCTCGATTTTTTCAATCAGGGGTTCCAGCTCGGGATAAGGAGCGTTTACATTGCTATCAAGGTCAATATTGTTGATGGGGGTAACTATCTGTTTAGCCGCACGGAAGGCAAGTATACCGGAAACGATCAGGACAAGAACAAAGACCCAGAGTACCGGACTGATGATGATCAGTGCATTTATCACTGCCTCAACAGGACGGCTTAATCTTAAAACGGTTCCGTCATCAAGAAGCTTCGCATAATACATGGTCTGCTTTCCGCTGCTGTTGGATTTTCTTTTTTCCTGACCCTCTCCGCTCTCGAATGCTTTTCTGACTTCGGCATAAGAGCTTTGATTAACTTTCATATTATCATACTCGCTGTCATAGAGCACGTTCCCGTCCTTGTCTATCCAGGTAACTCGATTAATGTCATCCAATCCCTCAAGAAAGTCCTTTCCCGACACTTTGAGTCCGGTTATGGCATATGATGTCTCCTGTGACAGGGCCGAATATGTTTCGTTTATGGTACGTCTGTACTGCAAGCCAAAGAACAAGAGGGAACATATGGCAAGTACAAGTATTCCAACAATAAATATATTTCTGAAAATAGTTTTAGTCATGGTTCCTCCTTACTCATTCCCATGCAGGGCAAATCTGATCTTATATTCTTTGTAACATTTATCGTAGTTATCATCGTGTTCTTCCTTTACCTGTCCCAGATATTCGTGTGTTGCAAAGGATCCGGAGCAGATTTCGATGAGTGCGACCGCAATGTTGGAGCAGTGGTCTGAGATCCTCTCATAATCCGATATCAGGTCATTAAAGGCGAATCCCTGCTGAATGCTGCATTTCCCCTGCTGAAGCCGGTCAATATGATTCAGCTTCATCTCGGCCGAAGTATCATCGATGACCTGCTCAAGGGGTTCAACCTTCGCTGCCAGCTTAATGTCCTTCTCCGAGAAGCTCTTCATGGTTATATCCATTATCTCCCTGACAGCAGTCGAGATGATAGAGATTTCACGTTGTGCTTCCTCGGAAAAGGAGATTTGTTTCTCATGGATCTCCCTGGCGCACTCCGCGATATTCATTGCATGATCGGAAAGCCTTTCAAGATCGAAGAGAGTATAAAGGAAAATGGACGATTCTCTCTCCTGTCTCTTCGTAAGGTCCTGTCCGGATAGTTTCATAAGAAACGAGCCAAGCCTATCCTCATAATGATCTCCCGATTCCTCGAGTGCTGCAACCTCTTCGAATTCTTCATCGCTGAACGCTCCGATAAGACGGATAGAACCGAGTACTGCCCGGTGCGCTTCTTCAGCCATACGTGTTATTGCAAGCCGGCTTTGTTCTATTGCAAGTGAGGGGTGTCTTATAAAACGGTCATTGAGGGAGACCTCATTACTTGTCTTTGTATTCTTTTCGGGGATGATAAGGCATACAAGCGCCTCAAGAATATCAACAAACGGGAATAGAATAATTATCATGATCATTCTTAATATGGTATTCACTATGGCTATACGGACAGGAGTCATGGCCATTCCCACAAAGGGAAAAGAAAACACCGTTTCGGCTATATAATAGAGGGATGCGCATGTCATAACACCCAAGGCGCAGGAAACAAGGTAACTGAGCGCGGTCCTTTTGCCCCCGGTATTAGTCCCAAGGGATGCGATCATAACGGGAAGTGCCGCGCCGATGGATATTCCCATGAGAAGCGGAAGCGCATTATCAAAGACTATCGACCCGGTGACGGAAAGTGCCTGAACGATACCTACCGCAGCAGATGCGGATTGGAGCAGAACGGCGATCATGACCCCGGCTAGGATTCCTAAAAGAGGATTGCTCAATGTTGAAAGCAGCTGATCAAACCAGGCCTGCTCCTTGAGTCCTCCCACCGAGCTGCTCATGGTGCTCATTCCGAACATAAGGATCGCAAAACCCATCATAATGTCGCCCACGTGACGACGCCCCTTGTCCTTACAGAACAGCCTGAGAAAGATTCCGATTATCGCCACCACTCCGGTCAAAGTGGTGGTTGAAAGAAGGCTGCTGACTCCGCCTGCACCTTCGATATAGCTTAGACAGATGATCCAGCCTGTTATGCTTGTTCCCAGAATAGCTCCGAGTATGACAGGGATTGCCTGCCGAAGCTTCATCATGCCCGAGTTAACAAAGCCCATGACTATGACTGAAGTCGCCGAAGAAGACTGGATCACCGTAGTGACCCCTCCTCCGAGGAGCAGCCCCTTAACAGGGGTATCTGTCAGTCTGAATAATACCGGCTCCAGTTTATTGCCGGATGTCGCCTTTAATCCGTCGCCCATAAGTGTCATTCCGAACAGGAACAGGGCTATCCCCGAAAACAGGGAGATAATGTCTGATATGGTCATCTATATTCCTCCATACAGATACTATTCTACCATCATTTATTAAAATATAAAGTCTAAAGCATTACTCTATAATGACCGCCTTATCAAAATATACTGTTCCTGTTTTTATGCCACACCGCCAGCACAGCAGTAAATGACAAGAGTTGTGCTATAGCGACTCGAACGATCATCATCTCATCCGTTCCTGTATCGGTTATCACATGTAGAAGATTAGTAGCAACGCAGTTGTTAAAAAAATGATCGGCCATGCCGGCATATAGGTTTCCGGTCATCCGGTACAACAGCGCCCACTTAATTCCCATCATCCCTGCGAGAATGATATATCCGGCTCCGAGAGCAGCAAAGGCCGCAAGACTGATATCGCCGTCGATAAGATTATGAAGCGGGGTCACTATATGCCATATTCCAAAGAGAATTGCCTGAAATATGATCGCAGCTCTCATAGAATGATCCGTCTCCACAATTTTATAAAACAACCCGCGAAACGTCCCCTCTTCCATGATCACATTTACTATGTTAAAGAACACGCACATCAGTATAAAACCGATCCCGGTATGTACTGTGGCTTCGCCCGTAAGAGAAAAACCGGTAGTAAAGATCCCAAGATGTGTTTCCAGGCCCTGATTCCGTAATATGATAATCTCTGCAATGTATGCGATCATAAATGAACTGACGGCAAGAGCAAACCCTTTTAAAAACCCTTTCGCTAATCCTGTCTTTGCAAATCCGATATCCTCCGGCTTCCGGCCGATAATGTGCAGGACAACAAAGATAACGAGAATGCCAAACAGCTTGTTTATAAAATTTTCTCCAAGCAGCGTCTCGTCCATTCGAAGCACGATTGCCTCAAATCCATGTATAAAGATCAATATCGCAAAAATAATACAACATGATCCCATGGAGTTATCCATAATCTTCTTGTTCATTGACTATTCCTCTATGACTTATCCGAGCGTACATTTTCATATCAACAAAGTTTCCGTTCTTATAAGCATTTCTTTTAAGCAGGCCTTCGCATGTAAAACCCGCTTTTTCCAGAACACGGCAGGAAGCAGTATTGTAAGCAAAGGGCTCTGCAAAGATCCTTACTATGTCTGTATGTTCAAAGACATAGTCACATACCTGCCTGACAGCTTCCGTCATGTATCCGTTGCCCCAGTATTTCTCTCCGATATAGTAGCCCATCTCAGCGGTCCGATAGTGAATGTTCTCCTGACGGAATACCCCTATACTCCCGATGACCTTATCGTCAAGCGTGATCGCAAAAGCAAATGTCTTTTCCTTGTCGGAAGAAAGGATAGCCTTAATAAACTCTTCAGCATCCTTTTCGGTATATGGATATGGCAATCCGTCCCGCAAATTATTCAGGATATTCATATTGTTCAGGATTTCTGAAAGGTCCTTTTTATCTTCAATTTTCCATTCTCTTATTCCCACATTCATCACTTTTCTATCTCCCTCTACTTTTTACAAAGAATGACCCCCTGACACTTTTATTACCTGCCCGGTAAGAAATCTTGCATGCTTACTTGCAAGGAACAGGATAGTTTCTGCAATATCTTCCGGTTGGATAAGCTTTCCCATGGGAATCAGTGGAATAACTGTTTTTTCCAGCTCTTCATCAATCCATCCGGTCTGTGTGGGGCCGGGTGCAACACAATTAACTGTAATCCCGTACTTTGCAATTTCGATGGCAATACTTCGCGTCAACGCCTCTATTGTAGCCTTGCTTGCACCATAAGTGATCTGTCCGGCAAAAACCTGCGCTGAATCCGTAGAAAAGTTGATAATCCTTCCGTAATCACCTCGCTGTTTAACAAACTCCCTTGTCATAAGAATGGTTCCTCGTACATTGACCGCAAAGGTATCGTCTATCACTGTCTGCGGTATCTTCTCTATGGTATCAACTCCGTCCATGTCACCATCTGCAGCATTGTTGACCAGAATATCAACTTTTCCGTATCGCTTTATTACAGTGGAATATATCTCTTTTACGGAGCTTTCATCGCTGATATCGCTTTCAAGAACAATATAATCCGCGCCCATGCTTTTAAGCTTTTGCTCAACAATATCCGCATTACCGGCATTGGCTTTAAAATATCTGTCTGCCCCGTTTTTGTCTGTCTTGTTATTATCATAATCCCGGGGGATTTTTTTATAGATCAGCGCAACCTTTGCTCCTTCCCGCGCAAAAGCAAACGCGGTCGTTGCACCTATCCCCTGTGGATTATTTGCTCCGGTTATTATCGCGACCCTGTCTTTTAATCCGTAATCAACCATATTTTCTCCTCACCGGCTTATCATATCGCCCTTTAGCAATTTGAAAGTAACAATCATCCGATCATTTGGAACTGTCCAGCGTTCTTCTTTTTCTTCCAATTATACTCGCTTCTTTTCCTAATTTATAGCCCTCACAAAAAGAAAAAGGGCTGCAGAATGATCCACAGTCCCAAATGTTCTATATCGTGTTCGTTTTTTAGCATTACTCTATAATAACCGCCTTATCGCTGATCCCGCCACGTGTAGATGCGCTGGATCCCGTATCAACGCCTGTGTCGGTTTTTCCGACCAGCAGGACTGCAACGGCTGTCATGGATGTGTCAACTTTCAGTTTTTCACAGATCTTGTCATGATCCTCGCCATTAAGTGCTCTGGTTGGTGAAGAGATGATCTTTGTCCCATAACCCAGGGAAGCTGCCGCGATGTACATGTTCTGAACCGCAAGTCCGCAATCAAATGACGGGTTAGGAGATGATGTCTTCTCGTTCATGTACACGATTATAGCAAGCGGTGAGTCTCCAAGAGATGCCTTAGCCCCACTTCCGCCTGTCGATGCCGGTGCAGCTCCCTGAGGAGATGATGGCATAGCTCCACCGGATGCCGAGGGCATCTCCGCTCCACTTGGCTTTGACGGCATTGCGCCGTTTGGTGCTGAAGAAGGCATCCCACCGCCACCCGGTGTACTTCCGGATGAAGAAATATCTTTCATCAAGTCCTTGTCTGTAATGGCGACAAGAAACCACGGTTGCTGGTTAATGGCACTTTCGGAAGCAAGACCTGCCTGAAGTATTGTTTGAATGTCCTCCTTGGGCACCGCCTCATCCGAAAACGCCTGGGTGGTTCCCACATTCATAATAATATCTATAGCGGAGGCTGTCGAACCGGACGATGAAGGCGTGGGTGTTGTTGCGGTTCCGGAAGATGTCGCTGATACTGCGGTTCCACAAGCCGACGTTACCGTCACGATAATTGCAATCATAATCAATGAAATGGCCGTTTTGAGTTTCTTTTTCATTTGTTTTCTCCTCGTGAAACAGATTTCTGTCTCAACTATTATGATGCTTTTGCCTTAAGTCAGCCTTAAGATGTTTTATGAAAAACCTGTTCATTGTGCTGTGGACAACCTCCTTGGGCCGCTCGATCTCCCGATACCCGCTCTTTTTATAAATGTGGATGGCCGCCTGAAGATTGTCATGCGTTTCCAGATATGATCGTTTAAAACCGGCCTCCCGCATTTGTTCCTCCACATAATCGATAAGCTCGTAACCGATGCCCTGTCCCTTTACTTCATCAATTAAATATATCTTTTGAAGCTCGGCGGTTTTTTCCATGGTCTTGAAGGGTGCAAATCCAATGCCGCCTATGATCTTACCCGAGATTTCCGCCACATAATACCGGCGGTCGTCAGTATTATAGAATTCGCTTAAATGGTCCAATCCCTCATCAAAGTATACTGTTCCCGGGATGTCCAGATTGTGATCCTTTAAGTTGTACCGGATGATCTGTGCAATGACAGGGTCATCTTTTGCCTCGATATTTCGTATCGTATAATCAATCAATTATGCTCCTCCCCATTACATTTGTCTTTTCTTTTTTCTTCATATCGGTGTCCCCACATTCAACCCCTCAAGATAATCCACTATTGGCTCTATAAACTTTACATCAGAAATATCATACGACTTGGATATGTACTCGGCAACCTGCTGTGACTTATCATCGTTTTTCTTTTTCAGAGCACCTGTAAACATCTTCATGGCAAGTTTGGAAGGGCCTTTCATTTTGTCATAATCAAAACCTCCCTGACAATAAAATGCCCTCATATAGGGTTTTTTGTCCTCCGGGATCAGATTCTTTAAAGTCACCTCCACGTCCGGATTGTCATTAGGACTTCCACCGACAGCCATGACAGCAAGGCGTTTTTTTCTCCAGCCATCAGCCTTCCCCAAAAACCAATTCGATTTTACTACTTTTCCGGCCATGATCCAACCGGCGTAAACGATCGCATCATATGGATCAAAGAAGGCAGCATCCTTCTTCTTTGCCTCCTTAAGATCATAAATGTCAGCTTTCATCTTATCCGCCAGCCACTGCGAATACTTCTTTGTAAAACCTGTCTGTGAGGTATAGATTATCAGTGTCTTCATAATTTATCCAGATTCCTTTCCATTTTCATGATCGTCTCTATGGTTACTTCCAGCCTTTTCTCATCAATGCCTTCAAAGATCTGCCCTATGATCTTTTTGCTTGTCCGACTTTGGTTATCATTCTCTTTCAAGAACTCTCTGCATTTGTCTGTAACATATAATCTTTGCTTTCGCTTATCCTTCTCATCGGTTTAAAGGGACCGTGACATCTCTGATCACGGTCCCCTTGTCTTTCTTTAGATCTCTGATAGTTTTATCCTGCCGTAGCGGTACAATTCCTGCGCAAGATCTATCTCTCTGTCGGGTTTTAAATCCTTTAGTCTGCAGGCAAAACGCCCACTGACTCCGAGTTCATCCACGGTCTTATGAATGTTGGCAACTGCAGCGTCATCATCCATATTTGCAGGGATGATATAGAGTGTGCATTGCGCAAGATCTTTTCCGTACTTGTCCAATATGGCCTTCTTATCATTTGCGGAATCCTGACCTTCCCAAGCATCCCATCCGCCCTCTATAAACAGCGGCATAAGCGAACTAATGCATCCGCAGGAGTGATGGCAAGCATACATATCCATATCGTGAATTGCTTTCGTAATCTTCTTATACTGCGGAAGGAATAATTCACGATACGTCTCCGGAGAAAAGAAAGTACTGATCTGAGTTCCCATATCATCATGGAACAGTATCATATCGGCACCATATACTTCTTTAGCGATCTTAATGAGCTCTATATACCATGCAACGTGCTTGTCATAAAATTCTGTCAGAGCCTCCGGTTCCTCTAAAAGGTAGCAGAAAGCATCTTCAAAACTGGTAAGATCCGCAAGCCGTTCAAAAAGCCCGTTGACTATGACAAAGTATGAAAGGCGATCCTCAGCGATCCTGCCTTTAAAGTTGTCCTCATAGTCCTTCTTCCAGTCAATCTTGGAGAGATCGGGAAATTCAAGTTCGTTCTTCCATTCAGTTATGTCGGACAATCTCCTTGTCCCCGGCTTAACCATAGCAGCATTAGACTTCGGTTCGAACTCCCATTCCACGCCGAACCAGTCAAAACCTCCAAAATTACGCGCCTTGGCATCATCCATTACGAGCGGCTGGATAGCATTGTTCTCCAACGTCTGGTTAGGCACCCAAAGGGGCTTTTCTCCGTTCAGCATACGGAGCATGTTTTCCTTCGGGGTGATGGGGTAGTCGTAGCGTGGTACATTGCAGTCAGGCGCTCCGTATATTCCTGGCATGCTGTACTGTCCAACAACCTTCAGTTCACTTTCGTTAAACGGATACTTCATGATCAGTTCCTCCTTTCATATTCCCATATCAATACTTTATCACATTTCTGTTTGTTCATCTATCTCTCTGTTCATCCCGATAATAGCAGTATCGGAGCCTTTATATTCTCTACCGGTATATAGTTCTCCCTCAAATCCGTTTTCCCTGACTGTAGGCATAATATCCTCTCTCCAAATCAGCTTTTCGTTCTTTTGCTCAGTAGTCTGATCCACTTTCTCTGCCTGTGTGCATAAAAACAATTTGCCCATAAATAAACGAATATCGTCTTCCAACCCGCTTCTATCTCAACAACATCAGAGTATAGACATTGATCCGGTGAAATGTCCTCTAAAACAATCCTGTGATTCCATGTCGGAACATTTTCGTTTCCTTCATGCGTATAGATGCCATCATCCTTATCAAAGCTGATGACATCTATCTTATGAGTTCCAAAGGGTATGATACCAAAAAGCCTGAACTTATATGCAGAGCTTGTCCCGGCCTTCCACACAGAGATCTTTTCGCCCACCGGCGTAAATGTTGCATATGGCCAGGCTATATACTGTAAAAGTTTTTGCTTCTGCAATTTGTTAAACACCTCATCCTTTGATGCCGGAAAAATAGAAGTTTTGATTACTATCATTGCTTAATAAATCTACTTTAAAATTGACTATATTATGAAATACTTAGCTGCTATCCTTTCTTTATCGGATGTCTGATTACGGTTTTCCACTTTTCGGGAGCGATTTTTCTCGCATCTGACATATATATCTCATGGTGAAGTCTTCTATCATTTATATCATTAACGTAGCCGTTCTCGTGAATATAATCATCCATGATCTTCACCGTTGCAGGCTCATCATCAAACGCTCCCAAGTGCATGATCTGAACACAAAGCCCTTCATCTATTGTCAGGAATTCCGCAATTGAACAGTCCAGATTCTTTTTCTTCGTTGCAGTTTGCACCGCCCATTCAAAGTCTTTCTCTGTTACAAAATCCGGTAAACGAATAACCGAGATCCAGTTAAATGCTCCTTTGTCTGAATAATCTACGCCATCTTTATTGTCTTGCCACCAAAACCCTTCCAACGGCGGCACGACATATTCATAAAACCCTTCGATATGATGATCGGTCTTATAGCTCATTTTTATCGTATACGCAATGGCATATAAAACTCCTATTGCCTGCTGATATGCCCCGCCTTCCTCATTGGGGTCTCCTTTGCCTCGAACAGCAATATAATTAGCCGAAGGAACCTCTACAATCTCAGGCATGTTTTTAGGCATATAGAGCTCTTTGTATTCTTTCTTAAAATCAAAAGCCATGATTCTTTCCCCTTACTCAACAGGAAAACAAACTTCCGTTACGTACTCCTCAGGATTCTGTGTCTGTGCAGGGCTTACGTGATAGATATTGAACATGTGCCCGTCCATCTTATATTCATTTTCGTTGATCCATGAGACTACGGCTGCATAGGCATCTACCATCTGATCATAGCTGCCCTTTACGATACAACTGGCCACCTTCGTTGCCGGAAGATCCTTAAACTTCACATGTTCCGTATCCTGATACTTTCCTTTCACATTCATAGATACGATGATATCAACGTTTTCTTCCTTGTACTCGTCATCAAGAAACTCTGCAACTGCATAACAGGGATCCGCAGGTACTAAAGGCTCTTTGGTTTCCCTCAGCATACTCCATGCCATTCCCTCATCCTCATAATGTGGAACCACCATATGTACGGTTGCTGCGTATCTCTCAGGTATTGTTTTTACGGTTACATCAAAACTCATTCTTTGCTCCTTTCTCAGCCTCTTTCGGGCTGTATCCAGAAGCATCAGCTTATACTCCGTATCTTTGGCCTGCTGCGCCAGCTCATTTTGTCTGGTCACAAGAAAGCCTTCGATTTTTTCTTTATCATCATAGATTTCAAGAATTCTAACTATATCTGCCAGGGCAAAACCCATGTCCTTCAGTGCCGTGATCCTTGCAACTATGAATAACTGATCCTCTCGATAATAGCGATATCCTGTGAAATCATCGATCTCTGCCGGTTTAAGCAAACCGATATCATCGTAGTGGCGGAGCATCCTGATGCTTACTCTGGATAGTTTTGAAAAATCACCTATTTTCAGCATAAATTCTACCTCCATGGATGTATGTTTCTTTTGAGCTCACCACTAACTTAATCCCTACCATAATGTGAGAGTCAATAGCTTTTTTGATCATGTTTCTCTTTTTATCGATGATTACATTACTTCTTTCGTCCATGTCCTAAGTTCGTCAACAGATACCCCGCTTTCGAACCGCTTACCTTCTACCACCCTTGCATTCTTTGCAAGCGCCTGAATGTTCTTAACCGAATCACCGATTCCACTTCCGCCGGATGTACAGAATGGGATCACTGTCTTTCCGTCAAAGCTATATGCTTCCATAAAAGTGTCGATTATGGAAGGTTCTCGATACCACCACACCGGAAACCCGACAAATACTGTTTCATACTGCTCCATGTTCGGGGCTTTGTTTCCGATTGCCGGCCTGAACCCTCTATCGTTCATCTCAACGCTGCTCCTGCTTTGTTTATCTCTCCAGTTTAGATCTGCACTTGTATAGGGCTTCTCCGGCTTTATTTCATACAAATCTGCCTCAACTACTCCGGCCAGTCTTTCTGCGACTTTTGCGGTCACTCCGCTGGCACTGAAATACGCTACTAATACTTTGCTCATCTTTTATTCCTCCTCTTCCCATCCCTTGCAGACATCACACCAACCTACGGCTTCTGACACACTCTCCAATTCCTCCGGTGTCAATTTTACCGATGAATACTCATTTCCTGCTGCCGGATGAACATACTCGAACCTTTTCATGGAAATATCCAGCCATATGGAGATACTCTTATCTACACCAAACGGACATACCCCTCCGGGAAGGAACCCTATCAGTTCCTCAACCCGATCCCTCGGGACCATGCCGGGCTTTGTGTGAAACTGCGCCTTGAACTTCGAGCTGTTCACACGTCCATCTCCTGCCATTACCACAATTACCGGCTTATCCTCAACGATAAATGACAGCGTTTTGGCGATCTCAGCCTCGCTGCATCCTATCTGCTGAGCCGCATGTTTCACTGTATCAATTGTATCAGAATGCTCTGAAATTCTATCCCCAAATCCTTTTTCCTTAAGGTGGTTGTATACCTTTTCATTAATCATGCTTATTCCCCAATTTCATTCCAACAGCATAGTCCCACGCCTGTGTATTTGTCATCCTATAACACCTCGTTCATCGTATATAACGTTAGTCTGGCATATTTCTAACATCTTCTCACACTATATCTGCCAAAGTACACCCGGCCACGCTTATCAGCACATTTGGTTGAAGCTCTATCTGATATCCGACTTTCCCCGCACTTACGAAGATTTTATCAAGACCCGACGCCGTATCGTGAATAAAGGTCGGAAACGGCTTCTTCATCCCAATAGGTGAGCATCCTCCGTGAACGTAGCCGGTTAAGGGAAGAAGTTCCTTTTGTTTGATCATGCTGATAGCCTTCTCTCCCGAAGCCTTGGCCGCTTTCTTCAGGTCCAGTTCTTCTCCCACGGGGATCACAAATACATAGTATGCTCCCGATTTTCCTTGCGTTACGAGGGTCTTAAACACTTTCTCGGGATCCTCCCCAAGTATTCCGGCAATATCTTCCCCGCTCATTGTCGCATCCGGGGTGTAGGAGTGGCTCTTGTAAGCAATCTTTTTACTGTCAAGAACCCTCATTACATTTGTCTTTTCTTCTTTCTTCATACCGGTGTCCCCACCTCTATCAGATTTCCATCCGGGTCATAAAAGCGAACAACCTTCTGTCCCCAACTATGAGTCATTAGTCTGTTCACATACTTAACCTCGGGATAACACTTCTCCAGCCTGTCTACAAATCCTTCTATGTCCTTCTCTTCAAAGTACAGCTCCGAAGCATTATTCTCCGGAAGGATCTCCTTTCCCAGAAAGTCCTTCCAGTACCTTTCCTCCTGCAGAACAAGTCCCTCGGTCAGGATCATATTCCCATCATTATCCAGGATCATTTCCAGCCCGAACAGGTCGTGATAATACTTCCTGGCTCTTTCAATATCTTTAACAACTATCAGCGTGTTTTTAAGTTTCATTTTATCCCCTCCTGATCGGATGTCTGATTATGGTATTCCGGCCTCGCAAGGTACTCCGGTCTGGCACTTTCCGCAGCCGTATCGCGGAGCAAATTCAACCTTTGTGTGTTTTTCGACCCATTCAAAGCACTTTTTCTGGTTTTTTCCCCGCTCAAGAGATATCGCGTTTACCGGACATCTGGAAATGCATGCTCCGCACCGTATGCAATGATCGTATAAGCCCGTATATGTCCGCTCATCAGGGTCATATTTTGCCCCTATAATGACGCTTCCATATCTTCCGGCCGCTCCCTTCTTCGTTATAAGACTTCGTGTCAGGCTGAAAGTTCCAAGGCCACAAACATATGCTGCATGTCTCTCGGACCAGGAGCTGGCAGCACTTATTCCCTCTGCTCCATGATGGGTACCCTCATGGAATTGGACCTTGAATCCCGGATCAAGTAACGGCGCAATGCAATCAAGGCTCTTATCTTTAAAATATCCTACAACCTTTTTAATGTAGGCATTCAACAGTTCATGCCCCTCCACTCTGGCATGAAGCCACCCGTTAGAGGTTCTCTCCGGATTACCCCGATTACTCTTTCTGACCTGTTCGGTATAGGGCAGAAAAATTGATATGACCGTCTCTGCCCCGGGCAGCCACTCTTTTGGACTTCTGTAGGGCTCCCCGATAATCTCTTTCTTTTTAAACTCTTCGAATAACGGATCAGCAGCATCAGCAAATCCGATCAGGGGAGAGTCGTATATCTCCAGCCCGGCACAGCCTTTCAGCGCACCCTCTTCGGGTATCCGGTTACCCTCACAACCTTTAAACAGTTCCTGAAGTTCGGTCCTGATCAGCTCTTTTATTCCCATTTTTACTCCTCCGTTCCCGTTCTGATAATGTGTCCCTCCTGTATCGCCACGAATGTCGCCACGGCACAAACAATCGCTCCACTGTATTGCAGATCGATCATTGTTAATGTCAGGGGCAGGATGAGCAATAATATCGGTCTCATCCTCGATCAATCAAATAATCTTCCATTAAGGACAAAATCTATTATATCTACATGTTTGATCCCATTCCTTTTTTGTGTCAGATCTCTTCGAGTAACCAGATATTTCGGATATCCGTCTGCTATGCTTTCAAGAGGTCTGTATTCTCTATCTTCCGTTTTTTTGCTGTCCATGATTGTCAACGCCACCTGCACATAAGCATATTCATTCTGTACACTTCGCAGGACAAAGTCACATTCCAGGTTGCCGATTTTCCCAATGCTCACCATATATCCCATGGACCTGGCATATTGATAAACTACATTTTCAAGCACCGGTCCGTAGTTGATCCGGTTATCGGTATTGGTCGAATAGTAAATCCCAAGATCGGCCAGATAATACTTTTTTTCATTCTTCATGGCACGCCTGGATTTCATATCAAACCGGGTACATTCACTGATGATCTTTGCATCACACAGCGCCTGAATATATCTGGTAATCGTAGGACGAGTGATCGCTATTCCTGTTTTTTTCAAATCATCACATATATTACTGATACTTACGGTCGAGCCAAAATTATTGATCACATAGTTCCGCACAATATTAAAAGCCTCTACGTTCTTGATCTTGACCCGTCCTTTTATGTCCTTGTTGAAGATGTCTTCAAGAACTGTTTTTACATATAACTGTTTTTCCGACAGTTCATCATAAAACAATGCTTTGGGGAAACCGCCACTAAGCAGATATGCGTCAAATTCCCTCAGTATATCTGTGTCAATTATCTTTCCGTAGAATGTTTTCATAGCTTCATACTCATCAAACCCAAGCGTCTGAATCTCGAATTCTATATAGCGTCCCGTAAGCTTAGTCGCCAATTCGCCGCTTAGCAGGTAAGAATTGGATCCCGTAATGAAAATAGAGTATTCCCCTTCCAATCGAAGCTCTTCCAACACAGGCTCAAAGCCTTCAACATTCTGTATTTCATCAATAAATACATACTTTATTCCCTCGCAGCGTTCGCTGCCAAAAAGCAATTCTTCCAACGCTTCCGAAGTCTTTATGTTTTTATATCCGTATTTATCAAGGTTGTAAAAGAGTATATTCTTTTCACTCACACCCTGTTCTACCAATTCCTCCGCAATAGTTTGCATCAAGCTTGACTTCCCGGAACGGCGTATTCCCGATATAACCTTGATTATTTCAGTATCCTGAAAAAAGGGTCTGATCCGTGAAATATACTTTTCTCTTCTAAACAATTTCATATAAAACACCTCTCGTAAATTATACAAGAGGTGTTCAAATTTTGCAAGTTATCGCAACATTTTTCTTAAATATTTAAATTATTGTATCGTTAACGTCGCAATTTCTGCCTCCACCTTCCGGTTCAGATCATCTGGAACCGCTCCCTGTTATCCCATTGTCTTTTTTCGCACCAGTACACTGTTCGTTCTGCCACATCGAATACCATGGACACCTCGGTCGGACAAACAGTCTGGGATACCTCTCTCAATACATCAAAGCAGTCTTCCACATCAAAATCATCGTCTGCGTTCTCCAGCATTTTCCCTGCTTTCAGATACCTGTCCCACCCCATCCAAGGGTGTTCCTCACGATTCATCTTAAACGGTGAAAAATTTGTCATAACCTTATAGGCGGGCTTCTCGTAATATGTATGTCCCTGTCCTGGAACGATATGAAGGACATTACCGGATTTGTCGGACAGGGCGGACATAAAGGTGAGCCCCGGAATACTGCATATCGGCTTAGCCTCCGCGATCTCCCTGATCTCCTCCAAGGTTTTCTTTTGCAAAAGCAAGTCAATGTCCAACATTATCACGTTCGGCTCATCTCCTTTTGGATCACTTCTTCTATCCGTCGGCCAGCACGTTGGCATTCCGACGAAATCTCCACGTGCATTTGCTCCGAACAAGGGCATCCACCCTTCTACGGCATCATTTATCTCTATGTATACGCCCTCCTCTGTCGGCCGGATCCTGTACTCCATATCTATTATATCCAGGTTCCACCCGACTATTGTCTTATTTTTGTTTACCACAATGCTCGTGCACATTTTTTTCTACTCCTTTTCGCTTAACACTTACCATATATTATCGGCAATATATTAAACAGATACTGCTTTACGTACTTCATCTCATGCTTTCCGCCCTCATGCAAAAAGAAGGATGTATTACCTCCATCCCTGAAATCAAAAACATCCGAACAATCTTTCATTGCATTCATCATTGGAACAAGTCCTCTTGCTGCACGGTCTTCGCTGCCGGTTACTGCATATATCGAGAAATCCTTCTTCGAATACCCCTGGGTTCCGACTACTTCGGACAAAGCCCGGGCTGTTTCCACAGGCCTGCTTGCACCGCCTTTCCTCTCCACTATCCAGGCATCAGCGCTTATGGGGATAAACTTGGAAAAGTACTTGAGTTTCTGCGAAAACAAATACCAGGTAGTGACTGCTCCCATAGAGAATCCCCCAAATGCTCTGTGATCACGTGATGCCACTAGTCCAGCTTCATCTACAGATTCTGCATAAGATGAGTATTCTGTTTCCACCTTCGGAATAAGACAGGTCTCAATCTCTCCGAGAAACTCAAACACCGCATCATAGGATTCTTCTTTACTCTTCTTGTCATGCTTCGATAAATAAACGGTGGGAAAAACCATGATAATGGGTCTCATCTCCCCGTTCTCTATCAGATGGTCTACGGCTTTCTTAAACCTGGTGACATGGGCATCGTCTCCGAAATAATCCTCCTGTCTGCCGCCGCCCCCGTGCATCAGATAAATAATCTCGTACTTCTTGCTGCTATCATATCCATATGGAGTATATACACAGGCATACTTCCTTTCTGTCGGCGCATCATACTCCATACGGACAACCTTCCCGGGTCTTTTCGAAATAACGGAATATTCCTCCGATATATCTCTAAACATGATCTACCCCCTTGAATGCCCAATGTTTCATAAATAACAAACCATTATAAACTCTTCTTCGTTCTCATGGGCGACTTCGAACCCGACCTTCTCGTACATTCTTACTGCATAGTTAGCTTTCTGAACCGCAAGGGAAGCCTTCTTATAGCCCTGCGTTCTCAGATGCTCAAGCATTTGCTCCATCATTTTTGTTCCGATGCCCTTTCCTCTGTACTCCGTATAAAGGGATATTGCAAATGATGGCGTATCATCGTCTACATGTCCATAATCCTTCATAATACGAGTCCATACAGCACCAACCACCCTTCCGTCGTCGTCTGCAACAATACAGTGATCGGCTTTTTCCGAACCAAAGTTTTCGTAATATAGTTTTAATTCCGGCTGCTCGATAATCTCTCTTTCCGGAGGATTCATCCCTTCCGGAATAAAGATTGCTTCGTATAAAAATGCCTTTAACAGGTCATATTCTTCTTCTTTTATTTCTCGTACTGTTATCATTGCTCTGTTCCTATTTCTGCACCTTTTTCAAAAACGGGATCATCTTCGGATGCTCTATTGTTATTTAACATACTCAAACTCCGTCCCATCATAAAACCTGATCCTTAAATCCCCGCTTTCGTACATATCGAGCCAGGATAAACCAGCCTACACCTACTCTATTTCCGCTCAAGTGAAGTAACTACTTCAACATGCATCTTCTCTTAGTATAATATAACATTCCGCAATCAGAAATGTACGCTAAATCGCTTTACCACGGGGTAATCTTTTTCTGAGAGGTGGGGTAAAAAAATGTGCCGACGGGGTAAAAAGCTATCAGTATTAACCATGCTTTTCTATGTTTTGTCAGTGACACTCCGTTTTTCCTTTCGTTTTTTTTCGAAAGATCGGGTGACGATAGCGATAACGCCCTTTTAGTACATCTCCGTACTGTATTGCATTACACCTCAGGCACGACATACAGAATACACATGTCTCCTTGATCCAGGTGGGGGTACCGTCTATCAGTTCTATCGCCTTTACCGGACATCTTTCGGCACATATTCCGCAGCTTACGCACTGGTCATCCACATAGAATGGCGCTGTTTGCCGGTCTTTGTTATACCGGGGATAAAACTTGATCGAAGTCTCAACCTCAGATTTCGAAGTTCCTTCCTTTACTAGCGCGCGGTCCAATATCTGTTCCAATATCTCCTCAAGGCGTTTGGCCGACCCCTCTAGGATCTCATCTGCTTCTTCCTCGCGGGGCGGCTCATACATTATGGCGTAATTGGCCGGCATCTTCAAACCAAAGACCGCTGACAACTCGAGTCCTGAGTCCTTTATCTTTTTCTCCAGCATCCCCCCTGCTCCAAAGAATCTTCCTCCATATGTGAGCACACCATAAAGGTATTCCGGGGATGAAGCGAAATGAACTCTCTCCAGAAAATCATTTACGATGGAGGGAAGCCCTCCAAAGTAAACCGGGAACACAAAACCTGCCGCTTCATCCTTCTCAGGAGCAAACTCATACCTGCCCTTCTGCAGGCAGTCTGTTATATTGATTAATTCTCCACCGACTTCCTGCTGAATACCCAATGCCGCCGCGTAAGAATTGCCTGTTCCCGTGAAATAAAAGATCATATCGATTCCGCCCCCTTTGGTTTCTTAAGACTCATTACCTGATAAAATGAGTCGGCTGCCAGTTCTCTTTCTCCGGAAGACCATATTTTTCTTTGCCAAGCGCAATGCTTTTCATAAGAAATGACATATTCTTTGCCAGTGTACGCATAGTCTGCAGGCCTTCCATATCCTGATCTGCCTCTCCCTTCTCTCTCCCATGAACGCTGTTCCAATACTGACTGGATGCAATGGGCATATTGCTTATGGTGAAATACTTGTTTAATTCATCGAATGTTGCGGAACACCCGCCCCGACGGGCTACAACAAGACTTGCTCCCACCTTCATGGCCTTATCAAAGTGAGTGCTGTAGAATAACCTGTCAAGACAGGCGATAAGAGTAGCATTTGCGGATGCAAAGTAAACCGGAGAAGCAACCACGAGTCCATCAGCTTCTTCAAACTTGGCTGCCAGTTCATTTACATCATCGTCAAATGCACATTTACCTGTTTTATAACAAGATCCACAAGCAATACAGCCTCTGATGTCCTTTCCGCCTATCTGGACCACTTCAGTATCTATCCCTTCAATCGCAAATACCTTAACCATCTCATTTACTGCTACTGTTGTGTTGCCACCCTTTCTCGGGCTTCCGTTGATGATCAGAACCTTCATTTGCACTCCTCCTTACTGTTACAAATCATTTGTTATTGCACCGGCTTTATAAACATACAGGGGGACGGTCCTTTTGTCACGTCTTCCCTATTCCGTCTGTTCAAATAACCAGTCACGTACAGCAGTGATCTTATACGCATAGTCAAATGATGTCATATGCTCGCCTGCTCCCGGCATTGCCGACTGCCCATCTGCCAGGGTCGTTCCTGCTGTAAATGTGACGAAATTCGCACTATTCCCCTGGGACAGCAGTTCTTTAACTGCCTTATCCTGGGCCGAAGCTTCATCCTTAGCACTCCACTGTGCGTGGCTGTAAGCTGCCTTATCCTTTTTAAACACCTCCAGCAATTCACTTTGACCTGCCGAGGCTTTCGGATCTCCGGCCGAAACAATATAGAAGAATTTCTTCTTCTCCAAAACATTTAATTTGCTGTTATCCCATTGGCTTCCTACAAACATACTTGCAGCAAAGAAGTCCGGGTATGCAATATTGAGATAGAATGATGTCATTCCTCCCATTGACTGACCTGTGGTATATATCCGGCTCTCATCGATCGAGTATTCCTTGGTCAGATGTTTCAACAGATTCATGGCCGTGTCAATCTGAGCCGAATGGTTAAAACTATCATCCACAACCGTCTCTGTAAACACAGGCACTACAACTATACAAGGATGCTTGTCCTGTTCTTCCTTTGCTGCCCATATAAGACCGCCCCATCCCTGTGTCAAAAATGATGAGTCATCTTTTCCCACAACGCTCGAATCAGGTATGAACTGTAATAGCGGGTATCTTTTGCTGCTATCGTAGTTCTCCGGTGTAAAAAGCCAGTACTTTAGTGATGCTTTGGTCTCTGTATCTTCAAACGTATTAAGTATAAACTTCGGAGCTACATTTGCTATCATATCCTGAAGTTGAGTATCGCCGGATTTGTCTACGCTTCCTCCACCTCTGTTACCTCCCCCGGCACCGCTTTGCGGCATGGATGATCCGCTTGCGGATGCAGAAGATTCCGCACCTCCTGCCGATCCGCAGGCGCTGCAACTGATCACCAGTACCATCGCAATAATCGTAATAACAGCTTTCTTCATGTGATACCCTCCTCTTCATTAACGGCCATTCCTGTTTACTATGTACGTTTATTATAAACGACACATCTGACCACTTGTAATGGTGATTATCAATAAAAAAATGAGCAGCTGATTGTATGTATTATCAGCGTATTAATGAATCCGCGATACGTTCTTTATAGGAGCCTTTAAGTATAAATGCTGATATGACCGCTGTTAACAGTTCTGATATGGGAAATGCCCACCATACCAGAGAGGTAACATTATCAAGTCTCGTAAACACCCATGCGATGGGAAATACGAAAACCACAAGTCTGAGAAACGCTATCGCCAAAGGGCGGATCGCATATCTTATGGATTGGAGGATTCCTTGAACGGCTACTGAAAAGCCCATGAACACGTATCCCGTCGCAGCAATCCTAATGGCTATAGTACAGGTCTCTGTTATCTCGGCAGTCGCCTCCCCGGTAAGTCCGAACAATCCTGCCAGGGGTCTTGCGAAAATCTCGAAAAGTACTGTGATCAAAAAGGTCACTAGAATTGTGTCTGCGATCCCGTATTTTATACAATCATCCACCCGCCTCCTGTCCTTCATTCCGTAGTTGAATGAGAGCACCGAAATAATCGTATTGGACAACCCGAAGGATGAGAATAATGCGATCTGCTGGATCTTGTAATATATTCCGAAGGAGCCCACCAGAACCACCGGATCGGCATTTGCCGAGCCAAGTATGGCGTTAGTCCCTGCCATCATCACCGAAAGAAGCATCTGCATTATGGCTGCCGATACACCGATACGATAAATCCCTTTTATGATCCCTGCTTCAGGCTTGAGTAAACGTATGCTTCCGTCTATTTCCCCATTGGCTTTGTAGTGAAAGATCATCGCAATGACCATAGATGCTATCTGCCCGATGACAGTCGCCCATGCCGCCCCTGCAACGCCCATTCTCAATGGATAGATAAACACATAGTCCAGAATAATATTTATCAGGGCTCCGCTTATCTGGGCAATGGTCGAGAATACGGTCTTTCCCGTTGAGACCAATAGTCTTTCATAAAGGGTAAATTCTATAGCCCCGAAAGACAGGCAGGTGCATATCCTCAGATATGTGCTTCCCATTACGGCAACGGTTTCGTTTCCCCCTGCAAACATCCTGATAAACCATTCCGACCCAAAGAGCCCGAAAACAAGGAATAACACATAAAAGCATACCCCTAAGAATATACCGTTACCGGCCACTTTGCTTGCCAGGAGCCTTTTACCCTCTCCAAGGTTTTTTGACAACATTGCGTTTAGTCCCACACCTGTTCCGACCCCTAAAGCTATGATTAGTATCTGTATGGGAAAGGCAATCGTCAATGCCTGATTTGCCATTGGCCCCTCCGGTCCCATATTTGTGACAAAAACACTGTCTACTACATTATAAAACGCCTGTAACACCATTGAAACGATCATGGGAAGCCCCATATGCCATATCAGGCTTTTCATTGGCATTACAGCCATCTTATTAGTTTGTGTCTCGTTCATTATGAAATCCTCTCTTTCGTTTATTCTAATACCCTCGTAAAAAAAGCGTGTCCCTGATCTAGCTGGAATTACGCCGTCAGACAACACGCTATAAAAGTATATCTCTTTTAACTTTTCTTCATTGTATCATATTCTTCCGTCAAATATAAACACTTTTTTGTTAATCAAATCTCAGATAATACTTGAATTTTAGGCTAATTATTGATATTATGATGTTGAATAGGGCTGGTCGAAAGACCCTGGTCCACCACCTGGCGGGGATACACCTCGCCACTTTTTTTAGGAGATTTACTGTGGCAGAAAAGATTCTTAGTATTTTTATAGACGAGTCTGGGGATTTTGGCGATTTCCAGGCAATCTCTCCATACTACATGGTAGCAATGGTCTTGCATGAACAATCTGTAGATATATCATCTAACATCATTGCCCTCGATCAGAAAATTCGTGATTTAGGATTTCCCCCACATGCAATCCACACAGGACCTATTATTCGCAAGGAGTCTCTTTATGAGCAATATGATGACCCCTCCGATAGAAGGCGCCTCCTAAATGCCCTTTATCATTTTACACGAAAACTGGACATTCATTATCTTTGTCCTTACATCAAGAAAACTGAACAAGATGATTTCATTCAGATTAATGCAAAACTATCGCGAGAGATTGCCTCTCAACTAAGAGCGCATAAGGATTACTTCGACTCTTTTGATCGAATCATTATTTATTATGACAACGGCCAGTCCGCTCTCACAAAAATCCTAACTTCTGTATTCAGCACGCTCTTTATAAATGTTGATTTCCGACGTGTTAGACCTGCTGATTATAAACTGTTTCAGGTAGCAGATTTAATCTGTACCTGGGAACTGCTTGCGTTAAAGGCAAAAACCAACAGCTTTTCAACATCCGAGAGAAACATGTTTGAATCGGAGCGAGAGTTTATGCGAAACCGGTACAAATTAATATCAAGGAAGCGCCTATAGTAAATACAGCCATAATACTATCGCCGGCTCTACCCCGCCTCATACTCAAACTCCGTCCCATCATAAAACCTGATCCGTAAATCCCCGCTCTCGTATATGGTTATGGCGTCCATGACCCTGATCATCAGCTTGGGATCGAACTCCTCTATCGGGCCATTGTCTGCTGCCTCCATGATCTGTCTCGTTTTGTAACGGAGCAGCTCGGAGCCTTCTTCCATGTTCTGTTTCCATTGGGTCTCGAATTCCGGGACGTTTCCCGCTATGGCATTCCATCCCATCAAGAACAGCTTTTCCAGAGAATCCTCCGTTATGATCCGGTTCCTACAGCTTATCCGTTTTCTCTCCTTGGTCGGAGAAACACAGCGCCACTTCTTGGTAACCACATCTATGTGGCGATATATGACCCTCGAGTATGTATGTCCACACTCCCCGCATATGATCTTACCGCTAAATGGGTTCCGATCCGGCATCTGGGCGTATGCGTTAGTATGATGCTCCTTGCAATACTCTGTCCGGCGTTTACTCTCCTGCTGGACAGCCTCCCAAGTCTCCCGGTCTATTATGGCCTCATGATCCTCTTTGATATAATACATCTTCTTAGTTCCGTCGTTCATAACACGCTTCTTGCTTAAGAAGTCTTTGGTGTAACTCTTCTGCAAGATGGCATCTCCCTTGTACTTCTCATTCTCAAGCATGCTTTTTATTGCCGTTGGCTGCCAATTACTCTGACCGTCCCAGCTCTTTACCTTTTCCTCCTTAAACATCCGGGCAATGGCATCTGCCGTATATCCGGAAAGATACTCCTTGTAAATGCGCTTCACGACCTTGGCCTGCGGCTTATTTACAACCATCTTCCCGGCCTTATTATAATCATATCCCAAGAACCTCTTAGTTGATATCCGGTACTGCCCCTGCTCGAAACGACGCCTTATTCCCCATGAACAGTTCTCGGAAATCGACCTGGACTCATCCTGGGCAAGGGAAGAAAGGATGGTTAGCAGGACTTCTCCCTTGGCGTCCATAGTATTAATGTTCTCCTTCTCAAAGACAACTGTGACGTCATTTTCCTTGAGCTCTCTTACATAATTGAGACAATCAAGCGTGTTCCTTGCAAACCGGGAAATGGACTTTGTTATCACAAGATCGATCCGTCCCGCCCTGCAGTCTTCTATCATACGGTTAAACTCGTCTCTCTTCTTGGTATTGGTCCCGGAGATACCTTCATCGGCATAAATGTCCACCAATTCATACTCCGGGTTTGATGAGATCATATCGGTATAATACCTCACCTGATTCTCATAGCTTGATAGCTGTTCTTCTTGATCTGTTGACACCCTGCAATATGCCGCTACTCTGATCTTCCCCGGGCAGCTTTGCTCGGATTCCTTTGTCATATTCTGTTTTGGTGGTATAACGGTAATGCTTCTCGCCATCTTTTATCACCTCCTCCACTACCGTAGGTTCATTAAATACCCTGTCCCCTATCGCGCTGTCCTTCACACGAACCCCTGGGCAGGCAGACTTGCCCTTTTCAATATATGTACGACACAGCCATTCTATCTTTCCTCCATACACAGTTCTCCTTATAAGCGTCGCACCGCAATGAGGACATTTGAGTTTTCCACTGTTCGGATACGTATTGCCGTACTTTTCCACATCGGGGCCGGGATTATACTGTTTTCTTTTGTACTCCATGACCTCCTGCACCATCTCCCATTCTTCCGGAGATATGATAGGCTCGTGGTCTTCCCGGATGAGATACATCTGCTCCTGCCCGGTATTTTTATATGAATACCCGCCAAACACCCTTTTGCAGGTCTTTTGCAAAAGACAGTCACCTTTGTACTTTTCATTCTTAAGGATGGAAAGGATTGTCCCATTGGTCCATTTGGACCCTGTAAGGGACGGGATCCCCTCCGAATTGAGTGTGTTCTTAATCTTGTGTGCGCCCTTCCCGGCAAGGTACATATCATATATCTTTCTGACAATGGCCGCCTGGGCTTCATTTATTACCAGTCTTCCATCCTTGTCCTTGTCATATCCGAGAAACCGCGTAGTATTGACCATTACCTCACCCCGCTCAAACTTACGCCGGATGGCCCACCTATTATTCTCACTCATGCTCCGGCTCTCTTCTTGGGCAAATGAGGCAAGAACAGTCAGCATCATTTCTCCGTCCGTAGACAAGGTATAAATGTTGTTTTCTTCAAATAATACCCCGATGCCCAGATCCTTTAGCTCCCTGACATATTTAAGAAGAATGACCGTATTCCTCGCAAATCTGCTAATAGACTTGGTTATGATCATATCGAACCTACCGGCCCTGGCATCTTCTATCATCTGCCGAAATCCCGGTCTCTTCTCGGACGTGCCTGAGAGTCCAAAGTCAGAATATACTCCGGCAAATTCATAATCAGGGTTTTTCCTGATCAGATCCTCATATACCTGCCTCTGATGGTTAAATGACTGCTCCTGCTTTTCGGAATTAGTTGAAACTCTGGCATATGCGCACACACGTAGTCTCTTATTCGCTGACCTCATCTTTTTTCCTCCGATACTTCTCCCGGTAGGCAGCCTTCTGGTCTTCAGTCCTAAAGGCACAGTCTCCGGAAAGATTCGATAATAGTATTGCGCGGCTGGTCTTAAACTCGGATCCTCCGAAACCGATACGGATCAGCCATACCCGGAAGTAATACTTCTCATTTGGCGGCAGGGATTTCTCCTTCTTTACCCTTTTAGCCACCAACGCCTCATCGTGGATGGCCGCAGCCAGATATGTAAAAGCCTTGACCCGGTCCCCGTCTTCCGTATAAGGAAACCCAGTAAAGTGCATGGCCTCCTCGTCAAAGGAAAGACCGACGGTTATAGCTTCTCCACCGTTTTCCCTCCACATAAAAAGGAACTCGTCAACACTTGCCGGCGGTTCCTTTGTTAAAAGGTCTATGAAGTCCTTTGATATCCTAAATCCAAGGGGTGCTCCCACTGCCTTGTTTATCAGATCTTCTTTTCCCCAAATGATCTCCAATAAATGTACAAGGCTTGTCGGAGTATGTAGCCTCATAGGCAGATCAATTGATAAGACCTGCCTCTCCTCATCCCAGCTGTTATCGATAAGACCCTTTGCCGCAAGTTCTTTCAGCACACCCACATTTTCTTCAAGGCTCATAACCTCAAGGCTTCCATCCCTTGTAACAGTAAATATACCGTCTGAAAATGAAAATGTGGGTGGCCCCTGGTAGCGCATGCTGTTCCCGGTAAGGGAAGCAATAGCTTCTACCAGCTCTCTTCTGTTGTCTGTTAATGATAAAATGGTCATGTCATCGACCTCCTTTCGTGGTAGTACATACATCACTCTACCGGCCTCGGAAGTCAACATGTTTATCACTTATGAGATCCTTTTTACGGTCATCTTGCCTGGCGGGGAGACCTCCATGCCTTGGCGATTTTTGACCTTGACAGCTCCCGGGCTGCTATCCGGATCCGTCCAGAAACGATGCAGGATATAACAGTTATGGCTGCAATACTTGCGGTTCTTGTTGCCATATGATGTGAACTTCTTCTTACAATAAGCGCATTCACATTCATACATGGCATCCTTGCTCCTCTGGGATTCTTCCGGATGTTCCTTCCACCAGGCCCTGCGGCACTCATCTGAACAAAAGAGCTTCTTCCCGGAGCGGGGCTTTCGCTCGATCTTCTTTCCACAGTGTTTACACACCTTCGGATTATTTTTATGCTCTATGAAATTAAGCTTTACCAGATCGGCATCTCCGTCGAGACCATGCGTCTTACAATAGTACCTGACATTGTCTCTTGTACTGCCTATGATATCTGCGATGGTCCTGTACCCCAGCCCCTTAAGGCGGAGGATCGTGATCTGCCTGCCCATTTCTACTGTCATGTTTGAAAACCTCCTTAATGATCAAATATTTGAAAAAAATCAATTGTTTCATAGCACTGTATCCTCGTAATCGTCTTGCCGGAGGTATTGCTACTCTCCGGCGCACCTCGTATTGTCGTTTTTTGCGTCTTAGTACTTAGATTGTCGTAGAATCCTTAATTCGTCTTGCTTTGTCTTCTATACCCCTCTTGCAATTTCGCGAAAACTTGCACGAGAGGGGGCGCCGGTCTTCCGGCTCGGGGCCTGTAGAGATTAGAGGCCCCCCTGGGGGTTAATACCCCGTTTGATTTCCGATTTTTATGCGCGACACCACGCGCCCGGTCTATAGATTTAGGCCCACAGAGATTGAAGGCCCCCCTGCCCCCTAGAACAGGTAGCCTCTTGACTTGTAGTCAAAGGCCGGGGACTTCCTGCTGATGCAGTAGTTCCAGTTAAGCCTATGCTCTTCGACCGGTTGGTATCCCTTGATCAGCATAGCGTGCTTGAACTGATTGTTGGTGGTGTAGATCTTATTATCATCATGCATGATATGTTTGATCCCATAGCTGCTGGCCTCATAGGTCGGTGTCTTTCTCGGCCGGATGTTAGCATCTATCCAGTCCAACACCGCATCCTGATCCTCCTTCGGAAGATCTGTAAGGAGAGCTTCATCTCCCTTAGTCCAGGGCACTCCGTCCCTTATTTCTGAAACATAATAAAACATAATTCGTTCCTCCTTCTGATACGTTTCGGGCAGCATCCGGTGACAGTTCTTGTGCAGTACCATCTTAGTACTGTCACCTGCCTAACCCCTTGCGGTTACTAAGTTTATAAGTACCCGGTGACAGAGGTGACGGAATATTCAACTCTATTTATATTCATACACAATTTATTATTATCTTTTCTATTCCTTAAGAATACTTAAAAGCTGTCACTTCTGTACCTCACCCACTCTAATCCCTTGTCTTTCAAGGTCTGGGGTCGGTGACAGTAGTATGTGTATGCTGTCACTTGACTGTCACTAAATAGGTGATACTGTCACTGATCCTATGCTCCGAGAAGCGGTTCGATATCATCATAGCCATACGCCCTGCGATAATACTCCTTGGCCTCATCGGATAGCGTGTACCCTTTGAAGTAGCTGCCGCCCGTCCCTCTACGAACGACAAGGTCCTGATAGCTTGCACCCATATGGTTTGACAGATCATTTCTAAACTCCTTAGCTGTCTTGGCAAAGCCATGATTGTTATCCCGGCACCATTCCTGGTAAACCTTAAATACCTTACCTGTAGTGCAGGCATCCGATATCTTGCCGCCTGCCCTTTCCTCCATACAGTCATTAAAGAACGCGATGACCGTATTGTTCTCGTCATGGTACTGCTTCCTGGCATCGATCACCGACTGCGGCTCGGAAAAGACGTATCCGTTATCGATCACCGTCTTTAAGGCCATGATCACCCGGTATACGATGCCCTCCCGCTCGGCAAAGAGTTTGTCGATCAAATGCTTATCCTGATATTCCACGGGGATTACATTATCACACTCGACTTTGATAATACGGTTGTATACCCAGTCCCCATCGTCGCCCCCAAACCTGGGCAGCTTGTTCATGCAAAACCAGAGCAACCCGTCATATACGAACTCGAATCCGTTTTGACCTTTAAACTCTGCAAATAGGCTGTCTCCGCCAGTACACTTCTTAAAAGTCTTAAGCTCGTCCACAGTCATAAAACTCATATCCGAACTGCCCGCAAGACGCTTCCCGTATATGTTACCGGTCCCGAACCTGGCCTCTATCTCCCGAAGATCAATAGCTACAAAGTTTCCTTTGCCAAGAATCCTCTCAACCAGAGACTTAAGAACCGATTTGCCTGAGTCCCCGGGGCCTACCATAAAAAGCGCCTTCTTGAACCTCCAACCCTTTATATTCGAAAGGGTGACTCCCACAAACTCTATAAGAAGTTCCTTTATCTGATCATCCCCTTTTGTAAGGGCATCCAAAAATGAATCAAAAATTGGTGTGGGCTTACTCTCACCTGTCCATTCACAGGGAAGCTGGATGGTTGATAAAACTTCCGGGCTATGATGTTTCAAGGTAAATGTCCTGATATCAAGCAGACCGTTTGTGAAGTTGATCAGATCCTCATCCGAATTGATCTCATCGCTCCGGACAAAATGAAGGTCTGTGATAAGCTGCTGAAACACTTCATTGACGTCTCGCATATGCAGGAGGGCCTCGTCATAGTCTGTGACATACCCCTTTATGACTCCTTTTAGCATCTCATCTGCGTAAGGCCGGTAGCATCCGTCCACGTACAGATATCTCTGCACCCCGCCTCTACCACTATCCCTTACGGACAGCAGATATTGGTTCTCCCTAAAATGCTTAGCAAGGAGTGGACAGCTCACAATCCGTCTCTTCTTCATATCCTCTATTACAAAAGGCGGGCGGGGCGCACTTCCTGTACAATAGTTCCCCTTACACAGGGCAACTGCCTTCCGGATCGTTGTGATGCGGTAATCGTCCCGTTCCCACTTATTACGGTACAGAGCACTCTCCCGAAAAAGCTTATCTATCGCATATGCATTTCCCTGCGAATAAAACGCCAGGTAATTACACAGTGCAATATCCGCCTCCGAATGAGAACCATAGTCACTAATGTCACCTTTGTCATAGAGCTTCGAAAACTTCTCTGCATTCTTGGCTCGTTTGGCGATATCGATGATCTCATATGCCTCCAGGTCGTCAATCTCATACTCTTCTAGCTCAACCTCTTCAATATCCGGCAGGCTTTCTTTCTTCATATGCTTCTGAAGAAACTGTACTATCCCTTCCGTACAATCACACACCTTATCCGGAGTCAACGCATCTCCTGTAAAAGTCATGAAGTGATTCGTTAGCCCGCCGATATAGACTTCCGTCCCCTTCTTCTTATTGTTTACATAAAAGCGGGGATCGAGCCTTCCATCCTTTTGAGGCACCCTTGCCGGGTCCACTTTTGCAATGATATGCCGTCCTGCCCCGCTTGGGGAGAGTTCCATGTAAGAAGGGATGAGATTATGGATTTCGTTAACATATGCATCTGTCTGGTCATCAAGATCGATGACGGCATATCCTTCCGGTACTACAAATCCAACGCCGTCAAAATGATTAGCCTTTGCAACATAACTCGCCTGATCGTAGGAAACCCACTGTGGTGCATAGGGCGGGTTGGCACCGGTCTTTTTCATTGTCCTTGCACTGTATGGAACTTTTGTATTGCCATCTTTGCCTTCTTCGTATCGCCATATAAGCCATACCGGCATTTCCATTAACTTATCCATCCGGAATCTCCTTTCCAAGGCAGGCATGCCTTTTTCTTTTACCCATAGGCTCCTCCTATGCAGAAATCTTCAGGGTCTTTACTGCTTCCGGAAGAACAAGCCTTCCATCAACTCTGTGTGTTACCCTAAAGCCTATAAGACCCCTGTCTGCATAGAGCTCATTGAGGCGCTTAACTGACCTCTTGCCCCGATCCCCGATCCAGTAATAACTGAAATCCCCGAAGGCAATAGGACAATTACCCGCAACAGGCTCCGGCATTGCTTTTGCTGTATACACCGGCCTTCCAAGGAGCATATCCGACATCTCTTTATCCATACCCTGCTCCCATATCGGCCGCCCGTCAGCTGTTTTTATCTTTCTCACAGCTGCTTCAGCAGCTTCATTCATGATCCACACGGCTTTCTGTCGATAAGGAGCACGCAGACTAGAGAAGAGATCCCTTATAATATCTCCCGTAATCTCCGCAGTCTCGATACCAACCTCAGCGTCAAGCAGGAACCCTCGCGGCTTGTTTTCACTGTTCCCGTTAATAAAGGCCTCTTCTTCAAGCTCTCCGATAGCCTCCCCTGCCACCCGGGCTATGTACTCCTCAATATCAAAAGCACTGTCCTCTATAAGTTCTTCCGAAACCTGAAGAATACATCCGTTCTTGTGAGCAGTTAGATATACCTGATTGAAGCATGCTTCTCCAAAGGTCAGCTGACCGCCTTCATCTACCCACAGTGCTGCGGGTTTGTCATTTACTCCGTTGATAAGGTGCTTGCCTTTCGTAGAGAGGGTGGTGGCCACCTTCCTTATAACATTTGCTTCTTTAATGCCCTCGACGATACTCTCTTCCATCTCGTCCGGGACTAAGTATCCGCCATCGGTGTCCTTCCCTACCTTTAACGCATCTGTTATCTGTGAATCCATTAAGTAGTTCCTATAATCCCTGGCGTAGTCTTCTGCCTTACGGATCATTTCTTCTTTCAGCCTCTCACCGTTGATCTCTTCTTCTATGAGGGCTTTTCTCTCCTCTAAGGAGAGTATCTTTTCAATAGTCATTTACGCTTCCTCCTTAATTCATGCTGACTGTCTTCTCGCGACAATCCGGTCAATGTGCTCCATGATCTCACGCTTTGAGCTTACATCCAACTCGTAGCGCATCTTTCGGCTTAGCTGAGCGTCTGATATCCCCAGCGCGTCGGCAATCTGCCACAACTTCACCTTTTTGACTTTCGCATATGCTCTGATATCCTCATTCATGGCGATCCTCCTTTCCCTTTAATTTCAACACTTTTGCCTATTGACAGTGGCTATGTTTGACACTATAATAAACTTGTTGTTGATATTATTGCTTTTATAAACCATGTTTATAATGTTATTATATCAACTATGTGTTTAGTGTCAAGGCTCCATAAACAAGAAGTTGTGATTTTGGAGCAATTTAAACTTGATGTTTACGTGAAAGGAAAACTCATGGCTAATAAACAGAATGATCCTTATTTTGATCCCTTCCCCACTTCCCTTAGAAAACTCATGGAAAAGAACCCCGCTACGGGCAACCCGGTGACTCCAAATGAGCTGGCGGAGGTACTTGGTACTACCGCTCAGGCCATAAGCTACTATATAAATGGAAAGCGGAAACCGGGTTTTGATAACATAGTTACCCTTTGCAAGTTTTTTGATGTGTCCGCAGACTTTCTTTTATTCGGGATCGATACCAAGAATATAGATATGCATAAAGAAACCGGCCTCTCAAACGAAGCCATCGAGATGCTTGTAAATGCCCACAATACTAACAATGAGGCAAATGATATATATGAACTGTTAAACAGCATTCTTTCTGATCGGGCGTTTTATGAATTCATAGAAGATGTAGACTTTCATGCTGCCCAACTTAAGGAGCTACAAAGTTTGGACATAACAGAATTAGAAAAACGCTTCCCCGGCGTCAATATGGTCGGATACTCTAAATGGTCCCTACTAAAGGAAATAGATAGTTTCATTCTCTCTCAGCTTAAAAAGCGAGGCTATCTTGAAGATTACGAACTATAAAAGCAGGCAGGGGATTGCTCCTCTGCCTGTACTTTCTACATTAGTGATTAACAATTCTATCATCCAACAAAATCTGCTGCAAATATATCAGACAAAATCTTTTTCATTCGTGTAACGTCATCCCTCTTTGGCGCATTTTCGTCTAAACTATGGGCCACCTCATAATAGTCATCCCCGGACATAACACATATCAGTTCCAAATAATGCTTTGCTCGAGACGCTCCTACATATTAAACGCTTTCTCAGCATACGGACATGGTTGCTCTCATAGAAAGTCGCAAAGAAACTAGCCTGCTGCCGACTATCGGAGAATGCCAAAAACTGCTTTGTTTTCGCTTCTGATACCTGTGACACCTCTCTTGGTTTAAGCTTTAATGACAGCCCGCCAGTTCGCTTTACCTCTTCTTCTCCTTCATCAATCGCCTCATCTGCCCTTCGTCCGTATAGTCATTCTCTGGAAATGATGAAAGCTCTTTTAGCTTTCCTATGTCGTGGCAGATAGCCGCTGTGATCAACAGATCCCTGTTAAGTATGGGATAGAGTGTGGTATAAAAATCACATATCTTGGTAACTGTCAATGTGTGCTCCAACAGTCCGCCGATAAAACCGTGATGAACGGATTTTGCGGCGGAGTGGCTCTTAAACTCCTTGGCAAATGCTGCATCATCCCAGAAGAAGATCTCCAGCAATTTGTGTAAGTGGGGCTCCTTTACGCTGTCCGAAAGTTTAAGAAGCTCGGCGTACATTTCATCTATATTCTTTTCTGACATTGGGAAGTAATCCTTCGGATCGTACTCACCCTCGCTTGCGCGGCGCAGTCTCTTGATATTCAACTGCAAGGCACCATTAAAGGAAGTAACATCGCCTACAATGTCCACATAATCCATCTTGTCATATTCTTCTATTCCGCCAGAGCCCGGGTCCCATACCTTACCGTCTATAGTCCCGGTCTTGTCCTGCAGGATCAAGTTATCATAGGGCTTACCGGCCTTTGTGGCCGCGGTATTCCGGCTTTTGCAAAGATAAACTCCCCGAATCTGCTCTCCTTCTCGAAATGACTCTATATACTTCATCATCTGTCCTTACCTTTCGTTCTGATTGGATTATTGCACCACAATAGCACTTACATGTGTATTGAAACATTTAACCCTTTTAAATATAATGATTTTATGAAAGCCGAAACTCTTAACACACTGGAATTCAATAAGATCATAAAGCTCCTTGAAGAAGAGGCTTCCTGCGAAGGCGGGAGGGCTCTCTGCCGGGATCTTGTTCCCCTAACGGACATTGGTGAGATCAACCGTCTTCAGACAGAGACAGCCGATGCTCTCTCAAGGATCTTTAAGCAGGGAAACTTAGGCCTTTCCGGTACGGGCAACATCCGGGGAAGTATCAAACACTTGGATATCGGAGGATCTATTTCCGCATCCGAGCTTCTTAAGATTGCCCAGCTCTTAGAGACCGCCGGCCGGGCTAAGTCTTACTCCAGGGGAGAGCGGGAAAGCGACGAGACAGACAGCCTGTCTTCTTATTTTGCGGCCTTGGAGCCCCTATCCCTTATCTCCGGTAATATCAGAAGATGTATCATTTCCGCGGAAGAGATCGCTGATGATGCCAGCAGCGGATTAAAGAACGTGCGACGCTCTATAAGAAATATCAATGATAAGATCCGCACCCAGATAACATCTATCCTTAACAGCTCAACCATGCGGACCTACCTTCAGGATAATGTTATAACCATGCGGGGAGACCGTTACTGCATCCCCGTTAAGGCTGAATACAAATCCCAGGTCCCCGGCATGATCCACGACCAATCCGGCTCCGGCTCCACCGTCTTTATCGAGCCCATGTCCATAGTCAAGCTCAATAACGAGCTGAAGGAGCTTCTTATACAGGAGGAAAAAGAGATCGAGATCGTCCTCGGTAACCTAAGCTCCGAAGTGGGAGAGCATACCGCGGAGATAGAAGCCGATTACAATATCCTGGTCCGGCTGGACTTCATTTTCGCAAGGGCTGCCCTTGCCAGGAAAATGAACGCTACAAGGCCGGAGATGAATACCGACCGACGTATCAACATCAAAAAGGGGCGTCACCCCCTCATTGACCCAGCAAAGGTTATCCCCATAAGTGTGCCTTTGGGGGAGGATTATGCACATCTTATCATCACGGGACCCAATACCGGCGGTAAAACCGTCTCCCTTAAAACTGTAGGACTACTTACCCTCATGGCCCAGTCCGGCCTTCACGTTCCGGCAAATGACCATTCGGAGTTCAATGTATTCGACCATATATTTGCGGATATCGGAGATGAACAGAGTATCGAGCAAAGTCTGTCCACCTTCTCGGCTCATATGACCAACATTGTTTCTATCCTAAAGGAGGTTAATTACAACAGCCTGGTGCTTTTCGACGAGCTGGGTGCCGGCACGGACCCCACGGAGGGCGCGGCTCTTGCTACCGCCATCCTCCCCTATCTACACGAACGGGGGATACTTACCATGGCTACAACCCATTACAGCGAGCTTAAAGTCTATGCCCTGTCCACGAAAGGTGTAGAGAATGCCTGCTGCGAGTTTAATGTAGAAACATTAAGTCCCACATATCGCCTTCTTATAGGCATTCCCGGAAAGAGTAACGCCTTTGCCATATCCTCCAAGCTTGGTCTGGCAGACGGGATCATAAACCGGGCGAAGGAAAAGATCGACGAGGGTGCCCAGAGCTTCGAAGACCTTATCTCCCATCTGGAGGAAGACCGCGCCACCATTGAAAATGAAAGACTGGAAACCGAAGAACATAAAAAAGAAATAGAAAGCCTCAGGTCAAAGCTTGAAGAAAAAGAAAGCAATCTTGCCGCCCGACGGGATGCCGTCATAAGAGAAGCCAACGAACAGGCTGCCGCAATACTTCGCGAAGCCAAAGAATACGCTGATAAAACCATAAAAGATATCAACAAGCTTGCAAACGGCAAAGTTGATATAAAGGAGCTTGAACGTCTCCGCTCGGATGTGGGCAATAAGAACAATTCCACAAACAGTAAGCTGTCCGATACTACTAAGAAGCAATCAAATAAAAAAAACAAGCCCGCAGATTTCAAGCCCGGAGACAGCGTTATGGTCCTAAGCCTTAATCTCAAAGGTACAGTACAGACCAAACCCAACGATAAAGGTGACCCATATGTTCAGATGGGGATCCTCAGATCTCAGGTAAACATTAATGACTTAGAGCTCCTTGACGAACCGGACGTTACCGCTCCCAATCTGACCAAGACCGGCTCCGGCAAGATCAAGATGAATAAGTCTGCCTCTGTTTCCACGGAGCTTAATATCATCGGAAAGACTACAGACGAAGGCACTTCCATTCTGGAGAAATACCTGGATGACGCCTATCTGGCCCATCTGTCTTCGGTTCGCATAGTCCACGGCCGAGGAACCGGTGCCCTCAGAGACGCCGTTCATAAGGCCCTGCGGAAATGTAAATATGTCAAAAGCTTCCGGCTGGGCGAATTCGGTGAAGGCGACACCGGGGTAACAATTGTGGAATTTAAGTAGAAAGGAGAAGCCCATGAACGAGAGATCATCCTTGATCACTAAAGGAATAGCCGGGAAAATGATAAAGGTTTTTGTCATTTTCGCTCTTGTCATGGGCCTTACTTTTCTTACCGTTTTCGGTATCCAGTTAGGAGCGCTCCAGTTAGTCTTAAGAGCGGATGAAACCGATCAGCTGCAGCTGGTGGCAGGTCTTTCCAAAGAATCCCTTACATCTGTAATCGAGGAGAATCTAAGAGCCCGTATCAAATGGGCCGCGGATAAAACAGATGATGAGTTCTGGAAGGCAGGCCATGTTATGAAAACTCTGCAAAATCAAGTGGCAGATATATTCCGCCATCCGGAAAACTACGCAAGAAGAAGCATACATCCCCCGAGGGCGGAAGATGCCGGAGTGCCATCATTGCAGCTTCTTTGTCCGAATGGTTATGAAAACATAAGACCTGAAGCTATGGAAAAGGCGGAAAGGCTTGCCAACTTAGAGCCCCTTCTCCGGGAATTCCTTATAAAGAATGACTATAACGTTGATATAGGTGTGGCTACCATGGACGGCCTTGCCCTTGATATGGACAGGCTGGCGGATAAGAAGATCATGGAAGACGGCAGCATCATCTCCCTAGATTGTACCGAGCAGATCTGGTATAAAGGGGCCATAGAGCGGGGGGAAGTCTATTTCTATCCCATACACAGTATATTTTTCGGTTTTGATGAAGTAGCATATGCGGCTCCGGTATATGTAGATAATGAGCTGGTGGCAGTCCTGCAAGGATCATTGAAGACAGAACTCTTCACGGAGCTTCTTGAAGGACGCAATTTCGGAAAGACGGGATTTACCGTTCTTATCAGCGATAAAGGCCAGCTTGTGTGTACTCCCAGAGAGACCGGTGAATTAGGCAAAGATATTGATCTTGAGCAGGACCTGCGGACGGTGGTTAATCCACAGCTTAAGGAAGTGATAAGCAAGGGTCTGTCCGGAGAAACCGGTGTAAGCATAGTTACGGTTGACGGAGAAGAATACTACGCTGCATACGGCTACATGCGCTCCTACGGATGGGAGCAGATCATTTTCGTATCCGTAAAAGAGGTTATGGAACCCACTGATGAGCTCCTTGCACAGATGAATGATGTATCAGTCAATGTAATGAAGGAACAAAATTCAGAGGTCTCGAAATCGGCCTTAATAGCAATGATCATACTGATCATTATATTGGCCGCAGGCATTATAATCGTGAGCGAAACGGCCAAGAGACGTGCCCTGCCCCTTGCCGGAATGGCTGATCAGGTTCATCAGCTTTCGGGCGACAATATGACTTTTGAAGTAAAGGATGAGTATAAAACCGGTGATGAGATACAGGTGCTGGCAGAAAGCTTCGGGGCCCTCACCCATAAGATGAAGGACTACGTTAACGAGATGGTAACCATCATGTCCGAGAAGGAGCGGGTTAATACAGAGCTTTCTCTGGCTACCAAGATCCAGGCGGATATGCTGCCCAGCAAGTTCCCTGCCTTTCCGGACCGATCTGAGTTTAACATATATGCATCCATGACTCCGGCCAAAGAGGTGGGAGGCGATTTTTATGACTTCTTTTTCGCAGGGGATGACCGGCTTGCCATGGTTATGGCGGATGTGTCGGGTAAGGGAGTTCCCGCAGCTATGTTTATGATGATGGCAAAGACCATGATCCAGAGCCAGCTGGTAGCTCATTATGATGCAAAGACTGTTTTGGAAAATGTTAATAATATCATCTGCTCCAATAACAGGGAGAAGATGTTCGTAACCGTATGGGTTGGAATATTAGATCTTAAAACCGGCGTGATGATCGCCTCTAATGCGGGACATGAGTACCCTATATTTAAGGAGCCCGGAGGAAGATTTGAGATAATAAAGGACAAGCATGGCTTCGTTATCGGCGGTAAAAAGAATATGAAATACACCAACTATGAGATTGAGATGAAGCCGGGCTCTAAGCTTTTTGTTTACACAGACGGAGTGCCGGAGGCAATGAACTCACAAAATGAGCTTTTCGGAATGGAGAGGACGGTTAATGCCCTGAATATGGTCCCGGATTCTTCCCCGGAAGAGATATTGGCGGGTGTAGACAACGCGGTAAGGGACTTTGTCGGTGGGGCAGAGCAGTTCGATGATCTGACCATGCTCTGTATAGAATACTATGGGCCGGAGGGACCAATAAAGGAGAAGGCCTGATGGATAAAGCTTCAACCCTGAAAAATAGAGGACTTGCGTGGAAAATGATACGTATGGTTGTGGTTTTTGTACTTACCATGGGAATTATCTTCATGGTGGTTTTTGCTGTCCATTTATCAGGCATTTTGAAAATGGCAACCGACGGAGAAAAACGGCAGTTGGAGATCGTATCCGATAACTCCGGTAAATCCATGACAGATATTACGGAGGAAAACTTAAAAACCCTTATTAAATCGGCAGTAGAGAGAACGGAAGATGAGTTTATCACACCGAGGGATGATCTGATAGCTCTTAAGAGTATGGTAGAAGAAGTGTTTAAATATCCTGAAGCCTTCGAAAGAAAAGAAATATCACCTCCCAAGAAGGAGAATAAGGATACCCCGGCATTACAGCTGCTCTCTTCCGACGGATATGAGAATATCAGCCCGTCCACATATGAAATGATGCAGCGGCTGGCGAATTTAGAGCCCATTATGAGGGAAATAGCCACGTCTGTTGATTATTCGGTGGATTGTTTTATCTCTACCCCTGATGGGGTAACTTTATCAGTCGACAGAAATTCGGACAGAAAAGTTGATGAGAATGGGAATGTAAGGACATATAAGGCAACAGAAAGGCCCTGGTACAAGGGGGCCGTTGAAAAGGGAGATGTGTATTTTACTGCTATCCTCAGCAGTGAATTATATGGGATCAATGAAGTAGTATACAGTATGCCGGTTTATGTGGATGGGAGACTGGTGGCTGTACTGGAGGGCAGCTATGAGGTAGATGCCCTGGCAGACTATATGGTCGGACGTGAGATAGGAGGATCCGGATTTGCCATACTCGTAAGTAGCGAAGGCCAGCTTTCATTATCTACCAGAAAAACCGGGGAATTAAAACAGACCGCGGATACGGCCAAGGATGTAAGAGAAGTGGTTAACCCTGAACTGGGGAAGGTTATTGATAAGTGCCTTTCCGGCGAAACAGGGATCAGCCGCGTTCATGTTGACGGGGAGGAGTACTATGCCGCCTACGGATTTATTCCCACATCAAAATGGGCGCAGGTTATTTTCGTATCGGTAAATGAAGTAATGGAGCCGGCAAATGATCTTCTCCGGGGATTGGAGAAGAACTCTCAGTATATCCTCGCCGGGGAGAACGCTGCATTTAACGTATCTGTCATTCTTGCAACATTAGCGATCCTTGGTATAATAGCCCTTTCAACCCATGTAGTAAGTAAGAGGGCAAAAAAGAGAGCAGCGCCCATTACTCTGATGACAGATCAGCTCCGTGAATTCAGCGGTGTTAACATGTTTTTTGAAATGGAAGACGAGTATAAGACAGGTGATGAGATACAGGTCCTTGCTGAGAGCTTTGAAGCCCAGGCCGCAAGGATGAGAGACTACGTTGATGAGATAGTTGATGAAATGTCGGAGAAAGAGCGGGTAAAGGCCGAACTCTCTCTTGCAACCAGGATACAGGCAGATATGCTGCCCAACATTTTTCCTGCATTTCCCGAAAGGGATGAGTTTGACATATATGCTTCCATGACACCTGCAAAGGAGGTGGGGGGAGATTTCTACGATTTCTTCTTCGCCGGTGAGGAGCATTTTGCCATGGTTATGGCGGATGTGTCGGGAAAAGGCGTGCCGGCGGCTATGTTTATGATGATGGCAAAGAGCATGATCCAAGGACAGATCATAGCCAAGCGTGACGCCAAAGCGGTATTGGAAGATGTCAATAACCTCATCTGCTCGAATAACCGGGAGAAAATGTTTGTTACTGTATGGATAGGGATCCTTGATATTAATACCGGAGTCCTTACGGCTTCCAACGCAGGCCATGAATATCCCATCCTAAAGGAGCCTGAGGGCGACTTTGAGATCATCAAGGATAAGCACGGTTTCGTAGTCGGAGCCAAAAAGAATATGAAATACACTGATTACGAGATAACAATGAGGCCGGGATCAAAGCTCTTCGTATACACTGACGGTGTGCCGGAAGCTACTGACGCCGCCGAAAAGCTCTTCGGAATGGAGAGGACCCTGGATGCTCTTAATGCGGTAAAAGAGGGTTCCGTGGAGGAAATACTTGCGGGAGTAGATGCCCATGTACGCTCCTTTGTGGGAGATGCGGAACAGTTTGACGACCTGACCATGCTCTGTATCGAGTACAGGGGTCCTGCCGGGAGCGGGGAAGACCTTATTTCCGAAGAAGGTAAAGCGGGCGATGCATCTGAGATCACCCTGGAGGCTAAGGTTGAGAGCCTGGATCCGGTGATAGAGTTTATAGACGGGAAGCTCTTATCTCTGGACTGCCCCGTTACGGCTAAGGGTCAGATAGACATAGCGGTGGATGAGATTTTTGGTAATATAGCTCATTATGCATATGGTGAGGGAGAGAAGGGAATGGCCACAGTAAGGTTTGAGACCCTGCCCGGTGGCAGAGAGGTTATTATCACCTTTATTGATAGGGGCATACCATTTAACCCCCTGGAGGCTGCCAAGCCTGATGTGACGCTGCCCGCAAAGGCGCGAAAAAGGGGAGGCTTAGGTATCCACCTGGTCAGAAAGTCCATGGATGATGTGACCTACAAGTTTAAGGACGGGCAGAATATGCTGGCCATCAGGAAGAAAATATCTCAAGAGCCTTGATAATAATAGGTTTCTTAATATCAAAAGCTATGCTATAATTATTCTGTTGGGGATTTTTTTAACAAATCAGGGGGAATGCCTTTATGGAAAATAAATTATACAGGGAAACATCCGTTAAACGGATCACTTCTCCGGAACAGCTCAACGACTACCTTAAGGTTACCAAACCCGGTGTGTGGGTAGTTCTCCTTGCAGTGGCTGCACTGCTGGTAGGTATGCTGGTCTGGGGATTTTTTATTAATGTCGGCAGCTTTGCCTCCGGGACGGCAGAGGTTAAGAACGGCACCATGACAGTATCCTTTGAGGATGCAAAGGCAGCGAAGAATGTAGCTGAGGGTATGATAATAGAGGTTGAAGGCGGTTCTGCTGCCATCAGTAAAGTAGAGACCTCTGATCCTGACCGGATCCTTGCAGTAGCAGCTACGGAAATGAAAGACGGAACATACCCTGCCAAGGTATGTTACAAAAAGACAGGATTATTCGGAATACTATTCGGAAGCTGAGGACCTTAATAAATGGTAAAGGTAAAACAACCGATCAAAAAGGGAAGAGCAAAAGTGCCGGTGGTTATGCAGCTTGAAGCATTGGAGTGCGGAGCTGCCTGCCTTGATATGGTCATGGCTTACTACGGCAAGTGGGTACCTTTAGAGCAGATCAGAGCGGACTGCGGTGTCAGCAAGGACGGTTCCAAAGCCAGCAATATTCTGAAAGCCGCCAGAAGCTACGGCTTTAAAGCTAAGGGGTTCAGGGCCAACCTGACCGCTATCTTGACAGAGGTTGAATATCCCTGCATCATCCATTGGAATTTCAATCATTTTGTTGTGCTTAACGGATATAAGGGCAATACTGTATATATAAATGATCCCGCCCAGGGAGAGATCAAGGTCACCATGGAGGAGCTTGACAAGTCCTTTACGGGAATATGCCTTCGGATAACTCCGGGGGAGGATTTTGAACCTTCGGGCAAGAGAAAATCCACTCTGGAATTCGCCGGGGCAAGGCTCTCCGGAACGGGAGAGGCTGTGGCCTTCCTTATGATATCCTGTATGATAGGGTGTTTATTCGGCATCATCAACCCCCTCTTTTCCAAGTTCTTTATGGACAGGCTCATAACAGGAGAAAACAGGGAGCTTCTTCTGTCATTTATCGTCCTGATGCTGGTATTCTGTGCTGCCCAGGTAGCGGCAGCCTGGATACAGGCAGTTTACCAGCTTAAGATCGACGGAAAGATGGCCATGGTGGGAAGCTCGACCTTTATGTGGAAGATCCTAAGGATGCCTATGGAATTCTTCTCCCAGAGGCTTTCAGGTGATATCCTTCAGCGTCAGATATCCAATTCCGATATTGCCGGGACTCTGGTGAATACATTTACGCCACTTTTATTTAACGCCATAATGATGATCTTCTATATCTTTGTGATGATAGGATACAGTATTCCTCTTACTATAGTGGGGCTTGTTACTGTCGCCGTCAACATTGTCGTATCCAAGATCATATCAGCTAAAAGGATTAACATTACCCGTGTTCAGATGCGTGATGCGGGAAAGCTGGGCGCTGCTACGGCTTCCGGTATCCAGATGATCGAGACCATTAAGGCCTCCGGAGCAGAGAACGGTTTCTTCTGCAGATGGGCCGGCTATCAGGCATCCGTTAATAATCAGACAGTTAAGTACACGGTCCTTAATCAGTTTCTGGGTATGGTCCCGAGCCTCGTTCTGACCCTGGCTAATTCAGCGGTTATGGTATTAGGTGTATGGCTGGTTATGAAGGGCGAATTCACACTTGGCGCCATCGTTACATTTCAGGGCTTCTTAAGTTCATTTATGTCCCCGGCCATGACCCTTATAAGTGCAGGTCAGGTGATCCAGGAGATGAGGACTGATATGGAGCGTCTGGATGATGTTATGAACTACCCTGACGACAAGCTGTTCTCCGATGAAGCACCGGCAGAGGGTGTGAATTACGAGAAACTGGGGGGCAGCGTGGAATTAAAGAATGTCACTTTCGGCTATTCAAGGCTTGGAGAGCCTCTTATTGAAGATTTCTCGATGACCCTTGCTCCCGGCAGCAGAGTGGCCTTTGTAGGAACATCGGGCTGTGGCAAATCCACACTATCCAAGCTGATCTCAGGCTTGTATGCGCCCTGGAGCGGGGAGATACTCTTTGATGGCAAGCCCATCTCCGAGATCGACCGGACCGTATTTACCGGGTCTCTTGCAGTAGTCGACCAGGATATAGTCCTCTTTGAGGATACCATAGATAACAATATCCGCATGTGGAATGAAACCCTGAAGGAATTTGAGGTGACCATGGCGGCTAAGGATGCTCATATCTACGATGACATCCTGGCCAGGGAAGGTGCCTTTGACGGGATGCTGACGGAGGGCGGCAAGGACCTCTCCGGCGGACAGCGCCAGAGGATAGAGATAGCCAGGGTTCTTGCCCAGGATCCCTCCATTATCATTATGGATGAGGCCACATCTGCCCTGGATGCCAGGACGGAATTCGAAGTGGTTAATGCCATTAAGGAACGAGGCATTACATGTATAGTTATAGCCCACCGCTTATCCACTATAAGGGATTGTGATGAGATCATAGTCCTGGATAAAGGACGTGTAGTGGAGCGTGGAACCCATGAGCAGCTCTACGCCAAAGGCGGAGCTTATGCAGAACTGATAGCTAACGACTAAGGAGAGATTGTTGTGGGTTGGTTTGACCAGCAGGTACGACAAATAAAAAAGAATGACCAGGAGGTCTTTGAAGAGTCCATCTTCCAGATGGCTTCTGTTGTGCTGGGAAGACGTGACTCCGGTGTGGCAGCGGAGGACCGGATACTAACCTCCATAGCCATAGACGAGATATTAAAATATTATCATTTTAAGCCCACGGTAGTTCCCAAGAGCGTCAATGACAGGGAGGAGCAGATAGAATACTGCATGCGCCCCCATGGCATCATGTACCGGATGGCGGAGCTTAAAGGGGATTGGTACAAGGATTCTTATATGCCCCTTCTGGCTTATACCAAAGAGGATGACAAGCCCGTGGCGCTGATCCCTAAGAATACATCAGGGTATGTGTATGTAGATCCTACTACAGGCAGCAGGATTACCATAGACCGTAAGGCGGCATCGGAATTAAAAGAAGAGGCAACATGCTTCTATCGCCCCCTGCCTCAGACTGAGCTGGGTATAAGAGATATCCTTTTCTACATGAATTCCTGTTTCTCCGTAGGGGATGTGGGCTTGTTTATCGCCCTGACTATCCTGGTGACTTTAACGGGCATGTTATCACCCTTGGTTACAAGAGCTTTAACCGGTCCGGTGCTGGAGAGCGGAAGCGGTTATTACCTAGCGGGAACAGCAATTTTCCTGGCATGTGCGGCAATTTCCACTATGCTTATTAATTCCGTTAAGAGCATGGGACTGGGCAGGATACAGACCAAGACGGCCCAGGCAGTAGAATCTGCCCTTATGGCCAGAGTTATGAACCTGCCTGCCAATTTATTCAGGAAGTATTCCTCGGGTGATATGCTGACCAGGATCACCAACGCATCCAGGCTTAGCCGGTTGATCCTTGAAAATGTCATGTCCATAGGGATAACATCCTTGGCATCGCTTCTTTATATTGTTCAGATATTTGTATATGCCCCGGGCCTTACATGGCCTGCAGTGGCAGTTATGATTATAACCCTCGTGATCAATCTGGTTACGGCCCTGATGCAGGTAAGGGTTAAGAAGGCTGTTATGGAGGCCAACGCCAAGACTACCGGCCTTGGGCTGGCTCTTATCACCGGTATTCAGAAGATCAAGCTTTCCGGCTCGGAGAAGAGAGCCTTTGCCAAATGGGCGGGAGCTTACGCAAAAGAAGCAGGCAAAACCTACGATATCCCGCTTTTTCTGAAGGTTAATACGGCTATTACCACCGGTGTGTCTCTGCTGGGTACCATAATGATCTACTATCTGGCAGTAAAGACCGGGGTTACGGCTTCGGAATATATGGCATTTAATGTGGCTTACGGTGCCCTCATGGGATCTTTTACCACCCTGTCTTCGGTAGCAGTCTCCATTGCCGAGGTTAAGCCCATTATGGAAATGCTTGAGCCTATATTAAAGACCCGTCCGGAATCCTCGGAAAATCGTGAAATACTTACCTCCATCAAGGGGAATATTGAGCTTTCAAACGTATATTTTAAATATAAGGATAATATGCCTTACGTGATAAACGGTATGTCCCTGACCATTAAGGCGGGAGAATATGTAGCTGTCGTAGGCACCACGGGGTGCGGAAAGTCTACCCTTATGAGACTGCTTCTTGGCTTTGAGACTCCGGAGAAGGGAGTTATATACTACGACGGCAGGGACATGTCCAAGTTAGACCTCCGGTCCCTGCGGCGGAGGATTGGAGCCGTAACCCAGGACGGAAGCCTTTTCCAGGGAGATATCTATTCAAATATCGTTATCTCTGCTCCTCATCTGACACTTGATGATGCATGGCTTGCTGCTGAGATTGCGGATATAGCTGAGGATATCAGAAGTATGCCCATGAAGATGGCGACCATCATTTCCGAGGGACAGGGAGGCATATCCGGCGGCCAGAAGCAGCGGCTTATGATAGCCAGGGCCGTAGCGCCTAAGCCTAAGATACTTATGTTTGACGAGGCTACTTCAGCCCTGGATAATAAGACCCAGAAGCAGGTGTCGGAGGCCCTGGATAACCTGAAGTGTACAAGGCTGGTTATAGCCCACAGATTATCCACCATTAAGCACTGCGACAGGATCCTGGTGCTGGATAAGGGTAATATCGCGGAAGACGGAACCTATGACCAACTTATAGAAAAGGGCGGCCTCTTTGCAGAACTGGTAGAGCGCCAGCGCCTGGAATAGATAATTGCAGAAAGCTTCGTGAAGGAGGAAAAACAGATGCTTAATACCACAAAGAGATTAGAGAACGGCAATCTCTATATTGAACTGGAGGGCAGGCTGGATACCCTTACTGCCCCGGTATTTGAGAAGGAGCTTGAGGAGATACTGCCGGAGACAAGGACCATAACTCTTGAGTTTGCCAAGCTGGAATATGTATCATCTGCGGGACTCCGTACCCTTCTTACGGCCCAGCAGTACATGGAGGATAACGACTATCCCAAGGTTAAAGTCCTCCATGTCAATCAGGTAATAATGGATACATTCGAGTTGACGGGATTTTGCGACATGCTGGATATAGTAGAATAATAACAGAGGCAGATTTCTTTTAATATGGACAAATATCTAATCCTTGTAAATGAATCGCATCCTTTGGGAGATGACTATATCCCGGAGGATCTGGTGGATGTCATGAAGATGCCACCCCGGCATTTTTATGTTTTCCGAAGTATACAATTAGACAGACAGTGCTTTGAGGCTGCCAACAGGATGTTTGCACAGGCGGAAAAGGACGGGCTGGATGCCTTTATTCTAATAAGCGGCTATCGGACCAGAGACTATCAGACAGAACTCTATGCAGGCAACAAAAGCGGCAAAGTGGCAAAGCCCGGCTGCAGTGAACATGAGACAGGTCTGGCAATGGACCTGGACAGCCCGGATGGCCTTGACAAAAAGGGACCTTATTATAAATGGCTTGTTGATAACGCTGCGGATTTTGGCTTCATCTTAAGATATCCCGCCGGCAGAGAATGTGTAACGCATATCCCTTTCGAACACTGGCATTGGCGATATGTAGGCGTAGAAGCCGCAAAGGAAATGAAGCAAAAAGACCTTACCCTGGAAGAATACACGGACCCTTCCATAGTACGCCCCGATCCCTATGATCTCGGATTTATATTCATGAGCATATACGGACATAAGATGAAGGGGCACTGGCAGGAGTGGCCGGATATCGATCTTGAGGAACTAAAGAAGATCAATCCCGATACCGTGGGCTGGGTCTATATGGAGAATACCCCTATTAATTACCCCATCTTGTATCACGAGGAGTATCCGGAGTATTATCTGTGTTATAATTTCAGTAATGAGGCTTCTGTCCACGGAGGGGTCAGTATGCCAAGACTACCCGATGACGGTATATTCATACTGTCCGCCCATCATATGAAGGATGTCTCCATGTTCATGAAGCTTATCGAGATCAAAGATAAGATGACACTTGATATCCATCCGGAAATATATCTTAACTACGAAGGAACCATTTATAAGGCCACCTGGTTTGCTGCTTTAGAAAAGCCTTACAGTGAAGAAACCCTGCTTCCGGCAGGGAGTGGAGATGAGAAGCGGCAGCTTTGGCTGGATAAGGTAAAAAGGATAAGCTTCCTGTCAAATGATATTATGCCCGATGTGGCGGACAAGATACTTATCTGCTCCACCTGCAACAGGGAACATAACGGTAATCTGGAACTATACGGAGTAATGAAAGAAGAAAGGGAACACTGAAGATGCAAGTAAGCAATTATGAGATTATCATACCCTTTGATGATGAGGTCCACTACCTTCTGGTTAACGGGCTCTATATTGCCATGGACATGGTGGATGCTGCTGTGGGTAAAGCCATGCTGGCAGGAAATCCCAAAGCCCTGCCGGAGGATGAGCGGGACCGCCTTCTTGCAAGGGGACATTTAACCGACTCCCCCGAGATAGAAAGGGAAGATCTTGACATATTTGCGGGGTTACACAGAAGGCTCGATGCCGAGCGCAGTCTTGGTCTCTATATACTTCCTACCTATAACTGTAATTTCAGATGCCCTTACTGCTATGAAAAACACAGGCTGTCTGCCGGCGAAGAATGGCTTAAAAAGACAATGTCAAGGGAGATGGTGGATGCCGTATTTGAAGCGGTAGATAAGGAGAAAGCCCGGGGGGTCAAGGTAGACGGGGTCGGCTTATATGGCGGAGAACCTCTTTTAAAAGAAAATATTGAGCTCATAAGATACATTTCAAAAAAAGCCACTGAGGCCGATTTGGAACTGGATGCCGTGACCAACGGATATGATCTTAACCATTTCATTGATATCCTGACGGAATATAAGTATAAAAAACTGCAGATAACCTTGGACGGCGTCAAGGAGGACAATGACAGGAGAAGGATATACTCAGGCGGCGGAGGAAGCTATGAGAAGATCCTGGAGAATATAGGACTTGTTCTATCCAAAGGAATTAACGTAGATATTCGTATTAATGTGGGACCGGCTAATCTGGAAAAGGTCCATGAACTGCCCCGGATATTCGTGGAGAAAGGCTTCACCAAGTATCCGCAGTTCGGTTATTATTTTGCTCCCACGGACGGAGAGAATTATCCGGGTAAGGGTCATGGGGTAATGTGCAGTGATCTTGTGGATATGCTCATGCGAAATGGTTTTGAAAAAAAAGACGCCATGGATCATGTGTCTATATACAGTACTGTATATGGAATGATCCGAAGTCTTATAAAAAACAAGGAGTATTTCTATCCCTCTGATGCCTTTTGTGGGTCAGAGTCCAATATGATCATGGTGGATCCGGAAGGGTCTTTATATTCATGCTGGGATTTCGTGGCTATGGATCAAATGCGGGTTGGCCGGATCAATGTAGAGAAGGGTAAATTTGCCTTCAATTTTGAATTACTTAAATGGAATACCAGAACCGTTGACAGGATGCCGGAATGCGCTAAATGTCCTTATGTTTTCGCATGCAGAGGAGGATGTGCCGCCGGGGCATACAGGGAAAAAGGTGATTTCACATCTTATTATTGTGGCGAGCACAAGGATATCTTTCGCGAGGCAACCAAAGAGGTCTGTCAGGAGCTCTATAACGAAACCGGTGAAAGAGAGCTTACCAGGAGCCTGAAGGAGCGGATTACAATATATACTCCCCGGGAGCGGAAAGACCTGCTCATCTCCCGTGATCCCAAGAGACTGACAGAGTTACTAAATAAATCAATATAAGGAGGAACCATATTATGGAAGAATTCATGAAAACAGAATTTTTTAAAAACTTACCGGAGGACGTCAAAGAGAAGCTTAAAAGCTGTACCGGCGAAGAAGAGGTCATGGATATCCTGAGGGCTAATATGATCGAGCTCCCGGACGATGCCCTGGATGAGGTAGCCGGTGGAAAATGCTACAAATGCTCTAGTTTTTTCGAAAGGGAGCGAGATCCTGGCAATACCGGTGGTGATTACCGGGAAGATGTGCCTTCAGATAATGGGCCGGCAAAGGATTTTGAAGAAGGCCGCATTACCGGAGCTGATTTTTTTAAATGAGAACCATCGACAATAATACCGCATTCCGGCTTCTGCTTGCTTCTGCCGCTTCAGGCGGCAGAGGAGAGCTGTTGTTTGGAGACAGCCTGGAACGTGTGAAAAAAATCATACCCGATTTTTTGGGAAAGGGGGATTTTCCTGATATTTATCTGGAATTCCCTCTTTTTGGAGAGCCTTTTCTGGATATATTCCTAACTGTAGTGGCAGAAGAACCTTACGAAGGATCCTACATTACATCTCCCCTGGCAGAGGATTCCGAGAAGATAGTAAGCTTCATTCGGGACGCACATAGAAAATACCGGGAAGTAAGCGGAGGATTCGAGATCGATACCAGGTCATCCAATCCGGGTCAGGCAGGAGTTCTTTTTGAGCCCAGATCCCATACAGAGCTTGCCGGTGGTTTTTGTCAAGCAATAGGAGAACCCTTGTATGGAAAGCTGTATGAGGAAATGGCAGGGAGACTTGCGGCTAGCTGGCAGCCTTCGTATTTCGGCTTGTTTAGAGGACGCGAAGGACTGCCCTTAAGGATCGGCGGCTATCTTGGGCAGGAGGAGATCGCCCCCTGCACAGAAGATCCGGAAAGGATCGAGCGTGCATTTAAGGCGGCGCATTTTACGGCTTACGATGATGAGATGATCGGGCAGATCAGGGATATCATGGCCATATCTCCGACAGATGTTGAATTCCAGTTCGATATATTTCCCGACGGTACTACGGGGGATGTTTTTTCTTTATCCACCTTTTTTGCGATAGAACAGCCAAGGGCTGTTATAACCTCCTTTAAGGAGGGTCCGGGCAGGGAATACATGAATCTGTTAAGGAAATGGAATGTCGCGGATGACCGTTGGGAGAAGTCATTAGACGTAGTCTATGCCGGTTCTCTTCCCCTGGGAGATGTGAACCTTACCTTCAGTATCTTCCCCCAATGGATAAAGGTGCGTTGGAAAAAAAAGAAGCTTGTGCCGGCAAAGATCTATCTGCTTATGAAAGCCGGGGAGTTCTCGAAAGAATAGAGGAAAGACATAATAGGAAGTTCAGATAATGTTTCGATTTACCATGCCACAGACACCGGATATCTACCGGCGGGTCGCTCTTTTAAAGGATCAATGCATGGAGTTTATGGAAAGCCCTGCTTTGGCCGGGGTTTTTGATGTGCTTGAAACTGACCGGGAGACCTTTCTTAAGGACCAGAAAGAAGGCTTCATAAGGGTGGAGGATAGCAAAAAGCGAACGGCCCTTTACCCTTTCTTAGATGAATTGGGGTTTTTCCGGATCAATAAACCCCTGCTTACGGAATATGACCATCTCCTTGTTCTGGGCGGTCGGCTTAATGCCTGCTTTGAACGCACAAAAGGCGCCACGAGGTGGATCGGGGAGAAGACTCTTACCATCGACGGTCTTACTACAGACCGAAGGATTGAAAATGGGGAGCGGAAAGTTTCAGCTTATCAAGGCTCCTTTGATACTGAGGATGAGGCTTTACGGGAAGCCTTTTCTTCTGTTTTCGGAAAGGATACTGACAGATTGCGGATATTTGTTACCCCTAAAAGTGAGGCAGACAGGCGGCGTCCGGATACCGGGGATACCTTTGAGTATTACCTTAAGCAGGCCCACCTTATGGAGGGGGCAACCCTTTTAGCAATTACAAATAACCGCTACTGCAACAGGCAATTCCTTCAGATGGCCCACCTTCTTCTGAAAAACCATATAAATGCTGTTCTGGATGTAGTGGGAATAACAAGTGATGAGAATACTGTTACTCCGGATAGCTTCGATGCTGCCGAGTTCTTAAGGGACCTGGCTGGTGTATTGTATTGGATAAGTGAGATATGTCAAGACTATCAATAATAATCCCCACGTATAACTGCGAAGGATATATCCGGGAATGCTTGGATCCCATACTGGATCAGTGTGACGGAACCTGTCAGCTGGTTCTTGTTGATGATGGTTCAAACGATGGGACCCCGGCAGTATTAGAGGAGTATTCCTATAAATACAAGAATATAATATATAGTATATGCTGCCATAGGGGAGTTTCTGCCACCAGAAATACAGGCCTTGACCTGGCAAATGGAGATTATATCACCTTTATAGACTGCGATGACACCCTTATGGGCGGGTTTTTAAGAAGTGGCCTTGGTTTGCTTAAAAGTGGGTACGATCTCTGCATCTTCGGCATCAGGCGTGAAGTGCCGGGCTGCCCCGAGGAATTATGGACCGTAGAGGACAGGGTTTACCCCTCTGCCTCGGACTTTGCCGATGATTATATCCGAAAGAGAGCCCTTCTTATATATTCAAACTGTAACAAGTTTTATCAGGCCGACATTATCAGAGAAAATGGTATTCGTTTCAGGGAGGATGTTACCTTTGGGGAAGACCGCCTCTTTAATTACGCCTATCTGCCCCATTGCGGCAGGATAGCAACCTCATCCCTCATTATGCTGCGCTACATCCAAAGAGTTGAGGACTCCCAATCCACACGGTACATCCCGGGATATTTTGATACTATGATATCCCTGCACAGAGAAAAGATGAATTGTTTTCGATCCCTTTCTATAGGAACCAGTCAAAAGGAGCAGGACGACTTTGAAAAGGCTGATCTTACCAATGAGGTGAAAATAGCCATTAAGCGGTGGGAGGCCCATCCGGAAGAAAGAGACGAAAATCAGGCGGAGATAAACAAACCGAGACCAAAAACGGGCATATATTAATTCTAAACTTAATATATGCCCGTTTTTAATCCCAGGTCAAATGATGCAGATCCCCTGTTAACTCCATGTTTTTAAACCCCTGCTGCCGAAATGCTTCATACAGCATTATGGCAACTGAATTTGATAAATTAAGAGACCTTATCTCCTCGTTCATGGGGATCCTTACACATCTCTCTTTGTTTTGTTTAAGTATCTCTTCGGGAATACCTGCGCTTTCCTTCCCGAACATT
>JAFZQH010000031.1 GCA_017550165.1 Lachnospiraceae bacterium | reverse complement strand
TTTTAACACTGGGTACAGAGGCAGAGCCTCAGACTAACAGTCCCCGGCCTTGGCCACTCTGTTATTCGTGGATTGGTTACCAACAGGTCAATGGTCCGCCGTGAATCTTACCGTCTCCTAGCGTGAATCAAAATATTAAAAATATAATGTCAACAGAGGTAGGTCGTAAATAATTCGGACCTTAGAGTGCTCCAAGACTCTGCCTCTGTATCCAGTGTCATTGTTGTTATGCAGATGAAATCTGATAACATCAGATTTCTCTGCTTAGTTACAAATCATGATATTCAGATGATCCTGTCATAGGCCTTGCCGCCAAAGGCGGTGCGAAGCAGCCTTGACTGGATCAGATGAATGTCATATCAAGAAATGTTCCCTGTTGCCATACCCCACATAAAGCATGCGAGTTCTCTTGCTATAGCAGTTGTTGCTATATTTCGATTTATTCCTTTGTTCAAGGTCATTCTGTAAAACTTCCTGCGGAGTCTTTCGTTTGCCTTATCAGCATATGCTATGACCTCCGGATCACAGCCTTTCTGTCGCTGTTTCAACGCTAATGATTTATGCCCTATACTTCCTCTCGTATAGCTCTGTGCCGCTTCAATCATCAATCGTCGTAAATGACTGTTGCCAGCTTTCGTTATGCTATATCTGTTCGTACTGTCGCCACTCGAATCCTCACTCGGCACAAGCCCTAAAAATCCGGCATACTTCGACGCCTTTTCGAATCTATCAAAATCACCGATCTCTACAATCATTGAAAGCGCAGTATGTGTCTTTACTCCGAGGAAGCATCCCATGTTTTTAACTGTCCGGGTGTATTTCTCATTGGTGGCAAGCTCTTCTATCCTTTGATCCAGCCGATCTATCTTTTCAACAAGATAGTCGTATGTGATCAGATACTCTTTTAAGGTTTCCTTATCCAGTCCTTCAAGATCCAAAGACCTTAACCATTTAAGATGAGCGATCGTCCAGTATGTTTTTCCTCCGTCAAACTTCTTTCCGGATCTAAGAACAAAGGCGAGTATCTGTTGCTTGATCTTTTTCAGCATCTGCTTCTGATCATCTCGCATCCGTATATATTCCTTCACGGCATTATCTTCATCATCAGGCACATATACTTCGCTGTATGTATGGAACGCCAGGCATCTGGCTATATTTGCGGCATCGCGCTTATCCGTCTTCACATGGCTTGTATTTGTGATTGCCATCGTTGTAGGAGCAAGTATCTTGCAGTCTACCTCATGATCCTTAAGCTGATGATAGAGGGAGTATCCCAGACATCCTGCCTCATATCCACACACGAAAGATACTTCTCCTTCGTACCTTTTGCGAACCTGTTCCATGTATTTCAGAATGAGTTTATAATCTGCAGGTACTGTTTGCTTATACTCAACCTTGTCGGTATCATAACTGTAGCAACATAAAGTGTAGCTTTCCTTATGGACATCCATTCCAACATAAACTATAGTATTCATATGTGGCCTCCTATTGTATGCGGTAATCCCTGTTACCATTGACGTTAACAATCAATAGTCTACAGGTAAATCCACGTTTCTACAATCTGGAGGTCACTTCATATTGTCTCATTATGATTGGATTCTTCACGTTGGTCAAAGTGATAGAATAAATAATATCACTTCTTATTTCGACATGAAAGGGTCTGCACTTTAGGGTTAAGATAAAGCTAAATGTATCCGATATAATGGATAGAATAATAATATCAACGGGTTACACGGACGTATCCTGATACATTAAATGGATTTTGATGTTACAATAATTAATGTAGAAAAGGAGACGTTTTTTTATGAGAATCAATTACAATCTTTCCGCAATGCTTACCAACACCCAGCTCCTCAGAAATGAGAGAAATCAGCAGTCAGCAGCTGAGAGGCTGGCATCCGGATTAAAGATAAATCATGCAAAGGACGACCCGGCGGGAATGGCCATTTCCAATAAAATGGACGTTCAGATCGAAGGCATCCGCCAGGCATCCAGAAACTCTTCAGACGGTATCTCCATTATCGAGACAGCCGACTCTTCCCTTAATGAAGTAACAACTATTATACAGAGAATGCGTGAGCTGGCAGTACAGGCAGCCAGTGATACCAACTGTCTTGAAGACCGTGAGGCCATCCAGGAAGAGATCGACAGCTTATCAGCAGAGATCGATCGAGTTTCCACCAATACAGAGTTTAATAAGAAGGTTCTCCTTGACGGATCTTTATCAAGAAGGACTTATACAGATAACCGTAAAGTGAGTGTGACCAATGCGAGCGAAGGCGTTCCAGCGGATAAGTATGGGGTTACTATTACTGCCGATGCCAGACAGGCAGTGTTTAAGGGAGCACTCGACTATCATGGGCATCGCGGTACAGCAATTTCATCAGAGCATGATGTACGTGTGAAGGAATTATCGGATGCTTTTTCCGATGGAAAACTCAGATCCGAAGCTGCCGGAAAGGTAACTATTAACGGTCAGATCATTGAATTTGAAGCAGGGGATACATTACAGGTAATATACCAGAAATTAAGGGAAGGCGCAGAGATCGTGGATGTTACATGTATAGCATCCGTGGAAGGTTATGAGGCTATTGTAGATGAAGTATTGGGTGGGGCAATGTTTCCTGATTTTTCCGGAAAAAACGAAGAAACTGCAGGATATACTCCCAACCCGGAAGGATGGAACGGGGAGAATCCTCTTGTCTTTATATCAAAAGATTACGGTTCCGATGAAAGAATAGAGATTTCTTGTGATAATGCCCTTCTTGCGGCCGGTTTGGGACTGGCGCAGAGAGGCTTTGCTTTTGGCGGAGTATATGAGCATAGAGTTTCGGCTAATGGTACATCAACAACTTCGGCAGAGATAAAATGCTACAGAAGTACGGATATTTATCTTGTAGATATGCCCAATCCACCGCTGGTACTTGACAGGAACAATAAGGCCCATGAAAAGTACTTCGAGGATCCGGCAGTTGCAGGTATGGAGATTCCCGCACTGTATAATGGTGGCTTTATAGACCTTGCCGAGAAGGATGCGGATGGTAATCTGGTTAATCAGAAATATATGACCTTCTATGATAAAATAGATGCAATCCCTGATGATCCAGAACTTAAAGGGAAGATTAAAATAACCAATCATAGTCTTATAACTTCTGGTACAAATACTAATTACAGAGATGTAAATATAGAGGTTGGCGATACGGCAGCTCAAGTATTTAAGAAGATACAGACTGCATGTAGCGAGTTGAATATGGATGTATATCTTACAGATGATGTAAGAAAAGAAAACTATTCTATATTAGATGAAGACTATAACTATTCGCAGGCGTTAGTATTTAAAGATAAGGACGTTGGAGGATCGATATCGATAGCCTGTGATAACGCACGTCTTAGCCAGATGTTGGGTCTGCCCGTATGTGAGTGGACCGCCACCGGAAAGGATTGTCAGGCTGAATTTGCAGACGGTGATAGTGAGAAAGCTGGCACCCAGAGGATAGGTTTTTCAGACTCTGCCTCTATTACTACAAAAGGCAATAAGATAACAGTTACCGATAAGAATGGTTTCGAACTTGAGCTGGAGGCGGAGAAGAAGACTTGTAATACATTTTATGCTGATTATTCGGCTTCGGGACGAATCGGTCGAGATAGAACAATGAAAAGTGGGGACGAATCGGGAAATTACGAATTTGAAACGGTATATTCTAATTATGACGAAAAAATATATATTGAGTATGGTGGTGACATAGACGTCATTGCCGACGTTACCGGCTATGGTATGATGACGGTTCATACGGGAGCTAACGAGAACCAGATCATCGACGTTGATATCCCCAAGGTAAACTGCAAGACGTTAGGTATTGACGGCCTTAATGTAAGATCCGGATGGACAGCTGACAAGGCTCTGGCAAAACTTGACGCTGCCCTTACCAAGGTATCCGCTGTCAGATCAAAACTCGGTGCTTACCAGAACCGTATGGAGTCTACAGTTAACAGTTTAAATGCAAATGATGAAGATTTAACGGCAGCAGTATCCCGTATCCGTGACGTGGATATGGCAGCTGAGACCACAGAATACACCCAGCACACAATCCTGGTGCAGGCAGCAACTTCAGTCCTTGCCCAGGCTAACGAACTGCCCCAGCAGGCACTGCAGCTGATACAGTAATATGATCCCTTGGGGACGGGGTTAGTGGCTCAAAAAATGAGCCACTAACCCCGTCCCCAAGGGTCCACTTTGTGAGAGGATTACTATGACAAAAGAAAAGAAGCAGGAATTTACGATGAGAATGACTCAGGCCAACAGGACTGAGCTCATTGTGGTTATCTACGATTTATTCTTGGAATATATGAAAGATGCAAAGGAAGCCCATGCAGCCGGCGACATGGAAGGTTTCAGAGAAGCTATCTCCCATGCCCAGCCGGTTCTTAGTGAACTTACTTCCTGTCTGGACTTCAAATACGAGATCTCATATCAGCTTCAGGAGATCTACAGGTACTGCGGACGCTGTCTGGCAGCAGCCCAGGCAAAGGAAGACCCGGAAGAATTAAAGGGAGCGGTCATCTCCATCAATAACCTCCGGACCGGCTTCTTCGAGGTCAGCAAGAACGACAAGTCTCCTGCTCTTATGAAGAATTCCCAGAAGGTATATGCCGGTCTTACCTACGGTCGTGACAGCCTCAACGAAAGTTTAAATGACAACCCCTTACGAGGGTATAAAGCATGATAATACGACAGGGTACCAACATAATCCCTCATGTTCAGTGCTCTCTCACTAAGCTCGAACTGCGTCTCATAAGCAAAATTCTCGCTCGCCCGGATGGGACGGACTCGCTCAAATTTAATCGACTTGTTCTCGCTAAGTGATCGGCAATTCACATGATGAATTATGTTGGTACCCTGTCTGTTTTCTGTATTTTCTACTTGTTTAGATAGTCTTGAATCTCTGACAAGCGGTTTTCTGCAACCTCCCGGCCCAGGTCGTATACTCTTTGCAGTTCTGCCGGGTCGCTTTCGGTCCTGCTGATCCCAAGAGACTCCGTCGGACGGATAACCAGGGCAGCCCCTGAAATCTCCCGCAGCTTAATATCCGCCATCTGTTTATTATACATTTGCGGCCTGCGACGCATTGCCTTCACCGCATTGGGGTATTTTCTCAGCATCACGTCAAACATGGCCGTAGCCTTGCTTTTTTCTTTTCTGTAGCCCTCCGGCTGGGTCAGGACTATGACATTTCTGTTATATCCTTTATACTCCATAAACTTAAAAGGAACAGCATCTGTAATACCGCCATCCAGAAACTTGCGGTCTCCTATCTCTACCAGGTGGGAAACCGCCGGCATGGAAGCCGAAGCCCTCATCCACAGGAGGTCCAGGTCGCCGCCGTCGGTGCATTTGTGGTATACGGGCCTTCCCGTCTCCACATCCGTGGCCGCCAGATAGAATTCCATGGGGTTATTCTTAAAGGTCTCCCGGTCAAACACATCCAGCTTATCGGGCAGTTCGTGATAGCAGAAGTCCACACCGTAGAGATCCCCGGTCCGGATCCAG
>JAFZQH010000030.1 GCA_017550165.1 Lachnospiraceae bacterium | reverse complement strand
GTATCAGAATAACTCCTTTCTCAGTATTGGTCAGTGTTTCTTGTCAATTCTATTGTACCATATCTGGTGAGGGGTTATTCATTTTTATTAATGAAAAAACGCTGTATTTATGCGGCTTTTGGCGTTTCGCAAACGCCTAAACAATTATTATAAAATGGGGGGGGTATTCCGTCAATGGAAAAAGCAGGCGTTGATAGGTGACCGGCGAAGGTGCCCGGGAGTTTTTGACATAGGTGCGGCCTTCTCTTATAATTAGGTTAAACGTGCTATAAGGGCTGACAGGTTAAAGGATTGGAGGAGAAAATGCTTAAAAGGATCGGGACATTAAGAATATCGATAAAGAAACAGCTTCTGATACAGGTGATGGTACTTGGAACGTTACTTATGTTTTGGAGACCGGAGGCGGTACTGGCGGCTTCAAGCGGTACCGGGGCTGCAGGCGACCCTTATCTGGTGGAATCCTGGAGCGAGCTTTCCGATAAGCTGCAGACAGGAGGTTATATCAAGCTGAATTCTGACGTGACAGCGGGAGCGAACGATTCTGCGCTTACCGTAGGTAAAGATGTATGGCTGGATCTTAACGGGTACATTATCGACCGAGGGCTTGTCGAAGCACAAGCGCGGGCCGATGGAAATGTCATTACCGTACCCGAATCCGTCACCCTTAATCTGACGGACAGCCGGCCTAAAGCAGTTCATGACAGGAAAGTCTCCTATGTCAATCCGGTAAGATTGGGCGATCCAGTTATTGTAAATGGCGGCATCATCACCGGAGGGAACAACACCAGGGATGGCGGCGGGATTTACGCATGCGGCGGGAATATCAATATGTACGGCGGCTCTATCGCCGTGAACAGATCAGCACGCGGCGGCGGTGTATATATACTTACTACCGGAAACCTGCCCGCAGTCTTTAATATATACGGCGGATCCATATGCGGCAATAAAGTTACAGAAACAGGCCAAGGCGGGGGAATATATAATAATGCCACTACAAACCTGCACGGCGGCTCTGTATGCGGAAACAGTGCACCATCCAGTGCTGAGGGCGCCGGTGTATTTAATAAAAACAGGTTCTGTATATATGGTGGATCTATAAACGATAATTCTTCTGGCGGAAACGGCGCCGGGCTGTGCAATTCAAGCGAAATATATATGTATGGCGGTTCAATAACCTATAATTCCGCAGCACGGGGTGGGGGTATATGTAACCAAGGGTCTATCACCGATGTCCAATTATACGCCGGTTTAATAAGCAATAATTTTGCATCAGAGGGCGGTGGTCTATATTTTGACCAGGGTTGTCAAAATGCTTTTAAAATGATGGGTGGTGTGATCAGCTGTAATACTGATTCTGATGATTCTAGTTGTAATAATATCTATTACGCAAGCAAAAACGAAGATGATTTTAGATGGTACAGCGGCACCATCAAGACAGGGGACGACCAGAACAAGGATAGTTCTAAAATGAGCGGAAATCCGACCCTTACTAATAAGGGTAATGCCCTTGCCATTTTTATTAATGATAAAAACTCTGCTGTGAAGAGCACAAAAGTGCCCACCGACAGTTATATTTCTGCCGCGGTAGATAAATTAGGAACAGGCAGCAATACATCATATTACCAGCTTACCGGGGATATAAACCTTTCTGAAGCTCTAAGCATCGAGGGTAATGTATATATGGACCTTAACGGTCATATTATCACCGGGGCTGCCGGTCATGAGACGATCTCTGTTAACGGTTATATACTGACTATAACAGACAGCCGGCCGGAAGCTGTCCATTATCCCGGGATCAGTTATACAGATCCTGTTATTGAGGATCCGGTCTATGTTACAGGAGGGATCATTACCCATGCAGGCGGAGCATACGGACGGGGGATCACTGCGAAAGATAGCAGCTTGTATATGTATGGAGGAACTGTGTGCGGTAACCGGATCTCTCCTCAGAATAATGAAGAAGCGGCATACGGTGGCGGTGTATTCTTCTCAGCTGGACAATCTGGTTTTATAGATTACAATTTTAATATGTATGGCTCTGCCGGGATCTGCGGTAACAGGGTTGAAGCCAATGCCGGGGGGAAGAACAAAGGCGGTGGCGGTGGAATAGCAATTGCTGCCACTCCAGCCACAACATGCGCGATGCGAATAAACGGACTGGTCTCAGGAAACTACGCAAAAGGCGATTTTGGCGGTGGCATATATGCTTTCAGTTATAATGATGATTCCGATGAGAACCGTTTATATGTCCGTTTAGAACACTCAACTATATCAAATAATCTGCTGGAGGCCGGAGATGGGCCTGCAGGGGGTGGAGGCCTGGCTCTTCGCACGAAAAGCGTACCGCTTGGTTCAATCTATTTGTCCTATTTATCTTCAAGATGTCGGATAACCGGAAATGCGGCATGTTCAGGAAATAATGATCCGGTTGCCGGCGGCGGCGTGTATGTTGACAAAACCGAGCTTACTGTGTATGAAGGATGCTCCATAACAGGCAACAGAGCCGAATCAGGGGGTACGGCCTGCGGAGGCGGCATATATTTCGCCGATTCTTCAGACAGCGGTAAATCCTTACTGTTACAAGGCGGTAATATATCAGGAAATACTGCAAAGACAGTCGGCTCCGGTGGGAATGCCTTCGGAGGCGGTCTGGCTCTCTGTTGTGATGCAGCAGGCCTGCCTGCATCTCCCGGTAAACTTAAGGTGTCAGGTAACCTGTGGATCTCAGGGAATACTGTTAAAAAAAGCAATTCTTCTGCGGAGGAAAATCTGTATCTGCCGGTAGTAGGGGGCATTTTGCAGAAGATCTCTTTCGACGACGCCCTGTCGCCTTCTGCAAGGATAGGCGTGACCCTTGAGAAAACGCCTGCAAAGTTCACCGAACCGGTAACCTTTACCTCCGGGCTGGATGGAAAAGGAACTGCAGAGAACTTTACCAGTGACCGGGAAGGATTCATCAGCCACAAGAATACCACCACAAATGAAGCCGAACTTGCGATAGGCCTTGTTATAACCGGACAACCGGGGAACCTGGAACTTGACGCCGGGGCTTCATCCGGTAATGTGCTCTCAGTTACTGTAGAAACGCTTACCGATGCCGTCAGGACATATGAGTGGTACAGATGTAAAGATATAAACAAAACAGACCCCGTGCTTGTAAAAAAGACGGAAGCGTCCGGCGGTAATAAGAATTCTTATACCGTCCCCACGAAAACGGCAGGCACCTTTTACTACTTCTGCAGGATAACCATTCCCCACACCGGCACTAATACCGTATCTGAGGATTCTGCTGTTGCCACGGTAAAGATAACCGGCCACGAACCCGCCCCGACCCGGGTGCCGGTAACAGGCATTATGCTTGACAAAAAGTCTCTTTCACTGGAGTGCGGTCAGGAGTATGCACTTAAGGCAACCATTACGCCAAACAATGCAACAGACAAGACCCTGACCTGGACCAGCAGTAAACCCAAAGTTGCTGCCGTATCCAAGACAGGAGTAGTCACCGCCAAGTCCGGCGGAACCGCCATCATTACTGCTAAAGCAGCAGACGGCAGCGGGAAAAAGGTTACCTGCAGTATCAAAGTAAAAGAATATAAGGATATTAAGCGGGTTTACATTCTGCCTTCAAGGCTTACCATAAAGATAGGGAACGCCAAGACTCTGAAGGCGGTAATCCTGCCAACAAACGCCAGGAACAAGGGAGTAAGCTGGAAGAGCAGCAATACCAAGGTAGCAACCGTGACGGCAGTGGATGGGAAGAAGGCGAAGGTAACCGCCATCAGGAAGGGAACAGCCAAGATAACCGTCACCACCCTTGATGGCAAAAAGAAAAAGACCATCAATGTGACAGTAAGAAAAAAGTGATTATTATATGTTTTTGCAACCATTTACCGTAGGGAACAGGGGAAGGAGAAACACTGTATGAAGGAGATGACGATACACAGAGAAAAGCGATTTGGCGGCCTGCGGGCAGCATTGATGTTCGGCCTTCTTGTTATTCTTTTATGTATGACCTCAAGGAAGGTAGAAGCCAGGAACGGCGTATGGACGGGGAGCGGCGAGTACGACGATCCCTACCTTATCGAGGATATCGCGGATTTCCTGGAATTCCGGGAGTATGTGAATTCAGGAAGGTCTGCTGAAGACCGGTATTTTTTACTGGTAAATGATCTGGATCTGGTGGCGATCTGCGGGAATGGCATTGGCAGCTGGACCCCCATCGGCAGTCCGGATCATCCCTTTAAAGGCCATTTCTCCGGCGGAGAGAAGAACATCCGGAATCTCTATATTTCGGGTGGAAATAATGTCGGCCTCTTCGGAGTAAACGAAGGCTATATTGAGAGCGTCGCTGTGTACGGCTGTGTATCCGGCGATGAGAATGTGGCAGGCATTGTGGGTGAAAACCGTTTCAGCCTGTGCTCTTGCCATTCGTATGTGGATCTTGAGGGGAGAAGCCGGGTCGGAGGAATTACCGGCTGCAATAAGGGTTTTATTTTTAACTGTGCTAACAACGGCACCATTGAAGCTTCGGGCGAAGAGGCCGGCGGCATCGCTGGCTTTTCTGCAGATAATATCGATTATTGCACAAATGCCGCAAATGTCATCGCTGCCGGAAAGGTTGGCGGTATAGCCGGCTATTCAAAAGCCCAGATCATGGATTGTTTTACAGAAGAGTCCTATGAGATCAAGACGAGGGAAACGGAAAGCGATCGGGATCTGTATGTAGGCGGTATCGTTGGAATTACCGAAGCGCGCGTCGAGAAATGTACAAATAGAGCGAGCGTATTGTGCACGAAGAGCGTTGCCGGGGGAATCGTCGGAAAGATCAGTGGTGAATGGGCCTATAACTGCATCAACGAAGGCGAGGTCCGCGGCTGCGGCACGATAGGCGGTATTGCCGGCTGTTTTCAGGGTAAGGAAGACCAGTTCAATAACACTATTTCAAAATGTTCCAACAGCGGAAAAGTATCAGGAACAGGAAACAGGGTCGGAGGCATTGTCGGGGACTTCTCTTTTTGCACTCTGACGGAATGTATCAATAAAGGCGATGTGGAAGGTAAGGAAAGTACCGGCGGTATAGCCGGCTGTTTTGCTAATGTCTCGGATTTCACCAATGTCACCAATCTGGGAAGGGTGCAGGGAGAGAATTACACCGGCGGTATTGCGGGCAAAATGGACAAAACCGGCTTGATCCGCAATTGTGTTAACAGCGGTGAAGTTACGGGAAAGGATTATACCGGAGGTATTACGGGAGGAGATCCTGATCAGACTGCGGTTTCCAAACCCGGTAAAATAGAGTTGTGCACGAATACGAAGAAGGTAACCGGAAAAACAAAAACCGGAGGGATCACCGGCCAGTGCGGAAGGGAAGTATTCGACTGTATCAATAAAGGCGCGGTGACAGGAACCTCCGCGGTTGCAGGCCTTGTGGGAAAAACCCTGCGGGGTATCCGTATCGAAAACAACATAAACAAGGGTGATGTCACCGGAACGGCGGATTCGGTCGGTGGAATTGTGGGAGCAAACGAAAATACACCCATCAAAAAATGCCGGAACGAGGGCTACGTCAACGGAAGCACGAGAGTCGGCGGTATTGTGGGAGATAACAAGGGGATCCGCGGCGAAACCCGGGGCGTGATAGAGGCGTGCCAGAATGAAGGTGAGATCAAAAGCACCGAGACCGATTATACCGGTGGTATTGCCGGCTACTGTTCATTTGCGGATATCTCCGGGTGCGAAAATACAGGAGATATTTCTTCCATGAGAGATTATACCGCCGGGATCGCAGGCATCGGCGTTAATGTAACGATTCAAAGATGTGGTAACAGAGGTTCGGTAATATCCAAACAAAAGTATGTCGGTGGTATTGCCGGCAGGATCGAGAACTCCGAGGTTGAGGACTGCTACGACAGAGGAATGGTATCCGGCGGCTATGATGTCGGTGGGATCGTCGGCTGTGTGGCAGGTGATGAGGATCTGATCGCCAGATGCTATAGCAAAGCAGGGCTGAAAGGAATCAAAAGTGTCAGTGACAGTGGCTATGTCGGAGCACTGTACGGGAAAAGGGAAAGCGCAAATGTGACGCTGGAATTCTGTTACTGGTACCTCCCCTGTGCGCAAAAGGCCAGAGGAGATATTGAGGGGGCGGATGAGTCAGGTCAGGGATTCTGGGCGTATTCGGATGAGAGATGGTTTGAGCAGCAGAACAAGTTTGCTTCCTGGAATTTTGAAAATGTGTGGATGATTCAGGGCGGTGTGCCGGAATTACAGAATCAATATGATATTACGGCTACGGACGGTCTTGGAATTCTTGCCGAAGGATACATAACAGGCGGTGATGGAAAGCATGCCGCTAATCTGTGTTATATCCACACACTGGAAGAACTTGGGGCTTTTCGCGATGCCGTAAACGCCGGAGACAGTTATTTGGGTGATGCTGTCTATCTCTGTGCGGATCTTGACCTGGGCGGAGATTACGGAAGATACTGGGAGCCTATCGGAGAAAACCTGTCTATGCAGTTTCGGGGTATCTTTTATGGCGGAAATCATGTCATAAGGGGAATAAGGGTTTCTGCCTCTGACGGTGCCGGACTGTTCGGATGCAGCAGCGGGACAATCCGGGATCTGGCTGCGTTCGGAACCGTTGAGGGGCTCGGCAACTATGCAGGCGGAATAGCCGGAAACTCCAGCGGATTCATTAAAAACTGCTTTTTCGAAGGAGACGTTAACTGCAATAAATCTGACAGCTATGTCGGAGGCATCGCGGGATTCGTTACGGCATACGGCGGACTGAGGGACTGCGTACATGTGGGAAGTGTATCTGTAAAGCGGGGATATGCCGGCGGTGTGGCCGGAATGCAGCGTACGAAAACGGCAAATATTTCCCGTTGTATCCATTACGATAAACTCCGCCCGCTGAATAATGTTGTATGCCATGAAGGCGGAAGGGCCGGCAGCGTGGTCGGTCAGGCGATCAATCCGAGCGGGGTCACCGATTGCTATGCATTAAGCGGCTGCTGCGCCAACTGTATCGGATATACACCGGAAAGCTCACAGGCCGACATCAAAGGCGGTATCATGCTCGTTGAAGAAGACTTCCGCCGACCGGAAATGTTTGCCGGCTGGAATGTCGGTTATGATGAGAATTGCGACTGGATCATGGGGGCGGATTATCCTATGCTACGAAGCCTTAGCGATTACATGATCCTGTCTCCGAACGGCGCTGAGGGAGACGAACAGAAACTGTGGATGATCAAAGGACAGTTAAAAGTGCCGGAAGTAAGCTATGTTCGAGAGGGTTATATATTTACCTGTTTGAATGATAAGCAGGATGGCAGCGGAACCCGGTACTACGAGGGGGATGAAGTTCCCGGAGGAACCACCCTTTACGCCCGGTGGATTAAAGGCATAGCATATCACGGATATACGGCTGTCAAGCCGGAGAATCCGGATCATGTGGGATTACAGAATCAGACCTATGATCTTTTGCTGGACGGGAAGATTGATACGAAGTGGTGCATAGAGCTTTCCAACAGCAATGACGTATGGGCTCTGGAATTTGAAACAGCGGGTCCTGTAAAACCCTGTGGATATGGCATTGTTACCGCCGAGGATACAAAAATGTATCCCGGACGTAACCCGAAGAACTGGAAGCTTGAAGCCAAGGATTCCGATGGCAATTGGATTGTGCTGGACGAAGTGACGAATGATGAGACGCTGCAGCCAAGGGATGCCTGTGCAACTTTTAAAGAGATTAAAAACAATAAGGAATACCGCCGTTACAGGATATCCTTCAAGGGGTTGACCTCCGGAAAGACATTCCAGCTTTCGGAATTATACCTGATCATACCGGATCCAAACAGTGTGGTCAGCGTTAAATGGTATTCCGGAAATACAAAGGTGGGAGAAGAAACCTACTATAAGGGAGATACCCCCGGTTATAAGGGAAAGAAACCGGAAAAGGCATCCGATGCGGAGTATGAGTACGTTTTCACCGGATGGGATAAGGAATTGAAACCACTTACCGGGGATATGACCTACAATGCCGTTTTTAAAAAGACCAAAAGAAGCTATGCGATCACATGGAAGAATGACGACGGAACAGTGATCGACGTCACAAGGGCTGAGTACGGAACGATCCCGAAACATGCTGCTCCTTCCGGGAAGAATGATAAACAGTATACATACACTTTCTCAGGCTGGATACCGAGCGTGAAGGCAGTTACCGGAGATGCAACTTATACGGCGTCTTATTTAAAAACCGCCATGAACGCAGCTGTTACGGGCGTGAAGCTTAATATGAGCACTGTTTCTGTCGCAAAGGGGAAGACCGTTACGCTGAAGGCGACAGTCCTGCCCGAGTACGCTGCAAATAAGACGGTAACATGGAAGAGCAGCAACAAGAGTATTGCGGAGGTTGACGGAAAAGGAAAGATTACTGCGAAGAAGCCGGGAAAAACAACCATAACCGTTATTACCAAAGACGGTGGCAAAAAGGCATCCTGCACGGTAACGGTTATCCTGCCGGTCAAGAGCATAAGCTTTTCGAAAAAAACCAGCACTGTTCTTACGGGGAAGACACAGACCTTGTCTGTAAAGTTTAACCCCTCCAAAGCATCGGACAAACAGGTATCATTTAAGAGCAGCAATGATAGAATTGCTACGGTTGACAAGAACGGAAAGGTAAAAGGAATATCGGAAGGAAAAGCAACCATTACTGCCATTTCAAACGACGGAATGAAGAAAGCCACCTGCAAGGTCACCGTAAAAGAGAATTCGGATATCAGGCGTGTGTGCATTCTTCCCGCAAGGGCTTCTCTGAAGATAGGTGATACGACACAATTAAAGGCAGTGATCCTTCCAAGTAACGCAAAGAACAAACAGGTGATATGGACCGTTAGGGATAAAAGGATAGCTACCATTTCCGAGGACGGCACCCTTAAAGGGATCAAGAAGGGAAAAACCTACGTAACCGTAACCACGGTTTCCGGTAAGAAAACCAAGAAAATCCCGGTAATTGTAACCTCTTAGAACCCTTCATATGAAAGCATGCAGGAAGGCGAGGAATTGATGAAGCAGGGGAAACTGTATCTGTGCGCCACCCCCATCGGCAACCTTGAGGACATCACCTACCGTGTGGTCCGCACCTTAAAGGAGGTTGACCTGATAGCGGCGGAGGACACCAGGAATTCCATAAAGCTATTAAATCATTTTGATATAAAGACGCCCATGACCAGCTATCACGAGCATAACAAGATCGAAAAGGCGGAGTACCTTGTGGGAGAACTCCTGGCAGGGAAAAATGTGGCCCTTATCACGGACGCCGGAACGCCGGGGATCTCGGATCCCGGGGAAGAGCTGGTGAAAATGTGCTATCGGGACGGCATCGAGGTGACTTCCCTTCCCGGAGCAGCCGCCTGTATCAATGCGCTGGCAATATCGGGGTTATCCACAAGGCGGTTTTGTTTTGAAGCATTTCTCCCCACGGATAAGAAGAGGGAGGAGATCCTGGGATCCCTTAAAAATGAGACAAGAACCATCATCATTTATGAAGCGCCCCACCATCTGGTCAAAACTCTGGAACAACTCCGTTTGGCACTGGGGGACCGGAGGATATCGCTATGCCGGGAACTGACCAAGGTCCATGAGACCGTCTTTCGTGACACCATAGGCGGTGCTCTTGAGTATTACGGGGCTAACGAGCCCAAGGGGGAGTTTGTCCTTGTAATAGAAGGCCGGGACCCGGAGGATCTGAAAAAAGAAGAGCAGCAGAAATGGAAAGAGATATCGGTCCCCGATCATATCGAGATGTACGTGGCAGAGGGACTGTCCCGGAAGGATGCCATTAAGCGGGTTGCAACAGATCGGGGAGTTCCGAAGAGAGAGATTTATAAATATACCATCGATGAGTGATCGCCACAGGCGGAATGAAACATCATGATATAGTAATTTGATGATGATTTTTGACTATATATTGTATCGAGGGCCATTTTCGTACACAATTATCTAAATTTTTTAAAAAATATAAACAAAAGGCTTGTAATTTGTTGTAAATTATGTTATTATCGACCCAAGTTCGAAAAAAATTCAAAACGAGGGTGATAATATGAGAGATACAGGTGTAGTTAGAAAACTTGATGAACTCGGAAGAATTACTCTTCCCATGGAGCTTCGTAAGAGCCTTGGCCTCAAGGAGAAGGATGCGCTGCAGATCTTCGTTGACGGCGAGAGGATCATCTTAGAAAGGTACGCTCCCAGCGATATCTTCACAGGCAGCATGGATGACCTGTTTGAGTATCGCGGAAAGAAGGTTTCCAAGGAAACCATCACAGAACTTGCCAAGATGGCAGGACTTATCTAAAAACATTGCGGGCGGGGAATTCCCCGCCCGTGTTATTTCTACGTGGGAATCTAAAAGGAAAGACCAAATGATAGATTTTTTTGCAAGAGTATTGCCTGATCCGATCGAAGCCTGGCTGAAGGAACTTGGTATTAAAGGTTCCGGAGCGGCGTGGTTTGCGGTTATTTTAATAACCTTACTCTTTATTGCCATATACATATTAGTATTCATCCTTCTTTTGAAGGGGAATAAGAAGATATTCCACAATATCATGGAAAAGAGGGGTGGCAGTGTCTCCTATCAGTTTCTGGAGAAGGTTATCAGCCTCGTGATCATCGTATATTTCATTGTGATCCCTCTTGGCGGGGATCAGGTAGCGAGGTCCCTTCTCGGCAGCACCGCTGTCATAGCAGCGGTTGTTGGCCTCGCTGCAAATGACGTGATAAAGGACATGCTTGCGGGGCTTCAGATCAGCATTTACAAGCCTTTTGATGTGGGGTCGAGAGTACAGCTGGAGGACGGAAGAACAGGTGTAGTGGAAAAGCTGAACCTTCGCCATGTTGTTCTCCGGCAGATCGATACTACCCGGCTTATCGTTCCCAACGCCAAAGCCAGCACAATGATAATCACCAATTATAGCTACGGTGATGTTCCCCGGTCCATAGAGATGAAATTCCCCATTGGTTACGGGTCGGACATAGAGAAGGCAAAGAATATAATCCGGGAGACTATCTGCAGCAGCCCTCTCACATTAAATGAGGATTCCTTTAAGGAAGGGGATCCCAACAGCAGAACCGTATATTTCCTTGATCTATCCGACAGCGCACTGCTCATCGGCGCCACAATATATTACCCCTACGATATCCGTTCTGAGGTCGTAAAGGACGAGATTAACACGCAGGTCTTCAACGCCTTGAAAAATGCCGGCATTGAGATACCTTACAATTACGTTAACGTGGTCATGAAACAGAGTTGAATTTTCACCGGTTAAATTATTACCCCCCTGTTATTCACAGGGGGATTTCTTATGTTCCCGTTATTACAGGTTGTTTCTATATCAGTATTCCGTTAAGCATCTTTCGGAAGCCTTTTATATCTAAGGGGTGCGCTGTTGTCTCATATGTAAAGAGCAGGTTCTTACCTGGGTATATGTCGCTTTGTCTGTACTCATCAAGCTTCCTCAAAAAAGACTCAAGATAATCCGTATCATCCAATAATCCGAAGTGCTCCAGATAGAGTTCCTCTCTTGATCTTACTCTTAAGAGTGTGAAGTCAGGATATATAGTCCTGCCGCTCTTTAAGCGCAGGGCTTTTTCATAATGATAAGGGATTTTCATCTCGTATAACATATCTGCAAGTATGGCTTCCGATTTTGACCGGACTTTTTCTCCCCGTTTTGTATCATAGATCTTACTCTCCGGCATATACGGATTATTCTTGTACTCTTTAGCCAGCCACGCCTTCGTATAGATCTCATCTGTGCTCAAGTACGGTTCAATTAGTTCCTTGCGGCTCTCCGAAAGTTTTTGAAAAGAGAGGTCCGCATTACGGCGGGAAAGGTGGGAAAGTGTGCTCTCAAGAATCGCCAGCTCGGCAGGGGCCTCCTTGAGGAAGAGTTTGTTATAGTCCTTCTGCGCCAGGGCTTTTGCAAGGGGAAGATTGTCTTTCTTGATGTATTCTCCATCAGGGTTATCGGGCAGGGTGACATGATAGTACCTGTTTCTGCCGCGGCTGTGGGATACTCGCAGATGACCATCAGGGTAGACAGTATTATCGTGAGTGGCTTTTGCCAGAGCTTTCTTTAAAAGGGTAATTCGTGATTCCAGTTGCGTTATTAGTTCATTCAATGTGTAACTCCTTTTATATATGTAAAAAATAAGGGTTTGGTGACTAGGATGGGGAACTTGACGCGTCAAGTCACCAAAAAGCTTGCTTAAGGGAACTCAAAGAGTGGGGTTTGGTGACTAGGATGGGGAAAGCGACGCGTCAAGTCACCAGGAAGCTTGCTTAAGGGAACTCAAAGAGTGGGGGTTGGTGACTAGGATGGGGAAAGCGACGCGTCAAGTCACCAGGAAGCTTGCTTAAGGGAACTCAAAGAGTGGGGGTTGGTGACTAAGATAGGGAAAGTGTCGAGTCAAGTCACCAAACAGCTTGATTCGGAGCGGACGGAAGATTGAAACAGGTGACAAGAGATGGGAAGAGAGGCATCGAATCTCATATAGATTACCATAGATGGAGAATATTGTCAAGAGAATTGCAAAACTTTTACAGAACGAGGCGCTTAATATAACCCACATCACTAAGACTTGACAAGTACCCTGTTTGGATTTAAGATATTACTCGTTATAAAGGCCATGACGGAGCAAGTAGTATCCGCAGAAACATCCAGAGAGAGAGGTAATTGGTGGAAGCCTCTTATGCGGACCGGATATGAAGACCCCTCCCGAGCTGCTTTGCTGAAATGACGTTGAGAGTAAGCGAAGACGTGTGTCCGCGTGAAGGACTAATGAGTTAAAAATTAAGGTGGAACCGTGCATACCGCACCCTTAAATAACACTGATATTGTTGTTTGGGGTGCGTTTTTTGTACCCCCGAAAGGAGAATTCACATGAAGATAATCACAAAAGACGGAAGCGTTGTTGATCTGTCATTTGAAGACGAGGAGGGCCGGAATGCCTTCAGGCATACTGCGTCTCACATCCTGGCCCAGGCGGTTAAGAGACTGTATCCTACCACCAAATGTGCCATCGGACCCTCAATAGCAGACGGATTCTATTATGATTTTGATTTCGACTTTGAATTTACTGCAGAGCATCTTGCTGCCGTAGAGAAGGAAATGAAGAAGATAATAAAGGAAGGCCATGCCTTAAAGCGCTATACATTAAGCCGCGCCGAAGCCATCGATAAGATGAAAAAGGCAGGCGAGGATTACAAGGTTGAGCTTATAGAAGATCTTCCCGAGGATGCTGAGATCAGCTTCTTCGAACAGGGGGATTTCACAGATCTCTGTGCCGGCCCCCACGTATCCAATACCAGCGTGGTCAAGGCAGTGAAGCTTACAAGTCTTGCAGGCGCCTACTGGCGCGGCAGCGAGAAGAACAAGATGCTCACCAGGATCTACGGAACGGCCTTTCCGAAGGCTGCCGAGCTTGATGAATATCTTGCCATGATCGAGGAGGCTAAGAAGCGGGACCACAGAAAGCTGGGCAAGGAACTGGGACTCTTTACTCTCATGGATGAAGGCCCCGGATTCCCCTTCTTCCTGCCTAAGGGAATGGTATTGAAGAACCTTCTCATTGACTACTGGAGAAAGCTTCACACCCGTGAAGGATATGTGGAGATATCTACTCCTATCATGCTTAACCGCGAGCTCTGGGAGACATCAGGTCACTGGGATCATTATCGCGAGAACATGTACACCACCGTGATCGACGAGACGGATTTTGCCATTAAGCCCATGAACTGCCCCGGCGGAATGCTCGTATATAAGATGCAGCCCCACTCTTACAAGGAGCTGCCCATCCGTATGGGTGAGCTTGGTCTGGTCCACCGTCATGAGAAATCAGGCGCCCTTCACGGGCTCATGAGGGTTCGCTGTTTCACACAGGATGATGCTCATATCTTCATGACAAGAGAGCAGATCACAGATGAGATCAAAGGCGTTGTCCGCCTGATAGACGAGGTATATTCCAATTTCGGCTTCAAATATCACGTAGAGTTGTCCACCAGACCGGAGGATTCCATGGGATCCGATGAGGATTGGGAAGTTGCAACAAACGGCCTCAGGAAAGCGTTAGAGGAGCTTAACCTTCCCTATGAGGTAAATGAAGGAGACGGTGCTTTCTACGGACCAAAGATCGACTTCCATCTGGAGGATTCTCTGGGAAGAACATGGCAGTGCGGTACCATCCAGTTAGACTTCCAGCTGCCCCAGAGATTTGAGGCAGAATATATCGGAGCAGACGGTGACAGGCATCGTCCCATAATGATCCACAGGGTTGTGTTCGGATCAATAGAGAGATTTATCGGGATCCTGACGGAGCATTTTGCAGGAAAATTCCCGCTGTGGCTTGCTCCTGTACAGGTAAAGGTGCTGCCTATATCCGATAAGCATTTGGATTACGCGCAGTCGGTAGTAAAGGATCTCACCGAAAAGGGTCTTCGCTGCGAGCTGGATACCCGTGACGAGAAGATCGGATACAAGATCAGAGAGGCTCAGCTTGAGAAGGTTCCTTACATGCTCATTGTAGGACAGAAGGAAGAGGACGAGAAGACGGTTTCTGTTCGTAAGCGCGACGAGGGCGACATCGGAAGCATGACACTTTCCGACTTCATTTCTAAGGCAGAATAAGAAGAATAAAGAAAACGGCTGCAAGCGCGCAGCCGTTTGTTTTTCTTATTTACGCTTATCTTCCCTCAGCTTCCTGAAGAAGTCGCTTAGCATCTCTGAGCATTCCTCCTCCAGGACCCCTCTGGTAACCTCACACTGATGGTTAAACTCCCGCATCTCCAGCAGGTTAAGGATAGAGCCGCCGCAGCCAGCCTTGGGGTTCATGCAGCCGATGACCACCCGGGGTATCCTGGCCTGGACTATGGCTCCGGCACACATCTGGCAGGGTTCCAGGGTGATATAAATGGTGCAATCCTCCAGCCTCCAGTCGCCGGTAACCTTTGCGGCCTTCTTTATGGCTCGCAGCTCCGCATGGGAAAGGGTGCTTTTATCCGTATTTCTCCTGTTATAGCCCCTTGCGATCACCTTGTCCCCGGCGGTGATAACGCATCCTATGGGGACCTCCATTAGGGCGGCCGCCTTCTTTGCCTGTCGCAGGGCTTCTTTCATATATCTTTCATCATCAGTCAAGGGTCTCATTTCCTCCATCGTAGTAAATTGCCTGAAAGGCAACGAAAAACCATCTCTCGTATCGGGAGATGGCTGAAGTCTGTCTGAGTCTTATTATATAAGCTTGATGGTAATGTTATTACCGTTACTCTCCATGTTCTTAACAGTAGCATCCAGAAGCTTCGCATCATTACAATCTGAAACTTTACCTATGTATTTAACATTAAAGCCCTGAAAGACCACAACCTCCTGGGTCTTAGGCATCACCTTCACAACATCAGCAAGAACCATTTGTTTTCCTCCCTTTCCTCCTATTATATCAACTTTAACGGCATTTTCTATACCTATTTTGCATTTTTTTTGCTTGCATGCGTTCGTATCCGTAAAAAACACTTTGACTGATCTGGCGTTGTGTGGTAGTATAGAACGGTCGTTAAACGGCGCGTGGCTCAGTTTGGTAGAGCGCTGCGTTCGGGACGCAGAGGCCGCAAGTTCAAATCTTGTCGCGCCGATAAAGAGAAGGTGGTACCGCTCGGTACCATCTTCTCTTTATTTGTTTGCCAAGAGTCGAACCTGCGCCCTCTAGCCGAACCCTATTTACAACATCAGTGCCTCCATATCACATGACAGCACATTGCTTAGGCGGAGTATGGTATCGGCGCTGGCTTTTCGGATATTTCTCTGTCGCTGTTCAAACAGTTGAATCTGCCGGATGGCAACGCCTGATAAGTCGGCAAGCTCCCGCTGGGAAAGACCGCAGGTCAGTCTATGCCTCCTTAAGGCCGTTTCGGGATAATATGCATTTATTCGACGGTCCAGTTCGTTAACCACGTGCTCTATGTCCATTTCATGATAGATGTTATGCATTTCGATCAGTTTGGAAAAAGGAACTGCAGACAGAATATACCCAAAAGGATAGTCTTTCAGCCATTGGTAATATGCCAATATCCAGCCTCCCCAGTATTCCGGGCTTCTGTCAATGAACATAATATCTTCAGGAATATGCCCGTAATATCCCGAAGCCGCAAGAACCAGCCTTGCCAGTTCAGGACCGGTCTTTCCGGCAACGTAGGTTACATTTCCCCGTGAGAACTGCTTGGAATAGGACGAGACAACAAATCTTCCTGCGAAGTCATCAGGGGATAATCCTACTTCATTTAAAGCAAAATCAAACATATGCCCCAGGATGTTTTGTGCACCCTCGATGTATAATTCACTGTACGCGCGGATCTCCATTTGTGATGCCCTCCCTAATAATGTCGATTATGTAAAGACCGTTTAAGCCTTCCGTGTCCTTGTCTGCTCTGTAAGCACGACGTGCCTGCAGATCACGGGACATTTTCTTTTCATAGTAATCAGTCGCCGCAGCATCGTAGCTGCCTATAAATTGAAGCATTTCAAACGCTTTTGGGCTTTTTAGCACTATCTGCTCTCCTAATTCCCCTAAATGCATGGCCCGGCGGAGCTTCTCGATCGGGATAATTCCTGATACAAAATCCTGTGCGAAAGTGAAATATGAATCATCTGCCCGATATCCTTTAACAATGTCATAGGATGACAGGTCAACAAAAAAGTGCTCCTGCAGGTAGGACTTTGCCTCGGACGAAATACTGCTATTTTGCCAATATGTCCTATGACGGGTCAAAACAGCCAGCCAGTTAAGTATTCCATAAGGCTTAGCGTTAAGATCTATAACGGATAACCCCGTATCATCAAGCTCGTATTCATTAGCGAAACCATCTTCACCATGTCCGCAAGCCCACTCTTTTGCCAGTTCCAGGGATCGAGTGCAATAAAATCCCCGACCGTAGTCATTATTCACAGCCCCTTTACCGAACTCCGGCTTTTCAATAATATGGTCAGAACCGTGATAAATAGTCATTTACCATCACCTCTGAGTATATTATATCGCTATAGCGATATAGAGTCAATACAGGGTTAAATGTGCTATAATAATAGACAGGTTAAAGTTTCAAAATACTAAGTGACCGTTAAGAAACAGCAGAGGGAATTGTGTATGAAAAAGAATAGTCTTAGCAGGTTTGCGGCTATACTCATGGCGACGGTGATGTGGGGGAGTCTTGCATCTCCGGCATGTGTTAATGTAATGGCGGCGAAAAAGAATCTGAAGAATGCCCCCATCATTTTAAAGGACGCTGAGGTATTTGCCTTCAAGTCAACCGAGGCCCAAAATGCCGCCATAATGAGAGCACAGAACCTTCCGGAAGCCTTTGACCTTCGCCATGTAGGAGGGACGACCCGGGTTACCAATGGAAAGACTGTCTTTGATGGCGGGAAGAATTATGTTACACAGGTAAAGGCACAGGATCCTTTTTCGGATTGCTGGAGCTATGCCGTCATAGCTGCATCTGAGGCAAGTATCCTCTACGATTCGGGAGTTACGGATGAGGAATATAAGGCGAAAAACGGCGGCCGGGCATTGGATCTATCCGAGAAGGCGCTTGCATACTATGCGGTCCAACGTATAAGAGACACAGATGTGGGATATGGCATTCCTGCGTCACAGATAGGTGAAGGGGCATACTGTGATGATAGCACAGACAAAAATAAAGTGTATGATGTAGGTGGATTATCATTCTATGGAGCCTCTCTTTTCGGTTCGGGAATCGGACCGAAGGACGAATCGACGCGTTTTCCGGGGGAAGAGAATGAATATCCATACGCAAACGGCGGGAAAGACGGATTAACCGACTATGATGTATACTCTGATCCCGAATTGAGGGGGCAAATGAAGGAAATACTCCGTAAAGTGTTCATGGCAGAATATCCTGATAAAACGGAGGCTGATTTTGAAGCGGTTTTTAAGAAAAAAACAGAAAGAATCCTGGCTATTGGGGGATCCGATCGTTCCAAATATTCAAGTCTGGATGACTGGAGTATCGATGTCGATTATCAGCATAGATTTGAAAACAATTATGCTGCCCTTCGGGAGTGCCATATTCTCCCGATCCCTGTTAAAAGAAATCCGGATTACAGCCTCAAAAAAGACGGTAACGGCAAGGTTATATATGATAAAGCGGCGATCGCAGCCGTAAAGAGTGAACTCGCCTCGGGAAGAGCGGTTGCAGTCGGATATTACGGTGATCAGTCCGCCCCCGGGCAAGCTCTCACGGAGGAAGCTTGTTTAAATGTGACCGGCGACGACCCCACATGGGCTCAGTATACCTATGATGAGAGAAAACCCGGGAATCATATGGTCACAATAGTCGGTTATGATGATAACTACAGCAGAACGAATTTCCTTTCCGGAAAAGATTCAAAGGGAAATGATAAGACCCCTCCGGAAGACGGAGCATTTATAGTTAAAAACAGCTGGGGAAGCGTAAATGATGAAACTCCGGGTCAACATAACTACGAAGACTGGGGGATAAACGGATCGGGTTATTTCTATCTTTCCTACTATGATAAAAGCATAACGGAATTTAGATCCTTTGATTACTATACCGATAAGGATCCGGAAAAGCCTGCTTCCTCAAAATATTATATAAACCAGTATGATCTTATGCCCATGACCGGGGCCTTTTCGATGCAAGAACCTGAACCGGTCTTACTTGCAAATGTATTTGAGGCGGGTTATGACCAGAATATATCGTACATATCCACCCAGACCGACAGTCACGAGACGGAAGTGACCTATGAGGTTTATAAACTGAACGATTATTATTCAAATCCGCGGGACGGAGTTCTTCTTGAGAGCGGAACAAAAATGGTTGAATATGGGGGATACTGTCGTATTAAGCTTAATAACCGGAATAAGGTCAAGAAGGGCCAGCACTTTTCCGTGATCATGACACATAAGGTTTCCACCGATGCGGCTCCTGTATATGATGTCGGGATCAATATCGGATTATCTGAAGCCCGGGGTATTGATGGAGGTATTTACAGAAAAAAAGGCGTAGTCAACAGGGGAGAAAGCCTCGCTTATTATGACGGCAAATGGTCAGACTGGATAGATTTTTATCAAGATCATTATTCAGAGAAGATAAAGGCTTATTCGCCTCTTTATGAGCAATTGGATAATCATGCAATTAAGGCATATGGAGAGCCCTTATCAGAATCCGGGGCAGATTCTGTTTCGCTCAGTAAGAGGAGCGTTTCTATAGGAAAAGGCCAGACATTTGCCCTTAAGGCGGTAATAGCACCTGATAGTGCGTCTGCATGTGGCGTGAAATGGAAGAGCAGCAATAAAAAAGTCGCGACCGTTGATAAAGACGGCGTTGTAAAAGGGATTAAAAAGGGAACAGCCACGATCACGGCAACGACTGCTGACGGGAAAAAGAAAAAAGCAACCTGCAGGGTAACCGTTACCGGCGGTAAAGTTAAATTTGTAAAGAGTATCAGTGTCAATAAGACCAACCTGACCCTTGCCAAGGGAGGAAACTCCAAATTAAAGACCAAATCTTTGAAACCGTCGAATGCAAAGGATAAAAAAGTGACGTGGATCAGCAGTGATCCGAAGATAGCAACTGTCAATTCCTCCGGAAAAGTGACGGCCAAGTCTCCGGGAGTGGCAACGATCTCCGCTTTTGCGGGCGAAGCAGCTGCGACCTGCTATGTGACCGTTAAACCAAGCGTAACAAAGGTTACCTTAAGCGCAAAGACAAAGACCATGAAGGTGGGAGATTCGCCATTTGATCTTTCGCCGAAGGTATACCCCTTTGGAGCAGCGGGAGGTAAGTTTAAATATAAGGCAAGTAAGTCCGGTATTGTCTCTGTAAGCAGGGACGGAAAAGTGACGCCCATCAAGCCGGGAACCACCACCGTTAAGGTGACGGGCGGCAAGAAGAGCGCTACCTGCAGGATAACCGTTAAGGCAAAAACCGACCTTGATAAGCGCCGGTACTGATACTTGAAATAGCACAGGCAAGCAGATATAATGATGAAGATGGATACTTGTTGAGCGGCACGGGCCGAATGTTCGAATGCGGGGTGGAGTATGCTTTCTGAACATATAGGTAATATTCTGGCGATCCTTTTAACATTGTCAGGGCTGATCGTCAGCCTCTTTCACTATGTTGCCAAGCCATGCCGTGCATGGATATACTGCATGGGATTCCTGATGGGTAACCTGCTCAGCAATTATTATTGGGGTACATATACCATTCTCATGGGTGATTACCCCACCACATCTTCTTTCATGGCATATCTCGGATGGGACATCGGTTATGTTTTTCTTGCATTACTGGTTTTTGAGATCCGGTTTGAGGAGGAGAAGGCATTCTTTTCGCCCATATCACTGCTTCCCATCCCGATCATAGTCCCGCAGTTCCTTTATTATCTGCAGTTCGGGGGAATCTTCAACAATATCTGGCAGAACTTCTGGTGTGCTCTGATCGCATGCGTAAGCGTCAACAGCATGATCTTTTACTTTAAGAACCGGAAGAATGGGGCGAGAAAACCCCACGTTGCCATATTATCGCTTCATTTTATCATTATGGAATACATCATGTGGACATCGTCCTGCTTCGCCTGGCCCAGTGAGTGGCTGTACCCTTACACTTATGCCTCTTACTTAATGACAACGGTGTTCCTGCTTATTTCCTGGGCGATCTCAAAGGATCTGGATCAGCCCTGGAGAAGAGCAAAGGGGACTCCCGTAAGGCAGTCCCAGGCGGTGCTGAGACCTCTGTATATCCTTACTCTTGCAGTATTCAGTTTCGGAGGCTTCTTTCTCGCATTATGGATGAAGGAGGAAATGATCGCGCAGCTGGGTGAGGAGGACGGCATCGTGCTGTATCCCATCATTGCCCTGGTACTTTTCGTCATTTCCATAGTGGTGATAATATTTACCGTGGCTGTCATTTTCATATTTACATACGGACAGAGGGCAGCGGAGAGCAAGATGCTCCGGATAGAAAAGACCAACGCCGAGCATGCTAATGCCGCAAAAAGTGATTTCCTCGCAAATATGTCCCACGAGATAAGGACTCCCATCAATGCAGTGCTGGGAATGAACGAGATGATCTTAAGAGAGAGCCTTCAGGCCCGGGAGATACCCCGGGAGGACACCCTGGCCATGAACAGGGTCCTGACTAATATCAGCACTTATTCCGGCAACATAGAAAGTGCCGGGAACAACCTGCTTTCCATCATCAACGATATTCTGGATTTCTCCAAGATCGAGGCCGGAAAGCTGGAGATAGTTAATGACAACTATAGACTCAGCACCGTTTTAAATGATATATGTATCATGGTGGGCATCCGGGCCAAGGAAAAGAAACTCTCCTTTGATACGGCCATTGACGGGTCTCTGCCGGAGAATCTATTCGGAGATGCGGTACGTGTGCAGCAGATTGTCACCAATATATTGAACAATGCGGTTAAATACACCCATGAAGGTTCTGTCCGACTGTCAGTATACAAAAATGATGAGGCGACAATTGAGGCGGGAAAGAACATAGACATCATTTTCGAGGTAAAAGACACAGGAATAGGCATCAGGAAGGAAGATATAGACAAGCTCTTTGATAAATTCGAGAGGGTGGACCTTCAGCAGAACAGTACTGTAGAGGGGACCGGCCTGGGCCTGGCCATTACCCACAACCTCTTGGAAATGATGGGCGGAAGCGTATCTGTCGACAGCGACTACGGCAAGGGGTCGGTCTTTACGGTGGTTATTCCTCAGCAGGTGGTTTCTGCAGAACCCATGGGTGATTTCAGGAATAAATACAGAAATGAGCAGATGAGCGCTCCGGTACTCAGGGAATCCTTCGAGGCTCCCGAGGCGGTTATACTTGTGGTTGATGATACGGCCATGAACCTTAAGGTTGTGGAGGGGCTGCTGAAGAATACGAAGATAGGGCTGGATATGGCCTCAAGCGGGGCCGAGGCCATAGAAAAGGCATCGAAGAAGAGTTATGACATTATTTTGATGGATCAGAGAATGCCGGTCATGGACGGGACCGAGGCAATGAACAGGATCAAGGAAGAGACGGGCGGACCCAATGTGGGGGTTCCCTTTATCTGCCTGACCGCCGATGCTGTCAGCGGAGCCAAGGAGAAGTACCTCAGCCAGGGCTTCACGGACTACCTGACAAAACCCATCAACAGAAAAGCATTGGAGGAGATGCTTAAGAAATATCTCCCCCAGGACAAGATAATCAAGGCATAAGAGCAACGTATGAATACATCATGATGAAATGGCAGATGCTTCCCGCCAGGACGAAGAGATGGAAGATCTCGTGGGTCCCGAAGTTGGGGTGTCTGTCATTAAATGTTTTAGCCACCACTGCGTAGATAACGCCACCGATGGTGTAGAGGACTCCTCCGGCTACCAGCCAGAAGATTCCCTGTGCGGGCATTGTGTGAAGAATGGGCCCGAAAGCTATGACAACCACCCATCCCATGGCTATATATAGCACTGAAGAGAACCATTTGGGGCAGGTGATCCAAAGGGCCTTAATGAAGGTACCCAGAATGGCAATACCCCAGACCACTGAAAGCAGCACCAGCCCGAAGGTCCCTTTAAGGACTATTAGGCAGATGGGGGTATAAGACCCGGCTATAAGGTAAAATATCATTATATGGTCCATCTTCCGTAAGACACGGTTCACCTTTTCGGATCTGTCAACCGAATGGTAAATGGTGCTTGCGGAATAGAGCATGAGCATACTTGTTATAAATACGGAAAGGGCTATCAGGTGGGTCCGGTCCGGCCAGATGGCTGCCCGCATAAGCAGAGGCGGCATAGCCAGGATCGCAAATACTATCCCGAGAAAATGTGTTATGGCGCTTCCGGGATCTTTAAGACTGATTTTCATGTAAACAACCCCCTTTGGATGAGTAAATAAGCGGATTTACACGTCATGTAGTTTTAATAACTACTTCTTGCAATTCAGATATTATCACAGATGATTTTAGAAATCAAGCCCCGGTTCTTGCTTTGTTTTGCTTGTTTTTGTATAATGCACAAGTGACGATAGAAAACAACATTTTGCGACGAAGTCGCAAAACGTCGCCGTGTCATAAGCGATCAGTCGCCTACGGCGACAGCTTATGACATTAGGAGATGTATCGAAGTGGTCATAACGAGAACGACTCGAAATCGTTTTGTCCCTTGCGGGACACGTGGGTTCGAATCCCACCATCTCCGCTTCCGTGCAGCCGGGGAGTCAGCGGTTCCCTGTACCATCAATCCGCTACAGATGGGGTGATGTCCTGCCCCGGGTTTTCTTGTTGCAAAGCTGCCCGAAGTAAGTGGTGTTGACGCTCGGGTCTTGCGCAACGGGAATCCACGAATCGTGTCAGGTCAGGAATGAAGCAGCACTAAGAGGAATCTCCCGTGTGACGCAAGGGCGCCTGGGCCGAGCTAACTGCTTCGGTAACGTATGCGGCAGAGATTCAAAGCAGGACGCACGGTTTTTTTACAAGGCAATAAAGGGCAGTCATTATAGTGGCTGCTCTTTTCTCTAAAGGAGGATCTTTCTATGATGAATCTATTGGAAGAAGCCATTATTTATGCCACCATCCTTCATCAGGGCAAGGTTCGGAAGATCAAGAACAACCCTTATATCCTGCATCCGCTGGAGGTGGCACAGATCATTTCCACCATGACTGAGGATCAGGAGGTGATCGCAGCCGGCGTTCTTCACGACATTGTAGAAGAGACGGACGGTACGCTAGAGGAGATCAAGCAGAGATTCGGGGAAAGAGTCGCTGCCATAGTTGAATCGGAGACTGAGAAGCCTCATAGCGGTGAGTCCAGGGGAAGTTCATGGAAGACGCGCAAAGAGGAATCCCTTGAGGACCTGAAGGCCAGCAAGGACATAGGGGTTAAGATGCTTTGGCTGGCAGATAAACTTGCCAACATCCGGTCTCTGGCCATCATTTACGGCGAAAAAGGCGAGGAGACCTGGGAATACTTAAACGGCAAAGACCCCCAGCTTCAACGCTGGTACTATAAGACAGTGGCGGAATATGTGGAGCTGGAGCTTAACAGGACAGGGGCTTTTAAGGAATTTATCAAGCATATCAACTTTATCTGGCCCTATACCTTTGATGTAAAGAAGACAGTATATCAGGCATACCGGGAGATATCCCTTGACGGCTGCAGGCTTGTGGGCCGGGGAGCCAAAGGGGATGTGTACCGCTATGATGATGAGCTGGTCATCAAGATATACAATGAGAACAATACATACAAGGACGTTGAGCAGGAGATCGCCCTCAGCAAGAGAGCCTTTGTCATCGGTCTGCCAACGGCCATATCCTTCGGTATAGTAACGGCGGGTAAGCGCTACGGCGCCATGTTCGAGCTCTTTGAGGCAAAGACCATCTCCTGGTATATAGCCCAGGATCCCGATCAGGTGGAGCATTACGCTGAGACCATGGCTTCACTTGCCAAGCTCATTCACGGGACCGAGGTCAGTGAAGATGATCTCTTTCCCTCAGCGGACGACGTTATGTTAGGCTATGTGGAGGGCGGACTTGCCATGGTGGACGATGTGCTTGCGGAAAAGGTTTCATCGCTGATGCGGGCGGTTCCCCGGGGGAATTGTCTTATCCATGGGGATTTCCACACGGGAAATGTATTCCTCCAGGACAATGAGCCCATGCTGATAGACATGGATCGTATCTCCATGGGCAATCCCATCATCGACGTGGCAGGTATATATATGTTTTATGTGGCTAAGGGAGAGAGGGATCCCAAGGTTGTGGAGGATTACATGGGATTCTCCTACGATACGGCTAAGCGGTTCTGGAAAGCCTTTATCCGCAGCTATATGGGAACGGATGATGAGAGCGTTCTTGCAGCAGCAGAGGATAAGGCTGCCCTGGTAAGCTATGTACGGCTGATCAGGCAGATCAGGAGAAAAGGAACCGATTCCGAGGAGTACAGGGAAGATGTGCCCCGTCTTCTGGGCAAGATAAAGTCGCTTTCCCTTAAGCTCACCTCCTTGCAGCTTAACGATTGACAGTATATTAACGGGAGAAGGAGTATCAATGGAGATTCATGGTTTTCAAAAGACCACTCTTTTAGATTATCCGGGCCATCTGGCGGCCACGGTCTTTCTGGGGCGGTGCAATTTCTGCTGTCCCTTTTGTCACAATTCATCCCTGGTGTTGGCTCCTGAAAAGGTTGAGACCATACCGGCCGAAGAGGTCCTGGCTACATTGAAGAAGAGGTCAGGGATGCTGGAAGGCGTGTGTATCACGGGAGGTGAGCCGACTCTTAATCCCAATCTCAGGGATTTTATCGGCCGTATAAGGGATCTGGGATTGGCTGTTAAGTTGGACTCCAACGGCTATAAGCCGGAAGTGCTGGAGACACTTTTAAAAGAGAAAATGTTGGATTACGTCGCAATGGATGTCAAGGGTGCAAAGGATCACTATCAGGAGATCTGCGGAGTGAGAAACCTTGATATCTCGCGGATAGAGGCCTCGGTGAACATCATTTCCGAGATGGCTCCCGACTATGAATTCCGCACAACCTATGTGAAGGGACTTCACACGGAAGAAGATGTCCGGGGGATCGGAGAGTGGCTGGCAGGTGACAGTACCTATTATATTCAGAATTATAAAGAGGGACCGGAGGTTATCTCTCCGGTGTTCGAGGGTTTCTCGGAGGAGGAGATCCGGGGATTTAAGGACATTTTGTTAAAGACCTTGCCCAACACCCATATCAGAGGAGATTACGAGTAAAACATGGCTAATATAAATGAGGGATTATACACGGAGAGGCTCATCTTAAAGATCCTTGATGAAAGCGCCGCGGGAGATGTGGTGGACTTTTATGTAGAGAATCCGGAGTTCGAGAAGTACGAGCCCAAACGAGTATTCAACTTTTATACCAATAATTATATGGCTTCCACCATGAAGTATGAGAGAGAAGTGATAGAAAAGAAGCTGGGACTCAGGTTCTGGATCTTCGAAAAGGAGAGCCCCTATAAGATAATCGGGACGGTTTCTTTTCAGAATGTCATGAGAAACGTATACAAGAGTTGTCAGTTGGGTTACAAGATCCACAAGGCATATCAGCAGAAAGGATATGCTACTGAGGCGGTGGGGTTTGCCTGCAGGGTGGCTTTCCGTGAGTTGGACGTTCATCGTATCGAGGCCTACACCATGCCGGAAAATATTCCCTCTGCCCGCTTGTTGGAGAAGCTTGGTTTTTCTTATGAGGGCATCGCCAGACAGAAAGCTGAGGTCAATGGGAAATGGGCTGATCATATGATTTTCAGCCTTTTGGAAAGCGAGGTATAAGAAACTGTTGAGCATATTCTACAAAGAAATGATAAATTTTCAGAAAAAATGTTGACAATTACACAAACATGTGGTAAATTAGTAACACGCCGATTGAAATGAATAATTTTTCTCGGATTGCGAGTAAATAATCGAATAAGGAGAACATCATTTATGAAGAAATTCGTTTGCTCCGTATGTGGCTATGTACATGAAGGAAATGAACCCCCGGAGAAGTGTCCGGTGTGTAACGCAAGTGCCGATAAGTTTAAAGAACAGACCGGTGGTATGGAATGGGCTGCAGAACATGTTGTAGGTGTTGCAAAAGGAGTTAGCGAAGATATACTTACCGACCTGAGAGCTAATTTCCAGGGCGAGTGTTCAGAAGTGGGCATGTATCTTGCCATGGCAAGGGTGGCATACAGGGAAGGTTATCCCGAGATCGGTGCATACTGGGAGAAGGCAGCTTATGAAGAAGCAGAGCATGCAGCTAAGTTTGCGGAGCTTCTGGGCGAAGTTGTTACAGACAGCACCAAGAAGAATCTCGAGATGCGTATAGAGGCCGAGAACGGCGCTACCGCAGGCAAGACAGATCTTGCTAAACGTGCCAAGGCAGCCAACCTCGATGCTATCCATGATACGGTGCATGAGATGGCCAGAGACGAGGCAAGACACGGCAAAGCTTTCCAGGGCTTACTGGAGAGATATTTTAAATAATTGATTACAGGATATACCTTTTTATACTCTAGTTTTCTCCAATACTCTTTTATCCTAGATAACTAAGAAGAATGTACTTTAAGCCGGTACATTCTTTTTAGTTACAAGACAGGGGACGGTTCTGTGTCTTATGGCCTGATTGCCTGCAATCGGACCGCACGGAGAGATTGTCAGCGACCCATAAGACACAGAACCGTCCCCTGTCTTGTGACTATAGTTTAGGAAGAGGAAATAAAATGAAGATTGTATTTTTAGACGCAAAATCAATAGGTGAAGACATCCCCTTAGATCGCTTCGGAGATTTCGGGGAGCTTATTTTGCACGATCATACGAAGGATTCTGAGGTTCCCGAGAGGGTCAGGGATGCCGACGTCATCGTCATCAATAAAACCCCCATAAATGAGACTACTATCGGGGCTGCAGAACACCTGAAACTGGTGTGCATAACCGCCACCGGTACCAATAATCTGGACAAGGCCTACCTGGATAGCAGGGGCATCGCATGGAGAAATGTGGCGGGCTATTCTACGGAAAGCGTGGCCCAGCATACATTTGCCCTGCTTTTTTTCCTGCTGGAGAAGCTCTCTTACTATGACGCCTATGTTAAAGAGGAGAAGTACGTAAATGATGTGTCCTTTACCCACTTCGAGAAGCATTTCCACCAGATATCCGGTATGAAATGGGGCATCATAGGCCTGGGGAACATCGGGAAAAGAGTATACGACATTGCCAAACTCTTCGGCTGTGAGATGAGTTACTATTCCACTTCCGGGAAAAATGATTCTCCCGGCTACCATCGGGTGGATCTTGATACTCTGCTGGCAGAGTCGGACATCGTCTCGGTTCACGCTCCTTTAAACGAGGATACAAAAGGGCTGATGAATGCCGAGACCTTTAAGAAAATGAAGAAGAGTGCCATTTTCATAAATGTAGGCCGCGGGCCCATAGTAGATGAGCAGGCCCTCTATGACGCTCTTGTAAATGAAGAGATAGGGGCAGCAGGCCTTGACGTCCTGTCAGAGGAACCCATGAGCCCGGACAATCCCTTAATAAGATTTAAGGACAGCACCCGCCTGATCATCACCCCCCACATCGCCTGGGCCTCCGTTGAAGCCCGCGCCAACCTCATGGACATAATCTACGGACAGATCCGCGATTTTTTTAGTAACAAGACAGGGGACGGTTCTCTGTCTTAAATAGATGTTGACGGCGGTGGGTGATTTTGATATAATCCGTATGTTAGCGTTTGGTGCCATAGCCAAGTGGTAAGGCGTGGGACTGCAACTCCCTGATCGGCGGTTCAAATCCGTCTGGCACCTCTGCCCCCGATCTATGATCGGGGTTTTTTTATTTGTATTTGAGGTTAGGAATAGTTATAATAGATAAATGTGAGAAACTTTAGCAACCTTCGGAGTGATGATCATGGGCAGAATATCTGACAGCGAAAGCGAAGAGATCCAACGAAACCTTGAACGTTTCATGGATCAGCAGATAAAAGAATATGAGTATACCAAGGGTGGCAACCCCAGACCGGTAAATAGACGCTCAGAGAATACCTACAGGAGCATGGAGATAGATGTCCCCAACCTGGAAGCCCCCAAGGCAGGCAGGAGGACCGCAGAATACTCCTTTATAGATATTGACCGGAATGAGCTTTCTGACCGTTCCTATGACGATGACCTGGACGACGATTTCGACATAGAACACGATGACCGGGGCAGGAGACGGGATCCGCGCCATAACGATCACAAGAATAACAAGAGAGAGAATAAGGAGCGAGAGAAAAGAGAGCGGAAAGAGCAGGAAAAGCGGGAGAGAAAAGAGAGAAAAAGAGAAAGAGAAGCCGATCACGATGAATACGATCGCGGCTACGATAGCAACGAATATATGCCTAAAGACGATCACAGAGGAAAGAAGAAAAGGAAAAAGAAGCACAGAGGATTAAAGATTTTCTTCATCCTTCTTATAATCCTGGCAGTTCTGGCGGGAGGGGCATATTTTGCCTGGCGCTTTCTGGTAGGGGATGCCTATGACAAGATGACCTACAAGCCGGCCAAGAAGTATTCGAGTACGGCCCTGACCCAGGACGGAGTGACCAATATCCTCCTCCTTGGAAATGATTCAAGAGATAACGCGGATGACGGAAGGACTGACTCCATTATGCTCCTTACCATCAACCGTCCGCAGAAAAAAATATATCTCACATCATTTTTAAGGGATATCAAGATAGATATTCCCGGCAAGGGGACCAACAGGCTGAACCAGTCCTATGCCTTCGGTGGCCCTGAACTGGTCATGCAGACCCTTTCCGAAAACTTTGACATCAAGATAAGCAGGTATATGCTTGTCAATTTCCAGGCCTTCGCCAATCTGGCCGATGCAGTGGGCGGTATCGATATGGAGGTCACGGCTGAAGAGGTCGACTGGATCAACGCATATCTGTGGGAGTACAATGACCTGAACGGGGATGATATCCATAAGGATAATTTCCCCGACGGGACCAGCGGCAACCTGCATCTTAACGGGCCACAGGCGCTGGCTTACTGCAGGAACAGGTATATCGGAACGGACTTTGAAAGGTCCAACCGACAGAAAAAAGTTATATCCGCCATAGTGAGCAAGCTTCCAAATGCGATGCTGACCAACTTAGGCGGGGTTATGAACGGGTTGTTCCCCAGCCTTACCACCAGCCTTACCAAGGATGACTGCTATGACCTAAGCACCCTGCTTGTCGGCATCAAGGGTATGGAGATAGTTCAGTCTACCATACCTCAGGAACATACCTGGAAGTTCGAGACCTATAACGAAATGGAACTGATCAGCATAGACTTTGAAGAGAACAAGAAATACCTTAAGAAAATAACCTCATCGAATTAAAGAGGAGCCGGGAAACCGGCTCCTTAAGTTTATTCAAACAGGAAACATCCTATATAGGTCATGGTGTTAGGCCCGTAATTATAGGGCAGGTCATTGGCCTTGCACACCTCATTTACCACCAGGCCGAAAGCCTCCATGGAAGAGATCCTCTTGTTGGGGAACCGGCATTCGTTATCCGGGTAGGTACATTCTTTGCAGAGGCTGCAGGTTCCGGCTCCTAAGGGGAGCATGCCCGGATACATTTCCGAGAACCGGTCAACGGCCTTCTTGAAGTTGCCCCGGTGGTCCTTCTCCAGTTCTTCCAGGCCCTCAAAGTCCATGGAATCCTCTAACTGGCGTGTGGTCTGTACAATGATCCCCTTAGTATATTTCTTAAGCTTTGCGCCGCAGTCCTCCAATGAGCCGCAGGCAGGGGGGCAGGCCCAGTTCTTGCCGTATTTGTTGCAGGTATTCATCTCGCACATGTCGCGGACTTCCTGTTTGACTATCAGGGTGTCCACATTGAGGACTCCCGCATTGGTAAAGCCGCATTCCTTAGCAATCTCAACATTTTTCTGCATTCCTTCAACCTCCTTGGATATATATTATTATTTAGCCAGATCGATCCTTATTATGTCCTTTAGCTGCCGCTTGGAGTCCTTGTCGCCGAAGACAACCAGGCTTAAGATCTTATCTCCCTTATCCGACGTATCTTCGATGAGGTACACCTTACCCGGGTCATCGACCTCATCCGGATAAAGGGTAGCAAAAGCTGAATCCGAGGCCGTAGCACCGATGGATTTGTAGTCTGAAGCCTTGATCCCGGATAGGGAGAAGACATCCTTTAAGAGATAGCCCTTGGCTGAGACGTCCTTGGTCTCGCCCTTTGTAGTCATTGTAACTCCCGCCACATCAATAGTGGATGCCTTGGCAGGGTCAAAATAACTCTGCTTGCCGTCATAGTATATGGGAATGCTTCCCTTGGGGGGCATCTTCGCCATTGTGATAAATGCGGAGGCTACACTGGCCCCGATTGCTATGATGAGGGCGCCTATAATAAACAGGTAGGTGTTATTTTTCTTCATTACGACTCTCCTTGTTACTTTTCGCTGGTGGTAAGGTGTGACAAAAGGACCGTCCCCCTGTCACACCTGAATGTATAAGTGGTTTCGCTTGTAAATGTTTCCCCGGCCCGAAGGATGACCTTCTCCCGGTCAGGGCTGTTGATAGCGTTAGGCAGAATCTGGGTCTCCAGGGCGATACCGAAATAGTCGTCGTAGGGCTTGCCGGATTTGCCCGCAACAGCGCCGGAGAGATAATTACCTGAGTAAACCTGGACTGACGGTGCGTCAGTGCTGATGGTAAGGGTCCTGCCGGATTCCGGGTCGGAAAGGTCTATCTGATCCGGTCCTTTATCCAGGACATAGGGGTGATCCAATCCTCTTGCTGCAATGATGGACGGGTGGTCCGAGCGCGCTCCGTCGCGGACAGGACGGGGATTTCTGAAATCAAAAGGCGTATCCGAGACGGAAATGATCTCTCCCGTTGACATGCAGTTCTCGTCCACCAACGCCACCTTAGAAGCTGCCAGCCGCAGGGTGTGGTCAAGGATATCCCGCTTGCCGCCGGACAGGTTAAAGTACATATGGTTTGTGAGATTAACGATGGTGTCTTTATCGGAAACAGCCTCGTATCTTATGTTCAGCGCGTTTCCCTTAAGGCTGTATCCAACCGTCACATCCAGATTGCCGGGGTAGCCCTCTTCTCCGTCAGCAGACCTATATGTGAAAATGATCCCGTCAGAGGCCGGCCTCGCATCAAAGACCCTCTTGTCAAACCCGCGTAAGCCCCCGTGAAGGTGATTGCCGTTATTGTTGGCAGCCAGAGTATAAGTCTTATCGTTCAGCGAAAAGGTGGCATTCTTTATTCTGTTGGCAACCCGTCCAATGACAGCGCCAAAATAAGCAGTATCATTTTTGACATCCGTCAGATCATTAAGCCCCAGAAGAACATCTTCGCAATTTCCCTCCCTGTCAGGAGCGTAGAGCGACAGTATCCTGCAGCCCAGATTGGTTACGGTCAGCCTTAGCACATCATTTTCAAGGGAGTATATGTCAAAACCCTCAGCAGTTGTAGATTCTTTCTTGATCTTAAGCATCCTTATCCCCCTATAATCTAAAAAATCCATCTGCCCACGATTATAACAGAATAAGCAGGAATTCTCAACGTCTTCTCCCCTTTGACAGACCACCGAAATGGCATTAAAATGAGGGCAGACAGTTGAGTCGTCAGGAGGGTAGCAGCATGAGAAATATCATCATCATAGATGCATTTTCCACGGGCTATAACTATGTGGAAGACGTGGTAAGAAGGGGATATAATCCCATCATAATGAACACCAGGCAGGAGAAGGAATCGGAAGTAGTGGGGTATCGCGAGATTTATAAGACCCTGTACCACCGGCCCCTGATCATAGATGAGCAGGAGTCCTATGAAGAAACGGTGAAGCTGGCTAAGAGTTACGATCCGGTTATCATCGTGCCGGGATCTGAGACTGCGGTTGTTCTTGCTACACGGCTGGCCTATGACCTGGGTCTTCCCGGTAATGACGTTAAGTACCTTGATGCAATGACAAAAAAGGACGCCATGCACAATGCCTTAAAGGATGCAGGGATCCGTTACATTCACGGAGAGATGGTTTCCTCTGTGGAGGAGGCTTTAAGCTTTTGCAGGGATAACGGATTTGAGACCGCAGTGGTAAAGCCCACCCAGAGCGCCGGGAGCCAGGGCATTTTCCTATGCGATAACATGGATGAGGTTTCCCATGCAGTGTCGGCCCTTTTGACCATGAAAGACATCTATGGCAGGCCTATAGAAAAAGTGCTGGTACAGGAGCGCATTTTCGGAACGGAATATATAGTAAACACCATGTCATGCAAGGGGGTTCATCGCCTTAATTCAGTCTTTCGATATAAAAAGGAGAAGACGCCGGAAGGTGGTTATATCTACGATTACTGTGAATCCATTGACAGCCTGGAACCCGGTCACAACCGGCTGGTCGAATATGCCCTCAAGGTGGCAGATGCCATCCATTACCGGTATGGTTCGATTCACGGCGAGTATATGGTGGACCAAAAAGGACCGGTCCTTATCGAAGTCAACTGCAGGCCAATGGGAGCCACCATGCCCGGAGAGTTCCTGGATATGATCACCGGCCAGCATGAGACGGATTCTTCTCTCGACTGTTATCTTGACCCTGAGAAATTCCGGATAGACGCGGCCAAGCCATATCGGCATTTCAGAAAAAGCTACGTTAAGATCGTGATCGTACCTAAAGATATGGAAGTGGATGACCACCCCATCTGGGAGGTGGCCAAGCGTCTTCGGAGCACATATAAGATAGCTGCCGGAGATCCCGATGGTGTCAGGTATTATCCCAAGACCAGGGACCTGGAGTCAAACGGCGGAGTCATCTACATGGTCCATGATGACAAAGAAGTTGTGGAATCCGATATAAAGATCCTTCGGCAGGTTGAGCGGGAGTATTTTGAGCTGCTCCTCAATGACGGAACTTCAAGAAGATGGGTAAAGGATACCGGGGTTAAACCTGTGTCTCCGGAGGACATCATAAAAGAATACGGATGCTGTGGCGCCATCCTTGTGGCAGCAGACGAATACCGAGAGATAGAGGGAGCCCAGTGCATTACGCCGGATAGTGTGGGAGATGCCCATAAGGGATTTGATTATGTAGTGATCGGATACGGGGAATCTTTGCTGCAAATGCGGGAGACGGATTGCCTGAAGCTTATCTTTGACACCATGGATCTTGCCCGTCAGGGAGGAAAGGTCATCATCCCGAAGAGTACGTACAGCTACCTGTCATATGGTCGTGAAGGCGCGGAATCACTGATGTACATAAAGGGACTTATGGTGGAGGTCCCTGTTACCGGTGATGACAGATGGGTGGCAGGAACCGATGTGGGACTATAAATGTCTGTTCCTAAAAGAAAAGATATGTGTTATAATAAACTATCAGGAGTTCATTTGATCCGGAACTCCCAATAAAATAAAGGAGTGATAGGGATGCGTTATACAATCAGCGGTAAGAACATTGATATAACAGACGGTTTGCGCGCAGCCATCTATGACAAGATGGGCAAGCTGGAGAAATACTTTACTCCCGATACTGAGATCATCATCACCCTCAGTGTGGAGAAGGAGAGAAAGAAGATAGAGGTTACTATCCCGGTCAAGGGTAACATTATCCGTTCAGAGCAGGTCAGCAACGATATGTACGTTTCCATCGACCTGGTGGAGGAGATCATCGAGCGCCAGCTCAAGAAATACAAGACCAAGCTGGTGGACAAGAAGCAGTCCGCTTCCTACTTCAATCAGGAGTACATAGAGAAGGATTACGACGAGCCTGAAGACGTTAAGATCGTCCGTACCAAGAAGTTCTCACCCATGCCCATGTACCCGGAGGATGCCTGCGTACAGATGGAGCTTCTGGGCCATGATTTCTTCGTATTCGTAAATGCGGAGACAGACCTTGTAAATGTGGTATACAAGAGAAAAGGAAACTCTTACGGAATAATTGAACCGGAATGAGTATTTATGATGAAGCCACCCGGGAGAAGCAGATCGAGCGGGAGAACAGGAAAAAGTAGAATTAAGGACTATCCGGGAAGTGAGGGATAGTCCTTTTTATGTTACATTTTTCTGAGGGAATGCCTCGGACGGTTTACAAACCCCTGTAATTATGGTATCTTTATGGAATTGAAATATGAAGAAACCTCACGAAGGGAGTATATAGAAAATGAAAGATAAATTCTACATGACCACTGCCATCACATACACATCGGGAAAGCCTCATATAGGCAACACCTATGAGATCATCCTGGCAGATGCCATAGCAAGATATAAGAGACTGGAGGGGTATGATGTCTTCTTCATGACCGGCACCGACGAGCACGGCCAGAAGATACAGGAAAAAGCCGCTGTGGCAAATGTTACCCCCAAGGAATTCGTAGACACCGTATCGGATGAGGTTAAGCGCATCTGGAAGCTGGTGAACAGCTCCCACGACAAGTTCATCCGTACCACAGATAATGACCATGAGAAATGCGTAAAGAAGATATTCAAAAAGCTCTACGACCAGGGAGACATCTACAAGGGTTCTTACGAAGGCTTGTACTGTACCCCCTGTGAGTCCTTCTGGACAGAGGCGCAGTTGGTGGACGGCAAATGCCCGGACTGCGGAAGGGAAGTAAAGCCTGCCAAGGAAGAGGCCTACTTCTTTAAAATGAGCAAATATGCCGACAGGCTTATCGAGCATATCAATACCCATCCGGAATTTATACAGCCTGTATCCCGTAAGAACGAGATGATGAATAACTTCCTGCTTCCCGGCTTGCAGGATCTGTGTGTATCCAGAACCTCATTTGACTGGGGCATTCAGGTGGACTTCGATCCTAAGCATGTAGTGTATGTATGGCTTGACGCACTGACCAACTATATCACCGGCATCGGCTATGACCCGGAGGGATCATCGGACCTCTTTAAAAAGAACTGGCCTGCAGACCTGCATCTCATAGGAAAGGATATCGTAAGGTTCCACACCATTTACTGGCCCATTTTCCTTATGGCACTTGACATCCCCCTGCCCAAGCAGGTATTCGGACATCCCTGGCTCTTACAGGGCGGCGAGAAGATGAGCAAGTCCAAGGGAAATGTTATATACGCGGACGACCTGGTTTCCCTCTTCGGAGTGGATGCCACCAGATATTTCGTCCTCCATGAGATGCCCTTTGAGAATGACGGTATCATCACATGGGAGCTGGTTATCGAGAGATATAATTCAGACCTGGCCAACAACCTGGGTAACCTGGTGAACAGAACGGTTTCCATGAGCAACAAGTATTTCGAAGGCGTAGTAAAGAGTACCGGAGTCACCGACCCCGTAGACGAAGACCTTAAGGCAGTTGTTACAGGTGCTAAGGCTAAGGTGGCAGAGAAGATGGCAGGTCTTCGAGTGGCTGACGCCATAACGGAAGTATTTGCGGTATTCAAGAGATGTAATAAATATATAGATGAGACTACACCCTGGGTTCTTGCAAAAGACGAGGCACAAAAAGACCGTCTCGCAGAGGTGCTGTATAACCTGACAGAATCCATAACCATCGGAGCCACACTGCTTTCAAGCTTCCTGCCGGAGACAGCAGACAGAACCGTAAAGCAGCTTAGCACTACTCTTCGTGCCTACGACGATCTGGACAAGTTCGGATTATATGAGAGTGGGACCAGGGTGGCAGAGACACCGGATATGCTCTTTGCAAGATCAGATGCCAAGACCGTAATGGCTGAGGTGGAGAAGATCCAGGCAGCCCAGAAGGCAGAGTACGAAAAAGAACAGGCAGCATTGTCATGAGAATATTTGATACACACGCACATTACGATGATGATGCCTTCGATGAGGATCGGGAGACTCTCATCCCACAGATACATGAAGGCGGGATAGAATATATAGTCAACGTCGGGGCTTCAATAGAGACAACTCGGTCAACCCTGGCCCTTGCCTCGAAATATGACTATATATACGCCGCAGTGGGCGTACATCCCAGCGACATTAAGGATTTAAACGAAGAAACGTACAAGTGGCTGGCGGAACAGACAAAGCAGCCGGGGGTGGTTGCCGTCGGTGAGATAGGCCTTGATTACTACTGGGATAAGGAGCCTGAGGTCCAGGAGAACCAACGCACATGGTTCCGCCGTCAGCTTGACATGGCCCGGAAAGCCAACCTTCCCGTTATCATCCACAGCAGAGAGGCCGCCAAGGACACCTATGATATCATGGTAGAAGAAAAAGCAGGCGATATAGGCGGCGTGGTCCACTGTTATTCCTACTCGAAGGAAATGGCGCTGGATTATGTGAAGATGGGATTTTTCATCGGCGTAGGCGGCGTGGTAACATTTCCGAAGGCGAAGAAGCTGAAAGAGACCGTGGAAGCGGTGCCCATGGAACACATAGTGATAGAGACGGATTGCCCCTATCTTGCACCGAATCCCTACAGGGGCAAGCGAAACACTTCGCTGAACCTCCCATATGTGATAGCGGAGATCGCATCCATCAAGGGATTGTCAGAGGAAGAAGTGGCGGAGATAGTATATGACAATGCTCTGAAGCTGTATCGCATGACAGGGGGACGGTCCTTTTGTCAACTTTAACGACCGAGAGGAAGAATAATTGCCGGATATCAGTAATCCCAAGAATACAAGAGACATAATCTCAAAGCATAACTTCAATATCAGGAAGGACTATGGCCAGAACTTTCTTGTAGACGGCAATATCCTTCAGAAGATAATAGATTCTGCCGAGGTCACTAAAGACGACCTGGTGATAGAGATAGGACCCGGGATCGGCAGCATGACACAGTATCTTTGTGAAGCAGCAGGAAATGTACTTGCTATAGAGATAGACAAGGCACTTATCCCCATTCTTTCGGAAACACTTTCATCCTATGATAATGTGGAGATAATAAATAACGACGTCTTGAAGATCGATCTGGACGAAATGATAGAAGAGCGAAGAGGGGAAAGGCACGTAAAAGTCGTGGCCAATCTTCCCTATTACATAACCACACCGGTCATAATGGGGCTTTTGGAGAAGACACACAATATAGAGAGCATAACAGTCATGATCCAGAAGGAAGTGGCAGACCGGATGCAGGTAGGGCCCGGTACCAAAGACTACGGAGCATTGTCTCTTGCGGTGCAGTACTACTCAAATCCCACCGTAGTGGCAAACGTGCCGCCCACCTGTTTCATACCCCGGCCGAAAGTCGGATCCGCAGTGATCCGCTTGGACATCTACCGGGAACCGCCGGTCACCGTAAAAGACCCGGCCCTGATGTTTGCCTTGATCCGCGCCGCCTTTAACCAGCGCCGCAAGACCCTGACCAACGCTCTGACCAACGCCCAACTCCGCCCGGCCCTCACCAAGGAGGCCTTGGGCAATATATTAACAGACATGGGCTTGCCGGATACGATCAGGGGCGAGGCGTTAACTTTGGAACAATATGCACAGCTAACGGATATCATCAGCGGCAAACAATGAATTCATAAGCAGTGCCTTTGTGAACGTCGGCACTTAGCGAAATCGAAGATTGAGCTTAGTGTCCGCTACGCTTCACAACGGAGTGAGAACGTCACTGCGTTGAATTGCATTGTTTGACGCTGTAGACAGTATAAGGAGAATAAAAAATGTACCCAGTCTTATTCAGCATCGGCCCCGTCCACATCTACGGTTACGGCTTCATGATCGCCCTCGGCATCCTGGCCGCATTTTTCGTAGCCGTCAAGCGAGCCCCAAAACACGGCCTTGACCCGGACGCCGTATACTCCATCGGACTTGCCGGCGCAATATGCGGCTTCATCGGCGCCAAACTCTTTTTTTGTATAGTGGAATTCCCGAGCTTTATGGCAGACCCCGCAGGAATAATGTTCTCCGGCAATGGCTTCGTGGTATACGGAGGAATAATCGGCGGAGTCTTAGGGGGCCTTGGATACTGCAAGAAAAAAGGACATGATTTTTTAAGGTATTTTGACCTTATCATGCCTTCAATAGCATTGGCCCAGGGCTTTGGACGGATCGGATGCTTTCTGGCAGGATGCTGCTACGGACAGAAGACAGACCTGCCCATAGGTGTGGTATTTACCCATTCAGACCTGGCGCCTAATGGAGTAAAACTGATCCCCACCCAGCTCATATCAAGCGCCGGAGACTTTATCATCGCATTTGCGCTTATCTATCTTGCAGGAAAGATCAAGGAAAAGGGAAATATCGGATTACTCTACATAGCAATGTACAGTATAGGCAGATTTGCCATAGAATTCTTCAGAGCAGACTATCGCGGAAGCATAGGTCCCCTGTCCACATCCCAGGCCATAGCCATAGTAGCCTGCTTAGTTGCATTGCTGATTTTCTGTTGGAACCGCAATCGAGCAAAAGAAAAAGCGACATCAGAAGATGCCGCTGAAAGTGCTGAATCTACGGAGGATGTAGAAGAATGATCTAAATCCAGCCTCCGTCAAACTGGATAACCTGACCCGTCATATAGGAGTGACCGGTAGCCAGACCGACTATCACGTCTGCTGCTTCTTCCGGAGAGGCAAAACGCCCTATGGCGGTCTCATCAGCAAGTGCTGCACGTTCTTCTTCCGTGTAGCATTTATTCATATCTGTATCGATAAGGCCAAAGGCGATGGCGTTGACACGGATCCCGCTGGGGCCAAGCTCTTTGGCCAGCGCTTTGGAAAACGCGTTCACCCCGCCTTTGGAAGTGGAATAAGCCACTTCACAGGAGGCTCCGTATAAACCCCAAACAGAAGACACATTGATAATACAGCCCTTCTTTTGAGATACCATGTAGGGGACAGCCTTGCGGCAACAGTAGAAGACGGAATTCAGGTTAGTACCCAGGACCCTGTCCCATTCATTGTCGTCCATATCGCTCATAAGGCCGGAGTGGCTGATCCCGGCGTTGTTAATCAGGATATCCACGCCGCCGAAACGCTTGGCGGCAGCCTCAAACATATAGTTGACCTCAGAGGCGATGCTGACATCTGCCTTGATGGTAAGACAGTTCACACCTTCATTTGCCTCTTCTATCTCTTTCTGCAGCGTCGTAAGCTCGTCATAGGTCTTGCTGCAGTTTAATATCAGGTTATAACCCTTCTCACCGAAGAGCCGCGCCGTTGCAGCGCCTATACCCCTCGATGCTCCGGTGATAAGAACAGTTTCAGCCATAGTGCTACCTCCAAAGTGGTCTAATAAAGATACCATAATCATGAGGTTTTGTAAACAAGAACAGTAGTCTTTCGCCTCCTTTACATTACGCTCAAAATAGGGTAAGATTATACCTTGTTAAGAGTACATTACAGGGAACTGATGAAAGGTATAGATCATGGATATAGTAGTATTGGCAGGCGGCATAAGTACGGAGCGAGACGTATCCTTTGCCACGGGCATTAACGTAATGAACGCCCTAAGAAGTCAGGGCCACAGGGTCATCCTTACGGATGTATATCTGGGATTGGAGCTTGATGAGGGCATAACAGATCCTTTTGAGATGCAGGAGGAACTAAGCTACAAGCCCGGCGCCATCAAGGATAACGCGCCGGATATCGAGGCCGTTAAGAAAAGAAGAAAAGGCGGGACCAGAGGTTTCTTCGGTCCCAATGTGATCAGGCTCTGTGAGAAGGCTGATATAGTTTTTATGGGCCTTCACGGGGAGAATGGTGAGAACGGTAAAGTTCAGGCGGCTCTGGACCTGTGTGATATCAAGTATACCGGAACGGGTTATTTGAGTTCTGCCATGGCCATGGATAAGAACATAGCCAAGCAGCTTTTCAGGAACGCCGGGGTTCCTACCCCTCCCGGAGGCGGCATGACACAGAAGAAATATCCTGAGGACATGGGGCTGACCTACCCGGTAGTGGTAAAGCCCTGTTCCGGAGGCTCCAGTGTCGGAGTATCCATAGTAGCCACCCGGGAAGAATATGATAAGGCGGTAGATGAACTTTTCAAGCTGGATCCGGAGATCATAGTTGAGCGATATATAAAGGGCCGGGAGTTCGGCGTAAGCGTCATAGACGGACATGCCCTGCCGGTCATAGAGATAGCTCCCTTGTCGGGATTCTATGATTACAAGAACAAATATACTGCGGGCAGCGCCATTGAGACCTGCCCTGCGGAGATAGACGAGGTTACTGCGAAGAAGATGCAGTGGTGCGCGGAGACCGTATTTCGTGTGCTGGACCTTGAGACCTACGCAAGGATGGATTTCCTGCTTGAAGAAGATACGGGAGAGATATTCTGCCTGGAGGCCAATACCCTCCCGGGCATGACATCAACCAGCCTGCTTCCCCAGGAGGCGGCAGCAGAAGGGGTATCATTTGAGGACCTGTGCGAGAAGATCCTTGAGATATCACTTAAGAAGTATGAGTAAATGGAGACGGAAGTATGAAGGGAATGACCCCGGAGAACATAGCAAGGGCTTGCCAGGGAACATATGTGGGTCCTGAAGAGTGCAAGAATACAGAGATAACAGGGGTTGTCATCGACAGCCGCAAAGTAGAGCCGGGGAACCTATTTATCCCTATCAAGGGCAGCAGGGTGGACGGTCATGATTTTATAGATCAGGTATTTGAAGCCGGCGCCGCTCTTGTCTTGTCCGAAAAAGACCTGGAGGATGAAAGCAGACCCTATGTAAAAGTGGATTCCACCCTTAAGGTCATAAGGGTGCTGGCGGCCTACTACCGCAGCGTCTTAAAGATCCGTGTGGTGGGAGTGACCGGCAGCGTAGGCAAGACCAGTACCAAGGAAATGATAGCATCGGTTTTATCCGAGAAATATAAAGTCTTAAAGACAGAGGGCAATTTTAATAATGAGATAGGCCTGCCGCTTACGGTATTTCGCCTGACTTCCGAGCATAAGGTGGCGGTACTTGAGATGGGTATCAGCCATTTCGGTGATATGGATATGCTGGCCGAGATAGCGAGACCGGACATCTGCGTCATCACCAATATCGCGGAATGTCATCTGGAGAACTTAGGGGACCGGGATGGTGTGCTCCGTGCCAAGACGGAAGTGTTCAAATATATGATGCCAGGAGGAGTTGCGATCCTTAACGGAGACGATGACAAGCTTGCCACAGTAAAAGATGTCAACGGTAGGGCTCCGGTATTTTTCGGTATCGACACCAACAGGCAGATCTCAGCAGACAAGATTGATGCAAAGGGCATAGAGGGAACCGACTGCCATATTAAGATGGGAAAAGAAGCCATCAGGGTTCATATCGGGATCCCCGGCAGACATATGGTCTACAACGCCATGGCAGCATCTGCAGTAGGCCGCCTCCTGGGACTTAGCCCGAAAGAGATCAAAAAGGGGATAGAAGCTGCCTCGACTATAGCCGGGCGCTGCAATATCATCCACAAGGAGAATATGACGGTCATTGATGACTGTTATAATGCCAATCCCCAGTCCATGCGCGCAGCCTTAGACCTGCTTTCCATGGCCGAGGGCAGAAAGATCGCCATCCTGGGAGATATGTTTGAACTGGGTCCGGATGAGTTGGAGCTCCATTACAATGTAGGTAAATATGCTGTCGATGCAGGGGTCGACTATCTTATATGCGTGGGGGAGCGCAGCCTCTTTATGTGCAGGGGAGCTAATGATGCTTACGAGTTTATCAAGAAAGATGCACCCGGCCACACCTGCAAGATAATCCATACATCAAATCTTGAGACCATGCCGAATATCCTCTCGGGTCTTATACAGGCCGGAGATACCGTGCTGCTAAAGGCCAGCCATGCAATGGAATTCGAGAAGATACTCAGGATGATCTGAGACGGGACTGACGAAAAGGCTTCTATTTTAAAGGTTTGTTAAGAGTGCTTAGAAATAGTTCTCATATATTTTATATTCTCTTAAGTATTTGTCCACAATTCTGTCACATTTGTAGTTTATACTCTAAGACAGTTAGTGATAACTAAACTTTTTAATAGTTCTTTTCTCCTCAGTCTCGTTATTATTATGGCAATCCCTCAATCAAAAAGGCCATGATAACAGCGAGACTATTTTTTTACGGAGGATTTAGATGATCAGGTTTTTATTAAGTGTGATTTTCATATTTTTCTTCTTTCTTTTCTCTGTTTTCATGTGGGCTTACATATGGATAGTAGCAAGATTTAACAAGAAGAAGGCAGACCTCATCTCCCTGCATATCATACAGGGAGTATTAAAGACCCTGCAGTTCCTGTCGGGTGTGAGGCTGAAGGTTATCGGAGAAGAGAATGTTCCCAAGGATCAGGCCGTGCTCTATATCGGCAACCATAAAAGTGATTATGACACCATATTTACATATGCAAGATGCCCGGGACTTACGGGATACATCGCCAAGGACAGTTTAGGGAAGATTCCCTTTATGAGAGGATGGATGTTGAGAGGGTATTGCCTCTTTCTTAACAGAGAGAACCCCAGAGAGGGTCTTAAGACCATACTGACAGCTATAGAGTACGTTAAACAGGGAGTATCCATAACCATCTTTCCCGAGGGGGGACGCAACAAGACGGATGCGCCTACCCTGCCCTTCCATGAGGGAAGCTTTAAGGTGGCTACCAAGACGGGATGCCCCATTATCCCCATGGCCATAACCAATTCCGAAAGTGTATTTGAGGCCCAAATACCCTTCTTAAAGCCTGCAGATGTTGTGCTCCAGTACGGTAAACCCATCTATGTCGAGGAGCTTGCCCCCGAGGATAAGAAGTTCATCGGAGCATACACACAGAAGATCATAGAGGAGATGCTGATAGACAACAAAAAGTATCTGTAAAATCATCATCTTGTATATAAACCCCCTTTTTTTTATGTTTGACAACTAAATATAGATATGCTATAATGTGGAAAAATCGGTATTGGGGGAGGAACTATGATACTAAAACAATCTGATATTCAGAAGGTGAAGAACTCTGTGGGTAAGCAGCTGGGACAGAAAGTTATCTTAAAACTCAACAAAGGAAGACATCGTATCGATGTTCAGGAAGGAGTGCTCAAGGAGGTTTACCCGAGCATATTCATTGTTGAGGTAGAGGCTACTGAAGACGGAGTTCCGGCCAAGACATTATCTTTCAGTTACACGGACGTTATCACTAAAGATGTAAGAATGATGCTTTGCTAGTGGGATAAGGTGAAGTAATAAAAGAGTATTAGAGAAAGCAAAACGGAGGCGGATCATCCGCCTCCGTTTTGCTGAGTATTTAAAGGAGAAAAAGTGAAAGGATTTATGTTTCTACCATATAGTCTTATTCATTTTCCTTTGACCAGGCATCGAATTTCTCCATTACCTTGTCATAGGTCTGTTGTGAAAGTTCCGGAAGTTCCTTGCCCCAGGCCTTGGTAGCTTCTTTGAAGCCTTTTATAAAGGCATCTTTCATATCTTCTATCTTGTCGGGATCTCCGCCCGTAAGTGCCATTGCAAAGGAGAGGATGCGCTCGGATGTGGCTTCTGCGCCCCAATATCCGTCTTCTGCGATATCCTTCTGAGCCTGAGCTCTTGTCTCTTCGTCAACGGTGAAGTCTCCGTTTGCCAGGAAACTCCACATATCATCGGCCTTTGCCAATGTGAGCCCCTGCTTGCCCATCATTTTCTCAACTAATGAGCGGAGCTGTTCTGTTTTGGATTCTGCTTCTTCCAGCATCTGCTGAACTTTAGCTGTATCTGTCTTGTATGATTTTTCAGATGCTGCTGCTGAAGGTTCATATACGGCAGCGGTATCATCTGTCTTTTTCGTTTCGGTTGTATCTGAAGTGCCGGACTTCTTTCCTGTATTTGCCGTGTTATATGTAGTGGTTATCTGACCGGTAAGTTCGCTTATATTCATAGTCTGCCTCCTTAGCGTAAAAACAATTCTTCCTTGACAATAATCATATCGGACAAAAGTACCGAAAACTTTATACAAAAAACAAAAAAAGATTTACAAAAACCGCCAGACAGTTTAAAATTTTAGTAAATTAAGGATTTTAACGGGGAAGAATGGCCCTGTTTATCATTATGAAAGCATGGAGGAGAAAGTATGTTAGAATGCCCTAATTGTAAGAAACAATTGCAGGATGGCATGAAATTCTGTGATAACTGCGGAACGCCTTTGGCGGGAGTTGCGCCGCAGCCTCAGCAGTTTCAGCAGCAGGCACCACAGCCCCAGCCTCAGCAGTTCCAGCAGCAGGCACCGCAGCCGCAACCCCAGCAGTTCCAGCAGCAGGCACCGCAACCGCAGCCCCAGCCCCAGCAGTTCCAGCAGCAGGCACCGCAGCCCCAGCAGTTCCAGCAGCAGTATCAGCAGCCGCAATATCAGCAGCAGTATCAACAGCCGCCGTATCAGGCCGGGTACCAGCAGCAGCCACAGTGGGGTGCGCCTCCGCCGCAGAAGAAATCAAAAAAGGGACTTATCATTGGTATTATAATCGCCCTTATTGTTATAGCCGGAGGAACATTTGCAGCACTGTTCTTCTTGAAGATCGGACCCTTTGCAAGCTCCGGCCTGGACAAGCTTAAGAATGCACAGACAGGCGAGACCGTCACTTTCGGAAAGTATGAGCAGGACGCCAATAACGGTAATGGCAAGGAAGATATAAAGTGGCTGGTTCTTGCTAAAGAGGATGACAAGATCCTGCTCCTGTCCGAGAAGGTTCTTGATGCAGTTCCATATAATGAGACCAAGGCTGCCATTACCTGGGAGAAGTCCTCAATAAGGACATTCTGTAATTCCACCTTCCTTAATGAGGCCTTTGATCAGAAAGAACAGGAAAGTATCCGGCAGTCCGACGTAAGTGCTGATGCCAACCCGCAGAAGACCACCTCGCCCCAGGGTAACACTACTCAGGACAAGGTATTCTTACTGAGTGCCGTGGAGATGGCGAAGTACTGCACTTCCAATGATCTGAAAAAGGGTTCTCATACCGAATACTCCAGGCTCAAAGGAGGCTATGTTGGGGATAACGGTGAAGCTGTATATTGGCTTCGAACCATAGGAACCATGGATTCAAGCAATAAATGTGCGACTATAGTACAGGGCGCCGGCACCATAGGGTACAACGGAAGACCCGTTGATGAGACTCAGGCTGTGAGACCGGCTATCTGGGTAAGCATCAAATAAGAAATGATATCAAATAAGGGATCTGCATTCAGGCAGATCCCTTAAATTATGTTCATTATTGCTTCTTCAGCTTGGCCAAAAGACCTTTTTTCTTCGGCGGCGCTTCAAGAACCGCACCACGGACTCCCTTGACATCCGTAATATATATACCGCTGACAGTTGCCTTGACTTCCTTCTTGATGGGAACCAGATCGTAAATCTTCTCATCGCAGATAAGGGACATGATCCTGGGCCCTACCTTAGCCTTGACGATGGGGAGCTTCTGCAGCTTCATAAGTCCCTTGGCCTGAGCCAAAACAACATCCGGCAGGCCGGAATCCTTCAGTTTAAGCCGTTTCTTATCTATGATAAGCATGCTGATGGTCTGGGCAGTGGCTTCTATCTGTTCCTGTTGTTCCGCCTGTTTCTTCTCGGCCTTCTTGCCGAGGAAATACAGGGCAACGGCAACAATGATAAGAATCACGAGAATGACCAATAATACAATGGTTACCGTATTCACTACTCTTCCTCCTTAAATACAACTAGAATGTATTGTATCATCATTTACCGTAAATTGCAATCAAAATTGATTTTTACGGGGAAAGTCGGTATAATGATAAAAGTTGCTTGGAGGTTTATATGAACAGCTGTAATCTGAAGGCTTATGCCAAGATCAATCTGGGACTGGATGTAATAGGCAGACGCGAGGACGGATATCACGAGGTGCGGATGGTGATGCAGACCGTTAACCTCTATGACAGGCTCTTTATCAAGGAGATAGAGAAGGATGCCATCATCATCAAGACGGATAAACGCTTCCTCCCCGTAAATGAGTCCAACATCATTTACAAGGCAGCTGTTATCATGAAGGAGACCTTTGGCCTCAAAGGCGGATTGTTTTTTGACCTTAAGAAGAATATCCCCGTTGCTGCGGGAATGGCAGGGGGAAGCGCTGATGCAGCCGCCACCATGGTAGGCCTTAACAACATGTTCAGGCTGGGACAGCCCATGAGCCGGCTGATGGAGCTGGGAGTAAGAGCGGGTGCGGATGTCCCCTATTGTATCATGAGAGGAACGGCCCTGGCAGAAGGGATCGGAGAGAAACTGACCCGCCTGGATCCTTTGCCTGAATGTCAGATACTTGTTGCCAAACCACCCGTTAACGTATCCACTGCGTCAGTATATAAGAGGCTGGTTCTGGAAAACGCAGTCCATCCTGACATAGACGGGATGGTAGAAAGCCTTAGCCGGGGAGATCTCTCAGGGGTGACTTCCCGCTTCGGCAATGTACTGGAGCAGGTGACGGAGCCGGATCATCCCATTATTACGGAATACAAGGATCTTATGAGAGAGATGGGGGCGGAAAACGCCATGATGAGCGGGAGCGGTCCCACGGTGTTCGGCATTTTCACGGATAAGGACAAAGCCGGGGATACCGGGACAGTATTAAAGGAAAGATATCCCGCCGCCCAGGTGTATCTGACCAGACCCTTTAATATGAGAAAGCATTCACATTGACAAATGTGATATATCTGATAGATAATGGCTGTGTTAAGTTGGAAAGGTGATTTAATGGATAAAGAAGTATTTATTACCCTTAAAGGACTCCAGATCAGTGAGCAGACCCAGCCCGGTGTGGTGGAGATAGTGGCTTTGGGCGAATACTACGAGAAGAATGATAAAAAATACATCATTTACGATGAAGTAGTAGACGGAATGGAAGGTAAGATAAAGAATATCATCAAGCTTTCCCCCACCTGCATGGAGGTCACAAAAAAGGGTCTTACCAATGCACACATGGTATTTGAAGCAAACAAGAAGAACCTGACGGTGTATAATACGCCTTTCGGGGCATTTTCCCTGGGCATACTTGCCAGAGGAATAGATATAGATGAGACGGACGACGCCATGAATGTCAAGGTTGATTATGAATTGGACATGAATTATGAGCACGTGGCCGATTGCACCATCAGTCTCGGAATTCAGTCCAAGAATCAGGGGGGCTTAAGTCTGTCTTAAGTCTTTACAGTATAATAAAGGAGATACAGATTGGATATGAAAGTACGCAAGGCTGTCATACCGGCAGCAGGCTTAGGGACCAGATTTCTGCCGGCCACCAAGGCTCAGGCGAAAGAGATGCTTCCTATAGTTGACAAACCCACTATTCAATATATCATTGAGGAGGCGGTGGCTTCCGGGATAGAGGATATAGTTATCGTTACCGGAAGGAACAAAAAGACCATAGAAGACCATTTTGACAGGTCTCCCGAGTTAGAACAGGAGCTGGAGAAGTCGGGCAAGGCGGAGTATCTGGAGATGGTCAGGGACATTGCACAACTGGCCAATGTCTACTACGTCAGACAGAAGCAGCCCAGAGGCCTGGGACATGCGGTCCTTACTGCCAGGAGCTTCATCGGGAACGAGCCCTTTGCCGTTCTTCTCGGTGACGATGTGGTATGCTCACAGACCCCATGCCTTAAGCAGCTTATCGATGTTTATGATAAGACCGGAGGCTCTGTTCTGGGAGTCCAGACGGTAGCCCACGAGAAAGTATGCAAGTACGGAATCGTGGATGGGAAAGAGGTTAGCGAGCGGCTTTACAAGGTAAGCGATATGGTGGAGAAGCCTCCTGTTGATAAGGCTCCCACTGATGTTGCCATTCTCGGCAGATATGTCATTTGCCCGGAGGTTTTCGAGTATCTTGAGACCCAGGAGACGGGAGCCGGCGGAGAGATCCAGCTGACGGATGCCTTAAGAAGGATGACTAAAGACGGCAGGGCTATGTATGCCTATGATTTCAAGGGAACCAGATATGATGTGGGTTCACAGATAGGATTTGTGGAAGCCAACATCGAGTTCGCCTTGCGGGATCCCGGGCTTAAAGCCGAATTATCCGACTATATCGTTAATCTCAGCAAGGATATAGAGAGTACCATACATTTTGACTAAAAAGGAGTATAGAGAAAATGAAAGCAGTTAAAAAGACATTGACAGCAGCCTGTCTGCTGGCAGCCATGATCGTTTCGGGATGCAACAACGGCGGAGGATCCGGCGGAACCGAGATCAAGGTGGCAAATTATAACGTAGACGACTTTGTTACCCTGGGTGAGTACAAGAATTTCGAGATAGAATACGAGCAGTCTCTCATGGTGGATGATGAAGAAGTTGAGGAAGAGATCAAGACCATCCTTGAGGAGAATGATAAGTATGAGCCCATTACCGACAGGGATACGGTGGCTCAGAACGATTATATCAATCTGGACTATGAAGGTAAACTCAACGGAACACCTATCTCCGGAGGAACAGCCAAAGGAGCTACCATCCAGGTGGGTTCTGCGGGATTTGTCGAGGGCTTCGAGAGCCAGCTTGTAGGTAAGAAGATCGGGACACCCTTTGATATTACCGTTAAATTCCCGGCAGAGTACCCGGATACGGATATTGCCGGTAAGGACGTAGTATTTACCATTACCGTTAATGCCATTAACAAGAAGATCCCTGCCACCCTTAATGACGAATTTGTCCAGTCAGTATCAGATGAATCCAAGACTGTAGCCGAATTCAGGGAAGAAACCAAGAAGAAGCTTCAGGAGGAGAAGGAAGAGACGGCCAAGGAGTACAAGCAGTATTATGCTGAGACTCAGGCCGTAGGCAATGCCAAGGTTTCAGGCTACCCCTCCGGTATGGTAGATAAGCTTGTTAATGATTACAAGGAGTCAATTAAGGCAGCAGCCAAGGAGCAGGGAAAAGAGTATAAGGACTACATCAAGGAAATCTACGATATGGAAGAGGCCGATTTTGATACAAGCCTTAAGGCATATATGGAGGAGACGGCCAAGATCACGCTCGTACTGGAGGCGATCCAGAAGAAAGAAAACCTCACTATGTCTGATTCGGAAATGGATGAAGCACTGAAGAAATATGCCGATGAGAATGGATTCGAGACAAAAGAAGAGGTCTTTGAGACATATAAGGAAGAGGATATCAAAAAATATCTTCAGCAGATGAAGGTTCTTGATTTTATCGTTGATTCGTCCAAGCTGGTTGAGCCCAAGCCTGAGAACGAAGGATCATCGGCAGCTCCCGAAGGATCATCGGAAGCGCCTGCATCAAGCGCAGCTCCGAGTTCAAGTTCAGGTAACTAAGCTTTGTGAAAGGGGTTATGATTCGTGAACATCGTAGACATAAAAGAATTGTTTAAGAACAGGGAAGCGTATATCGGAAAGGATATCGAGGTAGGAGGCTGGATCAGGAGCAATCGTGATGCCAAGGCTTTCGGATTTCTGGTGATCAGTGACGGTACTTATTTTGATACATTGCAGATAGTCTATTCTGACAAGATAGACAATTTCAGTGAGATATGCAAACTGAACGTGGGGACCGCCGTTATTGTTAAAGGTAAGCTTGTTGCCACTCCGGATGCCAAGCAGCCTTTTGAGATCCAGGCAGAGACCGTTGTTGTTGAGGGTGCATCCACCCCGGATTATCCGCTTCAGAAGAAGAGACATTCCATGGAGTATCTGAGGACCATTACCCATCTCCGTCCCAGGACCAACACCTTCCAGGCGGTATTCCGTGTACGCTCACTGGTGGCATTTGCCATTCACAGATTCTTTAATGAGAGAGGCTTCGTGTATGTTCATACCCCCCTCATTACGGGAAGCGACTGTGAGGGCGCAGGAGAGATGTTCCAGGTTACCACCCTTGATCTTGCGAATGTTCCCAAGAAGGATGACGGCAGCGTGGATTTTGAGAAGGACTTCTTCAACAAGCCCACCAATCTTACGGTAAGCGGACAGCTTAACGGTGAGACCTTTGCCATGGCTTTTAAGAACATTTACACCTTCGGTCCTACCTTCAGGGCAGAGAACTCCAACACCACCAGACATGCGGCGGAGTTCTGGATGATCGAGCCTGAGATGGCTTTTGCAGATCTTAATGACAACATGGAGATCGCAGAGGACATGATCAAATATATCATTAAATATGTCATGGATGAAGCCCCGGAGGAGATGGACTTCTTTAACCAGTTTATAGATAAGGGACTGAAAGAGCGCCTTGAAAATGTGGTGAACTCGGATTTCGGGCGCATTACCTATACGGATGCGGTAGCTGAGCTCGAGAAGCACAATGACAAATTCGATTACAAGGTATCCTGGGGATGTGATCTTCAGACCGAGCATGAAAGATACCTTACTGAGCAGATATTTAAAAAGCCTGTTTTCGTGACGGATTATCCCAAGGAGATCAAGGCGTTCTACATGAAGATGAACGATGACAACAAGACGGTGGCGGCTATGGACTGCCTTGTTCCCGGCATCGGGGAGATCATCGGCGGAAGCCAGAGGGAAGACGATTATGAGAAGCTGGCCAAGAGGATGGAAGAGTTGGGACTTAACAAAGAGGACTACGGTTTCTATCTGGATCTGAGAAAGTACGGAAGCGCAAGGCATTCCGGCTTTGGATTGGGCTTTGAGCGTTGTGTTATGTACGTTACGGGAATGTCAAATATCAGAGATGTCATTCCTTTCCCGAGAACAGTGAATAATTGCGATTTGTAAATTAAAATAAATACTTGTAATTATTTTCAATTATAGGTATTATTAATAATGGAGAGACTGCCGATATAAGATGAGGATAAGATTGTTCGGGAGGTCGTATATATGAGCAGAAAGAGATTCAGGATATTGTGTGCTATTCTATCCGTGATACTCATGTTCAACGCAGGAGTATTTACGGGTAACGCTACTCCTGCGGATGATCTGAATCGAGCTAATCAGAATATCAATAATCTCAATAACCAGCTTAATCAGGTTAATCAGAATATCAATAATATCAGCAATCAGCGTAATCAGACCAAGCAGGAAGCCGATGAGCTTAATGCCCAGATCGTTGACCTGATGGCCAGTATCTCCATAGCCGAGAAGGATTTGGCTAATAAGCAGGCTCAGCTGAACAAGGTCCAGGGTGAACTTGAGGAGACCCAGAAGAAGATCGCCGAGCAGACCGAGGCTATGAGGGCCCGTATCAAGAGTATCTACGAACGGGGTAATAACGCTTACCTTACGGTATTCTTAGAGTCCAAGAATTTTGCAGACCTTGTCAATAAGATGGAGTACGCCTCTACCATATATGAGTATGACAAGACCATGCTGGAATCCTTAAAGGAATCCAAGAAGAAGGCAGAGGAACTTGAGGTCCAGGTTGAAGGCGAGAAGCTTTCATTAGAGAGTTCAGTTCAGGAGCTTAATCAGGAGAAGGCCCTTCTTAATTCCAAGCTGGCCACCCTGAAGGCTACCATAAGTGATTATGATACTCAGATAGCCAATGCCAAGAAGCAGGCAGAAGAGTATAAGAATAAGATAGAAGAAGAGAATAAGAAGGCAGCAGCCGCACAGGCAGCAGCTGCAGCGGAAGCGGCCAATAAGAATAAAGGCAGCAGCAGTGCTTCCAATGAGAACGGAGGTTCCGGCGGAGGCAGCAACAGCGGTGGCGGAGAATCCGGCGGAGGATCCGGAGGAGGATCATCCAATGTTTCCTATAATGCCAGCCTGGGCGCCCAGATAGTTGCAGAAGCCAAGAAATATGTGGGTAATAAATATGTATGGGGCGGCAACGATCTTAACAACGGTATAGATTGTTCAGGATTTACCCAGCAGATATACGGCAAGTTCGGGATCTCGCTTCCCAGATGGTCAGGGGATCAGAGAAACTGCGGAACAGCAGTATCATTGTCGGCGGCTAAACCGGGAGATCTGGTATGCTACGCCGGACACGTAGCTATATATATGGGTAACGATACCATAATCCACGCCAGCAATTCGGCGCCTTATCCTCAGGGAGGCATCAAGATCAGCAGTCCTGCCACCTATGCCACCATATTGAGTGTAAGAAGACTTTGTACTTAATATCATGATCGCTTGCGATCATGATGCACGGAGAGATAGCAGCAAACATATAGAGCGCAAGACAGGGGACGGTTCTCTGTCTTTCCCAGCAATACCAAGGGGAAGACAGAGAACCGTCCCCTGTCTTGCGCTCATATAGTTTATTGAAAACGATAAGACAGAGAACCGTCCCCTGTCTTATCGTCTCTTATCTTCTTTTACTTCACGAACTTATACCGGTTCACCGCATCCCGCAGCTGCTGTATGGGAAGCTGTCCGGGGGCGGAAGGTCTGCCTACGCATCCGAAAGTGATGCATGATCCGGTCTCCACACATTTTGCCCGGGAATCGATCCCCAATGCCCCCATGGAGATAGTGATGATAGGGGTGGTGGTATAATGGGCTATGATCTCCTTGGATGCCTTGATCAGTCGAGCTGCATCTTCCTCATCCTCAGGCATTACAGCCAGTTTGGCGATATCTCCCCCGGAGACCTGAAGCCGGATGATATCGTCTATCAGGGTTTCAAGATCCGGAGTGCTGTTAAAATTGTGCTTTGACACGATCACCCTGGCGTTCTTACGGATATCAGCCACAACTTCTCTGGGTAGTTGAAGCATTATCTTATATTCAATGTCAAATATGTCTGCGAGGCCGCTTCTGGCGCATTCCCTGTATGTCCTGATATAATCCAGGAGCCTGATCTCGGCCAAACCCCCTTCCTCTACGGTCCTTATGGTAAAGATAAGCGGGATATCCCCCAGGATCCTGCGAAGCTCGGCCAGAGTATCCTTCAACAAAAAATCATTGGTATATTCCTTGAAGAAATCCACCCTCCACTCCACGATGTCCGCACGGGCGCGCACTATCTCACGGCAGGAATCAAGAATATCGTCCCGAGTCCTGCCGGTAATGGATACGCATATCTTCGGATCGCCGGCTTTAAGCGTCATATTCCTGACTGAAACGGAAGGAATACGAGGATTGTTCATAAGGGTTGTCTCCTTGCAATAGCATTCTAGCTTTATTATAATGAACTAAATGGTTTTTGAAAAGGAGTAAAAAAGTGACAACGAAAAGATCAGCGTGTCTTCTGGGGAGTCCGGTAGCCCACAGCATTTCTCCGGCTATGCATAACATGGCGTTTAAGGAGCTGGGAATAGATTGTGAATATATAGCCTACGATGTGGACGAGGATGGTCTTGAGGCTAAGGTTAAGGATCTTCTTGCGGAGAATGTCCTGGGATTTAACCTGACCATGCCGGATAAGCAGAAGATGTGCAGTCTCTGTGATGAATTGTCCGATGCTGCCAGGATCAGCGGATCCGTCAATACCGTATATAATGACGGAGGAAGGCTCATCGGTCATACCACTGACGGTATAGGCTTTATGAGGGCCTGTGCCGATGCAGGGTTTGACCCCATAGGCAGAAAGATGGTGATACTGGGTGCGGGAGGAGCTGCCTGCTCTATCCTTGTTCAGGCTGCCCTGGACGGAGTATCGGAGATCACCGTGTTCAACAGGAAGGGAAAGAACTGGGACAAGATATCCGGGATCATTGGTATTTTGAGGAATGAGACCGGATGCCGGATACTGCTTTCCGATTATGACCCGGAGGTGATCCGCCGGGAGGTCTCGGAAGCGGCTCTTCTTACCAACGCCACATCTGTGGGTATGGCACCCCATGAGGAGGCTTCCCCCATAGAAGACCAGTCTGTGTTCCGCAGCGGCCCGGGGGTATTTGATATCATTTATAATCCGCCCGAGACTAAACTGATGAGGCTGGCAAAAGAAGCCGGATGCCGCGTTGCCAACGGGAAGCTGATGCTGCTTTATCAGGGAGCGGCAGCTTTTAAGATATGGACAGGGAGAGAGATGCCAATAGAGAAGGTTAAAGCCGCCCTGTTTTCAGATTGACCCATTTGTTAAAAGCAAAACGATAATTGAGATTTAGAGGGCTATAGTGTAATATGGTAGATAAGGTTTACGCGAAAAAGAATAGATTGGGAGGATGTCATATGAGTAGACTTTTGGTTTCGACGGAAGATAACGTACAGCAGACGGTTGAACGGCTGTACAAGGATCTTGAACGTCACATTGTTGCCAGTCCCCCGGGGCTTTGTCCGGTGGATCTTCAGCTGGCATTTCTTAAGGTATGCCATGCCCAGACCTGTGGCAAATGTGTACCCTGCCGCATCGGGCTGCAGCAGTTGCAGGAGATGCTGGAGGATGTCCTTGAAGGACGCGCCGATATGGCCACTTTAGACCGCATTGAAAGAACGGCTCAGAATATATATGACAGCGCAGATTGTGCCATAGGCTCTGAAGCTGCCCGTATGCTCCTTACCGGATTCAGAGGATCCAAGGAGGACTACATCCATCATATCAAAGAAGGATTCTGCTCCGTCCATGCAGAGCATTTCATCCCCTGTGTGGGATTATGTCCTGCTCATGTGGATATCCCGGGATATATAGCCCTCGTGGGAGCAGGAAGATATGAGGATGCCATCAGGCTTATCAGAAAGGACAATCCTTTCCCCACTGCATGCGCCCTTATCTGTGAGCATCCCTGCGAGGCAAGGTGCAGGCGTAACATGCTGGATACATCAGTCAATATCAGAGGCTTGAAGAAGATGGCGGTGGATAATGCACCGGCGAATAAGGTTCCCGTTCCGGAGAAGGCCGAGAAGACAGGTAAGAAGATTGCCATTATAGGAGGCGGTCCTTCAGGATTGTCGGCGGCTTATTATCTCCAGCTTATGGGCCACGATACCGTTGTATATGAAGAGAAGAAGCAGTTGGGCGGAATGCTCCGTTACGGTATCCCTAATTACCGTTTCCCCAGGACCAGGCTTCAGGAAGATCTGGATGCCATCCTTTCCACCGGCATAGAGGTTAAGCTCAACACCAGGATAGGTGACGGGCCGGGAGAGATTCCCTTTGAAGATATCCGGAAGAAATACGATGCCGTATATATTGCTATCGGAGCTCATTCGGACAAGAAGATCGGTATCGAAGGAGAGGGCTCCAAGGGAGTGATCTCCGCAGTTGAGATGTTAAAGAGCATCGGTGACGGTATCATGCCTGACTTTAAGGGCAAGAGGGTCGTAGTCGTCGGAGGAGGCAATGTGGCCATGGATTGTGCCAGAAGCGCAGTGCGTCTCGGCGCTGCATCCGTAACCATCGCCTACAGGAGGCGTAAGGAGGATATGACCTGCCTTCCCGACGAGATAGAAGGCGCCATGGCAGAAGGGGCAGAGCTTTTCGAACTCCATGCACCCAAGAAGATTGAAGCTGACGCCAACGGCAATGTAGCCGCATTCTGGGCTGATCCCCAGATCATAGGGCCCATAGACGCATGGGGAAGAGCATTGCCCATGAAGGCCGACAAGGATCCTGTACGTATAGAATGTGATATCATCGTTGTTGCCATAGGACAGGGGATCGAGAGCAAATCATTTGAAAATGCCGGTATCCATATCCACAAGGGGGCTATTAAGGCCATCGCTTCCGGCGCAGTGGAAGACCATGAAGGCGTATTTGCCGGCGGCGACTGTGTTACAGGACCTGCCACTGTTATCAAGGCTATCGCCGCAGGCAAGGTGGCGGCCGCAAATATTGATGATTACCTGGGATTTGACCATGCTATATCCTGCGATGTAGAGATCCCGGCTCCCCATACGGGAGACAAGGTTCCCTGCGGAAGGGTGCAGCTTACGGAGGTTCCGGCTTCCGAGAGAAGAGATAATTTCAACCCCATTGAGAACTGTATGACAGAGCAGGAGGCCCGCCAGGAGGCCTGGAGATGTCTGCGATGTGATTGCTATGGTTTCAGTGCAGTGAAAGGAGGTCGGAATTTCAGATGGTAAATATCAAGATCAACGGAAAAGACATTTCCGTAGCTGAAGGAACTACTATACTGGAAGCGGCCGGACAGGCAGATATCCATATCCCCCATCTTTGTTATCTCAAAGGGATCAACGAGATATCCGCGTGTAAGGTCTGCGTAGTGGAGATAGAAGGCCAGGAGAAGCTGGTGGCTTCATGTACCACCAAGGTTGAAGAGGGTCAGGTCATACTGACCGATTCTCCCAGGGTAAGAGAGGTAAGACGCACCAACGTTCAGCTCATCCTCTCTGAGCATGATTACAGATGCGCAACCTGTATCAGAAGCGGCAACTGCAGTCTTCAGGATATGGCCCATCGGCTGGGGATCAGCGAGATACCTTATAAGGCCAGGATCAAGGAACTGCCCTGGAATAAGGACTTCCCACTTATCCGCGACGCCTCAAAGTGCATCAAATGTATGCGCTGCGTTCAGATATGCGAGAAGGTCCAGAGCCTGAATATCTGGGATATCCAGAATACAGGAGCCCACACCACGGTCAATACCACGGGCAACACCCCCATAGAGCTTTCGGACTGCAGCCTCTGCGCACAATGCATAACTCATTGTCCCGTGGGTGCACTCCACGAGAGAGGAGACCTTAAGAAGGTATATCAGGCACTGGCGGATCCCGAAAAGGTTACTGTGGTCCAGATCGCTCCTGCTGTCAGAGCAGCATGGATGGAGGATATGCATATCCCGGAGAATGTGGACCGGGAGGGCTGCTTTGTAGCGGCTTTGAAGAAGCTGGGATTCGACTATGTACTTGATACGGTGTTCGCAGCAGACCTTACCATTATGGAAGAGGGTAATGAACTCTTAAAGAGGCTGCCGGATATAAAGGAAAAGAAGCTTCCCATGTTTACGTCCTGCTGTCCGGGCTGGGTAAGTTTTGTTAAGACCCAGTATCCGCAGTTGACATCCCGTCTGTCCACGGCCAAGAGCCCGCAGCAGATGCAGGGAGCAGTGATAAAGACATACTTTGCCGAGAAGATAGGCAAGGATCCTAAGGATATCATCAGCATTTCGGTTATGCCCTGCGTATCCAAGAAGAGAGAGATCACTCTGCCGGATATGGGCAGGGACGGTTATGATGATGTTGACATTGTTATCACTACAAGGGAACTGGTAAGACTGGTCAATGCAGGAGAGATAGATGCTGCAGCCCTTGATCCCATGCCATTTGACAGTCCTGTTGGTTCGGGAACGGGAGCCGGAGTTATATTCGGAGCCACCGGAGGGGTTATGGAAGCTGCTCTTCGTACCGCATATGCGGTAGTTATGGGAGAGGAAGCCCCCTTAGACGCATTTACCGCTGTAAGGGCAAAGAGCGATGATTATCCGGATGCTTCCGCTAATTGCGGTATCGTGGGGGATCAGTTCTTCGGCAAGAGAGCAGAGGCTGAGTTTAAATTAAAAGACACCACCGTACGTACATGTACCGTAAGCGGTCTGGGAACAGCGAGAGAACTGATAGAAGATATCCTTGCAGGCAGGGCAGAGTATGATTTCGTAGAAGTCATGGCATGCCCGGGAGGCTGTGTAGCCGGGGGCGGACAGCCTATCCATGACGGTGAGGAGAGGGGTCTTGAGAGAAGCCGCATCCTCTATAAGCTTGATGATGAGAGAAAGATCAGAAGGTCCCATGAGAATCCCGAGATCAAGACGATCTACGAAGAATTCTTCAAGAACCCGCTGTCCGAGAAGTCAGAAGAGCTTCTTCATACGAAGCACGGATTATAAACAATTACTATATTTTAAAACAACGCTGGAGAGCTTTATGCTCACCGAGAACCAGCAGAGTTTTATTAGCATCAAGGACCGTGTCGGGAGTAACCGACAGGTCCATTTTGCTGTTCTCTTTTACAGCCATGATATTGATCCCGTATTCCTTACGGATATCAATCTCGCCTACGGTCTTGCCTACCCATTCCTCAGGCACGGAGACCTCGAAGATGGCGTTATCATCATCCAGCTTGATATAGTCTAAAACGTGGTTGGAGCCGTAACGGATAGCAGCCCATTCGGCGATCTGTTTCTCGGGGATGATTACTTCATCTGCTCCGTTCCGAAGCAGGAATTTGGCCTGAACCTCCCTGTTGGCACGTGATACCACCAGCTTGCCCCCAAGTTCCTTAAGAAGAGAGGTAGTCTCCAGAGAACTTTGGAAATTGCTGCTTATGGTAACTATGCAGACATCAAAATTGTTCACGCCCAGAGACTTTAAGAAGGCTTCATTTGTGCTGTCTCCGATCTGGGCATCCGTAACCAGGGGAAGGATGCTGTTGACCCGCTCTTCATTGATATCAATGGCCATTATCTCATGTCCGAGACTGTGAAGTTGCTTGGCCAGGATAAATCCGAAATTGTTTAAACCTATAAGAAGTATTGATTTCATATTATTGCCTCCGATATAGTATTACTGATCAACCTACTGTTATCTTCTCCACGGGGAACTGGGAAACCTCAGCATTCCTCGTGCTTAATGCAGCGTACATCATGGTCATTCCGCCTACACGTCCCAGGAACATGAGCAGGATCAGGATCACATGGGACAGGGCGCCCAGATGAGGCGTCAGGCCAAGCGATAATCCTACAGTTCCTATGGCTGAAACTGTTTCGAACAGGCAGGCTCCCATTGGCTGATGATCCATCATGCTTATAAGTGCAGCGCCTGTTATTGAAAGGAAAACATACAGCATCAACAGGGTGAAAGCATTCCTTATGGCTATCTCCTCTAAACGCCTGGAAAAGAGTGTGGCGCTCTTTTTTCTTAAAAATACAGCCCTTGCATTGGAAAACATTACAGCTATGGAGGTGGTCTTGATACCGCCTGCCGTGGATCCCGGCGAACCTCCTATCAGCATCAGGATTATGGTCAGAGACCGTCCCGGACCGGAGAGGAGGGACAGGTCTGCAGTGTTAAAACCGGCCGTCCTGGGAGTTACGGACTGGAACAGTGACAACAATACCCTTTCACCGAAGGGGTGATCACCGAATTCACCGAAAAAGAGGGTAACCGCCGGGACAACTATAAGGATAAAGGTCGTAACCAATATTACCTTGCTCTGCATACGATACTTATGTAAATGCTGTCTGTGGGTCACTATATCATCCCATGTCAGGAAGCCGATACCACCGAACACTATAAGGAAACAGATGGTAAGGACTATGACAGGGTTGTCGGCAAAAAAGGTGAGGGATGAAAAAGGCCCTGTCCTGGATCCCATTATATCAAAACCGGCATTGCAGAGAGCGGAAACCGAGTGGAAGATCGACAGCCAGATCCCGGAGACGCCGTTATATTGTATGAAGACAGGCATCATGATGAGGGCTCCGATGAGCTCTGCAGCAAATACTACTTTAAATACGAAACTGACCAGCTTGACGATACCGCCTATCTGATGGGTAGACAAGGTATCCTGGAGCATGCTTCGTTCTAACAGGGATATCCTCCTTCCGGATATGGTGGCAACGAAGGCTATCACGGAGATGATACCTAAGCCTCCCAGCTGGATCAGGATCAGGATGATGGCCTGTCCGAAGAGGGACCAGTATGTAGCCGTGTCGTAGACCACCAGCCCTGTCACACATACAGCGGAAGTAGACGTAAATAAAGCATCCTTAAAGGGAGTCACTGCACCTGATGCTGATGATATGGGCAGCATCAGTAAAAGTGCCCCTGCAAGGATGACTGATAAAAAACCGATTATTATTATCTGAAAGGAAGATAGCTTGTTTCCGAAAAACTGACTATTCACCTTATTAAACTCCCCTTTACCCTTAAAGGAAAAACCCCGTTCATACAAATGTTGCGTTAACCGATTGAGGTTCGGTATTAAGATACCATATTGAGCAAATTGCGTCAAGATTGGGTGAAATATCAGATAACTCTTGACTTTTTGGCACTTTTGTGCTAGGTTAGGGACGAGTAATCGGCAAAACGACAGGAAGTGCGTGCAATGCACGTGAAAAGGGAATCAGGTGAGAATCCTGAACTGTCCCGCAACTGTAAGTGAGTTATCTGCCGTATCATGCCACTGTGTGAGGTCAACTCATATGGGAAGGCGCGGCGGATTCAGTCTCACAAGTCAGGAGACCTGCTTTCTGTTTGTAAGCATTTAAACCTCGAGGCAGGGTGGTGCTGGCACATATCGATGACCGGTTTCGTTACGGAGTCCGCCTGATTGGGAAGATGGGAGTTTTCCCTCTGGGAGGGTTGCGCGGCGGACCGAGGGATCATTGTTGCAGGCAAGTTACCGTATACCGAGAGGTATGCGGTTTTTTTGCGTGTATTGCTCTGCAGGATCATTTAAGATCAACAAAGGAAAAAGGAAGGTAAAGAAGATGAAAAAAAGAATCACAACTGTGATCTGCGGTCTTTTGACCGTGGCAATGCTTGCAGGCTGCGGCGGTGGCGGAGGAACCACCGGATCATCTGCAGCAGCGTCAGGCTCAGGTGCAGCGTCAGGTGCTGCAGCATCAAGCAAGACACTGAAGTTCGGATGTACAACATTCAGTAACGGTAAGATCAACCCGTCTCTTGAGACAAATACTGCATGGAACTGCATGCGTATAGGTGTGGGAGAGACATTATTCAAGTTTGACAAGCAGGCTACTGTTCAACCCTGGCTTGCTGAGAAGTGTGAGGGTTCAGACGATCACAAGACCTGGACCATCACTCTGAAGAAGGGCGTTAAGTTCTCCAACGGAACAGATATGACTGCTACAAAGGTTAAGGAATCCCTTGACTGGGTTCGTGAGCAGGCAAAGAATGATGCTAAGATCGAAAAAGGCGGAAATATCAAGAAATATCTTCCCTACGAGGCAGAAGTAAAAGCTGATGATGCAGCTAACACTCTTACCATCACATTACCTAATGCCGTATTGAACCTGGCAGCAAACCTTGCTCAGCCTATTACGACCATCGTTAATGTTAAAGAGACTACAGATTTTGATACAGGAATCATCGGTACAGGTCCCTATGTAGTAAAGTCATTCAAGGATCAGGTTGGTTTCGAGATGGAAGCTAACAAGAATTATTGGGGAGGCACCGTTCCTTATGAAAACCTTTCCATCATATTCATGGCAGATGCAGCAGCAAAGGCTAATGCACTGAAGTCAGGACAGGTTGATTTCGTTGAGAATATCTCCAATGCAGCAGATATCCAGTCAATCCAGGCCGACTCCAACTTTACACTTGATATCGGAGCAGGTATCCGTACAGGATTTGCGTACATGAACCAGAAGGGTGTATTGAAGAACAAGGCTCTTCGCCAGGCTATCCTTACTGCAATTGATAATGAAGCGATCTGCAAGTCCAACACCATCGGCGGATTATATGTAGCAGGTGCTGCTATCCTTCCCACAACCTTAAGTTACGGAAGCGATAAGATCAATGCAAACGATCCCTACAAGTATGATGTTGAGAAGGCTAAGAAGATCCTTGACGATGCAGGTATCAAGGATACTAACGGAGACGGAAACCGTGAGGTAGACGGTAAAGAGATCGACCTTAAGCTTGTATCTTATGAGAGCCGTCTTCTCAATGATTTCTCAGATGCTTATATCCAGTATCTGAAGGAAGTTGGCATCAAGGTAACTGCTGACTACGGTTCAGGAGATGATCAGTGGAGCAAGCTTACAGCAGGTGAGTATGACCTTAACAACAACAACTGGCAGACAGTTCCCACAGGAGATCCGGAAGCCTTCCTTGACAACTGGTACAGCAAGTCTGAAGCTAACTACTGTGCATACAAGAATGATGAGTATGACAAGCTTTATGAGGAGCTTCAGAAGGAAATGGATACCTCAAAGCGTCCGGCTATCATCGAGAAAATGCAGCAGATCCTTCTTGACGATGCTGCAATGATAGTAGACGGATACTACACAGCATCCATGGCATATTCCAAGAATGTAAAGGGAGTTCAGATGTATCCCATGGACTTCTATTGGGTAACAGTTGACATAGCTCCTGCTAATTAATCAACAGACGTATATCAGTTTATCATTCAGTTTCGGGGGCGCTTATGGCGCCCTCGGAATTGATTAGTTTTCTTTATCCGGTACGATCATATGGTCAGGATATGGCAAAGCCCGGGTATATGATCATATCGGATAGTAGAGACCATTTATAAGTTTACAGATGGGAGGGAAAGAAATTGAGTATTAAGAAGCTTGGGAACAGACTTCTTCAGATGCTTATAGTTCTTATAGGTATCAGTTTTCTTACATTCCTGCTTACATACATGTCTCCCGGAGATCCTGTAAGGAATATGTTCCTTTCAACAGGGATACAGCCTACGGAAGCACAGATTGAAGAGGCACGGGAGGCGATGGGGTTCAATGACCCGTTCTTTGTAAGGTACGGGAGATGGATAGCCGGATGCCTTCATGGGGATTTCGGTGAATCCTACAGTTTGGACAAACCGGTAGGTGAGTTGCTGATGGCAAGGCTTTGGCCGACGCTGCAGCTGACCATCGCATCGCTGGTGATAATGATCATTATCTCGGTGCCATTGGGCATACTTTCTGCGGTCTACCGGAATAAACCCATAGATTATGTGGTCCGGGCAGTGACCTTTTTCGGGGTGTCACTCCCCAACTTCTGGGTAGGGCTTATGCTCATATTATTCTTCTGTGTTCAATTGCGCTGGTTTAATGTGGTGGCGTCATCCGGCTCTTTCCAGGATCTGATCCTGCCGGCGGTGACACTTGCCATCGCCATGTCGGCAAAGTATACGAGACAGGTTCGTACGGCCGTATTGGAGGAGCTTGGCTCTGATTATGTTGTAGGTCTTAGGGCAAGAGGTGTTCCGGAGTGGAAGATATTATGGTTTAACGTTCTTCCCAATTCATTCCTGCCCCTTATCACCATGCTGGGTATCTCCATCGGATCGCTGCTTGGAGGAACCAGTGTTGTTGAAGTTGTGTTTTCGTACCCGGGGTTGGGCAATCTTGCAGTCAATGCCATCAAGTCTTCGGATTATTATCTGATACAGGGCTACGTTCTATGGGTATCGGTGATATACATGGTGGTCAACCTCATAGTTGACATCTCATATAACTATATTGATCCCAGGATCAGGATAAGGCGGTGATAAGTATGGAAAAGAAAAAGAACTTTTTTTTGAGATACCCCTCATTTACCATATTTGCCTTTCTTGGTATTGTAGTTATCATTATGGCTATACTTGCTCCTGTCATAACAGGAGGAGCCGATCCCACCAAGGGTAACCTGGCAGACGCCATTCTGGCGCCTAACGATGCACACCCCTTCGGTACGGATAAGATGGGCAGGGATGTTTTCACAAGGGTAATGTATGGAGCAAGGGTATCCCTTTCGGCTACATTTGCACTTATAATCATCATTTTCATCGTGGGGACTATCCTCGGAGTTCTGGCAGGATATTTCGGAGGTATCCTTGATGCCGTTATCATGCGTATCGCAGATATGATGATGGCCTTCCCCGGCCTGGTCCTTGCCATTGCAGTAGCGGGAATAATGGGAACCAGTACGATCAATGCCATTATAGCCATTTCTCTGGTCAGTTGGCCTAAGTACGCGAGGCTTGCCCGAAGCCTTACCATGAAGATAAGGCATACGGACTATGTGGCAGCAGCCACGGTTACCGGCTCCAAGACCGGATACATGCTGCGCAAATACATGCTTCCCAATGCGCTGCCTACCCTTGTGATCACGGCAGCAACTGACGTGGGAACCATGATGATGGAGCTGGCAGCTCTTTCATTCCTGGGGTTCGGAGCAACGCCTCCTACGCCGGAATGGGGCTATATGCTTAATGAAGGACGTAACTATATCCAATATGCACCCTGGATGATGATATTCCCCGGCCTTGCCATATTTATCACGGTTGTAATATTTAACATGCTGGGAGATTCACTGCGCGACATCCTGGATCCTAAGACAGCAGAATAAAGGAGGTATCAGCAATGGCACTATTAGAGCTTAAGCATGTTGACATCTCCTACGGCAAGATGCTTATAGTAAAGGACTGCAACCTCACTCTTGACGAGGGGGAGATCTGCAGTATAGTAGGTGAGTCCGGAAGCGGCAAGACCACCGTTATCCGTGCGGTACTGGGTCTTCTCTCCGGACAGGGTCAGGTTACGGCCGGTGATATATTCTATGACGGACAGAACCTCCTTCGGTTCGACAGGAAGCACTGGAGGGACTTAAGGGGTCATGATATCTCCATGATCTTTCAGGATTCCGGTGCCATGATGAACCAGACCCGGAGGATCGGACACACATACGTGGAGTATATCAGGACTCATGAGAAGATAACCAAGAAGGATGCATGGGAAAAGGGGAAAATGATGCTTGAACGCATGCGCCTTCCTGATTCGGAACGTGTTATGAGATCATATCCTTTCCAGTTATCAGGCGGTATGCGCCAGCGTGTCGGGATAGCCATGGGTATGACATACCAGCCCAAGCTCCTGCTGGCAGATGAGCCCACATCCGCATTGGATGTTACTACTCAGGCCCAGATAGTCCGTCAGATGATGGAACTTCGGGATGAGTACGGGACAAGTATAATCATTGTTACACATAATATAGGTGTTGCGGCATACATGGGCGATAAGATAGTGGTCATGAAGGATGGAGAGATCGTCGAACAGGGCGATCGTGACCAGATACTCAATAAGTCCACCAATCCTTATACGACCATGCTTATGGATGCTGTGCCGTCTTTGGGAGGTGCGCGCTATGTTTGATGAAAAAGACGTGATACTTGAAGCAAAACATGTTACCAAGCGTTTCCTTGAAGAGGACGGAAGAGAGCTGACCGCCTGCAATGATATAAATCTTAAGTTCTATAAAGGAAAGACCCTGGGGCTTGTGGGTGAGTCAGGCTGCGGTAAATCTTCCTTTATGAAGCTGCTGGTATGGATGGAAAGGCCGAGTGAAGGGGAGATAATCTTTAACGGCAAGGATGTGTCCCATATAAAGGGCAGTGAGCTTCACAAGATGCGGCAGCATATCCAGATGGTATTTCAGGATCCTACCACATCCTTTAATCCCAAGATGAAGATCAAGGAGATAGTCTGCGAACCTCTCCTTAACTATGGTCGTATCAGCGGGAGAGAGGTGGATAAGGAAGCAAGAAGGCTTCTTGAAATGGTAGAACTTCCGGGAGATTTTGCAGACAGGTATCCTCACAACATGTCAGGAGGACAGCGCCAGCGTGTGGCTATAGCAAGAGCTCTGGCACTTGAGCCGGAGATCATCATTATGGACGAGGCTACCAGTGCCCTGGATGTTTCCGTTCAAAAGAGCATCATAGAGCTTATTACAAAACTTCAGAGAGAGAAGGATATAACCATCGGCTTCATTTGCCATGACCTGGGCTTTATCCAGTCATTTGCCCATCAGGTGGCAGTCATGTACCTGGGCAATATCGTTGAGATCATGCCGGGAGAGGATATATCGGAGAAGGCGACCCACCCCTATTCCAAAGCCCTGCTGGGATCTGTATTTGATACCAAGATGGATTTTTCGAAGAAGATCGAGGTTGTCAAGGGCGAGCCCCCCAGTCCTCTGGATGTGCCGGCAGGATGTCCTTTCAGGGACAGGTGTGAGTGCTGTGAAGGTATCTGCGCCGAAGAAAAACCCCAGCTTCGGGAGATTGAGCCGGGGCATCTGATCTCTTGTCATTGCATGCATTAGCAAAATGTGACAAGGGAATGTGACAAGGGGACGGTCCTTTTGTCACATAAAGAAAAAAAAAGGCACTTGCAAAACATATTAACATATGATAATATGTTCATATGAAACAAAGATGTTCTTTATATCATAATCAATAGTTGTTTTTTTAGGAGGTATCATATGAAGAAGAGCTACAAGATCGATGTTGACTGTGCTAACTGTGCTAACCTTATGGAGGACGCTGCTAAGAAGACAGACGGAGTTAAGGATTGTTCCGTAAGCTTCATGACCTTGAAGATGAAGGTTGAGTTTGATGAGGGAGCCGATGTTGACTCCGTTATGAAGAATGTTCGCGACAACTGCAAGAAGGTTGAGGAAGACTGCGAGGTTTATATCTAGACTGATTTTGCCGGCAGACGGAGGAGACACCCTCCGCTGCCGGTTTTTATGGAGACAGTAGGGGTCGGTGCCTTATGTCTCATGGGCGAGGAAATTATATGAACAAGAAACAGAAGAATCTTCTTATAAGGATAATTATATCGGCAATATTCTTTGTACCGCTTTTTATCATCCTGGAGGGAAGGGAGCACGGATTCATTTCCATCGACATCCCCCAATGGGCTATCATCATAATGTTTTTGGTTCCCTATCTTCTGGTGGGACATGACATATTGCGGAAAGCATTTAACGGTATCAGGAATAAGCAGGTCTTTGACGAGAATTTCCTGATGACCATAGCCACCATCGGAGCCATCGTTCTGGGCCAGTATGGCGAGGGTGTGGCTGTTATGCTCCTTTACCAGGTGGGTGAGCTCTTCCAGAGCTACGCCATCGGTAAGAGCAGGAAGAACATCACAGACCTTATGGATATCAGGCCTGACTACGCCAATATCGAGGTAGACGGTCAGCTTGAACAGGTGGATCCCGATGAGGTTGAGGTTGGCTCCATCATTGTTGTCAAGCCCGGTGAGAAGGTCCCCATCGACGGTGTAGTAGTGGAAGGTAATTCTTCCCTTAATACTGCGGCGCTGACGGGCGAGAGCAAGCCCAGGGAGGTTGAGGTTGACGATGAAGTACTTAGCGGCTCCGTCAACATGACCGGCGTCCTTAAGATCAGGACTACTACGGAGTTTGACGAGTCTACGGCATCCAAGATCGTGGATCTTGTTGAAAATGCGGCTTCAAGGAAGTCCAAGTCTGAGAACTTCATTTCCAAATTCGCGAAATATTATACACCCATCGTATGCTATGCCGCGTTGGCATTGGCGATCATCCCGCCCATATTTATCATGGTTACGGGAATAGGAATGGGCGGCTATGCAGACAATTTCGCCCTCTGGGGAGACTGGGTACTGCGTGCATGTACCTTCCTTGTAATAAGCTGTCCCTGCGCTGTTGTTATCAGTATCCCTCTTAGTTTCTTTGCGGGTATCGGCGGGGCAAGCAATCAGGGTGTGCTTGTCAAGGGTTCCAATTATCTTGAGACCCTGTCACAGGTCAGGGTAGTTGCATTTGATAAGACCGGTACCATCACTAAGGGTAATTTCGAGGTTACGGCTGTTCACCACAGCCCTTTAGATGACCATCAGTTGCTGGAGTATGCGGCATTGGCTGAGTGCCACAGCTCTCATCCCATAAGCAGAAGTCTTAGGGAGGCTTACGGTAAACATATAGACCAGACCAGGGTTACGGACGTTAAGGAGATCAGCGGGCACGGCATTTCCGCCAAGGTTGACGGACGTGAGGTGGAGCTTGGCAATGAAAAGATGATGGACAGTCTCGGTATAGAATACAAACCCTGCCACCATGTGGGAACTATCATACATGTTGCTCTTGATAAGGAGTACTGCGGACATATCGTTATTTCCGACCAGCTGAAGGAGAATTCAAAGGAAGCCATGGCTGCGTTAAGGAGTGTCGGTGTCAGAAAGACCGTTATGCTTACGGGAGATGCCAGGGCTGTTGCCGAGAAGGTCGCTGCAGATGTAGGTCTTACGGACTTCCGCGCCGAGCTTCTGCCGGCCGACAAGGTAAACTGCGTGGAAGAACTCCTTTCAGAGTGCACCGGTAAGGATCGCCTTGCCTTTGTGGGTGACGGCATCAATGACGCTCCTGTTCTTTCCAGGGCTGATATCGGTATAGCCATGGGGGCTCTGGGGTCTGATGCGGCCATCGAGGCTGCGGACATCGTCCTTATGGATGATGACCCCTTAAAGATCGCCAAGGCTATCAAGATCTCAAGAAAATGCCTTGCTATTGTTAAGCAGAATATCGGATTTGCGCTGGGTGTCAAGGTTGTCTGCCTCATACTGGCAGCCCTCGGCATCGCCAACATGTGGATCGCCATCATCGCCGACGTAGGCGTAATGATCCTGGCCGTCCTCAACGCAATACGTTGTCTCTTCGTCAAGAAAATATAGAATAAAACAATGAGTGAAGTTGTTAAGAAAAAAAGAATGATCGACATGACTCAGGGTCCCATTGCAGGCCCTATGATCATGTTCATCCTGCCCCTTATCGGAAGCAGTATCTTTCAACAATTATATAATACGGTTGATTTTCTTTTCGTGGGGAATTTCCTTACTAAGACATCGGCGGCTGCGGTAGGTGCCAGCGCCACTCTTATCTCCATGACCATCGGATTGTTCTCCGGCATCTCTGTGGGAACCAGCGTTGTGGCGGCTCAGGCCATAGGCGCCCATGATAAGGAGAAGGGAGAGAAGACCCTTCATTCTTCCGTAATGTTCGGTATCATCGGTGGCCTGACGGTGATGATCTTAGGTGAGATCTTTGCGCCGCAGATCCTCGGCATTCTCCGGACTCCTACAGAAGTTATGGGCGAAGCCGTATTATACATCAGGATCTATCTTATCAGTGTTCCCATGGTTGTGTTCTATAACATGGTATGCGGCGGTGTAAGAGCCAGCGGCGATTCCCAGACTCCTTTCCGGGTTCTGGTTGTCTGCGGGCTTCTTAATGTGCTTCTTGATTTTACTTTTATCGTGTGGATCCCCATGGGCGTAGCAGGCGTTGCCATAGCAACCACCATCACTCAGGCTCTTTCAGCATTGCTCATCGGGATCAAGGCCTCTTCTCCAAGCCAGGAATTACAGCTGGATCTGAGAAAACTGCATATCGACGGGGCTATCCTTAAGTCTGTGCTGCGGATCGGGCTTCCCACCGGGCTGCAGACCATCGTTATCACTTTTTCAAATGTAATGGTCCAGTACTATATCAATTCCTTCGGAGAGACTTCCGTTGCTGCCTTTGCGGCTTATTACAAGGTGGAAAACCTCCTGTGGCTGCCCATTGTAGCCTTTGGTCAGGCGGGGACTACTTTCTCCGGCCAGAATTACGGTGCCGGACAGCTGCGTCGTATCCGCAAGGGCGCTATTATAAATGCGGCTATGGGCTGCGGGGTTGTTGCATGTATCGCATTTGCCATCCTGCTTTCTCCCAGGACTGTTTTCACCTGGTTCATTAAGGACCAGAGTGTTGTAGATGTGGCCATCACTCTTGCGGGAGTAAGCTTCCCCCTATATTGGATCTATCCCATCCTTGAAGTCATGGGGGGCTTTATCCGAGGCATGGGCTATTCCATCAGCTCCATGGCCATCGTTATCACCAGCCAGTGCGTCATAAGGGTTGCACTCCTGGCTGTCTTTTCACGAGTCTTCGGGACTATCCAGTCCCTTGCAGCGGTCTATCCCATCACTTGGGCCCTGGCCGCAACGCTTTTCACCATCATTTTCTTTGTTATCATCAATAAAAAGATCAAGAATGCGGCAGAATAGAAAATGTTCGCAACGGGGATTGGAGATCTTGCGCAGAAATAATTCTTGCATAAAGAGATAATTCCTTACCTTAAGAGATTTCTGGAAAATATATTTGAGAGTGAGGGTCTTGTGATACACGGAGGGGTTCCCGTATCCCGCCGGCAGAAGCTGGTGGATAAGTTTAACGGTGAGGAATATGTTCCGTTTATGATCCTGTCATTGAAGGCCGGAGGAACCGGATTGAACCTTACTGCTGCAAATCATGTGATCCATTTTGACCGCTGGTGGAATCCGGCTGTGGAAAACCAGGCAACTGACCGTGCGTACAGGATAGGCCAGGATAAGAGTGTGATCGTTCACAGGTTTGTGGCAACAGGGACTATTGAGGAGAAGATCGACCGTATGCTCCGGGAAAAGAGGGAGCTGGCTGAAAATGTTATAGGAGCCGGGGGCGGAGAGCAGTGGATCACGGAAATGAGCAATGAAGAAATAATGAACCTCATGAAACTGGAGATTTAATATGAGAAGATATTGGGATGACACGACCGTTTATTCACAACCTTCTGTGGCTGAACTTAAGGAAAGAGCCAGAGAGAGCGTAAGGCGTGCAGGGAATAAAGGAAAGTCCTTTGATCCTGTTAAATGCACCACAAAAAGAGGCGCTGTCTGCGAAAGCTGGTGGGGACAGGCATGGTGCAACAATCTCGAACAATATGCTGACTATGCCAGCCGACTGGACCGGGGGAAAGGATATGTGAGATCCGGTGCGGTTATAGACCTGCAGATCACGGATGGTCACGTAATGGCCAAGGTACAGGGACGAAGAAGGACTCCCTACAAGGTGGAGATCCGCATAGGAAGGCTTACGGAAGAGAACTGTCAGAAGATAATAGACCGTTGCACAAGCCGTATTGAAAGCCTGGAAACACTGGTCCGGGGAGAGTTTCCGGAGGAGCTTAAGGACATTTTTACCGAAGAGGGCGGTCTCTTTCCTAATCCCCGGGAGATTTCTTTTAACTGCAGCTGCCCTGACTGGGCCATGATGTGTAAACATGTGGCAGCAGTTATGTACGGGATAGGTATCCGCTTTGATGAGAACCCATTTTATTTTTTCAATCTTAGGGGAATAGATCCAGACAGGTTTATCGGAGTAGCGTTGGAAAACAGTGTTGAAAAGATGCTTAAAAACGCAGACGTAAAAACCGACCGGATAATAAATGATGCAGATATGACGGAACTGTTCGGGGTATTGTGAGGTGGGCGTTAGCCCGCCGGGTCTTAAAAATGATTTTTTCTTAAACTTTCAATTTCGGCTTTTAATCTTGAATTCTCATCCGCAAGCTGTTGGCGTTCTTTTTCTCCCTCGGCTCTGCCCTGAGATATTCCCTCGACTCTGCCCTGAGATATTCCCTCAGCTCTGCCCTGAGATATTCCATCATTTACACCCTGATCGTAGATACGAAACTCCGGAAGATCAAGTACTTTTCCACCCATGAAATCACCCACTTTCTTCTGGACATTGCTATGCTTCATGGTAAGCTTATATGCTACTGAATGTGTCAACCTTATAATAGCACTGTATGACAGGGCTGACAAGTTGCCGTTTTCCTGTTCGGAGTCAAGTTTGTTGAAGATTTTCTCATATTCCTCAAACAGCGATCCGATAGCATCAGGATTCTTATTTATGTCCGCCAGCTGCTTACGCTGAAAAAAAGCACAGTAAAGAAGAAGGAAATAAGTTGGAGGAGAGTTTACTTCAAGCGGAATTATTTACAAAAAATGTATTTACAATAACTAGAAATTATGTTAATATATTCATCGAGCTGCCGTGCGCGGTAAGTGGTTAGCCGAAGCATAATCCTGATTATTGGGAGAAATGTGGAGGGGGGTGATGCCAATGGACGTAATAGACTTTATTACTGGTCTTGGATATACCCTGACTGTATTCAGTTTGGGAATCTATTTTGGTAAGTACCTAAAAAAATAACCACTTCATGGCCGAAGTGGTTATTTTGTAACTAAAACCATCAAAGGCTAACCGCTTACTCGGTAGCTCTTTTATGCCTATATATTAGTCCTATTATAGGATTCTGTCAAGAAGAGTAGATAGCTCGCTTCAGCTGTGGTCCGGCCACCAGAATGGCAGCTGTCTTCACAAGGTCTGCAGGGATAAAAGGTATAACTCCGGCAAGGAGAGCCTTATCAAAGGATAATCCGGTGGAAATGGCCAGCCACAGTGTTCCCAAGGCATAGCAGGCGGCAACCCCGGCTATCAGGGCCAGGCCGTGTAACCGCAGATCAGCAGTGCGATGGACAAGAGGGGATGCTATAAGGATAATCAGAAAATACCCGATAATATATCCTCCCGTAGGCCCCAGAAGCTTACCGGCTCCACCCGTAAAACCCGAGAACACAGGCAGACCCACCAGCCCCAGCAGTACATAAAGACCACAGGCAATGAGACCGTCTCTCATATCCAGCACATAGACCGCAATAAATACGGTAAACACCGAAAATGAAACAGGGACAGGGCTTACGGGTATATATATCATAAAGGGACTGATAAGGCACATCACAGCCGTTACCAGTGCGATGGATGTCATTCTTCTGATCTGCATATTAAGAGATTCTCCTTTTCGAGTACATACACTACTCCAAAGGGCATTGTCTGTCAAGATGTGACAGGGGGACGGTTTAAGACAGGGGACGGTTCTCTGTCTTCTTCTAGTCACTAGCAATCTCTCCGTGCGGCTCGATTGCGGGCAATCGAGCCATAAGACAGAGAACCGTCCCCTGTCTTAAACCGTCCCTTGGCACATCTGAAAAACAATGCTTGTTCTTTCGGAACAAATGTGCAATACTGATAGGGTAGTACTTTGGTCATGAGGATGACCAAACGAGGGAAAGGAGTTTATGAAATGAGAAAGAAGATAGCAGTATTGGCATTATCAGCTGTTCTGGCTACAGGTTTACTGACAGCCTGCGGTGGCAGTGGCGGATCAGGAAGTTCAGCAGCTAAGAGTTCTGCAGCAGGAAGCTCGGCAGCAGCCAGCTCAGCAGCAGTAAGCTCAGCAGCGGCTAGTTCAGCGGCAGCAAGTTCAGCAGCAGGAAGCTCCGCAGCAGCCAGCTCAGCAGCTGATGACGGGGAATTCAAGAAAGGCCTTAAGGGCGACGGCCCCTCAGAGCTGTCATGCAGATATGCGGATTTCAAGGTTCCCGAAGGCATTAAGTGGGAAGTATATACCTACAACGCAAGCGGCTCAACCGGAAGCGTAGTAATGCACATGGGCAAGAAGAGCACAGGCGCTATCATCTTCGAAGTATCAACCACACGTATGGTAGGCCCCGAGCTTTCATCCACAGGAAAGGCAAAGAAGCTTGAGACCATCGAGGAAGCAGCCAATGAGTGCTACAGAATGCACGGCAACTCAGGCAAGGCCGAGAGAAAAGACGGCGAGAAGGTTAAGATCGGTAATTACGAATTCCAGACCCTGACCATCAAGGATGATTACAATGACAGGACATATCTGGTAACCGCATATCTTTCCGAAGGAAAAGAGACAGCATACGTTGAGATAGGCTTCAATAACAAGCTTAAAGACGATGAGAAGGTTACCTACACAGACGGTGAAGGCAAGGCATTTATCGAATCACTTAAACTGAAATAAAATGACCAACAGCAGAGGCAGGGGATCAAACCCCTGCCTCATTCATTGAGACCCTTTTACAATCTTTTCTTCAGGAAGCCACTTCTTGATCTTTGATACCAGAACTTTGATGTCTATGGGTTTTGCAACGAAATCGTTCATGCCCGACTCCAGGAACATCTTCTGGGCTTCTGCTATGGCATTGGCCGACAGGGCAATGATCACCAGCTCATCCTCGCTCTTGGTCCGGCGGATGATCTTGGTGGCGTCCACACCGTCCATCTCAGGCATCATGTGATCCATCAGCACAATATCATAGTCCTCCCGGCCTATCTTATCTATGGCCTCTTTTCCGCTCATGGCGGAATCCACATTCATATTCAGGAGAGAAAGCAGCCCTTCTGTAATGGCGATATTGATCTCGTTATCGTCAACGATAAGGATCTTGGCGTTCGGTGCCGTAAAGTTGGCGGAATAAGCCTCTTCAACATCAAATGCGGGGCCGTCGGTCTCCTTGTCCTCAAAGAGAAGCCGCTCTATCTTAGGCGTTGCTACAGGGCGCCGCAGCGTGCGCAGATTGGGGAGATCTGATTTAAATGAGGAATTGAATTCAATGAGGGCAATTCCCGTCACATCCGGATTGTCTTCAAGGAATTCGTGAATACCCTCCGTATAGCGCCTGTAATCAAAGAAGAGATAATCCTTGTACCCGGTGGCAGGTCTATACCCACCGGTATCGGTCATGATCTCCACTGACATGCCGATATTCTCCAGAATATCTTTGAAGAGCCCGACCCTTGGAGGATCGTCATTGATCACCAGACCCCTTCTCCAGAATTGATCTGTGATCTTAATATCAGGCTGAGGATCCAATACCTTTTGGGGAATAGTAAACCAGAAATCTGATCCTTCTCCGTACTTGGTCTCCAGACCGATGGACCCTCCCATGGCCTCTACCAGACGCTTGGATATGGCAAGGCCCAGACCTGTGCCCTCAACAGATCTGTTCCTGCGGGAATCCACCTGCTGGAAGCTGGTAAATATCTTCTCAACATCCTCTTCCATGATCCCGATACCCGTATCCTTGATGTGGAAAGTCAGGGATACTTCATCTTCTCCTTTGTTTTCACAGGTTACTGTAACTCCTACGCTGCCTTCCTGAGTAAATTTGATGGCATTGTTGGCAAGATTGATGATAACCTGGCGGATACGCATGGCATCACCCTCCAGGGCATGGGGAATGTCAGGATCAACGATGAAATACAGCTTCAAATTCTTATCGCCGACCCTTGTGGCCAGCACGTTAGAGATATCGTTCAATTCACTTGAGGGTTCATATCTCTCCGGGACGATTTCCATTTTCCCTGATTCTATCTTGGAAAAATCAAGGATATCATTAATGATGTTAAGGAGGTTGCGGCCGGATTTCTGGATCTGGGTCAGACAGTCAACGGCATTGGGAGGCAGGTTTTCCCGCATGGCGATCTCAGCCATACCGATGACCGCATTCATGGGAGTCCTTATCTCGTGGGACATATTTGCAAGGAAATCGGACTTCATACGGACTTCTCTTTCGTATTCCATGGAAATCTCCCGCATCTCCCGCTCTTTCTCACGGAAAGCCACCGCTTCGATGATGAAGACCTTACCAAACCAGGTCACTATGTTAACGGACAGGAGGGTGAAGACCAGACAGACACCGCGGAATATAAGGTTGAGAGTGAAAAACGGGTCATGTGCCGGAAGAAGCCGGTTACCGTTGATCCCCCATGAGATCAGCAGGGATACAATGATCAGCATTGTTGTCAGGCCGACAAGCCTCATATCAAAGAAAAAGGCCACAACTATGACAAAGAGGGGGGCATAGGCCCAGAAATCCGTAAAAGGACATATATATGAGTTCATGTTCCATTGCAGTACTACCATGAACATCAGGATCATCTTGGCCGCTTTGAGCTTGCGCGGGATAAGAAAACCGGCCTCATCATAGCTGGTCTTTATAAGGTAAATGGCAATGGCCATATAACAGACATCCACCGTATTGGCGCACCACAGGGCGATATCGTTGATATCCGGGTAGCTGCCGTTATAGTGCAAAATGGTCATGGTTATATTACCGCATATAAAGAATATGGGCACGATCAGGAGGACTAACTTGAAGACCTTATTAGAGTATTCATCAAGGACGGATATGTTTTTTGAGGGTTTATCTGTAGCTTCCATACTTCTCCTTAAATGCCTTCTTATCTTCGTACATGTTATCATCCGCGGTCTTAATGGTCTCTCTGGGACTTCTGCAACTGGTAGAGTCGGCGATACCTATTGAGGCAGAATATCTGTGGACGGGATCATCTTCATTTGCTGCCCATGTCTCTTCAAATCTGGCTCTGATCTTATCCACCAGTTCGTGGCGCTCGTTATAGTCGCGGCCTTTAAGGATCACGGCAAATTCGTCGCCGCCGATCCTGAACACCGGAGAATGGGAGAACACGCTGCATAATATATCACAGCAGCCTTTAATGTACTCATCTCCGGCATCATGGCCGTAGTTATCATTTATCATCTTCAGGTTATTGGCGTCCATAAGGACAATACCGTATTCATCATCGTCCCGGATGTCGGTGATCTGGGAGGTAAATGCGGCTTTGTTGCCCACATTGGTCATTTCGTCCCGCAGGGCCAGGTTGCCCAGGGTGTGGATGGTCTCGTTCTTGACACTGATCTCATCCTCAGCCTTGATGTAATTGCTCATGTAATAGGAACTGTCCTTTTCGGCTGTCAGCAGAGCATCATAGAGGGTCCCGATCTCGTTACGGGAATGAAGGTTCAGGCCTTGAAGCTTCTCAAGATTCTCCTTTCGATCCTCCTCGGTATCATACTTAAAGCCGGAGACAGTGTCGGAAATGGCCAGCAGCGGGGTGGTGACCATATGCCTAAGGACAGCTATGGAAAGGATCAGGATGATCAGGCCTGCTGCTAACAGGATGGCGGCCAGTGTGATGATAAACCGGATATTCTGGCCGTGAAGCTCCTGCATGGAAAAATCCACGCATGCACTGGCCACGTATTTGCCTTCCTTATTGAAAATGGGTTTAGCAAAGGAAAGAAGATAGCCGTCTTCTTCGGAAAAAGCCGTCTCATATACGGGATCAGGGCTTCCGATCAGTTCATCGATCTTGGAGGCAAATGGCTCAAGAACCTCGTATTTCCCACCGACCCAGTCTATGCTCACCTGGTTGGGGGTATCGGTATACTCGTCCTCCAGGTCGATGATTATGGTGCCTGCAGGTTCATTTCCTTCCTTATAGAAACGATAGACATACATATAGAACACATCGGGAGTGTTGTCCTTGAGCAGGTAATAGTGCTTCATAATGGACATGTACTCCGGTGAACTGTAATTCTTTTCGATATAATAATCCATCTTATCCGGATCCAGGTCCGCTATCATAAGATTGGTGACACCGTCGGCCATCCGGCGGTACTCTTCGATCATACGCTTTTCAACGTGAATATAGGTAACAGATACGAAAATAGCGATCAAGATCAGAAAACTGACTGCTATGGTTATGGGCAGCCTTCTGGAAATAGAATGAAATCTGGTTTTGTTATTCAAATTACTCCCCCCCGTGCCCTACATTATACACTCTTTTGCAGATAAAAAAAAGGGGTCACTGCCGGACCCCTGAAAAACTCGCTGTTATCTTACTTAAGGAACATATCGCTGTACCATTTCAGTACATCAACATAGGCGGTGTAGACCTTGTCATCACTGATCTGGAGCAGCATCATCTGTCTGGATGCTTCCTGGAATGAAGCGTTCTCATAAGCCTCTATGAACTTAAGCACCGTTGCGAATTCACCTTTACGCTCCACCAGAGCGGTGTGGATCTCCTTGCTGACCTGGACCATGGAAAGGGCTTCTTCCATAGGCTTGTCAAGGATGATGTCCAGCACGGAGAAAAGTCCCATAAGGAAAAGTTCTCCTGAGAACATGGCCTTTTCGAATACGGGGGCCAGATTCTCGGCAAATTTGGCCCGAAGCAGGGACAGCCTGGTGATCTCACTGGGCCTGTCGGCGCAAAGCTCTTTGGTAAGGGCAGTGTTGATCCATTTCTTAAGCTCCTTCTGTCCCAGCATAGCCGCAGCATGTCTTACGGAAGTGATCTCAGAGTTGCGGGACATCCTGTTAACGATCTCCAGCAGGGAGATTACGAGGGCGGTATCCCTGGAAATGACATCCGCTGCTTCCGTCAGCTCGAAGTCCGGAGCATTGACCACGTTAAGAAGTTCTATATAAGTCGCCTTCAAGGGGGCAACCTCGGTATCACCTGATGTAATGGGAACTCTGAAGAACTCACCCTCGTAGAGAGCGTAGCCTTCCTTCTCCGTCAGCGCCTCATATTCCTCCCGGGAATTAACATCCACCGCAACCAGCTTCAGATTGGGGAAATGTGCGGAGAAATAAGACTTGGCCACATTGATGTTCATGCGCTTGGGATCCAAGAGGATATAATCCATGAGCTTGAGCATGTATGAATATTCATCAAACTGGTTATAAGCCAGGCCCTTGATGGCAAGAGAAAACCCTCTTTCCTTTAGCTGGGTCATCCTCTGGATATACTCATCATTGGGCTCAATGGACTTGTCTGCCAGCAGGATCACTTTTGAAGGACTGGCGTGGCATGCGTCCTCTATGTTCGAAAAAATGGAAACGTTGTTAACCTCAATGAAAACGCATCGATCATCTGTCAGGGAGTCGATCCCCATATTGTTGACGATCTCGAAGCCCTGGACCGTCGCAGCCATATCAAGATGCCTGGTGCCCAGTAAGCCCGGGTTGGCCAGCAGATTCTCCCTCTGTGCAAAGACGGAGTAAGCAATGACGTTCATTGAATTATCAAAAAGCGGGATAAGTGTTGCTAGCATGTATCTTCCTCCTCCTTTAACCATATCCATTATAAACCATTAAATTCATCTTAACAACACCATATATTTCAATAAAGAATATTTTAAAGAAGATAAGGGGTAAATGAGGGAAAAGATACGGGGGAAAGGTGACAGGATCATCACAGGAAATAAAATAACAAGTGACGAGAGGGTGACTCTGTGGTAGAATAAAAGGCGTGGGGAAAGCCATGGACGACTTTCCCGGGGTAGTTTAATAATTTACGGAAATGAAGAGGAGTGAATGAAAAGAATGAGAAAGAATAATGAGAGAGGCCTGATCAAACGTGCCATCACCAATATAACGGCGTTTTCCATGGCCCTGACCCTTATGGGAGGGATAGCGAACCCGGCTATGGTGCATGCTGACGTAGAGTTTACGAAGAGTGCAACTAATACTACATTGGGAACGAGCGGTATTGATGCTCCGACTGCTCCGGCTAATAAAGATGCAGTATGGACCGGAAGCTATGTATGGTTCGGACAATATGATAAAGATTATCTCGGGAACGCCCATGCTAAGGAACCGATAAAATATCGTGTCCTTGCGCCATATACAGAAGATTACGGCGGAAAGACCATGCTCCTTGACTGTGACTGGGTGTTATGGAAGGATAAGTTTGATGACCATGTTCCGCTTACAAATGTATGGAAGGACAGCAGCATTAAAGCAAAGCTTAATTCGGCTGCCTTTCTTTTAGACGATTCTTATTTTTCTCCTGCAGAGAGAAATGCTATAGCAAAGAGTACAAGAAATAGCGATACTTCGGGATCTTTGGATAACCCAGCTATTTTTTATGCGCCTCTGAATGAGGACACTGTTTTTCTGCTGGACGGACAGGAGGCGACAAATAGGAACTATGGATATTCTAATGGGGTTTCCTATGTAAATAATCGAAAAAAGCTGTGTAATTATGGGACTGCCGGTTCTGAAACAGAGTATGAAACGGCCTTTGATCATTACAGACACTGGTGGTTGAGAAGCCCTTTATCCGATGGACCTGTAGCTTGTTTATATTATGAGGGTCACATTGGAGCATACTATGCGGACCAAACCTATTATCCTGATGCTGATATAAGTAATCAAAAATTTGGACCAGGCATAAGCCCGGCTTTTAATATTGACCTTTCAAAGGTTTTGTTTGCCACAAGGATTAAAGAAACTGATGGGTCGAACAAAGGTGAGTACAAGCTCACGGTAAAAGACAGTTCAATAACCGCACAGCTTCAGAGTGGAAAAAGCCCGACAATATCGGGGAATTTATTAACTATTCCCTATACAGCCGGCGGAAGTTTTGATCATATCTCTGTGATAGTTACAGAAGGGGCTTATAATGATCCGAATGCCAAGATTAGAGGATATTTTACAAAAGCGACAAATACTCTTTCCGGAGAGCCTTCATTTGATATCTCCGGCTGTGATCTGACAGGACGTCACATATATTTCTTTGCAGAGAAGGTACACAATCGCGAAGAAAATATTAAACTGACTGATTATGCAAGTGCCCCTGTTGAACTTACTCCGGTTAAGGGTGTTTCGCTGAGTCAGACCAGTGCTACCCTTACTATGGGAAGAAATCCGTCAGTGGAACTGACGGCAACCCTTAATCCAACCTATGCCGGGAACCAGAATGTTTCCTGGAGAAGCACCGATGCGAGTGTTGCAAAGGTAACATCTAATGGTTTAAAAGCCACGGTTACTGCCCTTAAAAAGGGATCAACAAACATTATCGTCACTACGGCAGATGGCGGTTATACTGCAACATGTAAAGTTACCGTCAACAACGTCGACGTTACCGGCATTAAACTTGATAAGACCTCCGGTCTTGTGGAGATCAATACCCCGGTAACCCTGACTGCTACCATAAGTCCTGCCGATGCCACCATTAAGACGGTTAACTGGACCAGTTCCAACACGGCTGTTGCAACGGTAACTCCGGTCAGCGGCAATCCCCTTAAGGCTACGGTCAAGGCTTTAAAACCGGGAACCACAACCATTACGGCAACCACGGCAGACGGTGGAAAAAAGGCAACATTTACGGCAACTGTTCCGGATCCCAATCCGGCAACTGTCACATTAAAGCCCACATCCTTGAAGATGAACAAGGGCACCACCGGCAAGCTCACGGCCACAGTTAAGCCTAAAGGAGCATACATTACCTGGGAGAGCAGTAAACCCGGGGTTGCAACAGTTGACCAGACCGGTTTGGTTAAGGCATTAGCCAACGGGAAAGCCGAGATCAGAGTAAAGAACATAAAGAACAAGGTAGTGGCAACATGCAAGGTAACAGTAACTACGGCTAAGCTGGTTACCAGCATTAAATTTGACAAGAAATCCTATACCATTAAAAAGCTGAAGGGCACGGTTACCATAAAGGCCACCGTTAAGCCCACCAAGGCAGCCAATAAGAAGCTCATATGGGAGTCCAGCGACCCCAATATCGCTTCCGTGACCCAGAAGGGTGTAGTGAAAGGCAAGAAAGAGGGTACTGTGACCATTACCGCAACTGCTGCAGACGGCGGCGGAGCAAGCCAGTCAGTTAAGGTTAAGGTGGAACTTGTCAGGATTAAATCCATTACTCTCAAGGATACTAAGGTTGCAGTAGGGAAAAAGGCAAAACTGAAGGCTACCATCAAGCCCTCCAATGCGGCCAACAAGAAACTTAGATGGGAGACATCCGATCCTTCTAAGGTTACCGTTGACAAGAACGGAAATGTCAAGGGAAAAGCTGCAGGAGAAGCTTATGTGACCGCGTTTGCTACAGACGGCAGCGGACAGTTCGGTACCTGCAAGATAACAGTTACTTCCAAGAAGAAAAAGTAACGAATAATATCAGGATAAGACAGGGGACGGTCCCCTGTCTTATCTAATGTATGATCATATGTTTTAATAGTTTTCTGCGTTAACTTCGAAATATGCCTGTGGGTGGTCGCATGTGGGACATACATCGGGAGCCTTCTCTCCAACAACGATATGTCCGCAGTTCCTGCACTCCCATACCTTGACTTCGCTCTTCTTGAATACTTCCTGAGCTTCAACGTTCTTAAGGAGTGCACGGTATCTCTCCTCATGGTGCTTCTCGATGGCAGCTACCAGGCGGAATTTCTTAGCCAGTTCCGGGAAACCTTCTTCCTCGGCGGTCTTTGCGAAGCCTTCATACATATCGGTCCACTCGAAGTTTTCACCGTCAGCTGCAGCCTTAAGGTTCTCTGCAGTATCACCGATGCCTTCCAGCTCCTTGAACCACATTTTCGCATGTTCCTTCTCATTGTCAGCCGTCTTAAGGAAGAGGGCGGATATCTGCTCGTATCCCTCTTTTTTTGCCTTGGAAGCAAAATATGTGTACTTGTTTCTTGCCTGGGACTCCCCCGCAAAGGCCTCCAGTAAGTTCTTTTCAGTCTTAGTTCCTGCGTACTTGTTAGCCATATCACCATTCTCCTTTCACAAAAAACAATATTGTGAAGTAAAGTATAGCACAATAATAAAAATAAGCAAGGAGGAGGCAGGCGTATGCCCCCGTCCCTTTCCGTCTCCTCTTGTATTTGAGGTTGTCCCGTGGTACAATTTTAAGTTAGTGGGACGATTTAAAGCGTTACACTTTAAAGCGAGAAAGTGACTTAAAAGAAAGGACTGCTATCATGCCTGTTATAGAATATCTTGAGAGAAATGCGAGACAATATCCTAACGAGGTTGCTCTGGTGGAGCTTAACCCGGGGGAGAAGGAGACCAGGAGGATCACCTGGAGGGAGTACGAGCTGATGCAGCCCACCAGTGAGGAACCCTACCGCCGGGAGATCACCTGGAGCGTATTTGACGAGAAAGCCAACCGCTTCGCCAATATGATCCTGGCCAGAGGCATGAGGAAGGGCCAGAAGGTAGCCATCATCATGTATAACTGCCTGGAGTGGCTGCCCATTTATTTCGGAGTATTGAAGGCGGGCTGTATCGCAGTGCCTTTTAATTTCAGATATGATGCTGACGAGATATTATACTGTGCCGAACTGGCGGAAGTGGATATCATCGTGTTCGGACCGGAATTTATAGGACGTATAGAGCAGAACGCGGAGAAACTTATGAAAAACAGGCTTCTTATCTATGTGGGAGATAACTGCCCCAGCTTCGCGGAAAGCTATCTGGAGATGGTGGCCAACTGCTCCTCCATGCCTCCTAATGTGCCCATTTACGAGGACGATTACGGCGCCATTTACTTTTCATCCGGTACCACCGGTTTTCCCAAAGCGATCCTTCATAAGCACCAGAGCCTTACTCAGGCGGCTCAGATGGAGCAAAAGCACCACAGTACCGGAAGAGGTGACTGCTTCCTTTGCATTCCGCCCCTGTATCACACCGGGGCCAAGTTCCACTGGATGGGATCCCTGGTGGCAGGCAGCAGGGCTGTTCTCTTAAAGGGAACGTCGCCTGAAGATATCATGTCTGCCGTATCAAATGAGAACTGCACCATAGTATGGCTTTTGGTCCCCTGGTGTCAGGATATACTGGATGCCTTGGATCGGGGAGACATTTCCCTTGAGACTTACGAGACTAAGCAGTGGAGGCTCATGCACATCGGCGCCCAGCCCGTGCCGCCCTCACTTATCAAGAGATGGAAGACTTACTTCCCGGATCATGATTATGATACCAACTACGGTCTCTCCGAGTCCACAGGTCCCGGGTGCGTTCATCTGGGAGTGGAGAATATCCACAAGGTAGGCGCCATCGGTATTCCGGGATACCGCTGGGAATGCAAGATCATCGCTGACAACGGCCAAGAGGTTAAGCAGGGCGAGGTCGGAGAACTTTGTGTAAAGGGTCCCGGAGTCATGACCTGCTATTACAATAACGAAGAGGCCACCGCGGAAGTATTAAAAGACGGCTGGCTTCTTACGGGAGACATGGCTAAGCAGGACGAAGACGGTTTTTATTTCCTTGTTGACCGTAAGAAGGATGTCATCATTTCCGGTGGCGAGAACATCTATCCCGTGGAGATCGAGAATTTCATCCGCAAGTTCGACAAGGTCAAGGATGTGGCTGTCATCGGCCTTCCCGACAAGCGTAACGGGGAGAAGACCGCTGCCATTATCGAGATCAAGGAGGGCATGACCTGCACCAGAGAAGAGATCGACGAGTTCTGTCTGGGAATGCAGCGTTACAAGAGACCGAAGGAAGTTATATTTGCCGATATCCCCAGAAATGCCACCGGCAAGATCGAGAAGCCCAAGCTCCGTAAGATCTTCGGGGCAGAGAATCTGGTAGCACGTGAAAATGAGGAATAAATAAAAGATTTGGAGGAACAAAATGGTTGCATTCCGATGCCCCCACTGCGGGGCAGACATATCATTCGATCCGGATCAGCAGTCCATGCAGTGCGAATACTGCGGCAGCACCATAACCATTGAAGACTACGAGAGGGCCCAGACCAAAGAGGGCTACTACGTCACCAATGAGCTTTCCTGCACCCAGTGCGGCGCGGTGATCTACAGCACAGACACTACCATGGCCACCTTCTGCAGCTACTGCGGATCCTCGGTTCTGTTGCGGAACCGCATAGTACAGGAGAAGAAGCCGGATTATATCATACCTTTCTCAGTTCAGAAGGAGGAGGCGGCACGGATCTACAGGGACCGGGTTGACAGCATCCTTCTGGCGCCAAAATGGATGGACGAGGATGCCACAGTGGAGAAATTCCGCGGTATCTATATGCCCTTCCACCTGTTGAGATACAGCTACGACATCAAGTATACGGGAGAGGGAACCTCCAACACCGTAGAGAGGGAGCATGGAAAGAAATACGACGTCTTTCGGACATACAGGGTGGAGGAAGCTCCCATCAAGGCAGAGTATGATTTTATCCCAGTAGACGCTTCCAGCTCATTTCCGGATAACATGAGCCGGGCGCTTTGCCCCTTTACGAAAAAGAAACTTAAACAATTCAAGGAGCCATATCTTGCCGGATACTATGCGGACAGCAGTGACGTTCCGGCAGAGCTCTATGCGGATAAATACGCCAATGTCATCAAGCAGTCTGTGGTAAAGGACGGCAAGATGAATATCCATAACGTGGATTTCGATTCATCGGACATAGTCAATAACTATGAACTGAAGGGAGAGTACTTCTCGTCCCTGCTCCCGGTGTGGTTCCTCTCCTACAGGAACAAGAAGAGGATCAATTACGCTGCGGTAAACGGCGACACCGGCGAGCTGGTTGTGGATATCCCCATTGACTTTAAGAAATACCTGGGGGTAAGCCTTATCATTGCAGCGCTCTTCTCCGTGATACTGAACATTTTTCTTACCCTTACACCGGGGAAAATGCTCTTCGCCACAACATTCCTGTCGTTTGTGGCCTTCTTAGTTGCCAACAACCTTCTTAATGATACCCATCGCCGGATCATGCATTATGATGATGCCGGCTACACCGGGGTGGATGTGGACAAGGTACAGGACAAGGCTCGTAAGAAGAACAAGGGAAAGAACTCCCATCTGGTACTCAAAGTAGTGCTTATACTCTTTGTCACAGGATTGATCGGAGCCATTTCCGAAGACATACCTATATTCGGCTTTGTGGGGATAGCTTTTTTTCCGGTAGCCATAGCGGTGCTGTTCATTTCCGCCGCCCGTTCGGGATCTTCTACCCGGGGTCTCGGGGTCAAGGTAAAAAAAGCGCCCATTTACCGGAAGATACTGACCCTGATAAAACCCATTGCCGCCATGGTGCTGGGAGCATATGTATACGGCATCGGAACTGTGAATGATATGGCCTTCTACACGGCAGCCATATTTTCCATTATAATGATCGTCCTTACGGCCTTTGACGTAGTAAGGATCCAGAACCGTTACACCATGAGGGACATCCCCCTGTTTACTGAGAAAAGAGGGGGTGAATGATCGTGGCAAAGAAAAAGAAAAAACAGGCTCAAAAGCCGAAGAAGCAGAATACGAACAGCTTTATAAAGAAGCTTAAAAAAGCCCCGGCATTTGTTTGGGTACTGGCTGCCATTGCAGCAGTTGTGGTGATGTTCGCCCCTGTGGCAGTGGACTTTGTAAATGAGATCACCGCTACCGCAAACGATCAGAACTCCGGGACCGGGAAGATCTACGTAGAAGATGGCGCAAACCTCCTTACAGACCAGGAGAGACAGGCATTGGTGGCTCACATGCAGCCCATAACCCAGTACGGCAGCGTGGCATTTGTCACCATTAACAAGAACTCCACCTCTGCAGACCGGTATGCGGAGAAGAGATATAAGGAGCTTATCGGCCTGACCAGCGGGACTCTCTTCCTCATTGACATGGATAACCGGCAGATATTCATTTACTCCGGCGGCAGGATATACAGCACCGTCACAAGGAGCAAGGCAGACACCATAACGGATAATGTATACCGGCTGGCGTCGAAGAAGAAGTATTATGACTGCGCCGCCAAGGTCTTTGATCAGATCGGTACCATCCTTGCGGGCGGAATGATCCCTGAGCCCATGAAGCATTTGTGCAATGCCCTTCTTTCCATGGCATTTGCCCTGATACTTGTATTTATGATAGCCAACTTCAGGACAAGGATAAGGAAATCCGGAGAGAGCAATGTCTTTGACGAGACTGCGGAGAAGAAGTTCGAGATCGGTGAGCCCAAAGCAATGATAGTGCTTTCGGAGAAAAAGACCAGACATGTTGAATCTTCAGGCGGAGGCGGCGGTCACGGCTTCTCAGGCGGAGGCGGTGGCTTCTCAGGCGGTGGCGGAGGCGGCGGCTTCTCAGGCGGAGGCGGCGGTCACGGTTTCTGATGGGAACCTGTTTATGAAGAATTAATTAAATCACGATATGTGATTGTAAATATCAAGGGGATAAACTATAATTTTATATAAGAGCGGATTATGGGGACTCCGTTGACAAAAGATATTATTCATGTGATACAGGCTTGAAAGGAGAGGGTTATATGGACAAGACTTATATGAACAACGAGGGTGAATACGGCAAATATATTATCCAGGATCTTCAGGCGCCTCAGACCGGTACACCGGAGTTTCAGGAGATGTATAAGAAGTTCTCCCACAGGATCCTTTGGATAGATAAGAACGTATGCCCCGGTGCTTTTCAGATGAATACGGCGTGGTATTATGCAGTGCCTGAGAAAGACCCTGTATTTGAAGAGCATCAGCATGATGATGATGAGATAATAGGTTTCTTCGGTTGCGACCCGGACGATCCTTACAACCTTCATGCGGAGCTTGACGTTACCATTAACGGGGAGCATCATATCCTGACCAAGAGCAGCCTTATCTTCTGCCCGGCAGGCATGCCCCATATGCGGATCAGCATCAAGCGGGTCGATAAGCCCATATTCCATTTTTCAGTAGTAACAGGCGGCACCTATAACGGAGGAGCATACAAGTAATATGAGCAAGTTTATTCCGGAGGACATCAACTTTGTTGAGAGAATCTTGAGAGAGCTGCCCTCCAACATTATGTTTAAGGATACGGAGTGCAGGTACGTTTTCTGTACTCATTACTGGAGACATATCAAGGTCGGTGACGATCCCAACTGGACCATCAGAGGGAAGACCGATCTGGAGGTCCGTAAGGATCAGGAGAATGCCCGGCTTGCCTATGAACAGGATAAGCGTATCCTGGAGACGGGAAAGGGCTGCAGTTATATCACGGAGAACAATATTGACGGTGTTACGGAGTACCTGGAGATCACCAAGCGCCCGGTATGGGATGAGAATGGTGAGATCATGGGCATCGTCGGCATCATTAATGATGTTACCGCCCGGGTTAAGATGGAGAAAGAGCTGGAGAACTACGCCAAGACCGATATGCTCACCGGCTTGTTTAACAGACGTTATCTTAATTCCTGGGTCCTGGAAGAGATGAAGAGCAATATGTTCCCTCTTTGCCTCATTTCAGCCGACTGCGACGAACTCAAAAGGATCAATGATACATACGGACATCTTATAGGAGATGAGTTTATCCGTTTGGCGGCATCCATGTTCAGGATCTGCGTTCCTGATGAGGCCATCATGTTCCGTACGGGAGGAGACGAGTTCCTTATAGTCCTTCCTCATCATGACCTGCATCAGGGGCAGCAGATAGTTGACCGCATGGTGGAAGCCTCTAAGCTTCTCAGTGTTAAAGGAGAGCCCTTGCAGGTATCCCTGGGACTTACGGATATGACATCATCCAAGGACAGCTTTATGGCGGCCATGGAGCGTGCCGATAAAGAGATGTATGCTGACAAGCAGGCTCGGAAGAAGGAGCGCAAGAAACAAAAGAAGCTTGAAAAAGAAGCGAAACAGGAAAAACAAGGATAAAATGAAGGAGACAGGTCACTGTCTCCTTCGCTATCTGATACATATATACACAGTATACGCTATATAGACTATTACCATCGAGAGACCTTCCATGCGGGTGATCTCTTTTTTTGTCCATCCGTATACCCACACCAGCAGGCTTACGACCAGGAGAATAATGATGTCATAGACATTCTCCATGAGGAAGGGGATAGGGCTTACCACAGATGCCGCTCCGAGAACAAAGAGAATATTGAAAATGTTGGAGCCGATGACATTGCCCATGGCCATATCCACTTCTCCCTTGCGGGCTGCGACGATACCCGTCACCAGCTCCGGCAGGGAAGTCCCTAAAGCAACAATGGTAAGGCCTATGATGGTCTGACTGATGTTAAAAGCAGTCGCGATGGTGACGGCACTGTCTACAACCCAGTCGCCGCCCACAGCGATGGCTATGGCGCCGCCCACTATGCACAGGGCGCATTGCCACATGGGCAGGATGAAAGCAGCTTCTTCCCCTTCATGCTCGACCCCGGGCATCTCTTTGCGGGCTTTTATGGCAGAGCGGACCATCCACAGAAGGAAGAGGATAAATATCACACAGAATATGATCCCGTCTACCCTATCCAGGGACATTCCCCAGTATCCCAGACCCAGCAGAAGTGCTGCGCACGCTATGGAAAAAGGGAATTCCTTTTTCAATGTGCCGATCTCTACGGGAAGCGGCCTGAAAAGGGCACATACACCACACACCATCATGAGGTTAAAGATGTTTGAGCCGGTGACATTGCTTACGGCCAAAGTATTGTTATTGGTAATGGAAGCCGATATACTCACGGCACACTCCGGCAACGAAGTGCCCATGGCAACTATGGTCAGGCCGATGATAATGGGAGGAACCCGAAATCTTCTGGCCACAGAGGCACTTCCGTCCACGAAAAAATCGGCTCCCTTTATCAGTAAAACGAAGCCTATAACGAGCATTATGACAGCTTTTAAAATCTCATTCATTGATCAATTCTCCCATGATCTAAAACGGCAGTACTCCCAAGTGTTCAAGGAGTATCTTAAGTCCAATGAGACAAAGGATTATCCCGCCTGCGATCTCGGCCTTCTTTTTATATCTGGTGCCGAAAAAGTTTCCTATATATACTCCGCCGATAGATATAACAAAAGTGGTTACACCGATAACGGCGGCGGCTATTCCTATGGGGTAATTCAAGAATGCAAAGGATATGCCTACTGCAAGGGCATCTATGCTGGTGGCAACTGCAAGAGTGAACATTTCTTTAATATCAAGGGGCTGACCCATCGCCTCATCCGGGATATCATCCTCCGGTTTAAATGCCTCCACGATCATCTTAATACCAATAAACACCAGCAGTCCGAATGCGATCCAATGATCGATGCTGGTGATGTACTGCTCAAATCCCGTGCCAAGAAACCAGCCGATAGTAGGCATCAGTGCCTGAAAACCGCCGAAAAACAGACCTATGACCACAGCCTGTATCTTGTTGACTTTTCTCATTCCCAGACCCTTGCAGATGGATACCGCAAAAGCATCCATGGCAAGACCTATCCCCGTAAGGAGAAATACTATAAACAAACCCATAATAAACCCCTGAATACAGCAAATAAATGCCGGAAATTCATCTCATGATAAAATGAAATAGCGTTAAAGTCAACCCCAAAGCAGGCGATCTTCTTGCACCGAAAATCTGCCTTGTACGGTAAGTCCATAATTGCATACAGCAATCATTCATGTTATAATATCACCGTAAACGGTAGAAATATGGTATCAAGGAGGCGATAGGCATGACAATACAGGAAATGAAACAAAGGAAGGCAGAACTGGGATACTCCATCAAGATGCTTTCGGAGATTTCCGGGGTGCCGGAGGGAACTATCCAGAAGATTTTCAGCGGGGAGACCTCTTTCCCCAGGTATTCTACTATTATGGCCTTGGAGGAGGCGCTTTCTCCGCAGACGACTGTTAATGAGCCGGAACCGGCATATAATGTGAAGCCTTTAAGGCTTTCACACGCTTATGACAACTATACGATCGCAGATCGCGAGGCACTCCCGGATGATGTTCGGTGTGAACTTATAGACGGTAAGATATATGATATGGCTTCGCCATCGGTCTTACACCAAAGGATTGCTCTTGATATCTATTATCGCTTAATGCATTTTGTTGCCGAGAACCGGGGGAAGTGCATACCCTTTTGTGCACCAACGGATGTTCAGCTTGACAAGGACGATAAAACCGTTGTTATTCCTGATGTATTTGTGGTTTGCGATAGAGACAAGATTAATTACAAGTGGGTTGTAGGCGCACCGGATCTGGTCGTTGAGGTTATATCTCCGTCTACAGCCACAAAAGATATCGCCATCAAACTGAATAAGTACAGAGACGCGGGTGTTAAGGAATACTGGATAGTCTTTCCGATAGAAATGAGGGTATGGGTTTATGATTTTACAAAGTCAGAGATACCGGTTCAATATACCTTTGATGATAAGGTTCCCGTAGGGATATGGAACGGGGAATGCATGGTCGATTTCAAAGAGATTTATGAGAATAATTCATTTATCTTTGTTTAGTATCAGCCCTATAATAAACCCTATGATGCTGGGCACTATCCAGCCCAGTCCTATTGTGTAGAAGGGAACATACTTTGAAGCTAATTCCGTAAGCCACCCCAGGTTCAGCACTGCAGCTTCGGGAGGCAGGGCATTTATAAGATCTAATAGCGCCGATATCAGTGCAAAAACAGTGGTCCACACGTATACCGTCTTGCTGTAGTTAAAAAACTTGCCGAATAAGGACAGCAAAATGAGAGTGATGGACAGGGGATATAAGAACATCAGCACCGGAACGGACCATTTGATAATGGCATTTAATCCGAAGTTGGCTATAACGAAGGAGATCCCCGAAAAAAGAATGGCCCAGGTCTTATATGAAAAACTCTTCGGGAACATGGCCACAAAAGCCTGGGAACAGCTTATGATAAGGCCGGTTGCTGTCTTGAAGCATGCCAGGGTAACTATGACTACAAGCAGGATAATGCCGTATCTGCCGAAGTAGTGGCTTGATATGGCATTTAACGCTTCACTTCCGTTAGTCCCTATCTGAACGGCTCCTAGGCTTCTTGCACCCATCACTATGATCAGGGCATAGAGCACAGCCATGATGAGGCCGCTGATCACACCGGCCTTCATGGTGTTGGAGGCTATGGCGTCAGAATCCTTTACACCCAGATCCCTTATAACATGAACCACAACTATACCGAAAGCCAGGCTTGCCAGAGCATCCATGGTATTATAGCCTTCCAGGATCCCGGTAGGGAATGCATTGCCTGCGTAGTCTCCCATAGGCGCGATAGCAGCGACATCACCCATGGGATTAACAAATGACACTACTATAAGGACTCCGAGGCTTATCAGGAATGCCGGCGTCAAGATTTTTCCTATGTATGTAAGGATATCTCCGGGCTTCAATGCGATAAAAAGAGCCAGTCCGAAGAAAATAAGCGTAAAGATCAGGGTAAGGATGGTCACATCTACCCCGGGAAATATGGCTGCTACTCCGGCTGAGAATGAGGTGGATGCGCATCTCGGGATAGAAAAGAAGGGTCCGATGGTAAGGTAGAGCAAGCAGGTAAAAAACAAGCCGTATCCTTTACCCACTCTGCTACTGAGTTCGTGAAGTCCTTCGCAACGGCTTTTGCCCAGCGCTACAAGACCCAGCATCGGCAACGCCACTCCTGATATGATAAATCCCAAGGTGGCCGGAAGATAATTGCTTCCTGCCATCTGTCCCATATATACCGGGAATATAAGATTACCTGCACCGAAGAACATGCCGAATAGCATGACGGACAGGGATATGATCTGTGATAAAGTCAAATTCTTTTTCATTACATTTTTAATCCTTTATTGATTTATTTTAATAACCGTAGGATATAATACAGCAAATAGTGCTATAATACAAGATAATAATAGATAAAGCGAGGTGTTCTCATATGAAAAAAAGAATTGCACAGATCATGATCCTTATGATGATTTCCTATACAGTTGCCGGCTGCGGTTCCGCGAATCCTGCTCCGTCGTCTTCATCAAAGGGATCCTCTGCAAGCACAATTGCTGCGCAGTCTTCTTCATCGCAAAGCATTTCTGAGTCATCTTCAGCACAGTCATCTTCTGTGCGATCCTCATCCGCGCAAAGCAGCTCGTCACAATGGACGAAAGAGTCTTCTGCCGGGGAATTGATCTCCGGAGACAGCTCGGACGTGATCGCCGAATTGAAAAATGATGGTCCGACAGTTGTGTTTACAGCGAAAAAATCGGTGAAGAATTTCCGCATCGTCAAACTCTCTGCCAAATTTATAGACGATGACGGCCATTTTGAACTCTTATATGAAAACGCAAATACCCCCACTACGCTAAACCCTGATAAACCGGTTTCTGAAAAACTGGAGTTCGGCGAAACGATTCCCACGGTAGGATATATGTACACTGATGCCACAGGAAAGGACAGATTGTTCCCCATGGGATTAAGCGGTGAAGACGGCTCGCTGATCGTGTGGGAGTATGTGTTCTAAGAAAAAGACAGGGGCCAGACCCCTGTCTCCTTTTATAATATGCTTTTCTTATTGTTTTTTTGCCTTGATCATAAACAGATGATTCGGGATATAGAACCGGTCACAGGTGGAGAAGGCTTTGACATAGAAACATTTGTCCAGTTCTATTTCTTTAAATCCCACATTTGTAAGCACCTCAACGTCCCATTCCGGCCTGTCAAGGGAGCTTATGGTAAGCATGTGATAGATCTTATGGCACTCTTCATTAAGTTCCTTGCCTATCATGGCATGTGCCGGATTATTCAGGGAGTCGTACTTATGTCCGGTTCCGGAGTGTATCCCCTTGGCATACTCCGCATCGAAGTTCAGCAGGATCCCGCCTTTTTTTAAGATACGCCCCCACTGCTTATAGGCTTCTATCGGATGGGGCAGGGTCCATGTCAGATTACGGGTCACGATGACATCAAAGGAGTCATCCGGAAATGCAGGAGCCTCCGCATCTCCCTGCATGACCCTTACCCTGGTCCTGTCGATATTATACAGGTCTAACATCTTGTCAGCGTAACAGATCATTTCCTCCGTAAGATCGATCCCTGTTACGTCATATCCCAGGCGTCCAAGGATAACAGGGAAAAATCCGGCTCCGCATCCCACGTCCAGGATCTTAATGCCTTTATCTTCCGGGATATGGGACAGGATCCCTTCGACCCATATATTCGCCTTATCACTCTCAATCTCGGCCCGCCTCTGCTCAAAAAAAGTCGAGGCCCTCTTGGTCCAATATTTCTCTACCCGGTCTTTTATCTCCGGTGATTCCTCTTCAAAGGAAATTAGATTCAATTCGCTCATTTTGATAACCCTTTCCTTATTTAACGGCTTCCACCATGAACATGGGTGTCGATCTGTAATTAACCTTCTCCTTCTCCGAGTACAGTATGTCTCCTACATTTTCAATAAATGATGCCTTCGAAGCCCCCATGCTCCGCAGCAGCTCAATATCCCATAAAGGCCTGCTTTCACCCGTAAGGGGAAGCTGTCTTGCAATATCCTCCATCTTGTCAAAATCTGCTCCGATATTGTAGTCCTCAAAGTCGGCCGCATTAACATTGGCCCGATCCTCATCATAGGCATTCTTTAGTTCGTCATCCCTTAGGTAGTTATACCAGTTGGCATCGAACACAAGAAGAAGGCCGTCTCTCTTAAGAACTCTCATCCACTCGGAATAAGCTTTTTCCGGTTCGGGAAGATTCCATGTGAGATTCCTTGAAAAGACAACGTCAAAGGTACCATCTTCAAAGGAAAGATCCTGTGCATTCTGCGTTTCAAATGATATCCTTCCACGAAGAGTCCCGGCATTGTATCTTGCATGCTCAAGCATTTCTTCCGTCAGATCTGCTGCCGTAACAGAGTAGCCCTGCTCGGTAAGTATAATGGAGATAAATCCCGGACCGCATCCGATATCAAGTATCTTTATGCTCTCTCTTGTCCTTCCCGGAAAATGATCATCAATTCTTTCTGACAGAAACTCAGACCAGGTTAGATGCTGAATGCCCGACAGCTCTTCCTGATTGACGACAGAATATCCATAAGCCCTGTTTGCCCAATATCCGGCATTATCATTGAAAAGATGTGAATCCATAATAAATCCTCCTGTCCAACGAGTAGTATACTTGGGCAGAAGGCTTTCCACAACCTCCCCGGGGGGATATTTATTAAATCTTTTTATGTTTTGTATTATAGACAAAACACACTTGAGAATATATAATTAGCAACAGGAAACTATTCAGGAGGGCTTTACTTTATTTAAGGAGGTCCATATGGAAAAGAAAGCTAGCAAAACTACCATTGCCGGTGCCTTGAATGGTTTTTCCGGCTCAACCATCAGAACCTTTCTCATCAGTTCTGTTCTGATGCTCATTTTTCTTGCAGTCATCGCATTTAACCTCTACACCTTTTACAATGTTCAGTTCGTAACTGAGAAGTATCAGATGGAGATACGTAAAGATGTTCAGACGATCAATAAACGTTTGCTTTTTGCGCTGTCCTCCAACGATAAAGAGGTTACTGCTGCGCAGAGAGAAGATCTGGAGAAGCGATTCACCAAGATCAGCGGTTATTTCGGAACCATTTCCAAGAACCTGAACAACGCCAGCCTGGGCAGCGAGCTTGAGAAGGATTGGAAGGCTGTGGAGACTGCATCATTTGAAATGCTGACCCTTGTTGAGAACGGCAAGACCAAAGAGGCTTTGGAGTATTACAACTCCACTCTGAATGACGTATCAGAGACATTGGCAGATGCCCTGGACGAGACGGGCAAGCTGGCAGAATCGGAGGCTCATAACAAATATATTCTGATCCTGGCCATCACGGTGGCTGCTGTTATAGTTCTCATCATTGCCCTCATTATCATAGTATCCATCACCCGCAAGAAGAGTTCGGCTCTTATAAAGGGAATTGAAGGAGACCTTCAGGTTCTTATCGATGCATCTGAAGAGATTGCAAAAGGAAATGTTCATGTTGAGATTGACTATGATAAGGATAATGAGATCGGAAGAGTTGCCGACCGGCTCAGGGCTGCGGTTTCTGCCCTAGTATACTATATAGATAAGATAAGTGAAGTAATGTCTACCATGGCAGACGGTAATTTTAATGTAACCTTCGAAGAAGATTTCGATGGAGATTTCAGGGATATACAGACTGCTGTTGAAGACTTCACGAAGAAGATCTCAGAATCCATGCAAGAGATCATGCAGGTATCCAAGATGGTTTCGGAAGCATCTGAACAGTTGGCAGGTGCCGGCCAGAATCTTGCGGATACCGTTACAAATCAGGCTCTTATCGTTGATGAGCTGGAAGTTAACGTTAACAAGATCAACAAAGAGATCAATACCAATTCCACGGAAGCTGAAGGAATTGCAAGAGAGGCTACCATCGTTGCCGAGAACATCGTTGCAGGAGACAGGAAGATGCAGGAAGTTGTGGATGCAATGAACGCCATATCCGATTCTTCAAGGGAGATCTCCAAGATCATCGATACCATCAACAGCATTGCATCCCAGACCAATCTGCTGTCACTTAATGCCAGCATTGAGGCTGCCAGGGCAGGTGAGGCAGGAAAGGGCTTCGCGGTTGTTGCTTCCGAAGTATCGCAGCTGGCGGGCCAGACGGCTCAGGCGGCCCAGAGCACTGCCGAACTGATCAATACATCACTGCATAATGTCAACACAGGTATCACGGTGGCTAACTCTACAGCCGAGGAGCTCGGCAAAATGGTTTCCGAGGTTCAGGGAATAGCCGATAAGGTTAAGACCATCGCAGATGATTCCACTGTTCATGCCGATTCCGTTAAGGGCATGTCCACCGATATCGGCCAGATCGCATCTGCCGGTCAGAATAATGCAGCCACATCTGAGGAATCACTGGCACTTAGCTACGAAATGAGCAATCACGCCAAGTATCTGAAAGAGCTGGTAGACAAGTTTGAATTGAAATCATAAGGTGATAATGTCAGAAAAGGAGACAGGGGTCTGACCCCTGTCTCCTTTTTGTTATTCATCCTCCAGCATATACATAAACTCTATCTGTTCATATATTTGTTTAAAATCAACAAGGCATTCCCCGTCCCAGATGCCCACGGGAACACTGTCTTCGAAAGAAAAATGCATCGGGTCAGGGGATTTTGCAAAATCGTATACCATGATAGTCTTTTCTTCCGGGAAAATGATCCAGTATTCACGAACTCCTGCTTCTTTGTATTTTAAGTACTTAATAAGCACATCCTTTGAAGCGTAATTCGGGGAAACGATCTCGATAACCAGATCCGGAGCACCTATGATCCTCTTTCGCTTGATTTTATCTCTGTCGCATACCACTACAACATCAGGCTGGAGAATGGTAGGCTCATCTTTTTTCAACTGTACATCTGTTGGCGCAGGCATGGGAATACACCGTCCATTGTTTTTTTCCACGTGATGCTCAAAGATGGATACAAGCTTGGCAATCAAGGTTTGATGAATAGTGGTCGGTCCCGCCATGTCATAAAACTTACCATCTATAAGCTCTACCCTGGTTCCCTCAGGTAGGGCCTCGTATTCCGCTATGGTCCTTTCTCCGGAATACTCATAGGGCGGTTTTCTCGGCGAAGTCCCATACACAGGTTCCGGCTCGTTAACCATCATATAATCGGAAGAGAGAACCTCTGTCAATGCCTTGATGGTGTCGTGTCTGGGTGAAGAAGTCTCACCGCTGAACACCTTTTGAATGGTGCCTAAGGGCACTCCGGAAAGCTCCGATATCATCTTGTTTGAATAGCCCAGTTCTTTTTTTCTTTTCTTCATTTCTTCTATAGTCATGTATCGCACCTCCGTAATAGCGTAATAAAAATATATATTTAAAACCGCTTTGGATTATGATAGCACATTCTTACCCGAAATACAACCGTTTTGATAGGTGAATTAAAAAAAAGGAGACAGAGGGTCAGACTCCGGTCTCCCTGAAAAACGGGAGACAGGAATCTGACCCCTGTCTCCTTTTGACCCCTGTCTCCTTTTTAAAAATAATTATCCCCCCAGGGGGGTTGCGCAGATACCCGGCATAATTATAATTCTTTATGTATCAGGGCAGTAAAGCAGGAGCAATCATAGTCGCAAAGATACGGAGGATAATTACTTGTCGGGCGGAACAAAAAAGGGCACGGTTGATCTTACATCAGGTAATATAACCACGGCAATACTCATGTTTATAATCCCCATGATGCTGGGGAATCTTATACAGCAGCTTTATACAATGACCGATTCCATTATAGTGGGACAGTATGCGGGTAAAGTAGGTCTTGCCGCGATCAATTCCGTTGCCACTCTTTTCAGATTCCCACTTAATTTCATGAATGGTATCTCGGCAGGCGCCACCATCCTTATATCACGGGCTTTCGGAGCGAAAGATAAAAGGAATCTGAAAAAATCGGTTCATGCGGCGCTGACAGTGGGTATTATCCTGGGAGTGGTTTTCACCGTAGTGGGTATCTTTATCACGCCATGGCTCATGGGGGTAATGTCCATACCGGCAGACATACTTGAGCCTACAACTGTGTATACCACCATTTTCTTCGGCGGTATATGGTCAATGGTCCTTTACAATATGACAGCGGGAATACTCCGTGCATTCGGTGATACGAAGCGTCCGCTCTACGTTCTTATTCTTTGCTGCGCAGTTAATATCACAGGTGATCTTCTGTTGGTAGGAGTATTCGGGATGGGTGTTGCCGGTGCCGGAATAGCTACCGTTGCGGCACAGATCATAAGCGCTGTGGCAGTTCTTTATCTTCTTAACAGATCCATGGAGGGAGACCTGATCAAACGTGATGAAGGAGGATTCCCCACGGATCGTATCGGAGAACTCCTGAGGAAGGGACTTCCACTTGGCATACAGTCTATTCTTTTTCCCATAGCTAATTCAATAATACAGGCAAGTGTTAACACAATGGGCACTGATGCCATTGCGGCATGGGGGATCTGCGGAAAGCTGGATCTCCTGATCTGGCTTGTTGCTGATTCCATGTCACCGGCCCTTACCACATACACAGCCCAGAATCTGGGCGCCGGCCAGCCTGAACGTGTAAAGAAAGGCGCCATATCGGGGACTCTGATGTCCGCCGGAACAGTAGCTTTCATTAGCCTTGTATTGTTCCTCGGTTCCGGATTCTTCGGAACATGGTTTATCTCATCAAAGGATGCGGGAGAAATCCTTCCTTTGGTAGTAAAGTATATGTCCATGATGTGTCCGTTCTATTTCTTTTATTCGTTTGCAGAGGCATTTTCCGGGGTGACCTGTGGTTTGGGACACACTTTTCTTTCAATGATAACAACCGTAACAACCATATGTCTTCTGAGAGTATTCTCAATATGGTTTATCCTGCCCATGTTTGGAACTATGGAGTGCATAGTATGGATATATATCGCTTCATGGATCGTGGCGGGAGGCACATTTACGGCGCTGTTTCTTCTAAAGGTCAAAAAACTGTCACCGGACTGAAAATATTTTTAAAAAAATATCCCTAAAATATCCCCCCACGGGGCTTGTGGAGGGATTATCTATAGGTATAATCATAGATAGTTCGATTAATAAATCGTTCTTATTTTAAAATTTACCTTCCATATAGAAAGAGACAGAGGCCAATGACATGATCCCTGTCTCTTCCTTTTTTTAAAAAAATATCCCCTACAGGGGCTTATATACAAAAATGAAAGATGATACAATCTCCCAAGGAACAAAACGGGGATGATGAACAGTAAGACATGTTGAGTAAATTCATTCTTGTCTTGCTGTTTTTTGCTTTAAAGGAAGATTTATCGTGAAGAAACATCCGGTCATAAAAAAGATAATAAAGAGAATATTGTTATTCGTTGTTGTGTTGTTTGTACTGTCGCTGGTAGCTTTCTGCCTGGCAAGGCTGGCTCCGGGGGATCCGCTCCAGTCATTTTACGGGGACAAGCTGGATACCATGAGCGAGGTTGAGAAGCAAATGGCCAGAGAGCGGCTGGGACTTGATTCGGATATCCTGACCCAGTACGGACGATGGTTTGTGAATGCCTTGGGGGGTGATTTCGGACTCTCCTTTAAATATAAGATGCCGGTAATTGACGTGGTTAGCCCCCTTATAGGCAACTCTCTTTTGCTGGGAGTAACGGCATATATAGTTATATTTGTCCTGGCAACAGTCCTGGCTGTGTTCTGTGTCCTGCATGAGGACAAGTTCATTGATAAGCTCATTTGCAAGGTGGGTACTGTATTGTACTACACCCCGGCCTTCTGGTTGGGGGTGGTCCTTGTACTCATTTTCAGTATCAATCTGGGCTGGCTTCCCAGCAGTGGGGCTTATGATGTGGGCAAGGCAAATGATGTGGGCAACCGTATGATTCATATGGTTCTGCCTCTTATCGTAATGATAGCCAGCCATCTCTGGTATTACGGCTATATGATAAGAAACAAGCTCTTAGACGAGGTCAGGAAGGATTATGTACTCTTGGCCAAATCAAAGGGCTGTACCAGGAGAGAGATTGTCTGGAAGCATTGTCTCCGGAATGTTGCCCCCACCATAGTCAGCATCATGGCAATATCAATTCCTCATGTTACCGGGGGAACTGTTGTGGTGGAATCGGTGTTTAATTATCCCGGCATTGGTGGTTTGGCTGTTGAAAGCGCCAAATACCACGACTATAACCTTCTGATGGTTGTTGTTCTTATCACGGGAGCAGCCGTATTTGCGGCAAGCTTTATCGCTCAGACCATAAATGAGGAGATAGACCCGAGAATGAAAGAAATGGGGACTATTAAATGGTAGTTCAAAGAGATAAAGGAAAACCGATAGTATCGATAATTATCCTTGGAATAATAATAATCTGTTGTATTTTCGCCCCTTTTATAACAAACCATGATCCGTCACAGTATTATCTTGACGCATTGAATCGCGCTCCTGATACAGAGTATCTATTTGGCACGGACTCCTTGGGGCGGGACTTATTTTCGATAATGTTCTTTGGGGGAAGGACATCTATCATGATAGGAGTCCTTGGAGCGGCGATCATAACGGTAATAGGTGTCATATACGGATGTATCAGCGGGATCTCCGGTGATAAGGTTGATTCCGTAATGATGCGTTTTGTTGAATTATGCGGGAGTATCCCCTCCATACTGATGACCCTGATACTGACAGCCATCTTCCCGGCCAAGGACGTTTTCTCCATGTCGGTGATAGTGGCTATAACCGGTTGGTTCGCTCTGGCCAGGATCGTCAGGAGCGAGGTCCGTCAGATAAGGAACAGTGAGTATGTCCTATATGCAAGGAGTATAGGAGGAAGTTTTCTCTATGTAATGAGAAGACATCTTATCCCCAATTTCCTTTCGGCCATCATGTTTGTCGTGGTCTCATCAATAGGGGCATGTATAACGGCTGAATCGACATTAAGCTTTCTGGGATTGGGGCTTCCTCTCGACATATTATCATGGGGGAGTATGCTCTCCCTTGCAAATAAGGCACTTATCATGAACACATGGTGGGTCATCCTTATCCCCGGATTGTTCCTTGTAATAACCCTTATCTGCATAACCAATATCGGAAACCATCTGAGAAAAGAGGTTAACAGAAAGTCAAGCAATTTATAATAATTACAAGCAAAAAAGGAGGAAAAACATGAGAAACAGGAAAATGAATTCAATTGTTGCACTTGCGGCTGCGGCCGTATTGTGCATCGGGCTGGCAGGATGCGGTGGCAGCGGAGGAGCAGGAAGTACTGCAGCAGCAAGCAGCGCTGCGGCTTCAGCAGGTTCGTCTGCGGCATCTTCGGCGGGGGCCGGCAGCGATATGTCCAACACTCTCGTATATGCAGGAGAGAATGAGGATTCCATCAATCCGGTACTTACTAATCATGATGAGCTTACTGACGTTATCTTCTCCGGTCTTATGAAGTATGACAAGAACGGAAAGCCGGTAAATGACCTGGCTGAGAAGGTTGATTTTGATGAAGCAAGCCTTACTTACAAGTTTGCTTTAAGAAAAGGCGTTAAGTGGCATGACGGCAAGGACTTCTCGGCTAAAGACGTTGAGTTTACCTATAAAGAGCTGACTGAAGATAAAAATCTTTCCAATTCGCTCACAACGGACTATGAAGATATTGAAAGCATCAAGGTTGTAGATGACAACAATGTCGAGATCAAGATGAAAAAGTATAATGCCAACATGCTGGGATACTTCACCATCGGCATTATCCCCAAGCACCTTCTTGAAGGAAAAGAGATCAGCACAGATGAATTTAACAAAAAGCCTGTTGGAACGGGAAGATATAAGTTCGTAAGCTGGGATACAACAGGCGGCATGATCACTCTTGAAAAGAATACCGATTATTATGACAAGGTTCCCAACATTGACAGGATCGTTTATAAGACTGTTGCAGTAGAAAGCACCAAGGCGACCATGATCCAGTCGGGCGAGGCTGACCTTGCATGGCTTAATGCTAACTATGCGGCTAAGTTCAAAGACAATGCCAACTTCAATACATGGGATTTTGCAACGGCAGATTACAGAGGAGCTTCCATGGCTATGGAATCTGACTTCTGGAAAAATAATAAGGATTCTATAGGCGTATTGAATTATGCCCTTGATAAGGATGCTATCATCAAGAGCGTTCTGAACAATCAGGGACAGGCTGCATACAGCCCGATACAGAAGAACCCCTTAGGATCCAATAAGGAAGCTGACATCTACAGTTATGATCTTACCAAGTTTGATGAGGAAATGAAGAAGCTTGGCTGGGAAAAGGGATCTGACGGTATATATGCAAGAAACGGACAGAAGTTCCATTTCCGTATACAGACCCGTGATTATGAGGAGGAGCGTGTTGATATAGCAAACCTTATGTCAAGCATGCTTAAGAAAGCCGGCGTTGAGATGGAAGTCTGCCTGGTGACAAAGTTCGATTGGAAAGCCGGATATGACGGATTCCTGGCAGGTTTTGCAACCCAGTTCGACCCGGATATGGCTTATAAGCAATTCGTGACTAACGGAAGCTCCAATACCATGAAGTATTCCAATCCCAAGGTAGACGAGCTCCTTGAAAAGGGCCGCCGCGGCAAGACCGAGGCAGAGCGTCTTGAGGCCTACGGACAGTTCGAGGTTGAGTATGCAAAGGCACCCGGCGTTCTTCTCGTAGCTTACCTTGACGGTAATTATGTAGGAGCTAAGGGAGTCAAGGGTCTTGATACAACACGTGTTCTTGGACACCACTCCGTAGGAGTTATGTGGAATATCGAAGAGTGGACTATCACGAGATAAGAGGTAATACTTTGTCTGATATAGCATTAGAGCTTGATAATCTTACCGTAAGCTTTTATACAAAACAGGGAGAGGTTGAGGCCGTAAGGGGCGTCGACCTTACCCTGCATCAGGGCGAGATCCTGTGTATTGTCGGTGAATCCGGCTGTGGCAAAACCGTTATGTGCCAGTCGGTAATGCACCTGCTTCCCGATTATGCCAGGATCAAAGCCGGGCGTATGATAGTCTGCGGAGAAGATATCACGGGATACAGTGAAAAACAGATGCGAAACCTTCGCGGAAGCAGGATGTCCATGGTATTCCAGGATCCCCTGACAACACTGAATCCCACAATACCCATTGGAAAACAGATTACGGAATCGATATTAAAACACAAGAAGCTGACGAAGCAGGCAGCTAAAATCGAGGCCATTGGTTTAATGGAGATGGTGGGGATACCTGACGCCGCAAAACGATTTGATCTTCAGCCTCATTTCTTTTCAGGAGGGATGAGGCAGAGATGTGTGATCGCCGTAGCGCTTGCATCTAACCCCAGGATACTCTTTGCAGATGAGGTAACTACTGCATTGGATGTTACCGTTAAGTCAATGGTCCTCGACCTCCTCTTGGAGATACGTGAGAAAACGGGGGTAGCTATCGTTTTTATAACCCATGATTTCGGCGCAGCCGCCAGGATCGCAGACAGAGTTGCGGTCATGTATGCGGGTAAGATCGTGGAGATCGGCGATGTGGAAGAGATGTTTTATGACCCGAGGCATCCCTATACATGGGGCCTTTTATCCTCATTGCCGCAGATAGCCTTGGAAACCGGAATATTACACTCCATTCCGGGAATGCCCCCGTCTCTTTTAAATCCACCTAAGGGTGATGCTTTTGCCAGCAGGAACAAATACGCTCTCCCTAAAGATTTCGAGGAGATGCCGCCCATGTTTAAAGTCACGGATACTCATTATGCGGCTACATGGCTTTTGGAAGAGGGAGCACCTAAGGTGGAGAGACCTGTATTGATCAAAAGGGAGAACGCCTGATGGAAGAAATAAGTTACATTTGCGAGGCACGGGAACTTAAACAGTATTTTCCGATACGAAGTGATTATACGGTCAAGGCGGTGGACGGAGTGTCGTTTGGCATAATGCCCGGTGAGGTATTTGGTCTCGTGGGTGAGACAGGATGCGGTAAATCCACCATCGCGAAAGATCTTTGCGGGATATATAATCCCACATCGGGAGAGGTTCTGTATAAAGGCAGAGTAGTCAGTGGGAAGGCTGCGGATAAAGAGTATGTGGAGAGAAGGAAGAAAGAGACACAGATAGTGTTTCAGGATTCGGCTGCAGCTCTTAATCCCCGGATGAAGGTGGAAGATATCGTGCTGGAGCCGTTGCTGATTCAGCAGGGGATACCTGATAAAAAGGCAGCCATTGAAAAGTGCGTTAAGATGCTGGAAGATGTGGGACTCGGTGCAGAACACCTTGGAAAGCTCCCGGGGGAACTCTCCGGCGGGCAGAGACAGCGTGTCTCCATCGCCAGAAGTCTTATGGTAGATCCTCAGCTTATCATAGCTGATGAACCAATAGCTTCTCTTGATATATCCATACAGGCGCAGATAATAAATCTTTTTAAAGAAATTCAGGAGCAGCGAAAGTTTGCGATGCTTTTTGTAGCCCATGATCTGTCGGTGGTGAGGTTTATCAGCGACCGGGTAGGGGTAATGTACATGGGGAAGCTGGTTGAGACCGGAACTACGGAAGAGGTCTTTAATGCTCCGCAGCATGAATATACAAAGAAACTGTTATCATCCATAACCATACCCGATCCGAGAAGGGAGCGGGCAAGGAGGGTGGTATAGCAGGGTAAGAAAGGAGACAGAGGGTCAGAAAAGGAGACAGGGGTCAGATTCCTGTCTCCCGTTTTTCAGGGAGACAGGAGTCTGACCCTCTGTCTCCTTTTCTGACCCCTGTCTCCTTTTCTGACCCTCTGTCTCCTTTGTGTCACAAGGATATATTGAAATATTTTTTTAGATAATCCCGGAACTCCTCGTCGGTGGTTATCTCTTTTTCTGTCTTCTCAGAACCCTTCTTGGCGGTAAAGGTCCGCTCCGTTATGGAATAGTATCCGTCGGGGGTGCGCAGGTTAACCAGGGTGATGGTAACAAACCGCCCTTCCGGATTAGTGCAGCAGTAGAAGTTCATGGCTTCGAATTCTATGTCCTGCTGGGGCTGGGTGGTCATATACAGGGTACTCTCCTTCTCGCCGGATTCATTGATCCTGAAAAGCCCCCACCAGTAATCATCTTCTTTTTCAAACCAGAAGGTCTCGCCGGAGATATCCTGCTTAAGCCCATCTTCCAGCTTAACGCAGCCGAAGGGCATGGGACCGCCGAAACCTACGTCTGCAAAATAAAGCCCGTCCTCGAATCTTACAAATGTCCCTCGGTGCATAACGGGCCGCTCCATGCTTTTGACGCGGCAGAATACCGAATATGCATCAAATCCCAGTTCCACGAGAAAATCCTTAAAGAGGGTATTAAGCTCGAAACAATATCCGCCCCGGTTTCTTTTGATGATCTTGTCGAACAGGGACTCCTGATCGATATAAACTCTTTTCTTCAGATAGTTGCACTCCAGATCCTCGAAGGGAATGCTGCACTGGTGGGCACGTATTATGCGATCCAATGATTCCTTGTCGAGCACCTCCGGCTTATCAAGTCCGATCCTTTTCAAATATGCATTAATATCCATTTCAAAACCTCTGTTATTATTCAAGTATTATTGCTCTGATAAAGGGTTATACACAGCCGACATCACCAGCGTCGTAAGATATCCACAATCTCTGCCTCATAATCCCCGCTGAAATCCTCCTGACGTCCGGTTGAGCGTACATTGCTCTCAGCACCCCGTTCAGGGGCAGGGTATTCCCAGATGTTGTATCGGAGTCCCTTGTGGTCGAAGTCAATGCTGCCGCAATCGTTTTCTTCCGTGTATTGATATTTTATTCCCATCATATCAAGCTGGTTACGTATCCTGGTAAGACGCATGATCATTCCGCCTTTTTCTCGATCTTCTTTACATTGAAGGTGGTGTCATTTTTCTTTGTGCATTTAACTTTTACGTTGTCGCCGTTTCTGAAGGTGATCAGAGCTTCGTTATCAGCGAACTTCTGTCGGTAGATCTTGCCGTCGTTGCCTTCCAGGTATACATATGTATCTCCGTTTATATCCACGTACTGGATGGAACTGATGGTAAACTCCGCATCGAGTTCCGGGCCTTCGTCTACAGGCGTGGGTTCGGGCTGTGGCTGCGCCGGAGACGCCGGGGATGCCGGAGTTGCCTCTCCGCCCTTTATAAGCCGTCTGTACTGGGCGAAGCAGTCATCCAGGTTAGAGGCCGTAGTAACGATATTATATGACTGAACATTTACCATGGCGTAGAGCTTAACAATACCGCTGGCATCTTTGAGCACCATTACGTAAGTAGGCTGCTCATCCACATTGATCAGAGACGGGAAGGAAGCCTGATATCTCTTCTCCTGAACCTCACCTTCTGCGGCAGACATGGCCGAGTTCTCATCAGCGCCGGGGATGGTATAGTAGTGAGCGTCGCCGGTACGCTGGTTAACCAGGATAAATCCTACGTTGGATGCATCTTCATTTACGGATGTAACACCTGTATAGATCCAGATGTCTCCGTCCTTGGCGATATAGCCGTAATCTGCCTGTACATCGCCGCCGTCATTCTTGGTCTGAGTTGCCCGGCGAACACCCTGCTTTGCGAATTTGCTGTTGAGGAAACCGTTGGATAACAGACCGTTCCAGTTATACTGAGTTACCAGCAGTTCTCCCGGGAACACATCATCCACCCATTGGGGAACATCCGCAAGGTCGTAGTATGTACTGTCTCCCGATACGGGATCGCACACGATGGCGCCGATCACCGTCTGCCCGTCGAAAAGGCCTATCTTGTAGCCGTATACGCTGGCGATATAATAAGGCTTGCCTTCTTCATCTATCTCAAAATGGATATTTCCGAATATCTTAAAGGGGAACTGGAAACGCAGGTGACGATCCAGCCTGTCATTGAAGTAGCCGGAGGGTACGTATTTCATACCGGAAGGCAGGGGATTATACTTTGCATCCTGACCTACCGGGTCAACGGACACATATCCCGGAACACCGTGATCCTTATTTGCCCAGTACTTGAAAAAGCCCGCATAATCAAGGGCAGAAACCTTTAAAGGCGCGCCGTTATAATCTATCTGGGCATAATTCTCAGATACGTTATACTGGCTGACCAGTTCTGATAAGGTACCCATCTCCCTGTTACCGAACTTGATGGCACTGCTTGTATCCATGAGAGCGATCTTGGATACGGCGGTAGACTGGTCGATATCCTCCGTGAAAACATAGTCCTTCGGCTGAAGAATGCTTGCGTATTCCCTGGCATGGAAGATCTCCAGGCCGTATATCTTCACGAGAAATGAGCCTGCCAGGAGAACGATGAAAATGATGATCCCTATCTTAACCGGCTTGTTCAGGCCTTTGCGGCCCAGACCTCTACGAAGGGTATCGCTTATATTCTGGATCCCGATGATAAGTGTTGCGGGTAGGATAACACAGAAAGCAAGATAATTCCACGTTTCGGTGGAGTGGATGTTCATGGGAGGCAGCATCACATAATAGGAGCCGCACAGCCAGATAACAAAAAGTATCCAGAGTATCACCCTGGCCCGTATGCTGAAGGGACGAAGCTCTACGGTCTTCTCTCCGCCTCCGTTGTTGACCATATCACGGAATTTTTCAAAGCCTTTTCCGAATCCGCCGAATCCCCGGGGTCCGCCCCCGAAAGCGTTAAAATTTATAGTACCCATGTTTTTCTCCTTAAGAACGATATGATAAACTATATCGGTGATTATATCACAGAATGCCCTCATTACGCAATTTTGACCTTTTGCAAGAATCTATTTTCTGAATATTGTGTTTCGTTCTGAAACGATATCTCATAATTTCTTGAGGGCCCCGGGTATTTATGGTACAATTGGCCTATATCAGGTTCGTGGGGAGTGATAAAAATATGATAAGACCAAAAAGGATTATAAACAGGATTTTCAGTCTTGTGCTTGCAGCTGCGGTGATGTTCGGAGCATCTCCCGCGCCGCTTTATGCTGCTATTGACAGTACTAAGGCGGAGGCGGTTACGGGGACCTACACCTTCACTTCAAACGAGAACTCCCTGTGTAATCTCCAGGGGAGGGACTCCTTTACCTATAGCGACAGATTATTTACCGGGTCAGCCTATGATGTGGATCGCCATCTTGCGACCCTTTCGGCACAGACTGCCATGGCCACGGCCAGCTACTATACTGACAGCAAGGAGAGAGATCACGCGAGCAACAGCAATAATATCAAGGCACTGCTTGGCGATCTCGGATTCTCCGACATAGAGACCAATAAGTATTACTCCCTTGAAAAAGAAGAGAATTCCGTGGGATGTGCAGTTGCCCGTAAAAAGATCACAGTGGGCAATAAAACCTACACCCTTCTTGCAGTGCTGCCCAGAAGCGCCAACTATAAGCAGGAGTGGGTCGGCAACTTTACCGTGGGTAAAGGTGGGATCCATCAGGGCTTTAAAGAAGCAAGGGATGAGATTTTACGGTTTGTAAAGGATTATATTTCGAGCAAAAATATCACGGGAGACCTTAAGGTATGGATCACCGGCCACAGCAGAGGCGGCGCTGTTACCAACCTTCTGGGGGGATTCTTTGCCGAGGGTGGCGGTGATTATTTCAATGGAGTAAATATCGATGCAGAGAACGTATACTGCTACTCATTTGCAACACCGGGAAATATCCGAACGGGATACCTTACGAAAAAAGATGCTCTGAGTGTCGCAGGTTATCGCGGGGGCCGGGACAGCAGATACAAGAACGATTCTCAGGGAGCGGCATATACCTATTCAGGCGCTGATGCCGGTGAGATAATTCAACCCCACACAGGTGTCTACAGGTGCATCAAGAACTGCGCCCCGGGCTACGACATTATCACCCTTCTGCCACCGAGCAAATGGGGATATGACCGGTACGGCGTTGAACTTCCCATCAGTGACGGGAAGGCCGAGACGAAAAACAGGATGAAGGAGGAGCTTAATAAGTTTGCTCCCTTTGCATACAAGCAATATACTCAAAACGGCGGTGCAGGTGATGAGGACATCTTTACATGGAAGACCTTTGATCTTGCAACCCTTTCCTTCGTGGACGATCCTGAAGCGACAAAGACCGTCGGAGCCACATCTCAGGCAAAACTGTTTTACCAGAGGATCAATGAAGGCCTGGCCCGTCGTGCCTCAGATGTAGATACCTATGTAGGCGCAGGCTATCAGGAGACGCTGCAGTCTCTGGCCGGAATATACGGCATGGGGATAGGCCCGTTTATCGAGGGTGTACAAAAGGATAAGCTGAGTGCCATCAAGACCGGTCTTTTCTGTTATCTGAGTTATGCCAAGAAGGAACTTCAGGCTGAGGATCCGGGTCTTTCAGACGATGATGCCATTGCCGTAACGGTGGAGCAGCTGGTGGAATTCATAACCGGAAAGGATATTGAACGAGGCACCATGACGGTGGATGACTTCTTTGAGATATTCTGCCAGTATCTGGTCGACAACGCTGAACAATATGAAGTGGAAGTGGTTCCCAATTCTCCTGCTCAGCAATATGATGACCAGAAGATCAAGGTAAAGAAACTGAAGTTCAGATCCAAGGCTGCGGAGGAAGCCTTTAATGCTGTTTCTACCAAGCTTATAGGTGCCATACCGGATACATACAAGAGCATGGTCGGCCTTATCATCCCGGATTTTGATTCAAGCCAGGCCATGGATTCAGACCACAATAAAGAAGCTGTGGGCAACTTCGTATTCAGCATGCTTGTAAAATGCGCATATGGTGACGGAGGATCCAAGACCGTTCCGGACCCGGTTAATGCCAAATCCAACAGGATAATGCTCTACAATATGATAGGAATGTTTATGGGATCGGGAGAATTCAGCGGTATTCTGGATTCCATCGGAAAAGATTCGGGAGGCAGTTATGATGGCCATAATAAGGCGGCCGCATTTCTGGCGGAATTCATAAAGTACCTGACGGTGGAGACGGATCCCGATAACAAGGGAGATATAATTAAGAAGTATAATACGGTAGATGATGCGGCTGACGGTTATCTTAAGAATGTGATCGAAAAGGGAAAACAGGCAATCCTTTCTTCGGGATTTTACGATAAGGGAAGCGTATTCTATCAGGATGTCATCAGGCATTGCGACACATTAAAGGATCATGCTGCGGATCTTCGTCAAATACTGATGGAGCTGTTGTTATATGAAAAAGACAGGTCATTCAGTGTAAAAGACAATATAAGAATGATCTCAACTCTTATGTCACAGATGCCGGGCAAGGTTCCCTGCGCACATTACAATGAACTGTATGTGGCATGGATGAAGGCTCAGGATACACCCTGGGAAGACCCTGAGTATGCTTTGAATGTATCCAAAGTAAAAATGACTGAGTATTACAGCAGCAGATCGATAAAATTAAGCTGGGCCAAGGCAGAGGATGCTACTGATTATATGATCGCATATCGTGAGGCCGGAAAGAAGTGGACCACAAAGTCAACGAAGGGCAAGAACAGCTACACTGTGAAAAAACTGAAGGCCAATGGATTGTACGAGTTCAGGGTCATGGCTGTGTACAGGAACGGAACAAAGGAAGTAAAAGGTGCATGGAGTCCCGTCAGCTATAAGTTTTTTGCCCGTACCGCCCAGTCACTTACGGCTTCAAAGAAAGCATTTACGGTCAAAGTGGTTAAAGTAAGAAAAGCATCGGGATATCAGTTCATGTACGGAACCGGCAAAGACCTTGCCAATAAGGTCATTCTGTCCACCAAAGGATCGGGCAAGACCAAGCTCAAGGTCAAGGATCTGAGATCCAAAAAGTATTACTACGTCCGTTCAAGACCCTATAAGAATTACAAGGGCATTATATACGAGGGGATCCTTACCGGTGCAAAAAGGATCCGTGTTCGTTAAATAATAATGCATAAAAAGGTGGACAATTATGGATAACAACGCCATGAAGTATTACAAGATCATAGGAAAGGTTCAGCAGGCTATATCAAAGGTCTCGACACTGGATGAAGCCCTGAAGGTTGGCTTACAGGTCATCCTTGAAAGCTCTGCGGCAGATCATGCGGTGATGTGGTATTCAGACCCGAAAGATAATTCCAAACTTCATCCCTACTACTGGATCTGTCCGCTGGATCTTTCTTCTGTCAGTTATGCGCCGGGGATCGGGGCAGTAGGACAGGCTTTTGCGAAACAGTCTCCCGTTACCATCATTAATTTTCAGGAGACTCCGGAGCCGGTTACGGAAAAGGATCTTGAGGGGATAAATGTATCCTCCCTTTGCTGCGTCCCTTTTTCAAATGATACCAGGCATATCGGCTGCATAGAGTTTATAAAGACTGTTGAGACCGGTTATTTTTCAGAGGATGATGCAGATGTATGCCAGCTCCTGGCTGTCATGACAGAGCTGGCCATCAATGAATCGGCCCTGCCGCCCGAGAACTGGTCCGACAGGAAGACCATACTCTCGGTACGTAATGTTACCAGAGAGTATAAAAACGGAGATATAATCACCAAGGTATTAAAGGGGGTTAATTTTGATGTATTCGAGGGCGAATTCCTTGCCCTTTTAGGTGAGTCCGGATGCGGCAAATCCACTGTGCTTAACATAATCGGCGGAATGGATAAGGCCACAAGCGGAACATTTTCCTTTATGGGAAAGGATATGTCCAATGCAAACACGGATGAACTCACCCAATACAGACGGGATAATATAGGCTTTGTCTTCCAGAGTTATAACCTTATGCCTAATCTCAATGCCAAGCAGAACTTAGAGCTTATAGCGGAGCTGGTGGATAATGCCATGGACCCCTTAGAGGCTCTCGACCTGGTGCATATGAAAGAGAAACAGGCCAATTATCCTTCCCAGATGTCGGGTGGGCAGCAACAACGTATATCCATTGCAAGGGCTCTGGTGAAGAGACCCAGGCTGATCCTTGCAGACGAGCCTACGGCGGCACTTGATTATACCACCAGCATAGAGGTGCTGCAGGCCTTTGAGCAGGTAGTAGAACGGGGGACCACACTTATCATGGTAACCCACAATGAGGAGATCACCCGTATGGCTAACCGTGTGATCCGTTTCCGCGACGGGAAACTTTATGAGGTAACTGTTAATCATAAACCTGCAAAAGCAACGGATCTTGTATGGTAAGGGTGGTCAGATATGAATAAAACACAGATCATTGACATGATCAGAACAATAAAAGGCACATTTGTATCTTTTTTCTCCATCACCCTGTTCGTTGCCCTTGGTGTAGCGATATTTTTGGGCATGGGATGGGCAGGTACAGCTCTTACCATGATCTTTCAGACGGAGCAGGATCTGGATAATTTCCGGGATCTGGAGATAATATCCCCTTATGGGCTTACAAGTGAGGATATCGAACAGATCCGCAGGATCGATGGGGTGGCTGAAGTTGAAGGAACCTACAACTACTACGGATATTTTAACCTGGGTGACGTCAAATATCAGGCAAGGATATGCACCGTTCCGGATAAGATTAATTCCCTCTTTAACCTGGAGGGCAATCTGCCCGCAAGGTCAGATGAGGTGATAGTTGAACGTAACTGGGCAGAGAAGCATGATGTCAAGGTGGGGGATACCACTACCTTTAAGCATGATGCTAATGAACACCCCCATGCTTTGGCAATCCTTCTTGAGAATCAGGACAAGCTTTCGGACATGGAAGCCCTCCTTAAGGCTCTTAATGACGAGCCGAAGGATACGGACGGAATGCAGGCTTTAAAGCACGATTCGTTTACCGTTTCCGGATTGGCTGAATCTCCGGAATTCATCAGCACATTTTCAGAGACATACGGGACGTCGGCAACTCTCGGAACACCTGTTGAATGCATAATCTTTATCCCCATTGATGGCTTTGATGCAAGGAGCTTTACGGGATACAGCAATGTTTATGTAAAAAGCGACTATATCAACGGCCTTTACGCGGATGAAGGCATAGCAAGGGAAACCGATGTTTTCAAAGACCGTGTCAACGTTGTGGTAAAGGAGCTTACGGCAGCAAAGAACGAAAAGATCCTTAATATAGCCAATACTCTTAAAAATAATCTTGATAATGCTCCCGAACAGATTGAAGACTATCAGAGGCAGCTTGACCAGGGTAACCAGACCATAGAGCTGAACGAAAAACTGATAAGTGAGAGCAGGACCCAGCTGGAAAGAGGAAGGGAAATGCTGGATTCCGGAAGGAATATGCTTGAGAATGCAAAAAGCCAGGTTGAAGATCGTGTGGAACAGTTTGAGTCATATAAGGATAAGCTGGATGAATTGTTCCCCGATGCCAAGGAGAATCTGGCGAAGTTGCAGAAGCTGGTAGGTTCGCCGGAGGAGCTCGAAGAGCTTATGGAAGAATATAAGTTCAGCGCCATCGTCGACAATATCCCGTCTTATATCATGATGGTTTCGGGATTTTATGCCCTCCTGGGAAATGATATCATGGCAGAGCGCTATCAAAATCTTGCCAAAGAATATGACGACTTTAAGACGAGATTACTTAATGCCACCGGGGCGAAAGACTATAAGAGCCTGGCAAAGAAACTGCCGGATCTTATCTCAAGGATCAGATCCGCCCTTAACATGAAAGATACCATCATGGCCCAGGCAGAGGATTATATCGATGAATTATATGAGAGTCTGGATGAAGCTATTCAAAAGGCAGAAGAAAGCCAGGCACAGCTTCTTTCCGGCCAGGCGCAGATCAATTCCGGCCAGGCGCAGATCGATGACGGAAAGAAGAAGATAGGCGAGTATCAGGATAAGATAGATAAGGCAAAGGAACTTCTTGAGAGTTCATCGGCAAGGCAGCTTAGGGTGGCTACCTCGAACCTTAAGGATTATTCATCTGCGATACTTACAAGAGAGAATAATCCTTCAAATGCTTCCGGATTGACTTTCAAAGAGATATTAAGCCGTGTTAAATTTTCTCTCGCATCCTTGTTCCTGATCGTGGGTATACTGGTATGTTATTCCGCCCTTTCAAGGATAGTATATTCCCACATTAAGCTCCTGGGAACCAAAAAGGCGCTGGGACTCAATAAAGGGGAGATTACAAGATCATACCTCTTCTACGGGGCGCTTGCATCCATCGTCGGGTCGGCCCTTGGAGTCCTGGCAGGGTATATAGTTATCCAGCCCATTGTATTGATCACCATTGGAAAGAATTATGTATTCAGGAATTTGGTGTTATATTTTTCATTAACGGATGCGCTGATGATCTGCGGCATCGAGCTGGCGATCATTTTGCTGTCCACATTTACGGCTTGCAGATCCATCTTAAAGCAGGATCCGGTGAAGCTCTTAGCGGGCCCACAGCCTCCCAGCGGAAAGAATCACGGCTTCGAACGGACGAAGTTATGGGGCAGGCTTTCTTTATTTTCAAAGACCATGTTCAACAACCTTTTTACGGATAAACGCCGTGTCCTGGGAACCCTTATCGGGATCACGGGATGTACGGCCATGCTTGTGTGCGGAATGGCTATCAAGCTTGATGCAGACAGAAGCCCTGTGATCGAGTTTAATGAGCTTAATAAGTTTGATGCGCTTATTCTTTTTGATGACAAGGAGGAGGGATGCAAAGATAAGATCCGGGCTGTGTTGGATTCGGAGAATATCGCATCCTCAACATTCTCTTCCAACTACATGAGGACAGTGCTCCCGGACGGACGTGTTAATATCTGCTATCTGTATGTAACTGATGATGACAGGTTCACTGAGAGCTTTCTGTTAAAAAACGATAAAGGACATTTCAAGGAACTGGCCGATGGGACAAGGGTATGTAACGGATATGCCGATACCTACGACATTGATCCCGGAGACAAGATTGAATTTATCGACAACACGGGACAGCATTTCTTTATCCCTTATATCGGTGAATTTGAGTCATATCTGCCAAGGATCATAATGGTCATGCCGGCAGACACTTATGAAAAGTATTCAAAAGCTGATTATCGAGCCAATTCATTTACACTTGAAATGGAGGGTATTGACAGGGAGAGACTGTCCGCAAAGCTGTCTGAGATTCCGGGCTTTATAACCCTTTATGACTATCTTGATGCCAATATGACGGCATTTAAGGCCATGAGTTCGGCGATGACCATCATTTCCCTTGTGGCTGTGGCCCTTGCGGTCATTATGGCTTTCCTGGTGCTCCTTAATCTGCTTGTAATGCATGTGGAGGAGAAGAAGAGGGAAATGATCATCCTGATGATAAACGGGTATTCCGTGAAGGATGCAAAGAAGTATGTATACAAGGATACCATCTTTTTGACCGCAGTGGGTATAATCCTGGGGGCCATCCTGGGCTCGGCGGCTGCTTCCTTTAACCTCAGGGTATTTTCATATCTGCCATCACATTTCTATTCCGGCATAAGCTGGCCTGCCATCGCTTTCGGAGTAGTTGTGGCAGCCTTCCTTGCATTGGTAAATGCTCTGATAGCAATGAGGCGGATAAAGAATTTTAATCTTACGGATATAAACAAATAGAAAGTAAGTGATTACGGGCAGTTCAGTCCGAAACCGCGGATGATCTCCTTTAAGTTGTCCATGAATTCCTTGGAGGGTACTTCGCTGTGGAAACCGTTCATGTCACGGTCCAGCTGCTCTGCCTTGGACTCTCCCAGGTTGTGGAAGGGCAGCAGGTCCACCCGGCTGCATCTGGTGATCCTGGATGATACTAACTCGCCTATCCGGCGGATGTTCTCCTCGTCTGCATTATAGCCGGGGATAGTGGGAACACGGACCCATATGGCGCAGTCCAGCTCATTATTGATCCTCTCGAGATTCTCAAGGATCAGTTCATTGCCGACACAGGTAAACTCCTCATGTTTCCTGCTGTCGGTTTCCTTTATGTCGAAAAGCACGGTATCACAGAATGCGAGGACCCGCTTTACTATATCCCATTTAGCATGGCCGCAGGTCTCTATGGCAGTGCCGATGCCGTCGTTCTTGCATAGTTTCAGAAGGGCCAGGGTGAACTCGGGATGAGCCAGAGCTTCTCCGCCGGTCACAGTCAGTCCTCCGTCATCACCGTAGAATATCTTCTCTTTTGCCACCTTATCAAAGGCTTCTCCCGCAGTAATGGAATAGCCCATGATCTCCCGGGCTTCAGGCTTGCAGACCTTGACGCATTTGCCGCATCCTTCGCAAAGGGCGCGGTCCGTAGAACTTTTGCCGTCCACCATGGTAACGGCCTTGCGGGGACAGGCCTCCACACAGGCGCCACAGCCCACGCACTTATCCGAACGGTACATAAGCTGGGGAGTGGTGATCTGTGACTCGGGATTAGCGCACCATATGCAGCGCAGGGGGCAGCCCTTGACGAACACATTGGTCCGGACCCCCGGGCCGTCATGGATGCAGTAATGCTGGATATTGAAAATGGTCCCTTTCACTTTTCTAAGTTCTTTTATCTCGTCATCGGTAAGGAAATTCTCTGCCATCAAAACACCTCAATTCTGTAATCTCAATAAGGATATCATAATATATTATCAGTAAAAAACCCGCGATAATCCACAAAAATCGCCACTTTCATTTGCACATGTGCATGAGCAACAAAAAATAGGCCGGGATTTGTGCATGGGAAATACATATGGTTTTACAATCGGCCCATTTGTTGAAAAGGTCATGCCGGTATGATAGTTTTAAGATGTCGTGAAAGGCAGTAACGATAACGGTTTGCGTATTATTAGAGAATTGGGAGGTGTACGTTTATGACCGAAAGAGTACAACGTATGAAGGATGCCCTGCGCATCAGCAAATACCCCCTTTGCGTCGAGCTTTTCAGACTGGCGAATGAGTCTCTGGAGCAGACGGCGGGAGAACCGACTATCCTGCGCCGTTCTAAGCTTCACGCCAACATTCTCGATAATATCACCATTTTTGTGGAGCCTGAGGATCTTCTCTGCGGCTCCGGCGCATCCAAGCCTTTCGGACTTGAGATGCAGTATGAATACGGAGTATGGACCAAGGACGAGGTAGAGAGTCTTAAGAGTGAGATATATACCATCACCCCGGAAGACGAAGAAGAACTGTATCGTCTCAACGAAAGATTTGCCGGCAATACGGCTAACAGCAATCTCGTTCAGGAGATGGGCAAATCTTTGGGTGAGAACGAGAGATTGTGGCCCTTTATGAAGTCCGGAGTTATCCTTCCTCCCTGGAAGGACAAGACCGGCGGCTCAGGCGGCGGATTTGCCATGAGCGGATATGGCCTGGGGCCGGGATTCTGCCTTGTTGCGGTTGATTATGCAAAGATCCTTAACGAAGGAGCTAAGAGCATCATCAATGAGGCAAAGGAATGCCTGAAGAACATTTATTACGAAGAACCCGACATCATCGAGAAGAGAAACTTCTGGGAGGGTGTTGTTATAGTATTTGAGGCATGGGTGCGTTTCGCCAACAGATACGCTGACCTGTGCGAGAAGCTGGCAGGAGAGGAAAAGGACGGGAAGCGTAAAGCTGAACTTACGGAGATGGCAAGGATCTGCCGTAAGGTTCCGTATGAACCTGCAGAGACCTTTAGAGAAGCGCTGCAGGCATTCTGGTTTACCTTCCTTATGGTATGCCCCAGCCCGGTTTCCACAGCAGGACGTTTTGACCAGTATATGTATCCCTTCTACAAGAAGGATATTGAAGAAGGCAGGATCACCAAGGACGAAGTGCTTGAGCTCTTAGAGATCCTCCGCATCAAGAACATGAAGCTTAACCGTGTATCAGGCAAGGCTAACAGAGCCAAGAATGCCGGAATGGCCAAGTGGTACAACTGGACCATCGGCGGAGTTGACAGACAGGGTAATGATGCTACCAACGATCTTACATACCTGCTTCTGGACGCAGCCATAGAGACGCATGTTCCCCACCATACGCTTACATTACGTGTCCACAAGGGAACACCGGAACCCTTGCTTAAGAAGGCTCTGGAATGTGTTCGTACCGGCATCGGCATGCCTGCATTTGTGGGAGATGAGAGTTTCATTAATTTCTTTACCAAGGAGAGCGGTGAGAACTGTCTCAGCATTGAAGACGCCAGAGACTGGTGCTGTACAGGCTGCGTAGACGGTAATGTCCAGGCCAAGACCAGAACTCAGGTCGCAGCATTCTTTATCATCCCCCATGCCATGGACATTGCCCTCCATGACGGATACTGCCGTTACACCAAAGAGATGGTGGGCAAGAAGGTGGGCGACGTTAAGGAGATGAAGACCTTCGATGAGGTAGAGGCTGCTGTCTATGACGAGATCAGATACCTTATGAGAATGGCTGCCGAGCGCGAGAATGTTGAGATGATCGCGGAGAAGGAGCTTTTCCCGGACGTATTCCGTTCGAGCCTTATGCAGGACGGAGTCAAGGTGGGCAAGGATATGTTCTCCAGACGTTTCGAATTTGAAAATGGCGCTGTTCTGGGTGCCGTCGGTGCCGTTAATACCGGTAACGGATTATATGCCATAAAGAAGCTCATTTTCGAGGAGAAGAAATACACCATGGCACAGCTCATGGAAGCCCTGGATGCCGACTGGGTCGGTTTCGAGGATATGCAGGCTGACTTTAAGGCACAGCCCAAGTACGGTAATGATAATGAAGAAGTCGACGCTTTTGTAGCGGATGTATATAAGAGATATGCAGAGATCTGCAAGAGTTTCCCCTGTGTATACGGCGGGACGATACAGCCCAACGCCATTTCCATCTCGGCTCATCAGCCGGGCGGCGCAGTTACGGGAGCTACTCCTGACGGACGTAAGGGCGGAGAGATCTTAGCGGATGCATCCCTTTCACCGGACCACGGAACGGATGTTAACGGTCCGCTGGCAGTATTCAAGAGTGCCATGAAGGTTAACCATGATCCTTATCAGGGAACCCTGATGAACATGAAGTTCCATCCCTCGGCATTGAAGAATGACGAGGACCTGGCCAAACTGGCGGGCGTTATCAAGACCTTCCTGGTTAACGGAGCTAAGCACATCCAGTTTAACGTAGTGGATAAGGAAGAGATGCTCGATGCCAAGGAGCATCCGGAAGAACATCCCGAGCTTATCGTTCGTGTTGCCGGCTACAGCGCCTATTTTACGAGGCTTACTCCCGGTATCCAGGATGAGGTTATCGAGCGTATGTCGCAGGAGTTATAAATTTTTAATACATTGAATTATTTTATGAAATGATGCATAATTTAAGAGGTAATTATTATATTAACAGATAGGAAGGTGAAGTATGAAAATCCAGAATCAAAAGGACAGGATCCTTGGTATAGCTTCAGTTCTTATTTCTTTATGGATAGTGATGCAGACCATGGCGCTGCAGGTAGTTGAGAAAAGGGGTGACCCGGGTTCAAGGCTCTTTCCCCTCATAGGTGCAGCCATCATGCTTATCTGCGGACTGGCCCTTATCATTAAGCCGGGCAAAGAATCAAAGCAGTTTTTGACCAAAGAACAGTGGAAATCCGCCGGTATTATTTTCGGAGTTTATTGTCTTTGTGTGATCTTATTCTGGCTGGTGGGATTTATGATCGCCGTTCCGGTCGTCCTGTTCATAATCACTCTTTTGTTCCAGGGCCAGAGCCGTCCTGACGATCCCATGAAGAAAAGGGTTATCAGGAGTCTCATATATGCCGTGATCGCCGGTGCGGCAATTTATGTCATATATGTTATCGGCCTGCAGGCTGATCTGCCCACAGGGCTGCTGTTCGGATAAGGGGGTTGGACAAAGATGGGTGACATTATTATTCAGGTTCTTCAGGAATGCTTTACCTTTCCGGGACTGTTGTTTATAATAGCAGGTGCACTTGCCGGCGTTATCCTCGGGGCCATACCCGGACTGGGAAGCAGCACACTGCTGGTAGTTCTCCTTCCTATTGCATACAAGATGGATGTTAATATGTGCATGGCGCTTTTTATTTCCATCGTAATAGGAGGAATGAGCGGAGGCTGTATCGGATCTATCCTTCTGGGTATTCCGGGAACAGCATCTTCCATGACCACCGTAACCGATGGCTACGAATTTACCAAACAAGGTGATCCAGTTAGGGCGTTATCTGCAGCTGTTACATCCAACTTTCTCGGAACCATTCCTTCCGTACTTATTGCTACCGTTGCATGTAACTTTATCGCAAGATGGGCAGTTACTTTAGGGTCCTGGGAATATGCGGCACTCTGCTACTGTGCGATACTTATGGTTGTAGGCCTGTCAAAAGGAAACCTTGCAAAGAACCTGCTGGGCGTTGGCCTTGCAATTTTCCTTGCAACTATCGGTACGGACCCGATCACTGCCCGTGGCCGTTTCCTCTTCGGAGGGAATGTTGCTTTCCTTGGCGGACTCAACATCATCAACATCATGCTTGGTTTATTTGCCTCCAAGATCATCATGCTTGAATATGCAAGACATGAAAAAGCAAAATCCAGCGAAAAGATCAAGGTTGGACGATACAGATTCCCCGGCAAGGATCTGGCCCACAATTTTGTGGGATTTATACGTTCCTGGTTTATGGGACTCTTTATCGGTTTCCTTCCGGGACTTGGCGGACCGGTTGCTTCTATCATGGCTTATTCCACCGAGAATATCCTTGCCAAGGATAAATCCACATGGGGCCATGGCGAGATCATGGGCGTTATCGCATCAGAGACGGCCAATAACGCTGCTATCGGCGGTGCGCTTATCCCCCTGATCGCCCTCGGTATACCGGGAGATGCATCCTGTGTTCAGTTTATTACCGCGCTGGGATCCAAGGGAATAACAGCAAGCCCTATGCTTATCAGGGAGAATCCGGTCGTAGTTTACACCATATTTATTGCAGCGCTTTTAGCCGGAATTGTGGTTTTCCTATACGAAACTATTGGTATGCCCACATTCCCGGCCCTGCTTAAGATCCCGTATCACTATCTCTACAGTATTATCGTGATACTTGCTCTTACGGGCGGATACATGGCAACCATGAGCTTCTTCGGTCTTTTTGTTACATTGATAAGCTGTATTCTGGGTGTACTGATGGATATGTTCGGAATATCAAGTCTGCCCTTCCTGATGGCCTTTATACTTACGCCCCAGCTGGAGATGTATACCAGAAGAGGATTTGCAGGCTCTGCAACCGGATGGATGGATTTCTTTACCAGGCCCATATCCTGCATCTTCATTGTAGCCGGAACATTAGTCCTGCTCTACGGACTTATAAGCCCGGTCATAAAGAAGAGAAGGGCCGCAGCCAAGGAGAATGCTGCAGGTGAGTAGGCGGACAGGCTATAAGATCAAACGATATCAATTCTGTACTTTTACAGGATTAATATACAGAAAAAAAAAGAAAAACTACCTAGGGAGGAGATTTAACATGAAAAAAGTGAATGCGATACTATTATCCGCGGTTCTGGCATTAGGACTTACTGCCTGTGGAGGCGGTGGTGGAGCCGCTTCATCCAAAGCAGCTTCAGGTTCCGCTGCAGGTGGCAGCAGTGCTGCAGCAGGAGGATCATGGCCCAGCGGAGACATCACCATCTACTCCGGTTATGAAGCCGGATCACAGACAGACGCAAACCTTGTAGTACTCAAGGATTGGCTGTCAGAGAAGACAGGTAAGAAGGTTACTATCGAGATCGACAAGGCCGGCGGCGGAGCTAACTTAGCTAACAAGCTTGCAGAGTCCAAGGATGATAAGGGCCTTACAATGATGCTCTTCGGTAACAACAATATCAGTAATTACATCCAGGGTATCTGGACCGTAGACCCGACAGACACAAGCAAGTTTAAAGCAGTAGGCGGATTTATCCAGCCTAACCCCATGACCGGATGTATGCTTCTTACACAGGAGAATTCACCTTACAACACATGGGATGAGCTTGAGAAGTACATCAAAGAGCATTCCGCAAAGAATGGTGATAAGGCAGCTGTAACAGTAATGGATATCCCCGGTAAGGTTATGGATTCCAAGGTAAAGGCTCTGTTCTATCAGAGAGGCTTACAGGATGATGTTATCTGGTCACCCACCAGCTCAGCAGATTCAGCTTCTGCTCTTCTCGGTGATACCATCGACATCGTAATGTTCGAAGAGAGTAAGGCTGCTTCTTACCTTGCTGATTCCAGCAACAAGGTTAAGGCTGTATTGAATGTAAGACCTAACAAAGATTACAGTGACTATGCACCGGATGATAAGAATCTCGAGATAATCAAGAAGGTTCCCACACTTGTTGATGTATTCGGCGAAAAGGATGCAGAGAAGTACAACCTTCCCAACGCTTCATTTATGGTAGTTCCGGCATCAACTCCTGATGATGTAGTTGCTCAGATCAAGGCTTGCATCGACGGTCTTCAGGATGTTGAGAAGTCCACAGATGAGAAGTCATACTACATGAGACAACGTGCTCAGGGTGGAAGCTCAAGGTACTGGGATAAGAGCTGGACAGGCGATTACGTTATGAAGATGTTTAAGGATAACATGGAAAAGACCAAGCTGTTCCTTAAGTAATTTGATGACTGTTTAGAAAAAACCGGCTCATGTTTGAGCCGGTTTTTTTAAGGGTCAACGCCGCTTTTATCAGTGGCAGGGTTAAAATATAAAGAAAGGAGCGGCATTGACATTATATGAAAGATAAACTGACTTTCCTTGCCACCGGCGATATAGGTCTCTACAGAGATGATTTTTTTGAATACTTTGTCAATGTCAGGGACTATTTCAACAAGGCAGATCTGGTGTTCGGACAGTTGGAGTCTGTTCTGTCGGATAATCTTGAACTTTCCAGCTGTACAAGAATGGGATGTTCATCAAGGCCTGAATGTATAGATGCCATAAAGGATGCGGGATTTGACGTTCTGTCATTTGCATCCAATCACGCCCTGGACTACGGTCGTACTGCCTTTAAGGATACCCTTAAGACAATCAGGGATGCAGGTATCTATCTTACAGGGGCAGGGGAAAATGAAGAGATCGCCCGGCAGTATCCGGTTATAGATGTGGAAGGAACTAAGATTGCCATCCTTGGCTACGGTTCCATACTTCCGCAAGGGTTCTGGGCAGAGGAGGCCCGCCCGGGAGTAAACCCCGCCAGAGGGATCACCGCTTATGTGCCGGTGGAACATGATCAGCCCGGGACTCCCTGTCGTATATATACATTTCCACATCCTGATGATCTAAAGCATATGCAGGCTCAGGTAAGAGAAGCAAAGACTAAGGCAGATATCGTGATAGTTTCATTTCACTGGGGTATACATTTTAAAGAGGCAGTTATAACGGACTACGAGCGCTATTATGCCCACTTTGCCATTGATGAGGGGGCGGATCTTGTTATAGGCCACCATCAGCATATACTTAAACCCATTGAGGTATACCACGGAAAGGCAATATTCTACGGCCTGGGTAACTTCTGTATGGAAGAGGTCATGAACTTCAAGCGGGATCAGGAGCTTAAGGGACAGGATATGCGTACATCAAAGAGCCACAAAGAGATGACTGCCATATCCGATGCCTTTAAGACCACTACCAGGTCATTTCCCATGGATTCCTACCTGACAATGGTGGCAAAAGCAGAGATCCGTGATAAGAGGATCGTAAGCGTATCTTATCTGCCGGCCTACCTCCCCGAGGGCAGTCAAACCTACATCTGCAAGCCCGGGGATGAACGTTTCGATGAAGTGGTAGAGTATGTAAGGAAGATCACGAAAGCCATGGATCTTGATCCGGATGTCTTAAGGACCGAAGGGGAAGAGGTAAGGATCATATAGGACAAAGAAAGGGAGCAACGCCTGATAACGTTACTCCCTTTTGCTTTTAAAGGAGCTTGGCCAGTTGGCGGATATCGGAGACTTTTTCAAGATTTCTGACCGCATCCAAAACTTTAGTCTGCTCCTCATGTGTCTTGGGAGCGAAGGCCTTATCCATGCAGGAATAGAATTTCGCGTTAAATGCTTCATCAGACATGGGATTCTCCGGATTGCCAAGAGTTTTGGAAACCGTATCAACAAAGCTTCGTCCGTCTTTTGTCTCGATGGTAAGGCGGCCCCCTGTCTTCATGTCCTTATCCTTTTCCCATTCATCATTCAGAGTGTGGCTGAACTTGGAAGCGAGAGAGAGTATATCCTCCCTTTGCAGACTCTCTGGGGAAAAACTGCCTAAGGTAACATTCCCGTCTATTATGGCCGTCGATACGGTAAAGGGAATGCTGTATTTGGCGCCTATAGCGTTCTGAGGACGTTTTTTGTCTTCGGAAGGCTCAAGGACCGCCCTTGCAACAGTGGGCACTTCCGCCTTGACAGCGGTAATATCTTCAGGCTTTATCTTATTATCCTTCATGATGTTAAGGGCGGCATTAATGCAGCCGTGATTACCCATGCAGCAGGGCCAGGGTTTGAATATAAGCTTAGCGGCCTCATAATCCTTCCCCAGGTTTTTAAGAATGGCATCCTTATCGTAATCTCCCTGGAAATAGGCCGTATAAAAGCCCTGCTGGCCTTCGAAGGGGTCTTTGAAACCTTTGATGCCTTTTCCCGCGAGAATGGCAGAGGACATGGCAGACTTTGCCCCAAAAGACTCCCTGATGGATCTGATGGGGGTCTCTTTGTTTTTGGTAAGCTCAGAGCTGCAGGTGTATTGTGACAGGTTGATGGACCAGGCATCAATAACCCGGTCGGCGTTTAGCCCCAGAAGTTTGCAGGCGGCAGCCGTTGCCCCGAAGGAAGTGATCACCGGAGGCATATAGAATCCGTACATTGCAAATCTGGCAGGAGAAGCGGCACATGCCAGCCTGCAGGCAACCTCAGAGCCTAAGACCATTGCAGCAAGAAACTCTTTCCCGGAAACATTTCCGAGTTTTTCCGAAAGAGCCAGGCAAACCGGAAAGGTTGATGTGTTGGGGTGTATGGTGGCTGTAGCTGATGTATCCGCAAAATCCAGCGACATTACCATAGCCGCATTGGCAAATGCCGCCCAAAGAGCAGGAAGCTTTTTGTTATACCCGAGAACTGTGGCCTCACCCCGGCCGCCGGCAGAAGCTTCCTCGGCGAATTCCACGAATTCCCGGCATCCGTCACCATCTGCCCCGCCACTGATGATAGCTATATTATCCAGTATGGATCTCTTCTCCACATCAATAACGTGGGACGGGATATCTTCATATCCTGTATTAACGACAAAATCAGCAAGCGCTCTTGAAACGTTCATATCACATTTCCCCCCGATCTTTTATTAGTTCATTATATCAGAAACAGAATATCTGTGGTAGAATATCATTTGAAAAACGCTTGAGGGGGAAAAGGTATGACTAATCTGTCATTCTGCCTGAAACGCATGGCTCCGCACATAGATGAGAAGTTTATGTCGGATACCAAGCCGGGTCAGGTTCTTGGGATCAAGATACTTGATGAGAATTTTAAGCCGTCAGAGCTGTCGGCTGAATACGTATATATCGGGGAGCTTTCAAATGTTATGAGAGCTGCCGTCAGCTATGATAATGACGGGGTGATCACCATGATCTCCGCAAAGGCCGAGGATCGCGCAATATTCCTGCCGGTTAAAATGGTCAATCTTGTGGCCATGGATTATACCCTTTCGGAGTTGTTCAATAACCTTAATGCCATATTGGAGGTATATAGTGCCTGGGATCGTATCATAACCGATACTCTGTACAAGGGAGAAGGGATCAACGGACTTATATCCAGATGCGGAGAGTTCCTTGAAGCGCAGGTGATGCTTTTCAACACCGGATACCACCTTCTGGCAGGAAGTTTTTCTGACAGATTTACTTCTCATTTTTCTTCGGAAGTATGTCTTGCGGAATACCTTTGCTATGATACTGTTATCAAACTGGAGCAGCGCATGGCCGAGTGTGAGGATGGAGAGAAAGAGAATTATTATCATTTCATGCCGAGTGACGAGGATACCCAGGTATTTGTAAGACATATATATATAGACGGGGTGGCTGCTGCGACACTCATGGTCATCATGCAGGCAGTTCCGGATCAATATGACATGTTTTATCTTACCAACCAGCTTGCATCGGTAATAAAGAGCCTGGCAGGCAGCCGGGCAGCCGGGATAGACGTGGGAAGCAATAAGCTGGGAGCACTGGTCTCCGATATCCACAAAAAGAGGCATTTGAGCACGCTGGAGATAACAGACCGTCTCTCTAATCTTGAATATAAGCTCAGGAATTACGTGAGGTGCATCAACATCAATTTCAATGATGATGATTACGATCCGCCCTATGAGGAAGTTCTGCGCAAGGTGTCCTTCCTTTTCGGGCAGTGCAATACTGCGCTGTATAAAAACTCCATCCTCGTTATATATTCCGATGACGCCAAGACCCATCAGCTTCCGGATGTTCTGTGTAACGAGGATTTCAATAACCTGTTGGAGGAGTACCATGCTGTTGCGGTAGTATCGGGGTCCTTCAGGCATTATGACAAATTCGAATCCGTATATCTGTTATGCAGGAGGCTGGGGAGGATCTTGAGAAAGATGACATTCCCCAATATTTACGGGAGGGTATATCCCTTTGATGAATTTGCCATATACGTGTCCATCGATCTGGCAGCCAAGCAGTTCGCGGATTCACTGGGGTCTACGGACATCGTCCTGCTGGCGGACCCGGCGATAATCACTCTGTATCGGTACGATAAGGAGCATAACAGCAACCTTTGCGATGTACTCTTAAACTATCTTTCACACGGCAGGAGCGTATCGGAGACAGCTAAAGCGCTGTTCATGCACAGGAATACGGTGCAGAACAAGATAGCCAAGATCAGCAGCCTGACCTGGCTGGATCTTTCTGACGGAAATGTGCAGCAGAGAATGCTCTATTCCTGCCAGATCGTTAAGTATTATACTGAGTATCTTGGACAGACACTGATATAGTGATTATCCCCCCCCCGGGCTTGTGCACCTATATTAATTGCCCTATAATCCTAGTGTTAATGGGAGTACGCATATGTTAACTCCCGGAATATCTTAATTTTCAACACGAGGAGGAGTCTTAATGAAATTAAGCAAAAAAGTTCTTGCAGCTTTTATGGCAGCAGGAATGATCTTTGGAATGGCAGCCTGTGGTGGCGGCGGAACAAGCACAGGTTCAAGCGCAGCAGGAAGCTCTGCAGCAGGAAGCTCTGCAGCAGGAAGTGCAGCAGCAGGAAGTTCAGCAGCCGGCTCGGGAGACAAGATCTTAAAGGCGGCAGCATCATTTGCCTATGCAAGCCTTGATGTTCACAAGGAGTCTTACGGATGGTATACATCCATCTACGGAGTTTCAGAGTCACTGTTCAAGGTTGATGATAATTCCAAGGTTGTCAGCTGTCTTGCAAAAGATGCAGTGGCAGAGGGTAACAAGTGGACCATCACCCTTAACGACGGTGTTGCATTCTCCAACGGTAACAAGCTTACTGCTGAGATCGTAATAAAGAACCTTAAGCGTGCAGCAGAGGTTAACAAGAAGTATGCTAAATATGCAGACTACAAGATGGAAGCAAAGGATGAGAAGACTGTAGTCATCGATACAGGTGACAAGCCGGTTCCCACCATGAAGAATGATCTGGCTGATGTAACTCTCGGAATGATCGATATCGATAATACCAAGGATTTCGATAATAATCCTATCTGTACAGGACCTTTCGTTATCAAAGAATTCAAGCCTAAGGGAGATGTTACCGTAGCCAAGAACGAAAAGTACTGGGGCGGCAGCGTAGCACTTGACGGCGCAGTATTCTACTACATGCAGGAGGATGATCCCAAGCTTCTTGCAATGCAGAGTGGTGAGCTCGATTGCTACAACAGTGTATCAGCAGACGCTATGGCAGTATATCAGAAAGAGCCTGACAAGTATAAAGTAGTGTCTATTCAGGGATCCAGACTGCAGTTCTATATCCTTAACCAGAAGCTTGATGCCAAGGTAAGAGAGGCGATCAACCTTACAGTAGATAAGGACGCAATGGCAGAATTCCTTAAGGGCTCAGTAAGTCCTGCTACATCACCCTTTGCTTCAACCACGGCATACAGCAAGGTTAACATTCCCAAGGTTGACACAGCCAAGGCTAAGAGCCTTATAGAGGAAGCAGGCTACAAGCTGGGTTCAGACGGTATCTACGAGAAGGGCGGACAGAAGCTTAAACTTAAGGTATGCTATTATGCAGCACGTTCACTTGATAAGCTGGCAGTGCTGATGCAGGAGCAGCTTAAGGCTATAGGTATCGACTGTGAGCTTAAGGTTGAAGAAGATGCAGACGCTACATATATAAAGACAAAGGATTATGATATAGCCTGGTATTGCATGATATCTGACAAGACCGGAGATCCGCAGTATTTTATCGATACAACACTTGCTAAGGACAGCAACTACAACGGTGGATTTACAAATGCGGAGATGGACAAGCTCATTGAGGAACTCCATTCAGAGACAGATTCAGCAAAGAGAGCTGAACTTGCCAATAAGATAATCCAGATCGCGATTGATGGCAATGCTTTCGGCTATACCGGAATCTTCAACCATACTACAGTATTGAAGCCCGGCGTAAGCGGATTTGCAGAGAACAGTCCTTACGATTTCTACGGCATAGATGCTAAGACAACAAAATAAACATGATTAACTTATAATACGACGATCAGTAGGGGAGCTGAGCTCTCCTACTGATTGTTCATGAAACAGTAAATGATATGAATGTAAAAAAACAGATATTAAAAAAAATAATAGAGCTCATCATTCTTTTGGTGGTCCTTTCTTTCCTGACATTCATGCTTATGTACCTGGCTCCGGGTGACCCTGTGGAGAAGAAACTTTCAGCCCAGGGAACAGCCATCTCGCAGGAGGTTCTGGAGGCGGAACGTGAAAGACTAGGCCTCAACCGTCCTGTTCTGGTACGGTATGCCGAATGGTTCGCCGGAGTACTGCACGGAGACTTCGGAGTATCCATGACAGACGAGATGCCCGTAGGCCCCAGACTTGCGGCGGGGCTGTCCAACACAATGGTACTTGCGCTTTCAAGTCTTATCGTAGCGCTTATAGTATCCATTCCTTTAGGGATATTATCTGCGGTCAAGCAGAACAGTATACTGGATCATATAGTCAAGCTGCTGTCATTTATCGGCAACGCATTACCGAACTTCCTTATATCGGTGCTTATGATGTATCTGTTCTGCATAGTCTTCAGGGTTTTCCCTGTAGTGGCCAATAACAGTTTCAACGGACTCTTTCTTCCGGCCATATCTCTTGCCATCCCCATGGCAGGCAGATTTACAAGACAGATAAGGGCAGAGATCATATCCCAGTTGGATTCCGATTATGTAACGGGACTTCGTACCCGCGGTGTGAAGGAAAAGGATGTTCTGCTCCGTAACGTGTTTCATAACGCCTCACCCCATATTTTTACCATCATTGCTTTGCAGATTGGTACTCTTATGGGAGGAAGTGTTATCATAGAGAACATTTTCAGGTGGCCGGGAATAGGAAGGCTTGTAATGGAAGCCATCAACGGAAGAGATTACACTACCATATCAGGCTTTGTCCTTATTATGGGAACCATATATGTGGTTATAAATTTCCTGTCTGACCTCTTGCAGCAGAGTATGGATCCGAGGAGTATCAGTTAGAGATGAGTAAAAGAAAAAAAAGACAAAAGATAAAGATTATCATTGCAACGATTTTTGCATTGATAGTAGTGGTCGTTGGGGCTCTCGCAAATTTTATAGCGCCTCATGATCCCAACGCTACCAATGCAATGCTTATGAGAAAAGCACCCTCAGCAGAATACCTCTTTGGCACCGATAATATGGGAAGGTGTGTACTTTCAAGGGTTCTGGACGGAGCCAGGATAACCCTTGCATCTACATTTCTGCTGGTTGCCATATCTTTCCTGGTGGGGATCATTATAGGTATGCTTTGCGGTTACTACGGAGGTATCGTTGACACCATCCTTATGCGTATCGCAGACCTCATGCTGGCCTTTCCCCAGATGGTAGTCGCCATAGCCGTAGCAGGTATCTTAGGAGGCGGCATCTTCGGAGCGATGATCGCTCTCGGCATAACCATGTGGACAGGTTTTGCCCGGCTTGCCCGAAGTCATACGCTGTCAATTAAAAATGAACCGTACATTACGGCAGCTAAGCTTAACGGAAAGAACGGCATGCAGATCATATTCGGTCACATTTTCCCCAATATAGTGGAGAATGTGCTTGTCAATGCCCTTACCCAGATAGGCACAACCATGATAGGATTGGCAGGACTGTCATTCCTGGGGTTAGGCGTTACGGCGCCACAGGCAGAGTGGGGGTCAATGATAAGCGAGGGTCGTGCGTATCTGCAGCTGGCTCCGTGGGTAGTAATATTCCCGGCAATAGCCATAATCATCACCATCATCATTTTCAATTATCTCGGTGACGTGGTCATGGAATACCGCCGGATGGACTAGGGAGGGAGGTAGGTTAGATGAGTGAAACGGTATTAGAGATAAAAGACCTCTCTGTCAGATATGAAGATTGTGATGTGGAAGACCTTCAGGTCATGGATGTCAGCTTTGAGATGAAAAAGGGCGAGATCCTGTGTATAGTCGGAGAAAGCGGCAGCGGGAAATCAACCCTGATCAAGGCAATCCACGGCATGGATAGGACACGGGTAGTAAATGGTACTATAGAGGCATTTGGCAAAGACATGTCCGGGTTATCAAAGAAAGATCGCCGGACCCTTATGGGGACCGACATCGGCCTGATCCCTCAGAATCCTTATTCATCCTTTAATCCCATCAGAAGATATGAAGTTCAGTTTAAGGAGGCCCTTTCCGCTCAGAAAATGGAATACGACAAGGAGAAGATCCTTTCCGTATTTGAAAAGATCGGACTGCATGATGGGGAACGTATCCTTAAATGCAGGCCCTACGAGCTTTCCGGCGGAATGAACCAGAGAATAGCCATAGCTGTTGCTTTTCTTTTTGAGCCGGATCTTCTCATGTGCGATGAGCCCACCAGTGCCCTGGATGTTACGACAGCCGGCATGGTGGTGGATGAACTGGTTAAGATGAAGGAAGAGCAGAACACAGCCATATTGATGGTTACACATCATTTGGGAATAGCGGCCCGAATGGCAGATCATATCGGCATAATGAAAAACGGACGCATGATCGAATACGGGCCGGCAAAGCAGATTCTTAAGAACCCGCAGGAGGAATACTCCAGAAAACTGATGGAGGATGTTCCCAGGTTGAAGAGGTAAAAAACATTGAATGATAGAGAAATAGTACTGTCAGGCAAAGAGCTGCATAAGAGCTTCGGCCCGAAGGAGAACCGACGTCATATTCTGAAAGGAGTCAGTTTTGAACTGTACTCCGGAGAGATATTGGGTATCGTAGGTGAAAGCGGTTCCGGAAAGAGCACCCTGCTTAAGCTGATATGCGGTATAGAGAAACCTGACAGCGGAGAATTAATTCACAGAGGTAAGGAATATACAGGGATAGGTCCTGAAAAGACGGGAAAGTTCCTTCAGATGATCTTTCAGGACGCATACGGTTCATTTGATCCGAGGATGTCCATGGAGAAGTCCCTAAAAGAGGGCGTGGGCGTATCAGAAGAAGAGATGGTCAAAGTCATCGAAGAGGTGGGATTGACGAAGGATCTTTTGAGCAGGAGACCAAGACACCTGTCCGGCGGTCAGTGCCAGAGAATGTCAGTGGCCAGAGCCTTGCTGGGGCAGGCAGATATACTGATGTGTGATGAAGTTACCAGTGCGCTGGATGTCACATCCCAGGCACAGGTGGTGAAGATGATAGAAGACGTTCGTAACAAGGAAGATGTTTCAATCCTGTTCGTATCACACGACCTGGCACTTGTGAGCAACTTGTGTGACCGTGTTATGGTGATAAAGGAAGGGGAGGTTGTGGATTACGGAGAGACGAAGACCGTGATCAACAATCCCACCAGCGAGTATACAAAGAAACTCCTTGATAGTGTCATTGATATTTGAGACAGAACAAGAGTTGACAGGTGTGTGACAAAAGGACCGTCCCCCTGTCACACCCCTGTCTTGCGCCGTTCCCCCTGTCTCTCAAGTGGTAATTGATTTTTGCTACATTCCGTGATATTATAGGAAAAGCGTTTTTACGTTTATTATTTCAAGATCGAGAACAGAGGAGAATGATTTATGAAGAAGACAATTAAGAAAATCGCGGGCCTTGCCCTTACAGCAGTTACGGTTATGGCATTTGCAGCAGGCTGCGGCGGCGGAAGCTCCGCAGGTTCAAGCGCAGCATCATCAGCAGCAGGAAGTTCAGCAGCAGGAAGTTCAGCAGCGGCAGGAAGTTCAGCAGCAGCAGGAAGCTCCGCAGCAGCAGAAGGTGGTGAGCTCCGCGTAGGTATGGAGGCTGATTATGCCCCCTTTAACTGGACACAGATGGATAACAAGAACAACGCAGCTGATATTCAGGGAGGCGGTTACGCCGGCGGATATGACGTTGTCATCGCACAGAAGATCGCTGAGGGTCTTGGCAAGAAGCTTGTAGTAGTTAAGACTGAATGGGACGGACTTTCACCGGCTCTTACATCCGGCAAGATCGACATGATCATCGCAGGTATGTCACCTACAACAGAGCGTAAGCAGACCATCGATTTCTCAGATACATATTATACTTCAGACCTTGTTATTGTAGTTAAGAAGGACAGCAAGTACGCAAGCGCAAAGGAACTTAAGGACTTCGCAGGAGCCAAGATCACAGGCCAGCTTAACACCTTCCACTATGGCGTTATCGACCAGATCGAGGGCGTTGCCAAGCAGAACGCATTAGAGGATTTCGCAACCATGATCACAGCTGTTAAGTCAGGCAAGATCGACGGATACGTATCAGAGCGTCCCGGCGCACTGGCAGCAGTAGCAGCTAACCCCGAGCTTTCATTTGTTTCATTTGAGAGCGGCAAGGGATTCAAATATGATGAAAATGAAGTATCCATCGCAGTAGGCCTCAAGAAGGGCAGCGACCTTACAGGCAAGGTTAATGAGATACTTAAGGGAATCTCTAAAGAAGACAGAGAGAAGATCATGGAAGAGGCTATCAAGAATCAGCCTGTTACAGAGTAATAATGACAGTATTTAAGGAGATATATTAATGGCTACCAAGACTTTCTGGGATTGGGTCGGCGCGATCGTTTCCAATTACGGTCAGATGTTTTTATCAGGTGCCGGTACGACGATGCTTATCGCCATTACCGGTACCATTATCGGATTTCTGATCGGACTCATCGTTGCCATTATAAGGACAATTCCGGTATTACCACAGGATAATAAGGCAAAGAAGGTGATCTTAAAAGTAGCTAATGCTATCATGGCTATATATATTGAGGTTTTCAGGGGCACTCCCATGATGGTCCAGGCCATGATAGTATATTACGGTCTCATGGAAGCCTTTAAGATAGACCTGGATCCTCTTACGGCCGGAATCCTTATAGTGTCCATCAATACCGGCGCATATATGTCGGAGATCGTTCGCGGCGGCATCGAGTCCATAGATGAAGGGCAGTTTGATGCGGCCCATGCCATCGGAATGACTCACTGGCAGACCATGACCAATGTTATCCTTCCCCAGGCCATCAGGAATATCCTGCCGGCTACGGGCAACGAATTTGTCATCAATATCAAGGATACGTCGGTCCTTAACGTTATCTCGGTTACTGAGCTTTTCTTTGCGACCAAGACGGTTAAGGGTATAGCTCTGCGTACTTTTGAGACCTTCTTCGTGGCCGGTGTTATATATCTGGTGCTTACCTTTACGGTGACCAGGATCCTGCGGTTTATTGAGAAGAAGATGGATGGAGACGATTCTTATACCATCATGGCTTCCTCTTCCATGCCGGATCAGCAGTTTATCAAGATCAGAGGAGGTAAACACGAACATCGTCAATGGTTGCACGATGAAAGTGATCAGAAGTAATGAGCGAAGTAGTTAAGATCAAGAACCTCCACAAGAGTTTCGGAAAAAACGAGATATTAAAGGGAATAGATTTCTCCGTGAATTACGGGGAGGTTGTGTGCCTCATCGGTTCATCCGGATCCGGTAAGTCCACCCTTCTCCGGTGTATCAACATGCTTGAGCATGCCGATAAGGGAGAGATATTGTTCCATGGAGAAAATGTACTGGAGAAGGGTTACGATGTGACCAAATACCGTGCTAAGCTGGGCATGGTGTTCCAGCAGTTTAATCTCTTTGATAATAAGACGGTGCTTGATAACTGTACCGTGGGACAGATAAAGGTTCTGAAGAAAAACAAGGAAGAAGCCCGGCAGATCGCCATGAAGTACCTGGAGAAGGTTGGCATGGATGCTTATATCAATGCCAAGCCCAGACAGCTCTCCGGCGGACAGAAGCAGCGTGTTGCCATTGCAAGGGCTCTTTCCATGGAACCGGAAGCCCTTCTGTTTGATGAACCCACGTCAGCCCTCGACCCTGAGATGGTGGGAGAGGTTATGAAGGTTATGAAAGACCTGGCAGATTCCGGTCTTACCATGCTGGTGGTAACCCACGAGATGTCATTTGCAAGGGATGTATCCAACAGAGTGGTGTTCATGGATAAGGGAGTTATAGTCGAGGACGATATCCCGGCTAATATCTTCAACAATCCCAAGAATGAGAGAACCAGAGAGTTCCTTAAACGAGCTATAGAGAAGTACTAAATTAAGATACAACAATACGTAAGACAGGGGACGGTTCTCTGTCGTTCAGCAACTATAACTTATAGTAACTAAGCGACAGAGAACCGTCCCCTGTCTTACGTCTGTCTTGTATAATTCACTGATTATCCTGTATCGCCATAATTAGGTCTACCCTGTCCTGGTGGCGGCCGCCTTCGAATTCGGCGTTCAGCCACTCTTCGCATATCATCTTTGCCGTTTCTATGCCTATGACTCTGGCTCCGAGGCAGATGATGTTGGCGTTATTATGCTGCTTTGATAATCTAGCGGAATAGGGCTCGGATACGGCAGCAGCCCTGATACCCCGAACCTTATTGGCCACAAGGGACATACCGATACCGGTTCCGCACAGGAGGATACCGCAGTCTACTTCGCCCACTACGACTGCATTGGCAACCTTCTCTCCGTATACGGGATAGTCGCACCGCTCATTGGTCAATGTCCCGTAATCTTTAACCTCATGTCCCATTTCCTTAAGAATGCCGATCAATTCATTTTTCATATCGAAACCGGCGTGATCACTTCCAATACCTATTTTCACTGCGAGAACCTGCTTTCCTTAATGATAGTACTAAAAGTATATCATTTCCGAAGGGTTTTCACAAGCGATATTCGACAATATGTATATTTTTACATACTGTAATAAATATATGGATAAACAACGGCTCTTGTGTTATCCTTATCAATGGAAGCTTATAGTGATCGGGAGGGATTATCGTGTACAATATACTGGTTTGTGATGATGACAAGGATATAGTGGAAGCCATAGAGATATACCTTCAGCAGGAGGATTATAAAGTATTCAAGGCGTATGACGGGGAGGAGGCTCTGAAGATACTGGAGAGCGAGGACATCTCCCTTCTTATCATAGATGTCATGATGCCCAAGCTGGACGGGATACGTGCCACCAAGAAGATCCGTGAGACCAGCAGTATCCCCATTATCATTCTGTCTGCCAAGACGGAGGATTCCGATAAGATACTGGGGCTTAACGTGGGCGCCGACGATTATATGCCCAAGCCCTTTAATCCGCTGGAGCTGGTGGCCAGGGTCAAGAGCCACCTCCGACGATACACCAAGCTGGGGAATGCAGCTGAGGATAACAAGCAGGTATTTACCGTAGGAGGATTGTCCATAAATGATGAACTTAAGGAGGTCACGGTAGACGGTAACAATATCAAGCTTACCCCTATCGAATACAATATTCTGCTGCTCCTGGTGAAGAATCAGGGCAAGGTATTCTCCATTAACCAGATATATGAGAGCATATGGAACGAGGATGCCATAGGAGCAGATAATACCGTGGCCGTTCATATCCGTCATATAAGAGAGAAGATTGAGATCAATCCCAAGGAGCCTAAGTACCTGAAGGTGGTATGGGGTGTCGGTTATAAGATAGACAAGGGATAAGAGAGGAATACAGGTATGCCTGTCAAAAAATACGGAGTCATCAAGAAGGCTATTGCCTTGATAATCCAGATGGTCTGCACTGCTGTACTGGCAGTGAGCATCTTTATACTGTTTTCCACCTTTGATAAGAGCATGTTCAAGGACGGCAGATTAACAGAGGTGGATTATTTTGCCACGGAGAATTTTCAAAATGACCTGACAAATGAGCTTAAGGGCCTCTTTAACTACATTCAGCTCAGGAACAGTTTTGAGACCGGTGGTAATTACAATCTGGACAAGATCGTTGATATAAGAGACTATATGGAATCCGGGATCATCACGGGTATTGATGATTCGGGGGTTTCTTATACGGTCAGAGACCTTATCGAGTGGGGAAAGATGGGGATCAAACGAGAGGCGGTCTCTATAAGGGATCGTTCCGGACGGGTAACGGAACTGGATAATGCCATCAAGGAAGAATTCTATACTGTATCGGGAGAGAGCCTTGTAACTCTTTATCGCAGAGGGACTATCGATTCACTGGAATCATTCATGCAGTTTCAGGAGGATCTGGAAAAGACCATTAAGGACCTGCCGGAAGAGGTGCTGAACTATAAACAGCAGACCACCAAGTACAAGAATGAGAATACGAACCTGCGTTATCTGGTGGTATGTAACAGTTCTTTATATACCAACGTCAAGCTGACGGACGGCAAGACCACATTGGAGGATATCGGGAAGGATATCATGTCAGGCAGTGTATTCATGCATATTGAATCCAAGCCGCTCCTCTTTGAGAGCTCACACATGGATATACAGGCGGAGATGTACAGAAGCATTGATGCTCTCAAGTCCTTTAATAACAGCGATTATTCCATATATGTGTCTGTTGATACGAGCCTTCCTGCTGCTGATTCCCTGAAGAGCGCCCATGCCACTTATGAGAAGCTTCATTCCTGGTTCTGGACCTGCCTTGTCACGGGGATCGCAAGTCTCATAGGCTTTATCATCACCATTACATATTTGACGCTTATCACGGGGTACAGGGACAGCAATAAGAAGGTTTATCTTAATGCTTTCGACGGATTATATACCGAGGTTGCCATAGCCATCCTGGTGCTGGCGATCGTTTTGATACGGTATGAGGTTGACAGGGTATATTCGGCATCCGTTGCCAAGACCGGCACCTTCTATAACGTTATGTTGCTGGGCGCGGTATCGTTTGTACTGGATGCTCTGGTCCTGAGCGGGTATCTTTCCATAATCAGAAGGAACAGGGCCGGCACTCTCTATACCAACAGCCTGCTTTATGCCACTACAACTCCTGTTAAGACAGCTATCGGCACCAAGGCCATTACGCTGCGAACAGGGGTACTCTATATCCTCACCATGGCTGCATTTACCGGACTGGCTTATTTGGCTTTCGGCAAGCAGCTTCAGATAGCGGGGATAGTTTTCGTATTCTTTATCATAATTGTGGGAACGTTTCTCATAAGGGAATCCTTCCTGAGAAAGAGGGTTATTGACGGTGCGGCTAAGATCGCAGACGGAGATCTGGATTTTAAGATCGATACCAATGGCCTGAAGAGTGACAACCTGCTTATCGCGGAGATCATCAATACAGCAGGTGAAGGTATCAGTAAATCGCTGGAGGATCAGATAAAGAGCGAGAAGCTTAAAGCCGACCTTATCACCAATGTATCCCATGATATCAAGACCCCCCTGACCTCCATTATCAATTATGTGGATCTTATCAAGCGGGAAGATATCAAAGATCCTAAGATCCAGAGTTATATCGCAGTTCTTGAGGAGAAGTCCCAGAGGCTGAAGCATCTGACGGAAGATCTGGTGGAAGCATCCAAGATCAGCTCGGGAAATATCGAGATAGTCCTGACAGATATCGATTTTAAAGAGCTTGTAAGTCAGACTGAAGGCGAATTCATTGATAAATTTGAAGGAAAGAACCTGGAACTCTGCACCAATGTACCTGAAGGCTCGGTTCATATAATCGCCGACGGTATGAGGATATGGAGAGTCATAGAGAATCTTTATAATAATGTGGCCAAATATGCCCTGGCCAATACCAGAGTGTATGTGGATCTTTCGGTGTCTGAGGATATGGCCGAGCTGTCCATTAAGAATATTTCCTCCCAGGCATTGAATATCAGTGCAGAGGAACTCACGGAGAGATTTATCCAGGGAGATATCAGCAGAAGCACGGAAGGAAGCGGGCTTGGCCTGTCTATAGCCAGGAACCTTACTACCCTTCAAGGCGGCGAATTCAACATATATCTTGATGGAGATCTTTTCAAGGTCACGGTTGCATTTCCGCTGGTTACAGAGGAGTTTAAACAGGAAAACGGGAGAATAACGGAGGATAACAATGATCAGACTGTATAAAGGCGGTGCCTACCTTCTTAAAGGTACGGATATCATAGAGGAAGGCATTGGCGCGGAAGAGAAGATAAAGAGCCTTACGGGACGGGGTGTCTCGAAGGAGGAGGCTGCTAAGGGGACCATTGCGTATGGGATCCTGGAGGCACATAACACTTCCGGGAACATGGAGAAACTGCAGATCCGGTTTGATAAGCTTACCAGCCATGATATAACCTTTGTGGGGATAATCCAGACAGCCAGGGCATCGGGCCTTGAGCGGTTCCCCATACCCTATGTCCTGACTAACTGCCATAACAGCCTTTGCGCTGTGGGAGGGACCATAAATGAGGATGACCACATGTTCGGATTATCCTGCGCAAAAAGGTACGGTGGGATATATGTGCCCCCTCATCAGGCGGTTATCCACCAGTTTGCGAGGGAGATGCTGGCCGAAGGCGGAGCCATGATCTTAGGCTCCGACAGTCACACCAGATACGGCGCTCTGGGAACCATGGCCATGGGAGAGGGCGGCCCGGAGCTGGTTAAGCAGCTCCTGGAGAGAACCTATGATATCAATATGCCGGGAGTAGTGGGCATTTATTTTAAAGGAAGCCCGAGACGGGGAGTCGGTCCCCAGGATGTGGCCCTGGCGATCATCGGTCAGGTATTCGCCAATAAATACGTTAATAATAAGGTGATGGAATTTGTGGGACCGGGAGTAGATAATTTAAGCGTAGACTTCCGTATCGGCGTAGATGTTATGACCACGGAGACCACCTGCCTTTCCTCCATATGGAAGACAGACGGCAAGGTGGCAGACTTCTACGATGTCCACGGAAGAGCCGGAGCATATAAGGAACTTAACCCTGCAGAGGTTACATATTACGACGGAATGGTGGAGATAGACCTCTCCGAGATAGAGCCCATGATCGCCATGCCTTTCCACCCCAGCAATACATATACTATTGAGGAGCTGAATAAGAACCTGAAAGACATACTTGCCGACTGCGAGAAGAAGGCCAAGGTCAGTCTGGGAGGTGCAGTGGAGTATTCCCTGCAGGACAAGATAAGAGACGGAAGATTCTACGTGGAGCAGGGTATCATAGCAGGATGTGCCGGAGGTGGTTTTGAGAATATCTGTGAGGCAGCACGGATCCTTAAGGGCGGCAATATCGGTTCGGATGAATTCACATTGAGCGTTTACCCGGCAAGTATGCCGGTATATATGGAACTTGTTAAAAACGGAGCTGCAGCTGACATCATGCAGGCGGGTGGCGTCTTAAAGACTGCTTTCTGCGGACCCTGCTTCGGAGCAGGAGATACGCCTGCCAATAACGCATTTTCAATCAGGCACTCCACCAGGAACTTCCCCAACCGGGAGGGATCCAAGCTGCAGAGCGGGCAGATCGCCTCCGTTGCTTTGATGGATGCCAGATCTATAGCGGCCACCGCAGCCAACAAGGGCTATCTTACCCCGGCTACGGATATTGATTATGATTTTAACTGTCCGAAGTATTATTTTGATTCGGATATATATAAGAACAGGGTATTTGATTCCAAGGGAGTGGCAGATCCTAAAACTCCCATCAAGCTGGGACCCAATATCAAGGACTGGCCGGAGATGAGCGCCCTGCCGGAGAATATGATCCTGAAAGTGGTGTCCGAGATCCACGATCCCGTTACTACCACAGACGAGCTCATTCCCTCGGGAGAGACATCTTCATATCGTTCCAATCCTTTGGGACTGGCTGAGTTTACCCTTTCCAGAAAGGATCCGGAATATGTGGGCAAGGCCAAGGCGGTTCAAAGGGCCGAGAAGGCGAGGATCGCCGGAGATGACCCCATAGCAGAGCTGCCGGAGTTAAAGGAAGTGTTCGAGCGCGCAAAGGGTATCAGCCCGGATATGAACGTTGGCAATACGGGAATAGGCAGTACAATATTTGCGGTAAAGCCCGGAGACGGTTCAGCCAGGGAACAGGCGGCATCATGTCAGAAGGTCCTGGGAGGATGGGCCAATATAGCCAATGACTACGCCACCAAGAGATACCGTTCCAACCTTATCAACTGGGGAATGCTCCCCTTTGTTATCCTTGAGGGGGATCTTCCCTTTAAAAAGGAGGACTACATCTTCATCCCGGGAGTAAGAAGTGCGGTCAGTGAAGGTGCAGGCAGGATCAAAGCCTATGTTTTGGGAGGGGAGACAAAAGCCTTTGACATGGGGCTCGGAGAAATGACAGAGGACGAGAGGACCATCATTTTAAAGGGCTGTCTCATTAACTACTACAGGGACGAGAAAAGTATTAAATAAGGATAAAAACTGTAATAATCGGCTCGATAATCTTGAAGCGATTTTTCATGTGTGATAACATTGAAGTTGGGGAAAAGATCTGAAAGTATTTATTTTTGAGAGAGCTTAGGGGAACGTATGGTAACTTGGAATCCGTGGAAGGGATGCCGAAGATGTAGTGAGGGTTGCAGGTTCTGCAGTTCGGAACGCCTTCTGAAGAAGAAGGGCGAACAGGAACTTGTCTTTGAGAAGACCAAGGAATTTGAGGCACCCATAGAGAAGGAAAAGAACGGTGAATATAAGATCCCGGCGGGAGATATAGTGGGTACCTGCGCCGGCTCTGACTTCTTTGTGAATGAAGCGGACAGGTGGCGCGATCGTTGCTGGAAGATGATCAGAGAGCGCGACGATCTTATGTTTGTCATAAGGACAAGAAGGATTGAGCGTTTCTATGACTGTATCCCGGAGGATTGGCAACTGGGCTATGATAACGTCATAGTTGCCTGCGCCGTGGAGAATCAGGCGGTGGCTGATGAAAAGCTCCCCATATTCCTGGAACTTCCTATTAAACACAGGGTGGTGCTGTGCCAGCCTTTGCTTGAGCTTATCAATCTGGAACCCTACCTGGGAGATGTGGAGTCCGTCATTGTGGTGGGTGAATCATCGAAGAATGGCAGGCTGCTGGATTTCGAGTGGCTTCCCGACATTAGGTGGCAATGCATCAACACTAATACTGATTTTATATTCGGAAAATGCGGAGCTCATTTCCTGAAAGACGGCCGGATGCATAACCTGGGCTCGAGAGAACAGAGGGAACTAGCCAAGAAGAGCAAGATAGATTACTATTGCGAATCGAGAGAACATATACTGATAAATATATAGGGGCAACAAGACAGGGGACGGTTCTCTGTCGCTTAGTTACTATAATTTATAGATACTGAACGACAGAGAACCGTCCCCTGTCTTGTCTGTCTTGACGAATACATTTTGTTATTGTATTATATCATAAATGTAGTTTTTAAAACTATCTAAGGTATTTTTTGTAAAAAGGAGATATATACATGGACAATTATGTTGTCAGCACCTGTACATCCGGCGATCTTTCAAAAGAGTATCTTGATTCCAGGAATATTGAGTGTCTTTGTTTCCATTACGAGCTTGACGGCGTGACTCATGTGGATGATTTCGGCAAGACCATCTCTTATCCGGACCTCTACGAGGCCATGGCAAAGGGCGCGGATACCAAGACCACACAGGTTAATCAATATGAATATGAGGAGTTCTTCGAGAAGTTCCTTCAGGAAGGCAGGGACATTATCCATATAGCGCTGTCTTCCGGTATCTCGGGTTCTTATAACAGTGCAAGGCTTGCAGCTGAAGTGATGAATGAGAAATATCCGGACCGTAAGGTATATGTGGTGGACTCTCTTCTTGCATCTTCCGGTCAGGGCCTTCTTGCCGACGCTGTGGCTGACAGAAGAGATGAGGGAATGAGCGTTGATGATGCGTACAAATGGGTTGACGAGTTCAGGTACTATTATCAGGCCTGGTTCTTTACCACAGACCTTACCTTCTTTATCAGAGGAGGAAGGGTATCCAAGGCATCAGGCTTTATCGGAGGAGTCCTTAATATATGCCCCCTCCTTAATATGGATTACATGGGCAGGCTGATCCCCAGGTTCAAGATCCGTACCAAGCAGAAGGTTATCGCCAAGACTGTGGATACGGTCATATCTCACATGGATGGTCATGAGAATTATCAGGGCAAATGCTTCATTTCCCATTCCCACTGTCCCGAGGATGCCAAAGCTGTGGCAGAACTGTTGGAATCAAGGGTGCCGGCTTTGAAGGGGAAGATAGAGACCTTTTACATAGGATCCCTTATCGGATGTCATACGGGCCCGGGTACCGTGGCGATATTCTTCAAGGGCGATAAGCGCATAGATTGATCATACAGGCTTCGGAGGGTTATTCCTTCGGGGCCTTTTTAAAAGTGTTTGATTTTATCATCTTATACATTTATAATGGGACACAGTATGAAAAGGATTTACAAAGGGAGGAAATTATCGTATGGATGCCAGGGTTACGGTTGAGATAGATATAAGGTATATACATCTTGCGAAGTTTTTATTCCACGGAGGGTATTACAAAGGACAGGGAGTTGCGGAAGTTGGTTTTTCCGTCCTATGCCTTGTATATTACTTTGCGGGGTTCAAGTCGGGGGTTGACTGGCTGGATCTCATCATGCTGATACTGGGATTTCTTTTTACCGTCATTTATCCCATCTTCCTTTTGGGAAAGGCGGCCCTAATGATGTACGGACAGAGAAAGAACAGGTCTATCACCAAATATGAGATAGGCGACGGCGGGATCCACATGTCCCAGGACCGTGAAGAGGCCAATGCCAATATAAGCTGGTCTGACGTTTTTTTCATGCACGAAACAAAGAGTATGATACTACTGTACATGACGCCCAAGATAGCATTGATCCTGCCTAAAGAACAACTAAACAATTCTGAAGAAACTATAAAAAATATCATAAAAAGAAATATGGATCCGAGAAGATGTAAGTTTTTAAAATAGTCCCAAGCCAGATATTAAGCGGTCTATCTGATGACAATGAGTCAGATGGGCCGCTTTTTTAAAAATAAACAAAATATAAACAAAAAATAAAAAATACAATACTACAAAGTGTCGGAATGGGATGCGGACCGTTAAGACGTGATGTGCATTGTCAGTTTATAAAAATTTAATATATAATATGGAATATGAGGATGAATGTATTATCGCGTTCATCTATCCACTAAGTGCGTATTAACTTTTTAAGGAGGGTAGCGGTCGTAACTTATCAACTTTCACTTTTTTAAAAAGTAATCTAGAGAAGGAGAATCAGAAGAATTATGAATCAGAAGAAAACTGAATTAAGTACATCCCTGAAATGGTTCTATGGTATTGGTGACCTTGGATTCACATGGATGTCAAATGTTGAGACTTTCTACTTCAACGTATTCTTAACAAACATTGCCGGATTCTCAGCAGTAACAGCTGGTCTTATCGGTACAGTTACATCAACAGTAGATGCATGTCTTTCATGGATCTATGGTGCTATCATCAACAGTATCAAGCCTCTTAAGTGGGGACGTTATCGTTCATGGCTCGTTCTTTTACCCTGGCTTGTACCTTTCATCTATGCATTCCAGTTCTTAAAGATCGGTGGTGATGCAGCAGCTCCGATCATCATTTCAATAGCATTTATCGTATCCCACATCCTTTGGAACTTCGGATATGTTGCTAACGTTTCCATGATCGCCGTAGCAGCTAACTCAGGTGAAGAGAGAGCTACCCTCGCTTCTATGCGTGGTACATATAACAACCTCGGTGGAGTGCTTTTCTCATATGTATTCCCGTTTGTAACAGGTCTTGTTGCATTCGTTGGACAGCAGAACACATACGCAGCAGCAGCATTCATCTTCGGTGTACTGACAGCTCTCGGATATTTTGCTCACTTTAAGATGTTCGACGGATATGAAGTGATCGAGGAAGCAGGTTCAGCAGCTCCTTCAAGACAGAAGACATCTATTGGAGATATCATCAGAGCTCTCAACGTACAGGTTGTTTCTCTTCTTATCGCTGACCTTGCAAAGTGGATGATCAAGTTCGTTATCGCAGCAGTTGCTGCTTACTATTGGGAAGTTGTTGCAAAGAACGTTCTCTTTGGTAACGGAATGGCAATCCAGCCCTTCTACGTACTGTGTACAGGTATCGCCGGCGTTATCGGTGCTTTCGCTGCTCAGTACATCGCAAAGGCAGTTGGTAACAGAATGGCTATGATCATTTCTTACATAGCTATGGCAATCATGCTCCTTATCGGATACTTCGCATTCCAGAATGCTGATCTTGTATTCATCATGATCACACTGGTTAACTTCTTCTATGGTGTATCTTATGCATCATCACCCGCTCTTTATGCAGACGCAGTTATCTACTCAGAGTGGAAGACAAAGAAGAACGCAGCAGGATGGATTTCAGGACTTCAGAACCTTCCTCTTAAGGTTGCAGTTATGACCAGATCTATCATCGTTAATGCCTGCCTCGCAGTTGGTGCTTTCGATACTCTTAAGTTTGCAGTTATCAAGTCTCTTCAGACTGATGCAAATGCAGCTAAGGTTGCAGAAGCTACACAGATCATCTCAAGTGATCCTTCCAAACTCGAGGGACTGCAGAGAGCTATCTCCATGGGATTCATGCTTATCCCGGCTATCGCTCTTATCATCGGTCTTGTATTCTTACTCTTCGGTTATACTCTTAACAAAGAGAAGATCGCTCAGTACCAGGCAGAGATCGCTCAGAACAAGGGTGAATAATTCAAATACGTACATTATAAGTAGACCACTATCTAAAAGAACAGCCACCGCAAGGTGGCTGTTCTTAATTTATGATAGGTATCTATTTCACTGCATCATTGGTAAGCATCATGCCCAATTTCGAGAACAGTTTCTCGTCTGTTGGGTTAAGCCTGCAGGTACTGTGAACCTGCGAACCTCGCAGCTTCTTTAACTGGCTGAGGGCCTTGTCGGCCATGGAATTGGTATTGGAGCTGGCTGAAAGGGCTATAAGCACCTCGTCCATGTGAAGGCGGGGATTCTGGCTTCCCAGATAATCCACCTTCATTTTGGATATGGGAGCTATCACCTCTTCGGTGATGAGTTTGATCTCTTTAGGTATGCCTGCAAGTTCCTTTAAGGATTTGATAAGGGCAGCTGCGCAGGCGCCCAGAAGATTGGTAGTCTTACCTGTAATGATCCGCCCGTCGGGAAGCTCGAAAGCCGCCGCGGTCTGTCCTGTCTCTTCTGCTCTCTTCCTTGCGGCGGGAACAACTTTACGATCTTCCACGGTAATCCCTGCTTTGTTCATAAGCAGTTCTATCTTATACGCTTCCTCTTCAACAGATTTGCCAAGGAATATATTGTTCAAAGTCTTATAGTATCTTCTGATGATCTCCTGACGGGATGCCTCCTGGCATACTTCGTCATCGCAGATACAGTTGCCTGCCATATTGACGCCCATATCGGTAGGAGACTGGTAGATACTCTCTCCGAAAATCTTCTCAAATATGGCTTTCAGAACAGGGAAGATCTCTACATCTCTGTTATAGTTAACGGTGGTAACACCGTAGGCTTCAAGATGGAAGGGGTCTATCATGTTAACGTCATTTAAGTCGGCCGTTGCCGCTTCATATGCCAGGTTAACAGGGTGGTTAAGCGGCAGGTTCCATATGGGGAAGGTCTCGAACTTGGCGTATCCGGCCCTGACCCCCCGCTTGTTTTCATGATATAGCTGAGAGAGACAGGTGGCCATCTTGCCGCTTCCCGGACCCGGAGCGGTAACCACTATAAGGGGTCGGGATGTCTCTATGAACTCATTCTTCCCATAACCATCATCGCTAATGATGAGGGGGATGTTGTTGGGGTATCCCGGGATCAGATAATGCCTATAAACCTTAACGCCTATGTTCTCAAGACGCTTCTGGAACATGACTGCACTGTACTGCCCTGAAAAATGAGTTATACATACGGAACCGACGTAAAGTCCCAGGGATTCGAATATTCCCTTGAGACGAAGCAGGTCATTGTCGTATGTGATGCCGAGATCAGCTCTGATCTTGTTCTTTTCCAGATCCTCCGCATTAATGGCTATTATGATCTCCACCTGATCCGAAAGCTGCATCAGCATGCGAAGCTTGGAATCAGGCTGAAATCCCGGTAACACTCTTGATGCATGGTAATCATCGTAGAGCTTGCCTCCGAATTCCAGATAGAGCTTGTTATCAAATTTGGATATACGCTCTTTTATATTCTCTGACTGAACTTTCAGGTATTTGTCATTATCAAATCCGATCTTCATGTACTCCTTCTCCTCTCCTTATGACCGATCCCATTTATCACTCAGTGCATTGATCTGATCTGCAAATTTACCCAGATCCTTATTGGCAAGACCTTCATTCTTACGGATAACAGACATGAGACGCTCACCCGCTGCCACAAGTCTGGCAAAGATATTGGATGATTCTTTCCTGGGAACAGTCTTTTTCTTAACCTCTCTGGAGCCCTGGGCGATACACAGGTTGGTGGTAAGGTCGTAGGTGTCTCCGGAATATGGAGCAATGGCATCCAGCCCCAGCTCCTTATGAAGATGCTCCGCGAAATTATCGGTAACCTCGTCATGGCCGTGAACGACGAATACACGCCGGGGTTTATCTTCGAAATGCCTCATCCAGTCTGTCAGGTGATCCATATCAGCATGTCCGCTGATCCCCGGAAGATTAACGATAGATGCATTGACGTCAATGGTCTCACCGAAGAGCTTGACCTCCTTGACCCCGCCTAAAAGTTGGAATCCCAAAGTCCCTTCGACCTGGTAGCCTACGAAAAGGATGGTACATTCCCGGCGCCACAGATTGTGCTTAAGGTGATGGCGTATACGACCGGCCTCGCACATGCCCGAAGCAGATATTATAACTATAGGCTTGGAGATAAAGTTGATATTGCGCGATTCATCACTGGTAACGGAAGTCTTCAGACCTTCAAAGCCTATGGGGTTGATACCGCGGCCTACCAGATCCAGAGCTTCCTGATTAAAGCATTCTTTAATGTTCTCGCCGAATACGGTAGTAGCCTGGACCGACATGGGGCTGTCAACGTAAACCTCGAAATCGGCAAACTCCGGAAGGAGATTCTCTGATTTGATGCGCCTCATAAAATAGAGCATCTCCTGGGAACGTCCCACGGAAAACGCGGGGATGACAAGATTGCCGCCTCTTGCAAATGTGGTGCGCATTATCTTGGCAAGCTCAATTGCGTAATCTGGGGGAGTGTTATGGATACGGTCGCCGTATGTGGACTCTATGATAACGTAATCCGCATCCTTGATATAATCCGGGTTCTTGATAAGAGGACGGCCTCCGTTGCCTAAGTCGCCGGAGAAAGCCAGCTTGACCTCTTCATTGTCCTCTTTGAGCCAGACCTCTATAGAAGAAGAACCAAGAAGATGGCCGGCATCAATGAAGCGGATGGAGATATGGTCATCTATCTTGATCTTTTTGTTGTAATTGCAGGGGATAAAATGTTCCAGAACGCCCTGGGCATCGTTCATGTCGTACATGGGAACGACTTCGGGCTTGTTGGCACGTCTGGCCTTACGATTCTTCCATTCGGCCTCGGTCTGCTGTATATGGGCACTGTCCTTGAGCATGATATTACAAAGGGCAGTGGTGGCCTCAGTGGCATATATGTCTCCGCGGAAACCGTGGCTGTAAATAAGGGGCAGAAGCCCCGAATGATCAATATGAGCGTGAGTGACAAGTACATAATCTATAGTCGAGGGATTAACAGGGATCTCCTGATTCTCATACAGGTCAGGCCCCTGCTGCATACCGCAGTCAACAAGAATATGCTTGCCGGCTACTTCCATGTAATGACAGCTCCCCGTAACTTCGTGAGCTGCCCCTAAGAATTCAATGATCATATGTCTCACTCCTATATGCTGACATTAATACTAACTTAATTATAACCTTCCCTTGTATCAGTAGCAATAAAGATAACTTTGAGTAGAAACAAACGTTTTCAGAATATTCAGAATTGTTATTGCACTTTTCCATTTTTTAGTGTAAAATTCTCTTTAGGACTAACGATATAAGGGGGAAATCATATGGATCTTGATGAATTATTGAGAATGCAGGAACTGCTTTTATTTACCATTCAGGCAGCTATGCCGGAGGACTGTCAGCTGTCCCTCGGAATACTTAATGAGAACGGGGAATATGTTATCACTAAGGTGGTACAGGCCAAATCTTTTCACGTAGATATCCACGAAGGTAATTACGGTGTCATGAATTCTTCCGACCCGGAGCTTGGACCCATAAGCGGGGCTTTCTCCAGCGGTGATCCATTTACCGTTTATTATCCTATAGAAGTATACGGCGAACCGCTGAAGACGTCGTATGTGCCTGTATACGGAAAAGGCAGGAGGGTTATCGCGCTTCTGGGTGTATCACTTTCACTGGCTCAGAAGTTTAATGTAAATAATGCTGCCCAGTCATTGAACAAGAACCTGACGGAGACAGACAAGTCCGTTCGGGAGATAGCTTCCGGAACCCAGGTACTTGCAGCAAGTCTTTCCAATATCACGGAGATCAATGCAAGGGTCAGCGAGAGAGTTACCGAAGCTACCAGCCTGATCAAGGAGATCCAGGGCAATGCTTCCCGATCCAATATCCTTGCCCTTAACGCTTCCATAGAGGCAGCAAGAGCAGGCGAGGCAGGCCGCGGATTTGCAGTTGTTGCCAAGGAGATGGGTAAGCTGGCCAACATGAGCGGTGATTCTTCGTCACAGATAAGCGAGACCTTATCAACCATGTTCGATGCGTTAAATGAGATCAAGACAGCCGTTATCGAGGCAAACGATATAGCATCCAGCCAGGCTGCTTCGGCCCAGACCATCACGGCTACGCTTGAGACCATCACCACGGATGCGGGAACGTTGGCGTCGCTGGTTGATTCTGCGGAATTAGAGCAGGTTAAGTAGATCGATAATAAGTTGAAATGATAAAAAAAGACTCCGAAAGAATGCTTTCGGGGTCTTTTACAGTTCTTCCAGAAGGGCGGGACTCAGCTTCCTGATGGAAATGGTATCGGGAGATACGATGGCTGAAGCCCGGGACATCAGATCCGCAATGTCCGAGTCCTTCCTGTCTATGAATATCAGAACAAGTTTGTCAGCTGAGTATTCCAGTATGAGGTCATGGAGGGATGCTGATCGGCAATAAAAATCCTTGAGTCGCATAAGCTCTCTGTCCGCCCGGTCGAGCCCCACCATATAGATATCTACCTTGGAATTGTTCTTTTCAGCCACCCGGGCGATAAAGCAGGCGGTCCTGATATGGGAGGGCCTTGTGATCGTACTGTTATCCGCCGAGAGAGTATCTCTTCGCAGGAGAAGCTGCAGCAGGGCGGATTGTAAGGGATTATCCTTATCGTCATGTTCTATCCCCTCATATCCTATGGGGAAAATGATCCTCCTGTCGATAAGGCTGCAGAATACTTCAGCCAAATGGGGGTCAAACTGGCTTCCGCTGCAGGCGATGATTTCAGCCTTAGCCATGGTCCCGGTCATTGGCTCTCTGAACACCCTTGAACTGGTCATGGCATCATAACTGTCTGCAATGGCCAGGATACGGGCGATAATGGGGATCTCGCTTCCTGAGAGACCATCCGGGTAGCCGGTGCCGTCATATCTTTCATGATGCGACCGGACACCGTCCAGTAGATTCTGAGAGTGCTTTAAGGAAATGAGGAGCTGTTCCCCGATGACCACGTGCTGTTTAACAAGAGAGAATTCTTCTTCGGTAAGCTTCCCGGAAGAATTAAGGATGGAATCCGGCAGAGCGATCTTTCCTATGTCATGCATGAGGCCTATATAATGGATCTCCTTAATGTCTTCATCCGTAAAATGGAAGGTCGAAGCCACGGCCCGGGCAAGCTTGGAAGCGTATTCCGCAACCCTGTATGAATGTCCTCCGGTGTATTCGTCCCTTGCATCTATGGAGCCTGCAAAGGCTTCGAGAGTCCGGAGAGCAAAACGTTCCTGATCCTTTAACCGTTCTGAACCCTTACGGATCTCATTTACCACGATCTGGAGGATGGTACAAAACAGAAGGATGATCATACCGATAGCCAGGTACATTCCCAGTACTGCAAACCTGTTGACGTAGAAGCTGATAAGCTCAATAACGGAGCTGAGCAGGAAAAGGGCCACGCCTATCAGGATGGTCCTGTATCGCCTGGTCCTGTGGCGGATTATATCAAGGATGGTATTGCGCGCGGTTACTATTATGCTTATCCCAGTGAAAAGGTGGGAGATTATAAGTGTCCGGTAGAAATCACATACTCCCGTGACAGCCAGTACGGTATTGACTGCAAGGATGAACAGAGAGATGACTTCACAGGCACGGTAGAGCCTGTGATACCTCTTTTCCTGGACAGAATCAAAATACAGGCAGGCAAAGATGCCCAGTACCTCGATGGTCATGTAGGCGTAGAACCTGGTGGGTGCCTGAGAAGCAAATATCCACTGGCGCAGGTGATTCTCGCTTAAGAGCCAGAGGCCCAAGGCGACGGTCAGCTCACCGATGTAGAGCAGGTAACTCGGGATATCGCCACGTCGGGACAGGATAATGTAAATGAGTACCGTTATCATGCCTATGGCTATCAGGATGTAGCCTATGAATACAATGACACTGTTGTACTCATGAATATCATAGAAAATATTGCCGGGATAGCCGTAGCTTACGGAATTCATTCCGCCGGTGGATTTCATGAACAGCTTGATGGAGACCTCTTTTCCGGCATCTTCTTTGGACAGATCACAGAAGACGTAAGCACTGGGGAGATGGTAGGCCATATTGTAATAATTGCCGGTGGAATATACTGACCGGATGCGGCCGTCAACATAAATGTACAGGTCGTTCATTGAGGAACGCACACAAAGAGTCATACCGTTATCCACGTTATCCGGGAGAGTCTTGCTCAGACGGATCGTCTTACCTACAAGTTCATTCCTGGTTACGGGGAGATCTACAAGAGAAGAGCCCTCTTCACCGTCTATGGTGAGAGTCCAGCCGGATCCGATCTCGTATACATCATAAGTCCCGATGTAGGGATCCCCGTCATTGGGGACGATAAGACCGTAGAGAAAGAAAACTAAAGAGAGGCACAGAAAAAAAGAAGAAACGCCGATTATAATGTTGTGAATGAGTTTCTTATTCTTCATGTCTTACCTCGCTTTGATCAGGTATCTCCAATTTTATCACAGGAACGCCGATTTTACTAGGCAATTATTGATTTTTAAGGTTGAATATGATATCATTAAACAGAACAGATGTTCGGAAAGGAGCAGACATGGAGCGGATCAGTCACAGTCAGGGTCATACCTATGCAGCCATAGATCTAAAGTCCTTTTATGCCTCGGTGGAGTGCGTGGACCGGGGACTGGACCCATTGAGCGCCAGACTTGTGGTGGCAGACCCTTCCCGGACGGATAAGACCATCTGCCTGGCGGTGACCCCTGCCCTGAAGGCTTACGGTATCAGTGGGAGAGCCAGAGTATTCGAGGTTAACCACCGCCTGGAGGAGGTAAAGAAGGAGACAGGGCAGGAGATAGACTATATCATGGCAGTTCCCAGGATGGCCAGATACGTGGAGGTGTCCACGGCCATATTCGAGATATACATGAGATATGTAAGTCCCGAAGATATACACGTATACAGTATAGATGAGTGTTTTATCGATCTGACACAATATATGAGGCTTTACAAGAAGGGCGCCAGGGATCTGGTGACGGAGATGATACGGACGGTTCACCGGGAACTGGGGATCACTGCCACGGCAGGGATAGGGACGAATATGTATCTCTGTAAGGTGGCTATGGATGTAGTGGCCAAGCATGAGGAACCGGACGAATTCGGAGTTCGTATAGCAGAGTTGGACGAGATGAGCTATCGTAGGCTTCTTTGGGGACACAGACCCATTACGGATATATGGAGAGTTGGGGCAGGCATCGCAAGAAGGCTGTCTGCCATGGGCATATATACCATGGGGGATATAGCCAGGGCTTCCGTTACCGGGGCAGACCAGTTGTATAAGAATTTCGGGATAGATGCTGAGATACTCATAGATCATGCCTGGGGCTACGAGCCCTGCGGCATGGAGGATATCAAGAGATACAAGCCCAGGACCACAAGCCTTTCTTCCGGGCAGGTGCTTATGGAGCCTTATAATAACGGGAATGCCAGATTGATAGTACAGGAGATGACAGATGTTATGGTCCTTGAGATGGTGGAGAAGGGTCTGGTCACCGACAGTTTTACCCTGACGGTGGGGTATGACCGCTGCAATGTGGACGATGGACATTTTAAGGGCGAGACTAAGACTGATCATTACGGCAGGAGCGTGCCCCGCTCTGCTCACGGGTCATTCAGGCTCAATGCGCCCACCAGCAGCACCAGGAAGATCATGGAGGGGATGACCAGGCTCTACGATGAGATAACGGACAGGAGCCTGATGATAAGGCGGATCACCATTTGCGCCAACAATCTGGAGGAGGAGAACTGCAGCCAGATATCACTCTTTTCCGACCAGAGATCCGACGATAAGGAAAGGAAGATGCAAGAGACCCAGATCCTCCTCAAGAATAAGTTCGGGAAGAATGCAGTCCTTAAGGGAATGAACCTCTCCGAGGGCGGTACCGCCATCATGAGGAATAACCAGATAGGGGGTCATAAGGCATGAGAGACGATTACGGCGATATCATTAACATGAAGTATCCCTTTGACAGGGAAGACAAGAAGCATCCCCCCATGCCGGTGGAGGAGCGTGCCAAGATATTCGGGTCATTTGCTGCTTTGCGGGGTCATGACGAGAGTATCGAAGACCGCAGGGAGCTGGTGGAGGATATGGTGAATAACCACGAGATAGAGCACGAGGTATTCTACGAAGACATCTAAATCTTTCTCCCATTTTGACCGATAATCTCGATATAGGGATTTGTGCGTTTATTTGACATAAGTATAGGGTAATTATATACTTAATATATGGGTAAATAGGGCATTTTTTCAGACTTATCTGCCTCTTATATCGAATCTGACAAGAAACATCAGGATACGCTACGACAGCTCAGCTGGAGGCGTGTTCAGTGCGGTTATAAGGAATAGACAGAACCGGGCGCGGCGCGGGATGGCGAAGCTTTGCCCTGCAGTTTTGAGGGATAGGAGAAGTAATATGTGGTATGTGATCCAGACTGTTACAGGAGAAGAGCCGAGAGTCAAGGCACTTCTGGAGGCTTTTGCAGAGCAGGGTATATGCAAGACGTGTTTTGTGCCCTTGTATGAGGAAGTGCGCCGAAGTCATGGAGAATACCGCATTTTCTTTAAGCGACTGTTTCCCGGATATCTCTTTGTGGAGACCGAAGACCCTGAAGCAGTATATGCGACGCTTCGGAAGGTGCCGGAGTTTACCAGGCTTTTGGGGGCACAGGTTAAAGAAGAAGAGAAAGTGTTTATTCCGATCACAGAGGTCGAGCAGGAGTTCTTAGGAAGCATCCTGGAAGACGGCGTGGTCCATGTAAGCTACATCCGCATGGAAGGTAAACGGATAGATAAGGTGGTAGGGCCTCTTTCCGGGTACAGGAATCATATAGTAAAGCTTGATATACCCCACCGCCGGGCTATCGTGGAGATAGATATATTCGGAAGAAGGCGGAGAGCCAGGTTCGGGCTTTGGACAGACTCGGATCCGGAGAATTCCTGGCTGAAGCTGCATATGAACAGAGAGCAGGTTCTTCCGCTGGACGGCAAGAGGGAGATAGATATAGGACTGGTGCCGGGGGACATTGTGACTGATGACACCGGGGTATACGGTGAATATGAATTTGTTATAGATAAAGTTGATGTCAAGCATCGAGTGGTATTCAGCCGGTTCGCCATAGGTGATTCAATCGTGCGGATACAGCTGGATGCAGATAAGGTCAGCAGGATCGAAGAGGAGTTTTAAATCTAAAGGAATGAAGAAAGTTATAACATACGGCTCATTTGACCTCTTTCATAAAGGGCATTATGAGCTGCTTCGGAGAGCAAAGGAATTGGGGGATTACCTTATTGTCGGGGTGACCACGGAGCATTTTGACCGTATGAGGGGTAAGCTTAACCTTATGGATCCCATCCGGGTCCGCATGGATAATGTGTGGAAGACCGGATTCGCAGACGAGATCATCGTGGAGGATCATGACGGTCAGAAGGTGGAAGATATCCAGCAGTACGGTATCGATGTGTTTACGTTGGGCAGTGATTGGGTAGGTCGTTTCGATTATCTGAAAGAATACTGTGAAGTCGTCTATCTGCCCAGGACCGCAGGGGTTTCTTCGTCAGCTCTACGGGATGAGAAACTGAAGATCGTCCGCCTGGGTATCATCGGTACAGGAAGGATCGCGCCCAGATTCTTAAAAGAGACAAGCTACGTATCCGGTATTGAAGTCGTGGGTGCATATAATCCTGAAGCAGACAGCGCCAAAGCCTTCGAGGATACATATCAGGTGGTGACCAGGACTGATGATTTTGAAGGTTTCTTATCGGAGGTGGACGCTGTATATGTGGCTTCCCCAAATGAGACCCACAGCGAATACGTCAGGTCGGCCATAGAGGCAGGAAAACATGTGCTTTGCGAGAAACCCATGACCTTTACATATGATGAGGCGGTGGAATTGTACAAGCTGGCTGATAAAAGGGATGTGGTCCTTATGGAGGGCATACGTACCGCCTATCTGCCCGGATTCCAGCAGCTGCTTTCCGTGGCCAAGAGCGGTGTCATCGGCGAGATATGCGATATAGAAGCCTGCTTTACCAGGATCGGCGCTCCCGGGACCAGGGAGATGACTGATGCCAAATACAGCGGTGCATTCCTGGAGTACGGCAGCTATACCATGCTCCCCATATTCAAGCTCATGGGTAAGAATTACAAGAACATAGAGATTGAATCCGTTCACGGAAAGAATGGGATAGATATATTTACAAAGGTCCATTTCCGTTATGATAACAAGGTGGCTACGGCAGTTGCCGGAGCCGGTGTTAAATCCGAAGGTCAGTTGGTCATCTCCGGGACGGAAGGATACATCCTGGCCAAGTCCCCCTGGTGGCTTACCAAAGGATTTGACGTGAGGTTCGAGGACCCCAACAAGGTGGATCATTATGAAGCCACCTTCCAGGGGGAAGACGGCCTGAGATACGAGATCGCCGAGTTCGTAAGGAAGATAAACGGATCGGCTGGAGCAGATTATAAGCTGACTGCGGAGGAATCCATAGCCATGGCGGATGTAGTGGAAAAGTTCATGGTTAAGCGCCGCGATCTGCAGCGGAGACTGTCTTGCGAATAGGGATAATAGGAACAGGCCGGATAGCGAAGAGGTTCGTACCGGAGTGCGAGAGCGTATCCGGAGCAGAGATCACCGCAGTGTATAATCCCCATGAGGGAAGTGGGGAGCGGTTCGTAGAGAATCTGTGGAAGAAGGAGCCCGGGAAAGAGGGTTCTCCGGGAAGCAGTTGTTGTGATAATGATGAAAGGGGAAGTAAATCTCCCCGGGCATTTGAGAAGATAGAAGAGTTGTGGCCTGAGGTGGATGCAGTATATATCGCATCCCCCCATGAGACACATTACAATTACATAATGACAAGCTTAGAGCAAGGAAAGCACGTGCTGTGTGAAAAGCCCATGACACTTGACAAGGATGAAGCAAGTCGGGCTTTTTTAGTTGCAAAAAATAAGGGATTGGTCCTGATGGAAGGCATCAAGACTGCCTACTGCCCCGGTTATAAGAAACTCTTGGAGGTTATGGGAAGCGGAGTGATCGGTGAGGTCAGATACATCGAGAGCTGCTTTACCAAGCTGGAGAAGCCGGGAGTCCGGGAACTGACGGACAGGAAATTTGGAGGAAGCTTTCGTGAGCTGGGAAGTTATGTGTGCCTGCCCATACTTGACATCTTCGGCAGTGGCTATGAGGATGTGAGGTTCTCGTCTCTATATAATGATCAGGGGATAGATGTGTTTACAAAGGCTGACTTTGTATACGACGGCAGGCTGGCTACCGCTATCTGCGGCCTGGGTGTAAAGAGAGAAGGAAGTCTTATGATATCAGGCACTTTGGGATATATACAAGCATCCGCCCCCTGGTGGAAGACGACACATTTTGAAGTGCATTTTGAAGATGCATCCAGAGTTGAAGTATACGATGCTGAGTTTGCCGGGGATGGTCTTAGATATGAGATAGAGGAGTTTGTGAGGAGAACCGGAGGGACTATAGAACCCGAGGAGATTGCCGGAGAACAGGACAGAAGCATGGCGATCGCAAAACTCATGGAGTGTTTCGGAAGAGTATGAAGATATGGGCACATAGAGGGTGCTCGCAGAAGTATCCCGAAAACACAATAACATCATTTACCAAGGCAGCAGAACTCTTCGAGAGAGGTCTCGAGGGGATAGAACTTGACGTACAACTTACGAAAGACGGCGAGATCGTGGTGATCCATGATGAGCGGGTCGACCGTACAACAGACGGATTTGGGTTTGTCAGGGACTACACCTTAGAGGAACTGAAGACCTTCCATATCCATACCGGCTCAAGGGAGCCGGAATATATCCCGACCTTGAAGGAAGTGTTGGAATTGCTTGAATCTAAAATGAAAAAGGGGTTCAGGCTGAACATAGAGTTGAAAAACAGCGTATATCCTTATCCTGGCTTGGAAGAGAAGACCCATGAGATGGTATGTAAATACGGCGTGGAAAGTTATGTAGTATATTCCAGCTTCTCAGCCATCTCACTGGAGCGTATGAGACAGATCGCCCCGGAAAACGAGATAGGAGTCTTGGATACCAATGTGTCAAACTGCCTGTACAAACTAAAGGGCGGTTGTGGGGCAGATGCCCTTCATCCTTACTGGCGGGCAATAGATCTGCCTGCGGAGCGCCTCGCCGGATATACCGTCAGAGCCTGGCTTACCGGCCACCTATACCCCGAGAAGCCCACAGGCGGCAGGCTGGATATAAAAGCCCTTGAGGAACAGGGTATAACCGACCTCTTCCTAAACGAACCAGAAGAGTATGTGTATATTATTCGAAAAACACCAAACAAATTATTCGAAAAACACCAAACAAATTATTCGAAAAACACCAAACAAAACTTGAAGACCCCTGTAAATTAGATTAAAATTGATATATGAAAGAAGGGGTGGAAATGGATTATATCACCAGGATAATTGATGAAGAAATAGATCGCAAAGCGGAAGCTTTCAATGCGATAAATATAGTCGGCCCAAAGGGATGTGGCAAGACCAGGACAGCAAGAGAGAGATGTAAAACAATTATTGAGTTCCAGGATGAGGAGAAGAGAGACGGTTATATCACGATTGCAGAAACATCTCCCGGGCTGTTTCTTAAGAACGAAAAACCCATTCTTTTTGACGAGTGGCAGGATGCTCCCAAAATTTGGGGAGCGATAAGAAAAAGCTGCGATGATAATCCGGAGGCGGTTGGGGAATACTATCTTACCGGCTCTACCAGTAGAAAGGTCCGTACGCCTCATACGGGAACCGGGCGGATAACAGAAATAACCATGTACCCAATGACCCTTTCAGAGACGGGTGAGTCAAATGGCAGGGTATCATTTGGGGAAATGCTCAATAATCCGGTATGTGAGATAGATGGAATCAGCAACAGTACGTCTCTTGAGGATCTTTTTTTTGCTGCATGCCGGGGTGGATGGCCCAGATGCCTTCACTTGAAAACGCCAAAAGCAAAGCTTGAAATAGCACGGGACTATTACAATCAGATTTACAAAAAGGATATAAGTGCTGTAGATGGCGTAAAGCGAAACCCTGAATGGGCCAGAACCATACTTTGGTCATATGCGAGAAACATGGCAACAACGGCCAAGAAAACCAATATTTATGCTGATATAAAGGCATCTCATGATGTTTCGGACGCAACAATTGCGTCATATATAGAAGTACTTGAGTCATTGTTTGTCATTAAGGATATTGATGCCTGGACCCCGCAGATAAGATCCAAGACGGCAATTCGAGCGGCTAAAAAGCATATCTTTGTTGATCCTTCGATAGGCCTGGCTGCATTAGATATATCGCCGGAATATTTCAACACGGATCTTGATATGTTTGGGCATGTGCTTGAAAACATGGTGCTTCGTGATCTGCTGGTGTTTGCGGAACGAGAAGGTGCCAGAGTGATGCATTACAGTGATGACATGGGTCTTGAGGCAGATGCGGTGTATCAGTTGAGGGATGGCAGGTATGCTCTTATAGAAATCAAGACCGGTGCGAATGCAATCCCTGCGGCAGAAAAGAACTTGCTAAAGTTCAAGGATTTGATAGTTAAGCATAATGAAGCCGTTCTATCAAATACAGAGCATCCGGGCGTCACTTATAGAGAACCGGATCTCTTGATTATCATATGTGCTAATGCTCCTATGGCATATACTACTGAAAAAGGTGTTAAAGTCGTCCCTGTTGGTGTTCTGGGGAAGTGAGAAGTATAGATGAGAAAGTACACTAAAAAGCGCTGCACCGACCAGATCAAAACAATCGAAGAGGCGCACGCTGAAAGTGTTAAGTACATTGAAACGGTCGATAAGCACGGAAAGGTTATATCTTAACTACAATGAAGAGAGTCATTTATGGTGCAGGGAAGTATGGAAACTTGTTTTTAAGGTTTTGTCGTGATTTGGGAATTGAAATAGATTTTTTTGCCCAGACCAATGAATCGGCAGTGGAGCATATCGATGGTGTAAGTGTTAAAACATTTTCAGAGCTTCTTATGATTCAGGAAGAACTGAAGATTTTGGTATGTATAAAGAATTCGAAGGCGACCTGTGAAATTAAAACTATGATTAATCAGGTTAAAAGACCGGACATAAAAGTATATGATATGGCGAGTTTTATTGAGACCAATCTCTTCAAACGAGCATATCAGCCCACTGCTGATGGCAATAAATACTGTATTATCTGCAACAATAACCTCGACACCTTTGAACCCGCAGGAATTGAGCAGGAATTATTCAGAAATAAACACATTATTGGCGGAGGTTTGCGTGATAATTGCATATGTCCTTTGTGTGGATGTAACGATAGAGAAAGATGGTTATATTATGTGCTAAAGAATAAGACCAATTTAGATGCCATGAATGGAAGAGTTCTGCATTTTGCCCCGGAGAGATCTATAAGTGAAATGATACAGGCAAACGGAAGCATTGATTACTATACAGGAGATATTAATCCTGGTCGAGGAATGCATGTCACAGATATTACATGTATTCAATACAAAGAAGAGATATTTGATTATGTAATCTGTAATCATGTAATGGAGCATATAAAAGATGAAAACAAGGCTGTGTCAGAGGTCATGAGGGTTTTAAAACACGATGGGAAATGGATCTTTTCAATTCCAATATGTACTGACATAGATAAAACATATGAAGATAATACCATTATTAGTCCCGTGGATAGATTGCGGGAGTACGGGCAAGAAGATCATGTAAGGTTATATGGAAAAGATTTCAAAGAGCGTTTTGAAAAATATGGATTAAAGATTAAGGTCTTTAGTCCTGAAGATGAATTGACGGAAGAAGAGATTAATAGATATGGTTTTATAAAAGATGACATCATTATGATAGCATCAAAACAATGAATTCTGTTAGATGAGAAAACACACAAAAAGACGATGCGCTGAACTGATTAAAACAATCGAAGAGGCGCACGCTGAGATCATCAAGTTCATAAAGGGAAATGATACGACGCATGCGACAGCCTTACTGGGTGATTGTCAGGATGCGGCGGTGGCGATCGGCAACCTCATTGAGTCAAGCGAGGGAGAAGGCACAGAGGCAGTAAAGCTCCTGGAGGAATACTGTGAAAGCCTGTATCACGTTAATGAGGAAGTAACGTCAGATCAGGATGTGGATCAGGGAACTATTGAGAAGCGCCTGAAAAAAGCATTATCAAGAGCAGAAAGCAGCATAAATGCCCTTCCCATCAGACTGGAAGCGGTATTCCTGCCCTACAATGTCACTATGTGGGACTCCTTGGAATCAATCTGGATGGCAGCAGACGCCGACGAGAACTGTGACGCCTATGTAGTCCCCATCCCTTATTATGATAAGAATCCTGATGGCAGTATCGCCAAAGTCAATTATGACATCGATAAATACCCGGACTATGTGCCCGTGATAAACCATGAAGAGTTCAATCTTCCGGAGCATCACCCGGACATGATCTTCTTTCACAACCCATATGACAATCATAATTTTGTCACCAGCGTGCATCCCGCTTATTACTCAGACAGGCTGAAGGAATACACGGATTGCTTGGTGTATGTGCCCTACTATGCCACAGCGGGAATGATGAGTGAGGGTCAGAGATACCTCCCCTCATATATGAATGCGGATTACATAGTAGTGCAGTCAAAGGAGATCATAGAGCAGTTTGATAAGCGAATTCCAAGGGAAAAATTCCTGCCCTTGGGTTCACCCAAGTTCGACCGGGTGATCAGACTATGTAATACTCCCCCCGAACCACCGGCAGAATGGAAGGAAAAGATGGCAGGAAGGCGGGTGTATTTCTACAATACCAGTCTGGGGGGTATGCTGGATGATACAGAAAGCTGGTTAAAGAAGCTTGGGTACGTATTTGACACCTTTAAGGGAGTGGAGGATGCCTGCCTCCTATGGAGACCACATCCCCTTCTTGAATCATCCATGGAATCAATGAGGCCGGAATACAGGGAGGAGTATGAATCTCTGAAGAAGGCTTTTGTTGAGGACGGTATAGGAATATTTGATACCACCCCTGATATAGGAGTATCCATAGCTTTAAGTGATGCCTATATCGGAGACGCCGGAACAAGTGTGATATCACTGTTCGGAGTTGCAGGCAAGCCGGTGTATATCATGAACAATACATTTACTGAGGCGCCTGCGGAGGACGACTGGAAGGCTTGGACGCGTGGAACAAACCGTTGGGACAGGTATGATCATTATTCATTGATGTTGGGAAATCGACTTTTTGAAAAGAAAGACAACGAAGAAACCTACCACTACTGTGCGGCGCTTCCCAATGAGTACTCCGGGGGAGGTTACTATAGAACGGTTATAAAGGAAGCGGGGAAGGTAATAATATTTCCGGCAAACGCTGAGAATATCCTTATTATGGATCCTGAGAGCAAGAGCTTTCACAAGATAGAATTAAAGCATGAAGTAGGAAGGGATGGGGCCTTCGTAGACGCTGCCAATTTAATCTTTTCCGAGCATCCGGAAGTGTTCTATCTGCTTCCTAACAGGTACACTTCACTAGTCTGCTTCGATGCAATAAAAGAGGTTGTGAACTATATAGAAGATGAGGCATTCAGCGATGAATACAGCGTCTACGAAAATGAGCTGATGGAAAGGATTATCTCCGTAAGGTTTTTTAGAGTTGATGATGGGCCGATTGCAGATTCACCTGAGACGGAAAACATACCCACAATCATTTCACGATCATCAAAGACTGTTACAGCACCTGATGGGAGTACACATAAGATGCATATGGTATCCTGTATTGAGATACCGGGAATAACCCTAAAAGGACCGAAACTGTTCTGTATTGATAAAACGGGAACGAGAATGCGCGCGATACAGTTGGAAACGGGAGAAGTACAGGAAAGAAGGGTATCCTTAAACGGAATGTACAGGGGGGCGCTGATGGATGCTAACGAGCCTAATATATTCTGGTTCTTGCCCTATAGGGGTACGGTCCTTGTTAAGTGGAACATATCAGATGATACTTGGGAGAAAGTAGATGCGGCAGTCGAAGGTATTGTTTCTGTTAAACGTCATCAAAGATATGAATGTGAGGATTATTATTTCAGCAATGGAATTATTTATAAAGGCAAACTGATACTGGCGCCACATTGGGGAAACAAGTTTGTGGAGATAGATACACATACTAATGAGGCAAAGGAATGGATTCCTCCATTTCCATATACTATTGAAGACAGAAGCAACTATTGGAAGAATGGCAGTATAGGCTATTTTTACAGAGATGCCTATGATTATTCCGTTAAGTTTAATTATGCGCCAGAACATTTAATATATGACCTGGATATGGATAACCGTACCGCGACAGTTAAAGAGTTTTCTTTTGACAGGGACGAGGTATTCGGATTATCTATGGGATTCCATCGAGAGTCCCAATGGCTTCCCTATTGCCTGTTTGAGGATATATTTAATCCACTGGCAGACTTCATTAGGAATGAAGTGCACGGGGCGAAGTTCGACAGAGATATTCAGCTTGATACATTCAAGAGTATAAATTCCAGCCCAGCAGGAGACTGCGGTGAGAGAGTATATCAGGAGGTTGTCGATATTATAAAGTATGAAAAATAATAGAAAACCATACAAAATTGGATATACCCAAGGCGTGTTTGATATGTTTCATATCGGGCACCTTGCGATCATAAACCGGGCTGCAGAGATGTGTGACCGGCTTATTGTCGGTGTCAATTCTGACAAGCTCGTCCAGGAGTACAAGAACAAGACCCCGGTAATCTGTGAAGCAGACCGGGCAGAGATCATACGGAACCTGAAAGCGGTGGATCGATGTGAGATCGTCGATACATTGGACAAACTATTCCTTTACGGTATCTATAAGTTTGAAGCGGTATTTATAGGGGATGACTGGAAAGGGAATGATCGCTGGGAGCAGACGGAAAAGGATCTGGCCAAGGTGGGAGTAAAGGTGATCTATCTGCCGCATACACCACAGATTTCATCTACGCTGCTTAGAGTCGAGGTGCCGAATCGTGTCGAGTGAGGCATCATACATACGAAAAAGGAGACTAAAGGCAAAAGCCTTGAGTTTTCTTTTCTTTTTGATGAGGGTCTTCCCGGTGAAGCGAAACAAGATAGTTTTCGCGGCATTTGAGGGAGACGGCGGATTTGGGTGTAATCCCAGATATATCGCAGAGGAATTGCATCGAAGAAATAAAGATCTTGAGATGGTATGGCTTACTCATGATATAAATCATGGGTTTCCGGAGTATATCCGCCCGGTATGCGATACAAAGAGAAACACGGCATATCACCTGTCAACTGCAAAGGTATGGGTCGATAATTACAGAAAGCCCTTCGGGACATTAAAGAGAATGGGTCAGTTATATATCCAGACATGGCATGCAACCATAGGGTTTAAGGCAGTTGGATTGTTCAGGGGAGACGCGTTTCCCGAGATAGCAAGGATCGTCAGTGAATGGGATTCAAATCTGGCAGATTACTTTCTGTCCAATTCTGAGTATTGTGACAGGATATATCCTAAAAAGCTGTTATATAATGGGCCAACACTAAGAACAGGCTCCCCCAGGTGTGACATTATTGTCGGGGACAGGGAAAAGATCAGGAAAGAAATCAGGTCGAGATACGGTCTTTCAACGGATATAAAACTACTGTTATATACACCGACGTTCAGGAGCGGTAACCAGACGGGGAAAAAGGCTGTAACAGCAAATATCTCCACTGTTCAATTTGACAGGATATGCGATGCCTTGTCCGGGAAGTTTGGTGGTGAATGGAGAGTAATGCTAAGACTCCACCCGCAGCTCGCCGCCATATATGAAGAAATGCCATTGGATGAAAGATACGACTGTACTATAGATGTCAGTCAGGCGGACGATACCAGTGAGCTTATAGCGGCATCTGATGCGCTGATCACAGACTACTCCAGCTGCGCATTTGATGCCATGTTCGGAGGTATCCCGGTGTTCCTGTATGCGGATGACATTGAGGACTACGTGGAGGATCGCGGAGAGCTGATGTGGAAGGCAGAAGAACTGCCTTTTTCCATCGCAACCGATAATGTAGGGCTGGAGAATAATATAAGGTTGTTTGATCTTGAGGATTATAAAACCCAAAAGGATGACTTTATGAATAAGCACGGTGTCTGTGAGGATGGGCACGCAAGCGAACGCGTTGCAGATGTTATTGAGAAATGGATAAAATAAATAGGGTATATAAGGAGTACAGAGCATGGGTCAGTATTTGAATCCGGGCAATGAACTGTTCCGCACAATACGGAACGGAGATTATGTTGACAAGAGCGGAATGATTTCCATAATAAACCAGTCGATTGATTCTCCGCGGAGGATGATATGCATCAGTAGACCGAGAAGGTTTGGAAAATCTTTTGCAGCGCAGATGTTAAGTGCCTATTATGACAAGACTTGTGATTCCACCAAACTCTTTGAAGATCTTGCAATATCCAAAGATGCATCCTTCAGAGAACACATGAACAAGTACGATATCATTTATTTTGATATGGCGAGCGTAATGTGGGATGCAGGAGAACCGGGGAAGATAAGTGAATATATTGAGAGGCAGGTAACAAAGGAGCTTATAGAGGCATATCCGCAGATTGAAAAAAATGAATCCTTTTCAGGGACCCTGTTAAGTGCGGTACAGGTTACCGGAAATAAAATTATCATGATCGTGGATGAATGGGATGTAATCTTCAGGGAAACGAAGGGAAATGCAGACGCACAAAATGATTATGTAAAGTTCTTACGAGGATTGTTTAAAAACAGCGGTACTTCAGGAAAGATATTTGCGGCTGTTTATCTCACAGGCATCCTGCCTATTAAGAAGTATGGCACACAGTCGGCGATGTCCGATTTTACCGAATACTCCATGCTTATGCCCTGGAAATTTGCCGAGTATATAGGATTTACAGAAGAAGAGGTAAAAGACCTCTGCAGTCGTAATGGATTGAGCTTTGAAGAAATGAGAGAGTGGTACGATGGATACTCATTCAGGGAAATAAAATCTATATATAACCCGAGTTCTGTTATGATGGCTGTTCAAATGGGAACATTATCTTCGTATTGGTCAAGAACAGAAAGTTTTGAGTCACTCAAGGATTATCTGGATATGGACTTTGACGGACTTCAACAGTCGATCATAAAGATGATCGCAGGGGAGAGCTGCTCTGTTGATACAGGATCCTTCGGTAATGATATGTCAATCATTAATAATAGAGATGATGTTCTGACATTGTTGATCCACCTGGGATATCTGGTTTACGATGACGAGCATCAGACCGTGCGTATTCCGAACAAGGAAGTCTTACAGGAATTTGAGCGCTCTGTAAGGAATGGAAAGCATACTGAGACAATGAAATTGGTTATGGGCGCCGAGCAGCTTTTGCAGGATACGATTAATATGGATGGCGAAGCGGTTGCAGAGTATCTTGAGCGTATGCATAACCTTGAGACGAATCCTCTGTATTATAATAATGAAGAAGCGTTAAGAAGTACCATAAGGTCAGCTTATCGAACATGGGTTGATCATTATATCAAAATCGAGGAGCTTCCTTCGGGAAAAGGTTTTGCGGATATAGTTTTTATTCCGAAAAAGGCTGAATCGATCCCCATGTTGGTCATAGAGCTGAAATGGAATAAGCTGGCTGATACTGCTATTAAACAGATAAAAGACAAGAAATATCCGGAAGCCTTGATTAATTTCGGAGGCGATATCCTCCTGGTGGGCATTAGTTATGATAGCGAGACAAAGAAGCATACATGCAGGATAGAGAGGCTTGCAAAGTAGAGTATTTTGTCTGTTGTTCTTGCGTGATACCAAACGATATCACATCTTAAAAGGATATACGTGATCCATGGGCAGAAGAAGTACTAGAGAGGACTTTGTGAGAAAAAGAATACGTATTTTGCAATTCACTGTGGCAGCCTCAAAAGGAGGACGAACACAATACATACTAAACCTTTGGCGTAAAATAGATCATGCCAGATTTGTTTTTGATTTTATAACTTTTTCCGAGGCATTGGATTTTGAAGATGAACTAACCGTTGACAGTGGGACCGTATTCTATTTACGAAATTATCCGGAAAGTAATAGAGAAGGATTTATTTCTGAGTTCAGGGAAGTATTAAAGAACAAATATGATGTAATAGAGATTCACACGTCATATTGGAAGGATACCATCGTGGAAGAACTGGCAAAAGAGGCTGGTATTAAAAGAATAATTATCCATGGACATAGCACCGGCATCACGCAAATCACTGCTAATAACCGGAATGAAGAAGAACGATTGATTTATAACCATAACAAGGTAAAGAGTCGGATAAACAAGGATATAGCCACTGATTTCTGGGCATGCTCGGAAGCAAGTGCCGATTGGCTTTATCGTCCGATGATACCAGATGAAAGGATTAGAATAATCCATAATACCATTGATACAAATAGATTCAGTTTTAACAAAGAGATTAGAAAACGGGCAAGAAAAGAATTTGGGTGGGAGAATTACTATGTCTTTGGATTTGTAGGGCGTTTGGAACCATCAAAGAACCTTAGATTTCTTCTGAGTGCATTTGACTTGGCCCGATCAGAGAAAAACGGAATTAGATTGATCATTGTAGGTGATGGAAGTGAAAAAAAAGAATTAGAGAAATACGTCCATAAGTTAGGGTTGAATACTTGTGTTCGATTTACAGGGAGGAAAGATGATACCAGCTATTACTACCAAATGATGGATTGCTTTTTGTTACCCTCGATATTTGAGGGATTTCCCATAGTTTTGCTTGAAGCACAATGCAGTGGTTTAAAATGTATCATTAGTCAAGGGATTCCTATGGAGGAATGTTTGACAGACAGTATAATTCGAATCAGTATTTCTGATGTCAGTGCCTGGAAAAAGGCTATGTTGGGCGTTGTAAATGAATACGAGAGGGAGGAATTTGCAGAGCTGCTGAAGAAACGAGGTTTTGACACAGAAACACAGATTGTACTAATAGAAGAGTTATATGAGAAAGTTTAATCATTGGGATATTACGTATAGAAATGATCAGCATAGTGCATTCAAGGTGGTGTCACCTCCTTCGTATGGCTGGGTTGCAGACCCTTTTTTGGTTGAGTATAATGGAGAAATCTATTTATTCGCAGAGATATTCTTATACTTGTCCGAGCGTAATGGAGTGATCGGGTATTGTAAATATGATGGTAACAGATTCGGAGAGTGGACTGTTACCATGGATCGACACTGGCATTTATCCTACCCGTTTGTGTTTGTTCAAGATGAGCAGCTTTATATGATACCTGAATCCTACCAATTAGGGGAAGTTGTATTGTATAGGCTTATTGAGTTTCCGGACAGGTGGGAGAAGGTTAGATCATTAATATCTGATGTTGAATATTGTGATTCAACCATATTCGGATATAAAGATGGCAAGGAATATATGCTGACATTTGAGCGAGGAAAAAAATCGCCGGAAGGATGTGGATACATATTTGAAGTAGAGAAGGACATGCTGACAAACAAACAGTTCATATCAGATAGTCTGGAAGGTACTCGCTGTGGAGGAAGAGTTATTCGAGATGGAGATAAGTATATTCGTATAGGGCAGGACTGTACACGAGAGTACGGAGAGAGTCTTATTTTTTACGAAATTGATTCCGTTAGCCCGCTTTACGAGGAACATGAATTATATAGGTTGACTACCAAAGATATTGTTGTCGAATCCAAGAAAAAATATATTGGTCTACATACATATAATAGGCTTGGAGACCTTGAGGTAATAGATTTAAAGTATACAGCATGTTCTGATGAAGAGAAATTGGCATCCGATAGAGTGAGAGAGGTTTTTTTGAACAAGTATAGGTAGGATTACATGGAAAAAGCAATTGTATTTGGAACTGGTAACTATTATAAAACAAAACGTAGTAGTATCGCAGAACGATATGAAATAATCGGCTTCATAGACAACTCCATTAAACCAGGGGGTGAAGAAAGCTTTGAAGATAAGAGAAAGCTTAATCCTATTGAAGGAATTCAAGAATGGAAGAACGAGTTTATAATACTAGCTTCCGCAAAGTTTGAAGAAATGTTTATGCAATTGAGAGACTTGGGCGCCAATAGTAGAGCTGTATTGTGTGTTGATATGGTGCCCCCATATGATCCCTTTGAGGAGGGGATTGTAAAGAGTGATTATTCAATACGAGTAGTTGACGACAGTCTCGTAATTGAGGGTAACGGTCAGCAGTTGGTGGCGAGAACCGATGAAGACTGGCAGGCAAAAATCAGGCAGCTGTACGATACTATTCATCCTGAAATACATAGGGTAAAAAGATTGCCCTTAGAGCCAATATCCAGAAGGTATGGACGAGAGCGAGGAACTCCAATAGATAGATACTACATTGAAAAATTTCTCAATATTCATAGAGATGTGATTCATGGAGATGTGGCTGAATTTGCAGATGACAGCTATACAAAAAAATTTGGTCAAAATGTTGTAAATTCATATGTGTTACACGTTAATGGATGGGGAGAAAATGTTATTAAAGTAGACCTTGTTACAGGGAAGGGCGTTCAGGATAATATGGTGGATTGCCTAATCTGCACACAGGTTTTTCAGTTTATTTATAATGTGGACGCTGCTGTTGGGAATGTTTACCGAATTTTGAAATCGGGAGGGACAGCGCTTATAACTGCACACGGGATAGCTCAAATATCATTGTATGATTACCGAAACTGGGGAGAGTTTTGGAGATTTACAGAAATGTCTCTTAAAAAGCAGTTTGAGCCGATATTTGGAGCAGGAAATGTTGAGGTAAGAAGTTATGGAAATGTTAAAATCGCAGTTGCAATGTTGTACGGTCTGTGCGTTGAGGATTTGTCAATTGATGAATTCGATTATGCCGATGAGCAATATCCTGTTATTCTGACAGTAATGGTGAGGAAAAGATGAAAATGGATTGCCCAAAAGTATATACAATTTATCTTCCGCAGTTTTACAGAACTGCTCATAATGATGAATGGTGGGGAGATGGGTTTACAGATTGGGTTGCGGTAAAACAGGCAACCTCCATGTTTGAAGGGCATCGGCAACCAAGAGTGCCAAAAGGAGGGGATTATTATAATCTTCTTGACAGAAAAGTCATGGAGAATCAAATTGTAACAGCAAAGAAATATGGAATTGATGGCTTTGTATTTTACCATTATTATTTCGGAAACTCCAGGATGGAGTTGGAGAAACCGGCTGAAAACTTGTTGAAGTGGAAAAATCTGCATATACCGTTTTGCTTTAGTTGGGCGAATCAGTCTTGGATACGTACATGGAGCAAGATAGCTGGGAATATTTGGGGGGATAAATTTGAGGAAGCGGGTGATACCGGAGATAACGGAGTTCTTGTTGAACAGATTTACGGGGATCAAGAGGAATGGGAGAGACACTTTGAGTATCTTTTACCGTTCTTTAAGGATAGTAGGTATATTCGGATAAACGGATGCCCGGTTTTTATTATTTACAGTCCGGATAGTATTGGATGTATCAGACAGATGATAGATTGTTGGCGCAAACTTGCGAAGACATATGGTTTGAAGGGTTTATATCTTATTGGATACAATACGTATAATAATGATTCGGGATTTGACGCACTGATGATGCATGAACCGGGATTTAGTATTCGAAAGTTGAATAAACAATTAAAAATAACGGTACAAAATGGAGTAAGGTGCATCGACTACGATGAGTTTTGGAAGAACACCATAGCAACGATGCCACCAAAAGGGATAAAAACGTATTTTACAGGTGCCTGTGGTTATGATAATACACCTCGTAGAGGTAACAGGGGAGAATGCCTGATTAATCGTACGCCGGAGCTATTCAGACGGCATTTAACTGAACTTCTTCAGAAATCGGAGTATTTTGGCAATGAGTTTGCCGTCATAAATGCATGGAATGAGTGGGGAGAAGGAATGTATCTGGAAGCGGACGAGGATGATGGATATGCCTATCTCGAGACCGTAAAGGACGCAAAAAAAGCTGTATCTGAAATGAACTGGGAGGAAGTGAAAGGTATCATGGATATCATCAAAGGATATGGGGACAGAGAGAATGAGCAGGAGTTTTTGCTGGGAAAATTCAAGTATTATTATAAAGTATGTTCAAGATGGATAGATTTGATGGCAAAGGATACAATATTCGCTGATTATTTAAAAGAAAATGGAATTAATACTGTTGCGATATATGGGTTTGCGGATCTGGGACACAAATTGCTTTATCAGCTGAGGAAAGAAGGAATAAGCGTCAAATATGCAATAGATCAGTATGTCGGAAGTGTTCAGGGAGATATACATGTGTATCGGCCAGAGGAAGAATTACCGGAAGTTGATGCAGTGATAATCACAGCCTATGAACCAAATGAGATAAAGGCTGTTTTGCATAATTGTATTAATTGTAAACTATACTCTATAAGAGAGCTACTTGATGTTGGGATGTGAGAAGGGTCTGGGGAACAATTTCTATAGAAAAGTGAAAATATGGAGATAAGTATTCAGAAGGGATATTATGAAAAAAACGAATTTTGAAAAGGGGTTAATAAGTGTCATTATCCCAACATACAATAGGAGAAATACGATTGTAAGAGCAGTTGAAAGTGTGCTGAAGCAGACATATTCTAATATTGAGGTGATAGTGGTTGATGATGGCTCCAAAGATGGTACGGATCATGTTGTGAAAGACATAAAAGATGAAAGACTGAAATATGTAGAACTAGATCATAATCGAGGTGCAAATTATGCAAGGAATGTAGGTATGAAGCTAGCAAGTGGTAAGTATATTGCATTTCAAGATAGTGATGACGTATGGCTGGGTGAAAAGCTGGAGTACCAGATTGACTACATTGAGAGAACAGGGCTAAAAGCTGTGTTCTGCCCGTATTATAGTATTATTGATAACCATGAAAAAGAATTGGTACCGAGTAAAAAAAAATATCCATATGATTCTCTTGAGGATAATCTGTCATCAATATTAAAAAAAACAAATGTAATAGGAACTCAAACAATTCTTATGGATAGATGTGTGATGGAGGATGTAGGGCTGTTTGACGAGGAGTTATCAAAGTTTCAAGATTATGAGTTTGTTATAAGACTTTCACAGAAGTATAAAATAGGGTTTGTTGGTACGCCATTGGTGGACATTTATCTGCAACCTGATAGTATTACAAAGAATACTGATTTAGAATGGGATGCATATGTAAGGATACTTCGGAAACATAAGGACTATCTGGATATTGAAAGATTTTTGAATTTATTTTGTGGGAAGGGTTTTCTTTTTGATGAAAAGGGGATTAATAACGAAAGAATGAATCTACTAAGCGAGATAATAGGCGAAAGAGCAAACGAGATTGTACTGGATTGTTTTGCTAAAGAATTGTTTCAGTACAGAGAGAGCGAAAAGTATAGATATAAAAACTTTGAAAAGGAGTTACACAGCAAAGGCTTTTATATCTATGGTGCAGGAAAGAAGGGACGAGAAGCACGCCGCAATTTGAAAAAACAAGGATTAATCCCTAAGAGTTTTGTTGTTTCAAATCAAATGGAGATATATGGGGATATTGAGGGCATTCCGGTAAATAGTATTGATAGTATTCTAGAAGATAATCCTAGAATAATCATAGCCGTAACATGGGAGTTAAGAGATGTGTTTATTGAGAATTTGTTAAAGAAGGGGTTTACAGATTATTGTATTTACCCGTTTTAAGATGTAGAAAATAAAGAGCAGAGTTGTACGAAGTCGTTATGAGAGAACTTGTTATTCATGTTGCAATGGCTACAGATAAAAACTACATTGGGCAGACTATGGTTGCAATTAAGTCAATCATAAGTAGAAAAAATGCGAGCTCAAGGTACTGCTTCCATTTATTGGCAGACAATGTGTTGGAAGAAGACAAGGAAGCTTTTAAGAAGGAATTTGATAATAATTATAAGGATGACTTATTAGATATTATTTGTATCGATGGAATGATAGAGGGTGCGAGGCAGATGTTTCATATTAGTCCTACAACATGCAGCAGACTTTTGCTGCCGGAAATTCTTTCGGAAATAAAGCGGTGTCTGTGGTTGGATTCGGATGTTATTGTTATGGATGATGTTGAATCAATATATTGGATGGATTTTAATGATAAACTAGTTTTTGGCGTGAAAGCATTGCCATATCACCTTATGTCTGGTGAAGCAAAAGATAATTATCAAGCAGTAACAGGTATTAAGAAAATGAATCAGTATGTAAATGCGGGAGTTCTTCTTATGAATCTGGAAGAAATGAGGAAAGAAAGCTTTTGTGATAAGGCTTTGCCGCTTGTGGCTGAGCATCTGCCGTCTCAGGATCAGGATATAATAAATAAAATATGTTATAACAGAATAGGATTTCTTTCCCCAAAGTATAATTTTGCACCAAAATGGATTGAGGATATTAATAGTCGTGATTGCGATAGCGTGTTCAGTCCAAAGGAGGTTACAGAGGCATTGACCCAACCTTGTATAGTTCATTATTGTGATGGGGTTAAACCATGGGATTTTCCGGAGAGCATTCTGGCAGAAAAATGGTGGAGTGTTTGTAAGAAATCGGCATGGTTTTCTTTTTTTTATCAAAAGGCTGAAAATGCTTTCTATTACGCTGTAATGAATCAAAAGGATGCTCTGTGGAATATCAAGCAGAACAGCAAAGAATGGTTAGAAGAGATTAAAAAACAAGAGCGTATCTATATCTATGGCTTTGGGAAAAACGCGAAGAATAAGGTGGACGAACTTACATCACTGGGAGTAAAGATCAAAGGAATACTTGTAAGTGAGGATGGAAACCTTACGCCGGATAATTATAACGGCATACCTATACGACATTTTCCAACCAATGTAGAAGAAGATGCAATCATTCTGGTGGCGACAAGGAAGGTACATTATAAGGAAATTAGAGACTTATTGTATACTCATGGAATTGGAAAGATTTTGTATTCATCCCAGTTATGATGGAAAAGAATAATAGTTCCGCTTATGGGCGGATGGTGAAAAAAAGAATAGCGATTATCGTACCCACCCTTCAAAATGGTGGTGCGGAACGTGTGGCTGGGTTACTGTCAAAAGAATTAAGTCGTTTTTATAAGGTGTTTTTATTAGTAAATGACGCTTCGCAGAGGGTTTATACATATGAGGGGACTTTAATCTGTCTTCAGGAGATTCAAAAGCAGAATAATATTTCGTATTGTGAGGCATTAAGCAGAGTGAAGGAGGAGCAGGGGATAGATGTTTCAATAAGCTTTCTTGCTTACTATAATTTTGCAAATATTCGAACAAGGGGGAAAGATAAGATTATTATTTCTGAGAGGAATGCTCAAAGCAGGTTTGAGCCCAGAGCAAGGTATATAGACAGAATTGAGAAAGAGTACTACGGGTTTGCAGACGTTATAGTAGCCTGCTCAGAAGGTGTGAAATATAACTTGAGTTCAGAATATGGTATAAAGCAGCGTCTCATACATACTATATATAACTATGTGGAACAATCAAGTATTCGAGATATGTCGGGGGCAGGTATAGATGACGACATTGCTTCATGGCTTAATGGAGCGGACTTTTTTCTAAACATCGGGAGGCTTCACCCACAAAAACAGCAGGGCAGATTAATCCGACAGTTCGCTTTGTTCCATGAGACAGATAGGAATAATATGAAACTGGTCATTATAGGAAGTGGGATTCTGGAGGAGAAACTGAAAGAGATGATCAGGGAATATTGTATGCAAGATTATATTCTGCTTGTGCCGTATTTGAATAATCCTTTTCCTTATATTCGAGAATCCAAATGTGTTATTCTTTCCAGTCATCATGAGGGTTTGCCCAATGTATTACTGGAGGCAATGACAATAGGCAGACCGATTATTGCAATTGACTGCCTCGCGGGACCAAGGGAATTGCTTGATGACGAGGGGGATTATTCTTTGCCTATATCAGATAACAAAGTGTGTAAAAGGGGCGTTCTTGTTCCGGACGCTGATACAGACGATTCTGGTAAAACAGAATTTCTTGCTCGAGCAATGAAATGGATCCTGACAAATGAAGAAAAATGCGATCAGTTTGTCAATGCTCAATTATTATATATGTCGCATTATGATAATAAAAGAATAACAGAAGAATGGATTGAATTAATAGAGGCGACCGAAAGAAAAGATAATTATATTCCAGAAAGAGAGAATCGATTGTTGTCTAATGCAGATCAGATTTACATATATGGAGCCGGAAAGCGCGGGAAGAGTATTTTTAATAGACTAAATGATAAGTACAATATAACTGCATTTATTGTTAGTGATGGACAGGATAGTGCATCTTACGAGAATGAGATCCCAATAAAACAATTGAGTGATGTTAATGTAGCTGATGATAATACGGTTGTAATCTTGGGAGTAGGCGCATTATATGCAGATGAAGTGGTTAAACAACTGGAAGAACATAGGGTGAAGAACCTTATAATTCTTGGAGATTAATACAATTAATCTGGTGGAATTAGATCCACTACGGAGGTTGGTATTATTAATGAAAAAGATTTATGAGATGCTTGATTATATAGTATCTGAGTGGAATGGAAAGGTATGTGTGTTTGGCGCCGGGGAACTAGGATCAGGTAAAGTGTATGACCTGATGAAGTTATCTGGCATTAAGATTGATTGTTATATCGATAATTACGTAAAAGCAGGAACCCTAGTTAGAGATGCAATATATGTAAAGGCCCCGGAATACTTGTATGAGCATTCAGACGAATTCTACGTAGTTGCGTGTTTTGGGGGTAAGTATAAGGATGAGATAAAGGATCAGCTGGTGAAGCATGGAGTGAGTCAGTATTGCTTTATTGACTGGAAGGGTGTGAAATGCTTCTTTGATGATCTGGATGAAGCCCCTATCTATATAAAACAGCGGTATTCAGAAATATATGATGATGAACTGTTTCTGATGAAACAATATAAGGAGATGACTGGTCTGGAACTGGATTTATATCATCCGAGATGCTTTAACGAAAAGCTTCAGTGGATTAAATTAAACTACCGTGTTCCGCAGATGATAGCGTATGCGGACAAGTATACAGCCAAGGAGCTTGTAAGAAAACGCATAGGTGAGGTGTATATCATTCCGACAATTGGGATTTGGGACCGATTTGAAGAGATAGATTTCGAATCGCTTCCGGATCGGTTCGTAATAAAGTGCACACACGATTCCGGCGGAGTTGTTATCTGTAAAGATAAAGAGACGTTTAATTTAGAAAAGGCTAGGGAATTATTTGAAAAAAATTTGAATAGAAACTATTATTGGCACGCAAGAGAGTGGCCGTATAAATTCATCCGCCCAAGGATCATCGCTGAAGAGTTCATCGGAGATGGAATTGAGGAAATAAATGACTATAAGATATTCTGCTTTAATGGGGTTCCAAAGTTAATCCAGGTTGATTTCGATCGATCTGGTAATCACAGAAGAAATCTATATACAACGGATTGGCAGTATATTGAGGGGTCCATATTATATCCGACTGACAAAGATCATGTTATAGAAAGGCCGGCAGAGTTGGAAGAAATGCTTCATATCGCAAGTATTCTTTCGGAGGGATTCCTCCACGTTCGGGTTGATTTATATAATTATGCTGGAAGGGTTTACTTTGGCGAGATGACCTTTACCCATGGCGCGGGTTATGAGAAGTTTACGCCACCGGAATTGGGGATTAGACTAGGAGACTATATAGAGTTACCTATTGATGATAGAGACGCATAGTATGAATAACAGAGTTTGCATTATAAGAGATACAACCAGTAACTATCCCGGCAAAGAGTCTTATTTTAGGCCATCTGAGAATTATCCGGAATATGATTATAATGATATGGCGGAAAGTGGAACAAATAAGGTTTACGACATGGTTCGTCAAGGTTTAAAAATGTATGGATTAGATCTGGGAAACTATGGAACGTCTAACTGGAATCCATTAGGGTCATATATTAAGGAGGATGATGTAGTACTGATAAAACCAAACCTTGTTCTGGATAAAAACAGAAGTGGTTTGGGAGAAGAGTGCTTATACACACATCCTTCAGTTGCTGCAGCAGTTATAGATTATGTATGTAGGGCCCTGAAAGGTACTGGAAGGATCATAGTAGGTGATGCGCCGTTGCAGGATTGTGATTTTGACAGACTTGTGAATGATAGCGGTTACCGTGATCTTGTTCGGTATTATAAGGATATGGGTATTAGTATTGAATTGAGGGACTTTAGGAACGTAAAGACTCGTGAGGAGTCAGGGTATTATCATTTGCAGGAGCAAGAGGGTAATGATGGTGTCGTTGTTAGGCTGGACTCTGATAGTATGTTTGCAGGACTTTCGGAGGAGCATAATGATCGTCTGAGGATAACCAATTATGATCCACAAATTCTGCGAAAGCATCATACTTCCGGGGTTCATGAGTATAAAATATCGCAGTACCTACTTGAAGCAGATGTAGTTATTAATCTTCCCAAACCAAAGACCCATAGAAAAGCAGGTATCACCGGAGCATTAAAGAATCTAGTTGGTATTAATGCCAATAAGGAGTACTTACCACATCATACCCTAGGAAGTCAGTCTGAAGGCGGAGATGCCTATCATTATGAGAATAAGTATTACAGTATGGCTAATCAGGTCCTAGATATACGAAATGCCCTGATGAAAGCAGAAAAAGAAGAAGAAGCTAGGGAAGCATTCTTATTGTACCAGAGCCTGAAAAAACTGGGTTCGACAAGGGATAATGAGAATTACTGGGAAGGCAGTTGGTACGGGAATGATACCATATGGAGAACTGTTGTAGACCTGAATAAGATTATGTTTTATGCCGATAAGAAGGGTATAATGCGTAACGAGAAACAACGAAAGTATTTTACCGTTGCAGATATGATTATTTCAGGTGAGAAAGAAGGCCCCCTTGAGCCGTCACCTAAAGAGGTTGGTGTCCTTATATTGGGAGAGGACCCCCTTCTTATTGATCAGACTATTTCTTCGTTAATGGGGTTTGATTATAGAAAGATTCCACAGCTGTCTAATCCGGATGCATATTTGGGTAAGCACCAAATATCGACAACGGATAAGCCTGACATATTATCAACCGAAATGGGGTGGGATGGTGGAGATCTAAAGTCTATTTGTGATAATTACTCGCTAGGTTTTCAACCGACACTGGGATGGGAGGATGCTCTTGGAAATAAATATAAGCGAGAGTTCATAAAAAAGATTAAGGGCGTTGGCTCAGATATCATTATCTGGGGCGTCGGTATTAACGGAAAGTATGCATATGAACAGTTGATAAAGGATAATGTAAAGATTAAGTTCTTTTGTGACAATTGTCCCCCGGATGAAAACCAAGTAATTATTGATGATATAATATGCATATCTCCTACTGATATCCAAAAAAATCAATACATTATCATAGCGGTCTCAGACAGATATGTTGAAGAGATTCGGGAACAGATCAGAAATATGGGTTGTAAAGCATTTGGCGTTATCAATAGGAATAGATGGGAATATGAATCATAATAGGTGTTGTAGCATTATTGTAACTCATAATCGAAAAGATCTTCTTAAGAGGTGCATCGAGCATAACCTGGCTCAGACAGTTGAGCAGGATATACTTGTAGTTGATAATGCATCAACTGACGGAACAAAGAGTTACCTTACTGAACATGGATTGTTGGACAACTCTCGTGTCATATACAAGTACAACGAAATGAATGACTTTGGTGCAGGGGGATTTAATCTTGGATTAGATTATGTATTCTCACAAGGCTATAATTTTGCGTGGCTAATGGATGATGACGGGTTTCCTAAAACGGAGACTACGTTAGAGAAATTATTTGATGCATCGGCAACGATTAATACTAATGAATGGATACTTAATTCAGTTGTATTAGGAAATAATTACTCTCTTGCGTTTGGGTTTGCTGGCATGAGAAGTATTTTGCAAATAGAAAAATGGGAGAACACCAGCGGAAGGACTGTTTATGAAAATGAAGCAAATCCCTTCAATGGTACATTAATTACGAGAGAAGCATTTAATAAAATCGGAAATATTAGAAAAGATTTTGTTATTCATGGAGATGAGGTCGAGTACATCGAAAGAGCAAAGTTTCACGGAGTATTTGTCGGAACCGTGGTTGATTCTTTTTTTTATCACCCCAAAAAACTATCAAAAGAGTATTTTAACGGAAACCAGCACGGCTGGTTTGTTTATACTCAACCGTGGATGGAGTACTATGAGACGAGAAATCATATCTGCTTGCTGCGTTGGTATAAAAATGAAACGGATGTAAATGACTATATAGCAAATGTAAAAATGAAGGTTGCCTGTGCACCATATGATACGGCTGAATATGAAAAGTATATTATCAGTGGGATAAGGGCTGGGTTGGAGGAAGATTTTACTGCTTTAAAGGAGCATACGCAGACAAAACTGGTTGATGATGCTAATAAACATGAATCAGACAGGTTTGCTGAAAAATATAGTAGGCTTTCAGTGCTGCTCGCAAGTTGGCTTGAACGCAAAAAACTTGGTCTAAGCATTGCTGATGATCTTCGAGATAGGTGTATCAATTCGGTTGCTATTTACGGGATGAATGAATTAGGGAGACAAGCGGCTTTTGAACTTAGAGATAGCAGATTTGATGTTGCGTATGTTATGGATAGAAATCCAAATGCAGAAAGCTGTGGATATAAGTTACTATCTCTGGATGATGAACTGGAGGAAGTAGATGCCGTGATCATCACGGTATTCAAGTGGGCATCATCCATCAGACGGGAATTGACAGGACGGCTTCCTGATACAGAGATAATAGATATTGATGAATTATTGTAAAGTAAATGCTAACTGGGGGAGAGATGGGATGCTTGATAATCTTAATGAGTTTATTAAAAGCCTTGAAGAGAAAAAGGTATATGTATATGGCGCCAAGGGTCAGCCCTGGTACGTATATAATTATCTCCGACTAAAAGGCGTCTCAGTAGAGGGATTTGTGGTGACATCCTCAGATGGGAATCCGACAAATGTGGACGGGCTGCCGGTGATTCCAGTTGAGAAGTATGAATGGGATGAAAACAGCGTAATCCTTGTTTCGTTTCAATTCAGGAGCAAGCCTTTTAACAGCGTGTTTGAACTCCTTGTCGAAAAGAGTATCAATAATGTCATTTTTATTCCCAATCCCATGTATACAGAGATGGTTAATACATCTGTTGAAATGGCTTTTGATAAAGGCTGTTTGTCAATTGAAAAGGATCTTCCTGTGGAGAAGGATCACAGTATCTTTGCATATAAGGATGATAATGGAGATAAGTATTATTGGAGGTTTGCATATAGGGAGTTTGTTCCCAAGAAACTCGATGATATGCGATCATTGTTTGCGTATCGAACACCCATCACAGAGTTTCAGGATACTTATGGAAGCTATTATGAACTCAAGCGTCTTAGAGGTGAAAGCAAGTCTGCAATAATAAAAAAGGACATTTATATGGCTCGGTCTCATGCAGACAGGGATACCGGTCTTGCAGATAAGAACCTGAAAGACTGGATTGTACCCATACAGGTGGGTGCAGCCCTTACGGATAAATCTATATATGATCTGAAGGATAACAGCGGAGATAATATATCAGCTAAAAACGGGAACTTCTCTGAAGCAACTGCTATTTATTGGATGTGGAAGAATGCACCCGAAACGGACTATATAGGCCTAAATCACTACAGGAGACAAATTGATATCAAGGACGATGATTGGGGAAGGATAGCGGATAATGACATTGACGTCATAGTTACCAGACCTACATTTGTACCGCAGGGGAACGGGGCCTTCTTTGCGTCCCTGGTTCCTAAATGTGATGTTGATTTTTTCAATAGGGCTGTTGAAGAAGTCGCACCCCGATATTCCAAAGCGCGGGATGCCTACATGACAGCAAGGTTCTATCCCCCCTGTAATATATATGTGATGAAGTATGAGCATTTTATGGATTATGCCAAGCTTGTGTTCGATGTGGTATTCCGGGTAGAGAATATGTATGAAGATATGGGCTTTGTTCGTAAAGACAGGTATATGGGTTATTTGGTAGAAGCCCTGTTGGGAATATGGCTTATAGAACATAAGGAAAAGATAAAGATCTCGTACACGGATATGATATTTTTGGAAAAGTAATAGGAGGGAAGCCTGATGCAGATAAAGGTTAGTATTATCCTGCCATCGCTTAATGTGGCACCCTATATAAGAGAATGTCTGGATAGTGTCATAGGACAGACCATGCAGGATATAGAGATAATATGCGTTGATGCCGGTTCTGATGACGGAACGGCTGAGATACTTGAGGAATACAGGAATAAAGACAGCCGTATAAAAGTGCTTCATTCCCCTAAGAAGAGTTATGGTCTTCAGGTTAATATGGGGTTGGATGAAGCTAAGGGAGATTATATCGGACTCGTGGATACTGATGATTACATCAGAGATAATATGTATGAGATTCTTTATGAACGTGCCATAGAATGGCGAGCGGACTATGTCAAAGGTGATTTCGAAGTATTTGTTCATGCATCAACAGGCGAGAGGATCTTTATGCCCTACTATGTAACCTGGGGATGTTCTGCAAGGTATGGCAGGCGTTTTGGCAAGGTTAGTATTACTGATACCATGGAGACGCCGGATGTTTTCCTGTGGAATGGCATTTATAGAAAAGGATTTCTTGATGAAAACGGAATCCGTTTTAATGAGACTTTGGGGGCATCCATTCAGGACTGTGGCGTAAGATATAAAATAGCTCTTTGCTTGGATCGTGGTTATTATATCAACAAGCCGGTTTACTTCTACAGGCGTGATAATGCAGGGGCCTCATCATACAGCCCCAAGCTTATCGTGCATCATTTAAATGAATTTAGAAGTGTTATGGACTTTGCAAAGGAAAAAAATGATCTTTCTGATCAGCAGTGGTCATTTTTGGCAAGGGAGATGGCCATTATTACATTCCGTACTTATCAGGATCTCCTGGTGTGGGGTAATCCTGATAAAGAAACCGGAGAAGCGTTAGAAGCCATTAGGGACATAGTGCGTGAGATAGATTCAAGAAATGTGTTATCTGCAGAATATCTGTCGCCAAATGCTATGCTTGAAGCTGGTTTGTTCTTGGACAAAAAAATGTGTGACGGATTTGCAAAAACCCGGGCCAAGGCTATCAGAGAAGGGCTGTTATCATTTCTCGGGAACATCAGCTCCAAGGAGAAAGTGTGGATATTCGGAAGCAACATAGAAGCAGATTATGCCTATATTTTCTTAAAAAATAACGGGTGCAAAAACATTGCAGGTTTTTGTGAAATAGATGAAAACCGGCAGGGCCTGAAAAAGTACGGTCTTCCCGTTATTAACTCGGAAGTGCTCATCGAGAATGGTAGATATCCGTTTTTCCTTATATCGGTATCTGATCTGTGCTTTGAAGACTATTTGTCGTGGCTTATAAAAAAAGGTGTCAAAAGAGAGTATTATCAAAGATATGGCGGCTTCTTCGAGCAACTCCTGCATCCCTTTATCTGCACAAATATTTTTTTGAAGGAGAAACTCTGATATGTACAGTATAGTTGTTGTAGGAACAGGATATGTAGGATTGTCCCTTGCCGTGCTGTTGTCTCAAAACAATAGTGTAACGGCTGTGGATATTGATTCGGGTAAAGTTGGAAAGATCAACCGTTGGCAGTCTCCGATAAAGGATGAATATATAGAAGAATATCTGTCACAACATGACAAGAGAGGGCTAATCCTTAGTGCTACTACTGATGGGAAAACAGCTTATGCTTCTGCAGATTATATTATTATAGCTACCCCCACAAATTATGATCCTAAGAAGAATTATTTTGATACAAGTGCAGTTGAGGTAGTTATAGACGAAGTATTAGCCGCCACCGTCAGTAGAAGTGAAAAGCCGATAATTGTCATCAAATCCACAGTGCCTGTTGGATATACTGAGAGAATCATTGAAAAGTATAATACCGACAGGATCATCTTTTCCCCGGAATTCTTAAGAGAGAGCAAGGCGTTATATGATAATCTTTATCCCAGCAGGATTATAGTCGGATGTAGAGATATAATAACGCAAGAGGCGGAGACCTTTGCAAATCTTCTTGCTCAAGGGGCGTTAAAAGATAATACTCCCATATTAATAATGGGTATCACAGAAGCGGAATCCGTAAAGCTTTTTTCTAACACCTATTTAGCTCTGCGTGTAGCTTATTTTAACGAGCTGGATACCTATGCAGAAAGTAAAGGATTATCTACTCGAGACATCATACGTGGTGTGTGCTTGGATCCCAGAATTGGTGATTATTACAACAATCCCTCATTTGGATATGGTGGCTATTGTCTGCCTAAAGATTCGAAGCAGCTTTTGGCCAATTATTATGATGTGCCGGAAGAGCTTATAAGAGCTATAGTGGAATCCAACCGCACCAGAAAGGACTACATCGCTGACAAGGTATTGGAGAAGGCGGGACTATACGAGAGTAGCGAGGAGTATACAGTCTCTCACGAAGTCATGGCTATTAACAGAGTGGTTGGAGTGTACAGGCTTACCATGAAGACCAATTCTGATAATTTTCGCCAGTCATCTATTCAGGGAATCATGAAGCGTATTAAGGCAAAGGGCGCAAAGGTCATCGTATATGAGCCCACATTGGAAGATGGAGGGACATTTTTTGGTAGTGAAGTTGTCAACGACCTTCAAAGCTTTAAGGACAAATGCGACTGTATCATAGCCAATAGATATGATCCTGAGCTTGATGATGTGGCAGACAAAGTGTATACAAGAGACCTGTTTAAAAGGGACTGATATTGTGAGAGTAGAAAAAGACCATATTGAAATAAATGGTAAAACCATCCTTGTTACAGGTGCTGCCGGTTTTATCGGTTATCACCTGTGCAGGAGGCTTCTTACGGAGTACAAGGGCCTGAAGGTGATAGGCATGGATTGCTTCTCCGACTATTACGATGTGGGCTTAAAAGAGTACAGAACTTCTTCATTAAATGAGTATGAGGGCTCCTCTGATAACGAATTTACAATGATCAGGAATACCATCGCGGATAAGAATGCTCTTGAAGAAGTGTTTAAGGAAAATAATCCGTCTATAGTGGTGAACCTGGCGGCTCAGGCAGGGGTGCGATTCAGTATCGATCACCCGGACGTTTATATCGAAAGCAATATCGTGGGCTTCTACAATATCCTGGAGGCTTGCAGGCATTACCCTGTGGATCATTTAGTATATGCATCCAGTTCCAGCGTATATGGAGGTAACAAGAAGGTTCCCTTCTCGACGGATGATAGTGTGGATGCTCCCATAAGCCTGTATGCGGCCACCAAGAAAAGCAATGAGCTCCTGGCTCACAGTTATAGTAAATTATATGATATCCCCGCTACCGGGCTCAGATTCTTTACGGTCTATGGCCCTGCGGGACGTCCTGATATGGCGTATTTTTTATTTACGGATAAGCTTGTCAGGGGAGAAACCATCAAGATCTTCAATTTCGGCAATTGCAAGAGGGACTTTACCTATGTTGATGATATTGTAGAAGGTGTCATCCGGGTAATTGGTGGTGCCCCCAAGAGGAAGCTCGGTGATGATGGGCTGCCCATTCCGCCCTATGCCTTGTATAACATAGGAGGGGGACAGCCGGAGAATCTGATGGATTTTGTCCATACCCTTTCAGAGGAACTTGTTACTGCTGGTGTGCTGGATAAAGGATTTAATGTTGAAGAACATATGAAGCTCGTTCCCATGCAGCCCGGAGATGTGCCTGTAACCTATGCGGACAGCACCGGACTTGAAAAAGACTATGGCTTTAAGCCGGAGATCAGCCTCAGAACGGGACTGCGAGAGTTTGCACATTGGTATAAGGAATATTATATAAGATGATAGAATATCCTATTGACTTATTACAACAATTAAAAAGCGGTCTTATAAAATGGTACAACATTCCTGAAGGAAGCCATGATCTTTTGCTGGACGATGTCGGGGATGTTACTCTTCCTTTAGACCAGGAGTATGACCATATCTTTGTATCAGACGGAGTGGAAAGGGCGAAGGACCCCGATGCACTTATCACCGATATCGCAGGGGCCCTAAAGGATGAAGGAATCTGTCTTCTTGCCTTTAATAACCGCCTTGGGCTTAAGTATTTCTGCGGGGATACTCCTCCCGGAGAGATGTTCTCCAGGGAAGAGATCAGCAGGATGCTTACATGTGCGGGATTTAAGAGGTTGAAGTTTTATTCGGTTTTTTCTGATCTTAATAACCCATCCCACATTTTCGCAGAAGGTTATGAACCCAAGGAGGATCTGGCCAACCGGTTCTTCCCCACATATAATACCCCGGATACGGTATTTCGTATGGAAGAGGAGCTGTACCGGGATCTGATCGACAATGGCTTGTTCCATACTATGGCTAATGCATTTCTCGTTGAGGCGTCAAAGAGCAGCAAGGAATCTTTCTCTGACGTTTGCCAGGTAACATCCACTATGGATCGTGATCCCGAGAATGCCTTCCTGACTATTGTCCGTGGTAATGGGACTGTAGTTAAGAAGAACATTTCCGGTAATGGAAATAAGCGCTTTGAGGCCATGCTTTCCTATGCAGCGGATCTTAAGGGGCACGGTATTGATGTGGTGGATATGAGTGTCACTAAAGAGGGTCTGTCAATGCCCTATATTGACGCGCCTACGGGGCAGCTGGCTCTGAAAGAAGCGATGCTTCGGGACCGCGACGAGTTTTATGGGATGATGGATGCTTTCAGGGATCAGATTCTGAGATCTTCAGAGATAGTTGGAGAGGACAAAGACCTAGGTCCCATCGCGAGATACGGATATATCGACATGGTGCCTCTTAACAGTTTCTATGTTGACGGCAGGTTCATTTTCTTCGATCAGGAATTCAGGATAGAGAACTATCCCATCAACGCAGTCATTTTCCGGATGATCGCCACCTTCTATTTCGGAAATGTGAAGCTGGAGGAGACCATCAGGGCGGATGAGGTCTATGAGCGTTACGGAGTAAACAATAATCGCGAGAGGTTCATCGCCCTAGAGTGGGATTTTCTTGGTCCCTTAAGAAACGAGGATAAGCTTAAGCGTTATCATGAAATGATCCGCAGGGATGATCGTATGACGGTTAAGAACCTTGAAAAAATGAGGATGTCTGCAGATAAGTATCTTGAGAAATACAGGAACGACTCTCCCAAAGGGAACAAGCCCTACCACATCGGCTACGTGGCCGGGGCTTTCGATATGTTCCACATAGGCCACCTTAATCTCCTTCGCCGTGCTAAGGAGAGGTGTGACTATCTGGTGGCCGGGGTCATATCTGATGACAGGGTTTATGAGCTTAAACACAGGATGCCTATCATCCCCTGTCATGAGAGGATGCAGGTGGTGGAAGGCTGTCGGTATGTGGATGAGGTTATAGAACTGCCCATGGGCAAGGCAGGCATCAGGGATGCTTATGAGCGGGTTCATTTTGACTGCATGTTCTCCGGTGATGATCATGCGGATAACCCGGGGTGGCTCTCGGAGCAGGCTTATCTGCGTACACAAGGGTCTGATATAGTCTTTGTTTCTTATACCAAGGAGACCTCCACCACTGACATAAGGAAAAAGATGAACCTGCAGAGTAATCTGCTGACGGATAAGAACTATAAGTGGATCTACACCTATGACTATGCTCCGGAGTCGGTGTGGGAACCCTGGAGGGATATTGTATACGATAATAAAGGCACCGGTGGAGGGGAGAATGTAAGAGGTAATCAAACCTCGGAAGTGGGTCCTGTGGATAATGATGGGCATCAATACGTTCCTCCGTGGATAACCGAGGAAGCAGCTGCAGTTTCAGCACGCATAAAGAAGGGGCTGCCTTCCTTTATTCTTCTGGCGGATTCCCATTTTACCCATAACGGTACATGGGAGGATACTTATCACGCCATGAAAGCCATATCTAAAGGGAACAGGATTGATGGGATCATCCATCTCGGAGATATGTCTGACGGGCTTCTTCCCCTTCGTAAAACCGAAGAGATCGAGAAGAAATGCATATCGGATATGGAGAGCATCGGAGTGCCGGTATACGTCGTTCCCGGTAATCATGATTATAATTATTTCAAAGGTAATCCGGATATCAAGTACCCGGATATGCCTCAATATCATGTGGATATTGCGGATCAGAAGCTTCGATTGATCATTATTGATTCCTTTGATCCCAAGGAGGAAGTAAGATACGGCTTCAGTAATGGGTGTATCACTTGGCTGGACGAGTGCCTGACACAGATGCCGGAGGACTATTCCGCCGTCATCTTCTCACACCTTACCCCCCTTGTTCGTCTCCAGGCCTGGACAAAGGATATCCGTAACCGGCAGAAGCTGATAGAGGTGCTGGACAATCATGCCACAAAGATCCTGGCATTTATAAACGGCCACAACCATTGTGACCACATTTTCAATGATCTTCATAACGGGCAGTTCCCCATCATTTCCATCAACTGCGCTAAATGTGAGTATTTCACGGACCACAAGCCTGTGAGTGCTGTGGTCCCGGAGAGACGTCTGGGAGACCGGACCCAAGAGAGTTTTGATATAATGCAGGTGGATACAGCTAATAAAGAGATACACTTCACCCGTTTCGGCGCCGGCAAAGACCGCGTGATAAAGGGCGGGAAAGGGTTCTATGTATAATGGTTAACGGAAATCCGGCATTTTCGATATGTATCATCACAAAAAATGAAGAAAAGAAGCTTGAGAATTGTCTGGCTGCCATAGAAAGCTTTATTGACCTTCAAAAGGATGCGGAGCTGGTGGTGGTTGATACGGGATCTACGGATAAGAGTGTGGAGGTCGCAAAAAGGCACGGAGCAAAAGTTTTCCACTTTGAATGGATAGGTGACTTTGCGGCGGCAAAGAATTTCGCCTGCGAGAAGGCATCCTGTGACCGGATATTCCTTTTGGATACGGACGAGTATCTGGAAGCCTTCAGCAACGAAGATATTGAAAAGGTATTCTCCGGAGGAGAGGGCAACATCGGACTATTCCTAAGGAAGAACCATTTCGTCACTGACGGACAGGGCAGGATAGCCAATGAATGGGTGCCCAGGATATTTTCAAGAAAGCTGTATCATTATGAAGGTCGTGTTCATGAGCAGCTGGTGGGGGCCAATGGGTCAAGCGATGATGCACCCCGGATAAAAACCGCCATTGTTGCAGATCACGACGGATATATGCTAAGCCCTGATGACATCAGGAAGAAGGCGGATCGGAACATAGAACTTCTTATAAAAGAAAATGAAAGTCTGCAGAAAAAGCAGGCCTCGGACAATGAAAGGGCCTATGTTTTATATCAACTGGGAAAAGGCTATTATTATAAGGGAGATTACAAGGCAGCAGCTGATTATTTTGACGAGGGGCTGTCGTACGACCTGAACGAAAAACTTGATTATGTAGCCGATATGGTGGTTTCATACGGGTATGCCCTTATTAATTCCGGGAGAGAGCAGGAGGCTTTGAAGCTGGAGGGAGTCTTTGATACCTTCTCCTATGATGCCGACTATCTCTTTGTAATGGGGCTCATATATATGAAAAATGCCCGTTTCGACGAGGCTATAAGCTCATTTACAAAAGCCACGGAGCGTCCGGAGTGCAGAGTAGAAGGAACAAACGGGCATCTTGCCTTACATAACATAGGCGTAATACTTGAGTGCACCGGCAGGGAAGATGAGGCGCAGGAGTATTATCGCAGGAGCCGTGAAAAAAATAAACCATAAGGGGTGTTGTTTTGAAGGATAATATTACTAAGCTTAGAGAAGTACAATTGGATCTTTTAAGGGCATTTTCATCAGTGTGTAAAGAGCATGATCTCAGATATTATGCCTTTTTCGGCACGCTTCTTGGTATCATGAGAGGTGAAGGATATCTTCCCTGGGATGATGATGTGGACATCGCCATGCCCATGGAGGACTATGCAAAACTTTGCGGGAACCCGGACTGGTTTGATAAAAAAAAGTATACCCTCCAGACACCTATAAGCTGTGGCAATCCGGCCTTCGCAAAACTGCGGAAGAACGGGACCACGGCTTTTCGCGCTGACTTTATAACTGAGCTTAAGGCAGGCGGCCATCACGGGATATGTATAGATATCATTCCCTTATCGGATATCCCGGGCATGGATAGTTATAACACTCCGACGGTCTCAAGCCCCAATAAGAAGGACAAGGTGTACCTTAAGGACTGGTTTGAACCGGCAGGGACCGGGATCTTTGAGGGGCTGGAACTTCGTATCCCCGCCAAATCAAGGAAAGTCCTCACTGAATCCTATGAAACATGGGCCTGGCCTGCAGGGGCAAGAGAGTGCTGCCCAACCTACTGGTTCTTTGATACGGAGAAAGGCTATGACGATTATGTCAGACGTTTTACGGGCATGATCCCGGCTATGGAGGGAAAGAAGGTCTTTCTCTTCGGTGCAGCAGATTCCCTTCGCATCTGGCTGGAGAGATTTGATAAGAAGCAGGATGTGATCTGCACTTTTGACAATGACCCCGGTAAATGGGGAAGCTTAAGCTATGGCGTTGAGGTAAAGAATCCTGAGGAGCTTCCCGGGCTCCTTAAAAAAGAAAAAGACAGCATCGTGATAATCGTCAGTCTATGGCATCTTGATATCGGAAGGCAGCTTGAGTCCATGGGCATCAATGATTACTATATATACCTGGACGATTACTATGATGAAAAGATCGGTAATAAGGTGGTTCGAAGGGAGGACCTTCCCCGGGGAGACAAAACCATACCGCACTGGGATGCATAAGGAGAATACAGACCTCATGAAAAAAGTCTCGGTTATTGTTCCTATGTACAATGCCTCTGATACCATAGAAGAGTGCATTGAAAGCCTGATCGGGCAGACCATTTTTGACGAAATGGAGCTGATCCTGACAGATGACTGCTCCACCGATGATACGCTGAAGAAAGCAGGAATATACGAGAAACGCTACCCGGACCACATAATGATCATTGCTCTTTCGGAGAACGGCGGTCCGGGACGTGCCAGAAATATAGCCATGGAGTATGCCGGCGGTGAATATGTCGGTTTCGTGGATTCAGATGATGCCGTAGTACCGACCATGTATGAGCATTTATACAATGAAGCGAAGTCTACCGGTTCTGAGGTGGCAGACGGCGGCATATTCAATAAAGCGCAGGATGAGGCCATAGTATATACCACAGATGAACTCACGGGCCCCATGGATGATCATAAAAGGAGTATCCTTATCGCATCCGGCGGATATATTTGCAGTAAGATATTTAACAGAAGATTTCTTCTTGATAACGATATCCGATTCCGGGAGGAATACGTCCTGGAGGATATGGATTACATACTGGAGGTTTTTTGCAGGATGAAAAGGATCGCCTCAGTCAAAGAGGTGATGTACATATACAGGGACAGCGGCGAGTCTCTTTCGAAGACGGCTGAGGCGGATAAGTACCTCCACAGCACCATGACTGCCATGGAGGCTATTTATGATAAGCTTTCAAAACTGCCCTTTTATGAAGGGATCAGGGAAGCGGTTGAGTATACCATACTCCAGCTCTATTCCTTTTCCGTTAACATTAACCTCAAAGCTGTGCAGGATGGGGTAAGGGGCCCCGATGAAGGGCAGCGGACCAGGGAGGCGCTCCGGGATATCAAAAAAAGATGTGTCCGGGGAGGTTATGATAACAAGTTTGTTCGTGACAAAATCAGCGAAGCTGATATAATATTGATGAAGGATAATGATGTGATGTGAAGCATACGCGTTACATTTTAAAGGATGTTTAAAGGTCAGGGATGAGACATGGGAAAAAAGTCTTATCCCTGTTTGTTTTTTTAAGTATAAAGTTTTGACAATAAGTGTTCGATAAAGTCCTATGGATAAGTAAAGTAAGTGCTTTCCGTGATTTTATACTTTTTTAATAATTTTTTTCAAAAAAGCCTTAAGAAAAAATAAGGCACGTCCGATATTAAAAGTATAAAACCTAGGTTATAAGCGCATACTTTACAGGGAGGTGGATAATATGCGTATAGATGCATACAATGCGATCAATCAGATCTACAACACAAAGAAGACCAAGAACGTGGGCTCGACTTCTTACAAGGGCGGCACTGACAAGGTAGAGATCTCTTCCTTCGGACAGGCTTACCAGGCAGCTAAGAAGGCCGTAGCAGAGACTTCCGATATCAGAGCGGACAGAGTAGCTGAGGCTAAGGCTCGTCTTGCTAACGGGGAGTATGATCTTGACGATGAGACTTTAGCAGATATGCTCATCAACAAGTATTTCGGTGCTAACTAAGACTGCTTAAGAAACGAGGTAGCATGAGTGGCAGGTTTAATGGATAATCTCATTACGCTTTTGGATGAAGAGTGTAAGGCGTATGAGGACCTGGTGAAAGTGTCCTCACAGAAGACCCGGACTATCATCGATGGCGATATCGAGAAGATGCAGCAGATCACCGTGAAGGAGCAGGAACTTACGGACCGGCTTCAGGGCATGGAGAACAAGCGTCTGGAAACAGTTAAGGATATCGCTGTCGTTATCAACAAAGAAGACGAGAATCTTACCATTACCCGTCTCGCGGAGCTTATGGACGGTCAACCTGAGGTTCAAAAAGAACTGATTGCCTTGAGGGACCGTCTTAAAGTCGTCTTGGGAGACATGAAGGATGTTAATGACAAGAACGAGATGCTTCTGAAACAGGCCATTGAGATGGTCGAGTTTGATCTTAGTCTGGTAAAGAGTATGAGGCAGGCACCTGAGACCGCAAACTACGATAAGAATGCATACAATACGGGTACGCTCTTGGGGAACTCGGGATTTGACTTTAAACAGTGATTTTGGGAGGACATGCGGATGTCAACATTTGGCGGATTATATGTTGGAAGTTCCGGGATCAAAGCGAACCAGAATTCATTAAATACTACTGCACACAACCTTGCAAATATCAACACTAAAGGATACACACGTCAGCAGGTTTATCAGGCTGACCTGGCTCCCAATGACGTTGGAGCATCATCCATCAGCATGATGCAGGCTGGTCTCGGCGTATCATATTCCGAGGCTCGTCAGATAAGGGACGTATTCTTAGACAAATTCTACAGATTGGAAAGCGGTAGAGACAAGTTCTATGATACGGCATATACCGGGATCAGAGAACTTGAATTGTTTTTCGGCGAGCTGGAAGGGGTCGCTTTCCAAGATTCTACGCTCCAGTTATATCAGTCACTTGAAGAGTGGGACAAGATTCCCGATGATTCCAACAATTTAGATCTGGTGATCTTAAGATCCTATGAGTTTTTACAGAGAGCTCAGTCAGTATATGACGGCGTGAAGGACTACCAGAGAGATATCAATGATAAGATAAGCTCGGAAGTTGATGCGATAAACGATATCGGAAGAAATATCGTAAAGCTCAACAAGGACATAATGAGAATAGAGGCAGCAGGCATCGAGAAAGCTGACGACCTCAGAGATGAGCGTAACGCACTGCTTGACGATCTTGCTGAGTATATAAATGTTGATTATGAAGAATTGCATGACGGTGTAGTTCTTGTAAAAGTTGAAGGTGAATACTTCGTAGGCAGATCAACTTATAATGAGATGAGCACCTACTATGATAAAGCAACCGGTTTTTTGACACCGGTGTGGGCGCATCTGGCAAAAGAGGGAGAGCCGGCATATGAGCATCCCGTGTTTGATTTTTCACATGGTATTTCAAGTGCCAATAACAGTGATATCGGTTCATTGAAGTCCATGGTACTTATAAGGGGAACCTCACAGGCCAATTATCATGACCTTGAAGGTTTAACGGCCGAAGAGTACACGGAAGGCATTCAGATGAGGACCATGATGAACGCCGAAGCTGAATTCGACCAGTTCATTCATAACGTGGTAACCCAGATCAATGATCTTTTATCCCCGACTATAGAAGTAAAGGATGAGACGGGAAAGACCTACAGGGTATGGGACGAGAATGGACCCTACAGTGCTTCCGGATCGGTTCCCGGCGAAGAAATGTTTATAAGGAACGGCCTTCCCAGATATACGGAGAAGGTCCTGACGGTTAACGGGGAAAGGAAGACATATTACGTATACAACGAAGAGGATACTACTAATCCCGAGACCATGTATACACTGGATTCTTTGAACATTAACCCGAAGCTTCTTGAAGACGAGTCGGAACTGCCCCATCTTACCAGGAACGGCAGTGTAAATTATGAGTTGACAAGTGCTATGGTGGAGTTGTTCCAGAACAGATCCATGACATTGAATCCCACGGATACCACACAACTTACCATACTTGAATACTACCAGAACATGATCAACATGTTCGCCAGCGAGGGAGAGACATATAAGAGCAAAGAACAGACTGTCGCAGGAACGGTAGAATCCATTGGCAACAAGAGACAGCAGGTCCTGGGAGTTTCTTCGGACGAAGAACTTTCCAACATGATCAAATTCCAGAATGCATTCAATGCATCATCCAGGTATATCAATGTTGTAAATGAAATGATAGAGCACATAATAATGCGTTTGTAGATTATGAGGTGACTGTATGGCATCAACATTTTTCGGATTAACAATAGCAGGTTCAGGTCTTACCGCTTATAACGCGGCCATTAACGTAACGGCTAATAACGTATCGAATGTCAATACCGAAGGTTATACCAGACAGGTAGTCGATCAGAAGGCAGCAGAGGCTCTTCGCGCCAACGCCAAGTACGGAATGATCGGTTCCGGAACTGAAGCGACCGATATCCGTCAGATCAGAGACTTATATTATGATAATAAGTACTGGAACAGCAGCTGCAAATATGGCGAGTACGATACAAAGTATACATATCTCCAGCAGATAGAGGCTGCATTCCAGGATGATGATACCATAGTCGGTTTCTCCAGCATTTTCGACAGCATGAATAACGCTCTGGAGGATCTGTCCACCAATCCTATGGATGATTCCTTCAGGAATCAGTTCATTAACTACGCGGAAAGTCTCTGCGAATACTTTAACCAGACCTATAACACATTATTGAACATACAGAAGGATGCCAACTCTGTTATATATGCAAAGGTCCAGGAGATCAACTCCATAGCCAATGAGATGGCTCTTCTTAACCGCCAGATCAATGCCATAGAGGTTACCGGAACCAAGGCAAATGAACTCAGAGACCAGAGGGCATTGCTTGTGGATAAGCTTTCAGCCATGGTGCCTATCGAGACGGAAGAGCTGGAGATCATCAATTCCCACGACCCCAACTACAGAACAGGCGCTACCACTTATAAGGTGACCATCATGGGCCATACATTGGTGGATAATCATTCCTATAATCAACTGGAATGCGTTCCGAGGAGTTATTCTACCTGCCAGACGGACCCGGAAGGACTCTTTGATGTTATCTGGGAGAACGATAAGTCCATAGTAAGCCTGGCAAGCAACGCCATGACGGGCGAGCTGAAAGCTCTCTTTGACGTGCGTGACGGCAATAATCTTATGAACTTCTCAGGCAAGGTTCAGAGCATTTCCACAAAGGACGTCATGAATCCGGAGACAGGATATCTTGAGTCACTTACTGTGGTTACGGTATCAAAACCCAACCAGTCGGAGATCGAGAAACTGACACTGGGTGAATCCGGCAGGATCAAGCTGGACAACACATATTTCAACTATACGGATTTTACAATGAACTCCGATGGCACATTTTCCTTTACCCTTGATGAGACTATCCTCAGCAGGGACCTCTATGTAGGGGGGACTGCCAACGTTGGTGATTCTATAGATTTCAAGGGCGTTCCCTATTATATGCAGCAGATGAACGCTTTTATCAGGACATATGCAGAGGTTATGAATGATATTCATTCAAGCGGGCAGAATGCATATGGCAAGGAGGCAGGGCTGTTCTTTACCGGGTTGAATGAATTCTCCGGAGAAGAATATGCATTTACAGAGACGCTGGCATCATCTACAGGCGATTCATATTACAAGCTGACGGCAGCCAACTTTAAAGTAAGGGAAGATCTTTTCAGAGAGCCCAAGAACCTGTCCACCAGTTCGGATGTGACCAAGGGTGATGAATTTAAGGATATAGTTGAGAAGATGCAGGAACTCTACGATAAGAAACAGATATTCAGAGGGGCCTCGGCTTCCAAGTTCCTTGAGACCATGTTATCTGATATAGCCATCGATACCAATAAGATGAAGACCTTCTCAGACAACTATACAAATATCATGGAGTCCATTAAAACCCAGAGATTATCGATCTCGGGAGTAGATGAGGATGAAGAGGCGATGAATCTGATCAAGTTCCAGAATGCTTATAACTTCTCATCCAGAATGGTACAGTGCATGAGCGAGATATACAACAGATTGATTCTTGAGACCGGAGTGTAGGAGGGACAGCATTATGATGAGAATTACCAACAGCATAATCGCCAACAATTCCAAGTTTAATGTAAACACTAACAAGACATCCGTTGATAAACTGAATCAGCAGATGTCCGATCAGAAGAGGATACATGCACCCTCCGAGGACCCTGTTATAGCTATACGTTCGCTGAGATTGAGAGGTGCCCTGAATCAGATAGATCAGTATTATACGAAGAATATCCCGGATGCAATGTCATGGCTGGATATTACCGAGACAGCTCTTACCAACATGAAGGGGCTTATATCCAACGTATCGAAGCAGTGCAACTATGGTTCGACAGATACCTTGGAGAAGGCGGATCGTCAGGTTATCCTGGATGAGCTTTCGGAGACACGTAAGCAGATATATACAGAGGGCAATGCGGATTATGCCGGAAGGACCCTTTTCACAGGTTGGAAGACCCAGGAATATCTCACATTCCAGGTTGACGACTTGAAATCTTCCTATTATATAACAGAAAAATTCTCTGCCGAAGATATTCAGGATCTTACTTATATAAATGATGAGCCGGCGATCGCTTACGGAACCTTAGAGGAGATCCTGGAGGAGAAAGGCGTAACTCCTACATATGATGTATCAGCCGATCATCAGATAATGCCTACCGTAACAGAGACCACCAGACTGGTACTGGGATACACGGATCTTGCCGTTCCCACAGAGGATCCGGCAGGGTCGGGAGACTATTATTACACAGATCCTACAGAAGAGAATAATCCTGTTCCCAAAGAAGTGGTGGTATCATATGTGGATAAAGACGGGCATGAGAAAACCATAAAATGCGCCATCAAGACCATTGATACGACGGAACACAGGGATGAAGCCTATAATGTGGATGGGAAGGGCAAACCGGACAGTCCCATTGAGGCTATCAATTATATTCCCGAGACCGGGGAACTGATCCTTAATAATGCAGCCAAGCTGGCCCTGCGTAATGCTACGGATATTCAGTTCTCATATGTTAAGACGGGATTCCAGGCTGGGGAACTCCGCCCTGAGCATTATTACGATTGCACCAGGACAGTTGATGAAGCCGGGGATGCAACCCATGTAACCTACACTAAAGAGCCCAATGATATAGATTATACCATCAGTTTCAATCAGACCATTAAGATCAATACGGAGGCGTCGGATGTATTCGACAGCAGGATGGCAAGATACATTGATGACATGATCACAAATCTTCAGGCCCTGAATGAAGCGGATACGAAGATCGCAAATATCGAGAAGATGATGGAAGAGAGCCGGTATTCAAGCGAAGAGGATCAGGAAAAGTTGAAGACCATGCTGAATGCGGCAACCAAGGAAAGAGACCTGCTCGATGACAAAACCCAGAAGCTCTTTGAGAAGAATATAGGTATCTGGCAGGATTACCTGGACAAGATAAACCTGGCTATCACAGATTGCGGCAGCCGTTATGCCAGAGTTGAACTTACGGAGAGCAGGATGCAGAGTCAGCAGTCCACCTTCCAGAAGCTGAAATCTACTAATGAAGATAAGGAACTCAGTGAGATAATCATAGATTACACATCGGCATCTACAGCTTACCAGTCGTCACTGAAGGCGACAAGTAAAGCATTGCAGCAGACATTACTGGATTACTTATAAAAATGTTTAAGGAGATGAAAGCATGAAAGTAAAAACAAGGATTTGCGGGGAAATCGAGGTCAAAGATGATAAGGTGGTTGAGATGATCGGCGGACTTATCGGATTTGAGGCATTGAAGAAGTTTGTGCTTATCAACGAGGATGATGACAAGGACAAGAAGGGTGTAATGTGGCTTCAGTCTGTAGAGGAAGGAAGTATTGCTCTTCCTACCATGGATCCGACCATCGTACAGTCCTCTTATGCTCCTTCTATTCCGGAGGAGATCTTAGCCGGACTGGGAGATTTCGATAAGGACGAGTATCTGATCCTGGTGGCCCTTACTGTACCGAGAAAGATCGAGGATATGACGGTTAACCTGAAGGCGCCCATCATTTTGGATGTAGATACCATGAAGGGATGCCAGGTGATAGTAGATAACGAGGATTGTCCCGTTAAATTCCCCATCTATAACATTCTCAAGAAGAAGGAGAGTGAGTAATATGCTGGCGTTGACGAGAAAGAAGAATGAAGCTATCGTTGTGAACAACAACGTGGAGATAACCATATTAGAGATCAAGGGAGACCAGGTGAAGATAGGTATAGCGGCACCTAAGGAAGTTCCCATATACAGAAAAGAGATATATCTTCAGATCCAGGAGGCCAACAAAGCTGCCGTGGAGGCTGCGGATCCGGAGGCTATCAAGAAGTTATTCTGATTTTTATAATTTATTTATATTTTACCCTTAAGTATTTTGATCATTGTGGCGATATATAGAATAAGAAAATTGTTCTATGTCTATATGGTCACACGGAGGTGAAAAAGATGGCATTGGAAGCGATCAAACAGGCAAGCAATTATGCAGCACCTACTACACAGATTAATAATACACCGGCTGCACCTGCAGTAGGAGAAGTAACTCCGAAGCAGATGTCCAACCCCCAGAATGATTTCTCATTGGAGAACAGCCCGGCTGCAACATATGGAGAGCAGACGGCTACGATCGGGAAAGCGGACGAGAATGCATCCAATAATACAGAGGCACTGAAGAAGGCAGTTGATACCATCAACAAGAAGATGAACAACTCAGTGGCTCAGTTTGGCATCCACGAAGCCACCAACAGAGTTACCATTAAGATCGTTGACAAAGACACGAAGAAGGTACTTAAAGAATTCCCGCCGGAAGAGACACTTGATATGATCGCAAAGGTTTGGGAACTGGCAGGCATCATGGTTGATGAGAAGAAATAGGAGGCAGCACTATGGCAGTAAGGATAACCGGACTTAATTCAGGACTTGATACAGACGCTATCGTTCAGGAATTAGTAAAATCATACAGCGGACAGAAAGAAAAAATCGAAAAGAAGCAGACTAAGCTTGAGTGGAAGCAGGATGCATGGAAGGAGCTTAATACAAAGATATACAGCTTCTACAGCTCACAGCTTTCCAATCTGAGAATGACCTCCGCTTATAATGCTAAGAGTGCAAATATATCAGACAGCTCAAAGGCGACCGTTAAAGCAAGCAACAGTGCTACTATAGGTACCCAGAGGCTGGAGATAAAAGAAACTGCACAGGCCGGTTACCTTACAGGGTCAAAGATCAAGACGAAGACCGGAGAAGCAGCAACTACGCAGACCGGATTAAGTGCACTGGGTCTTACCAAAGCGACCACTCTTTCGGTTGAAGTTGGCGGAGCTACCAAGAAGATAGATATTTCCACATCTGACACTATCCAGAATGTGGTGGAGAAGTTCAGGAAGGCCGGACTTAATGCTTCATTTGATAAGGATGCGCAGAGATTCTTTATCTCTTCCAAGGAATCCGGAGCTGCCGGCAACTTCAAGGTGACAGCAGAAAACTATTCATCATTGGCCGGATCAGAGCTTAAGGTGGGAGAAGAGTACGCTACCCACATGACTAAGGCAAGCGACCTTGGTATAACAGGGGAAGTGGATCTGTCCGTAAAGGTTAACGGAGAGATCCAGACTGTTAAGATCAAACCGGATGACGAGATATTTAAGATTGTCGGAAAATTTGAGTCAATGGGGCTTAAAGCAAGCTTCAATGATGACACCCATAAGCTTATCCTTACCCAGGATGAGGGATCTGATGTGGAATTCCAGATCCAGGCAGATACTAATGAGACCAGAGATGCCTTTAACAAGCTGGGACTTCTTACAATCGCCCAGGGCGGACAGGCAGTAAGATATACCAGCAACGGTAATGATGCATTATCGGCATTAGGGCTTTTGGATGAAGAACATGGCGGAAGCGCTGTCAAACTGGACGGCAAAGATGCAAAGATCCTCTTAAACGGTGCAGAGTTTACATCAAAGGATGGCAACTTCTCCATTAACGGTCTCAGCATCACTGCTTTAGAGAAGACGACGGATGCCATTACCATTAATACCACCGTGGATTCACAGGGTATATATGATTCCATCAAGAACTTCTTTAAGGAGTACAATGAACTCATTAAAGAGATGGATACGTTGTATAATGCTGATAGTTCAAAGGGCTACGAGCCCCTTACAGATGATGAGAAGGACGAGATGTCCGATACTGAGATAGAGAAGTGGGAGAAGAAGATCAAGGATTCTCTCCTCAGAAGAGACTCCACACTTAACTCTGTGGCAGAAACCCTGAGGACGGCTCTCGCCAAGTCCTATACGGTTAACGGTAAATCATATAACCTGTCAACCTTCGGGATCAAGACCCAGTCTTATCTGGCAGCAGGAAAGAATGAGAAGAGTCTCTACCATATAGACGGAGATTCGGACGATACACTTACCAAGACTCAGAACGATAAGCTTATGGCAGCCATCAATTCGGATCCTGAAGGAGTAGCTGATTTCTTCAGCCAGCTGGTCAAAGGCGCATACCAGGCACTTGACAAGAAGATGAAGAGCTCGTCTTTAAGCAGCGCATACGTTGTTTATAATGATAAGCAGATGACAAATGAGCTGAAAGAATATAAGTCCAAGATAAGCGATTGGGAAGAAAAAGTTGAGTATTATGAGGATTTCTACTATAAGAAATTCACCGCTATGGAAAAAGCTATGGCAAATTTGCAATCTTCTCAAAATTCCCTCTCAATGTTATTGGGACAATAGCCGATATATAATATAAGAAAGTAATAAGGGAGGATCAGTATCATGACAAACAGGAATCCATACGCGGCTTACAATAACAGCAAGATAATGACAGCATCGCCCGCAGAGCTTACTCTTATGTTATATGACGGAGCTATCAAATTCTGTAATATAGCGATGGCAGGTATAGAAGAAAAGGATATTGAGAAGGCCCATAACAATATCAAGAAGGTAGAGGCCATCATAGGAGAGTTCATCGCCACACTCGATCATAAATATCCGGTGGCAAAAGATTTTGAAAATGTATATAATTATATCCAGGACAGGCTGGTCATGGCAAATATAAAGAAGGATAAAGAGATACTGGAAGAGGTTCTCGGCCACCTTCGCACAATGAGAGATACATGGAAGCAGGTCATGGAACTGTCGGTCCGAGAAAATAATGCCAGGAAAGTCTTGGCATCATGAAAAATAAGAGGTTCCGATAATGGACAAGGGCAGCACATACATTAGCATCTTAATACAGAGCCTGGAGAAGAAGATTAAAGTTCTCGACAGGATCATTGAGAACAACAAGGAGCAATGGGAGATATTATCCGCTGAAGAGATGGATACCGACCGCTTCGAATCAAATCTGGATGAGAAAGGCGCACTGATAGATGAGCTGAACCTACTGGATGATGGATTTCAGGACATATATGATCGTATTAAAGATGAGCTGTCCGGAAACAAAGAGGCTTATAAAGAAGAGATAAAGCAGCTTCAGAAGCTGATCTCAGATATAACCGAGAAGAGTGTTTCCATCCGTGCTGAAGAGGAACATAACCGGAAAGCAGCCGGTAAGCAGTTTGAAAAGATGCGAGGCGGCATACAGACAGCTAAGAGGAGCCGGCAGGCGGCAAATGTTTATTATTCAAATATGTCCAGGGTGAACATGGTAGATGCCCAGTTCATGGACAAGAGGAAATAAAAGATATTTATATCAAAGGCAAGACCGGAGATTTAAATATAAATTTAATAAATTGAATTATAGTGTTGACGGATATATAATTTATATATTAAATTTTAATTATATATTATCAGCGGAATGATCCGCAATTGTGTGGAAGTGATCGGAGCGTACGGCCGTTAGCAGCTACACTAAAAAACCAAAACATTATAATCAACCGATAGCGATGGATCGCTACGGACAAATTCAAGGAGGAACAATTATGGTAGTACAACACAATCTTACAGCAATGAACTCTAACAGGCAGTTAGGCGCAACTGCATCCCTTCAGGCAAAGGCTTCCGAGAAGCTTTCTTCCGGCTTTAAGATCAACAGAGCAGCCGATGACGCAGCAGGACTTTCCATTTCTGAAAAAATGAGAAGCCAGATCAGAGGACTTGACAGAGCATCTGCAAATGCTCAGGACGGTATCTCCCTTATCCAGTCAGCAGAAGGTGCATTAAATGAAGCACACGCAATACTTCAGAGAATGAACGAGCTGGCAGTACAGGGCGCAAATGATACAAACCAGTCAATCGATCGTGCATCCATC
>JAFZQH010000029.1 GCA_017550165.1 Lachnospiraceae bacterium | reverse complement strand
ATAGTGAAATGCTGGAAGGCTGCCTTGCTCATCCCGAAGAGTGGGACTGGTATGCGATGTGGATGATTGAGAAAATGGATGGAACCCATATCGGTGATTTCTGTTTTAAGGGCATAGGGGCAGGTCATAACCCGGAGATCGGATATGGTATCCTTGACGAGTTTCAGGGACGTGGTTACGCCACAGAGGCTGTGAAGCTTGCGTTAAAGTGGGCGTTCGACCATCCGGAAGTGGTAGCTGTGGAAGCTGAATCGGATCCCGATAATGCGGCGTCTCAGAGAGTTTTGGAGAAGTGCGGCTTTCTGGCAACCGGAGAAATCGGTGAGGAAGGACTGCGTTTTATAGTTTATAATGCAGTATATGTACTTGAAATAATACAGCCCTGTGGTTCGCCATGGGGCTTTTAACGTTACCGAAATTGAAAATTCTAACAGGTACTTACTTTTGCAATATGCAAGTGTAGGTGCTTTTTTGACTCTTCTATGTAAAATCATGGAAATGGCGTTCATAAAACGCGATATGGTGAAAATCTGCGGCTTGAAAAAGCTTGATTTAGTGCATAAAGAGTGTTAGAACAAAAAGTCTTGATTTGGTGAGATAATATACGCTTAAGTCCGGTAAGAATTATACATTATCGTCGCTTAATAAATTCAGAAAAAAAATATGATGAGCAGCTGCATGTTGCTTATGTAGTCCATATGAATGTCAAATGGTACTTTACGGGCACTTGTTTTTTGCAGGTGCCTTTTTCATGTGGTCATTCTAGCTGGGGTCATCTTTACTTTTTTGAGGTCAAGGCCCTTAAATCTTTACTTTTGGCAGCGATTGTGATAAAATAAGTAAAGATTTGAGGAGGTGATCCAATGATCTCCTATGAAGGTCTGGAAAAGTTACTTAAAGATAAGGGCATTGGAAAAACTGAGCTATCAACACAGCTTGGCCTGTCTACCAGAACCATAGCGAAGATAGGGAAAAGCGAAAAACTTTCCAAGCGCAGTATACAGAAGATAGCGGATTATCTTGGTGTGGCTCCGGAGCTTCTTATGAAGGAAGTATCCGACAATAAAGTACTTCAGGTGCTTCGGGAAGAAAAAGAGATGAAGCTTTCCGGAGGACTGTATCATGAACTGCAGGTAAGAATGACATATAATTCCAATCATATCGAGGGAAGCAAGCTTTCGGAGGATCAGACAAGGATGATCTTTGAAACCAATACACTTGATGTTGGTGACGGAATACCGGTTGATGATATTCTGGAAACGGTGCATCATTTCCGGGCGATGGATTATGTGATCGATACCGCAGAAGAAGAACTTACAGAGGATATCATCAAGCATCTGCATTATATACTGAAGCATGATACAAAAGACTCGACACTTGGCTGGTTTGCAGTAGGTGATTATAAAAAGCGTGCGAATGTTGTTGGTGGACGGGAAACATCAAAGCCATCGGAAGTGCATAAACACATGAAGTCTCTTTTGGAAAAATACAATGCAAAAGAGAATGCTGCGATAGAAGATATCATAGAACTGCATGCTGAGTTTGAGTATATCCATCCTTTTCAGGATGGCAATGGCAGGGTAGGCAGACTTGTGGCTTTGAAAGAGTGCCTGCGGCATAATGTGATACCTTTTATCATCGAGGATGCGAAAAAGAATTTCTATTACAGAGGTCTTTCTGAGTGGAGGAATGAAAAGGGCTGGCTTACAGATACTTGTCTGGACGGGCAGGATACATTTGTGAGGTTGTTGGATATGTTGGAAATCACCCCTATTGGACAAAACCCCCTAAAGGAAATATAATAATAAAAATAAGTCACATCAGACTGGTCACAAGGGAGGGTATATGATCAAGAAGAGATTATCGGGCATGGTACTTGCAGTAGTTTTGGCAGTGTCTGTGTGGGGTTGTGGAGCCTCAGGCAGCGCGGCAGTAAATAGCAGCCAATCCCGGGCGACAGGCAGTTCAGCCTCATCGTACACCGAGGCGACAGGCAGTTCCGTCGCATCATCCGCCGAGGCGTCTTCCGCCGCTTCCGAAGCTTCGTCCGGACCGGACAGGCTTGTCACAGATCCCATGGCCAAAATGGAAAAAATCCGAGCTGCCGTTATTGCCAATACCGACTATTATATGGGCTTAAGCGACGATAATCCCAATACCTGGAGCTTCAAGCGTATGAAGGATCACACGGTTTCGGGCAGTTATGAGACCTTCAAGATTTCCGATTATAACAGTTGCTACGCCGACTTAAACGTTACCGATAATGACAAGAAAATATATCTTACATTTGACTGCGGCTATCCCTCGGATCTTACGGTGAAGATACTGGACACGCTGAAGGCTCATAATGCAAAAGCCAATTTCTTCGTTACAAAGATGTATCTGGAAGGATGCGGCGATTATGCCCGCAGGATGAAGGCTGAGGGCCATGCGGTGTGCAATCATACTGTTCATCATGAGGACCTCAGGGGAAAGAGTGTTGAGAAGGTGGTATCTGAGATCATTGATGCTGCCGAGTATTTCTATGAGATCACCGGCTATGAGTTCGATCCATATTTCAGAACCCCTACCGGCGCATACACCAAGCGTCTGCTCTCCATCGCCCGTGACTGCGGCTACAAGACTGTTTTCTGGAGCATCGCTTATGGCGATTACGACGTGAATAACCAACCCGCCCCGGGCTTCGTCCTTGACCACTTTACCACATACCACCACAACGGAGCCATCGCGTTGATGCACAACGCATCCACATCTAATGTGAACGAGCTCGATGCGGTACTTACCATGCTTGAGAACGAGGGTTACCGTTTTGCATTGTTAAATGAACTGGATTAAATAAATAGTCTCTTATAGCCACGGAGGAATGTGTATGATCAAGCCGTTCAATAAGAAGGTCTTAAGCTTTATAATTGCAGTATCGATGGCCGTAGGCGGTATTGTCATTGCGCCTGCAACCATTAATGCCGATGAAGCGTTTCCGGCCAAATTTGACTTAAGGGACAGGGGTGTTGTCACACCTGTTAAGCTGCAGAATCCATGGGGCTCCTGCTGGGCATTTGGAGCTCTTGCTGCTGCTGAGACCAGCATATTATCAGACTTTGGAATGACAAATGCGCAATATAAGGAAGAGTATGGCCATGACTTTGATCTGTCGGAGAAGCATTTGACATGGTTCGGAGAGCGTCCTATTACGGCTTATACTAATCCCGGTCAGGCCGGCGAAGGTATATATTATTTTGACATAGGCGATGTGAATTACCCCTATAACGGTGGTGGAATTAATGCACTTGCTACAAACTTGTTTGCAACCGGTGCCGGTCCCGTGAACGAAACAATGTTTCCTTATCAGGGTCGTGAGGGACTTACTTCTCTCCAGTATGCGATCAAGTATCCTGAAAAAGTAATGAATAATGCATTTAATGCCATGTCTTACTATGTGTTTCAAGAACCTTGTGATGCGGCATATAAACATTTGATCACGCTGCCTCATGATGAAAATACAAAACAGTGGCTATATAGATTAAGCAGTGAAGGATATTTTGACCCATATCCGAATCCTGCAGCTATAACCAGAGAACAGTTTAATGATATATGCTATAAAAAATACCTTGCTATAAAGCGTGAAGATGAAGGTAATTCGTATTTTGCTGCCCAGGACGATTGGACAATCCCTGAAGTGAATGAGGACGGTTATCCAAACCGTGATATATATTCGGGCCTGACATTGGTAGACGGAAATGTTCTTCCGGAATATGCCATTAAAGATAATAAAGGTCGCTGGGTTGATGTTGATGGTGAAAGCGTTGAAGCGATCAAGTCAGAGCTTATGAAAGGCCACGGTGTAACTATCGGATTTCATGCAGATCAGGCTAACCCCGGGCAGGGTATTGTAGAAAATTACATTAACCTGAATACATGGGCACACTATACATATGATGATACACCATTCAATCATATTGTGTGTATAGTCGGTTGGGATGATAATTATTCCAGTGAGAATTTTCGTAAGGGACATCAGCCTCCCGGTAATGGTGCATGGATTGTCAAGAATTCCTGGGGCTCCGAGACAGATTGGTATGATAATGGAACAGGTGCAACCATCAATAAGGCTTCGTGGGGTGTTGAAGACGGTAACGGACAACATACAGGATACTTTTACATCTCCTATTACGACAAGTCTATAGAAGATCCTGAAACCATGACTTTTGATATGGATCTTTCTGAGATTGGCGGCGAGATGAATGTATGGGCTTACGATTATATGCCAACATCAGTCAGCGGGCAATTTAAAGATTGGAAAGCGATGAAGACGGCTAATACATTTAAGAATGACACCGACACTGATCAGCATTTATACAGTGTAGCTACTAAGACCGCTAATCCTGATTCTAATGTGGAGTATTCTGTTTATCTGATAGGAGATGATACGACAAATCCCGAAGAAGGTACCTTGCTTGGCAAGAAGAACGCTACGTATAAGTATCGGGGTTTTCACCGTGAGAAGCTTGATGGAAGTATCGTCATTAAGCCGGGTGAGAGAATTGCAATAGTAGCAGAAGAATCATTTTTATATCAGGATCAGAAGATATATGCGGTTACCGTTAATATAGAGGATGGTAAGAAAAGGGCAGAAGAAAGGAATAAAACGGATTATTGTGTGGCAGTTGTTAATCCCGGAGAGAGTTATGTATATTATGCTGGTGAATGGTTTGATTGGACAGAAGTCGGACAAGACTGGGTAGATGAAGCGGAAGGAAAAGGAAGAGTTGTTGACAACTTCAGTATCAAGGCATACGTGATCGATGAGCCGGACTCCCTTTCAGACGCAGAGATAGAGGGAGTTACCGACAAGACATATACCGGGAAAGAACAGACTCAGGATCCGGTTGTGAAGTTGGGTGGCAGAACACTCAAGCGTGACACGGACTATACCATATCCTATGAACATAACGTTGATGTCGGAACCGCCACAATGACCCTTACCGGGATCGGAGAATATAAGGACTCAAAGAGTGTGGAGTTTCGGATACTGACAGCTAACCAGGCAAAGAACCTGAAATATGCTCGTGTGTTTGGCGTGACTGATAAGACATACACGGGCAAAGCCCTTAAACAGACGGATATCTCCGTAAATCTCGGCGGAAAAACCTTAAAGAGCAGTAAAGATTACTATATAAGCTATAAGAACAATACCGGGACCGGAAAGGCTACCGTAACCATAAAGGGAAAAGGAAAGTATAAGGGTAAGAAATCCGTATCCTTTAAGATCAATAAAGCCGGGAACCCCATTAAGGTTAAAGGCAAGACGGCCAAGGTAAGTATTGACAGTGTCAGCAAAAAGAAAAAGACCTTATCTGTTTCGAAGGTGATAGGGATCACCAGGAAGGGTAAGGGTAAGGTGAAATACAAAAAGGTAAGCGGAGATGCGCGGATAACCATGAACAGTAAGGGCAAGGTTACCATAGCGAAGGGAACTCCGGAGGGAGAGTATGCCATCACAGCCAACGTAACCGCTGCCGGGAACAGTAACTACAGCCCGGCCACCAGGACCGTGACCTTTAAGGTAAAAGTCACAAAATGAGTCAGGAGAATTTAAGGGATAATTACAAGTATGTATATTTTGGATTTTATCAGAGATCATCAGCTGAATATCATGCTTTCCCTGGGGAATGTCTGCGGCGCAGTGGCATTTTCCATGCTTATTTCCGGGGTACGCAGCAGGAGAAGGAAGATTCTGTTTTTTCTCCTGCTCAGTGCATCCATTCTTCTGATCTCGGATCGCTATATATGGATCTTTGAGGGTAATACCGAACCCCTTGCCTGGTGGATGCTTCGGATCAATGCCTTTCTTTGCTACGAAACGACCATCCTGGTTTTTCTTGCGACCAATCTCTACCTGAAGGAACTCTTTGCGGAAAACAAAGACCTAGATCCCTGCCTTAAGCGGTTCACCTTTAATAATATAGTTCTCATTGCGGGGGCGGCGCTTGTCTTTATCTTCCAGTTTACGGACCTCTATTATTATTTTGATGAAGCAAACACCTATAAGGAAGGTTTGCTATACCCGCTATTTACCTTCCTTCCCTTTGTGTCAATGATGGTCGATATCTCTCTGATCCTTCAGTATTTCAAAAAACTGAAACGAAATGTCCGCATATCCCTGCTCATATTTGCGATCATTCCGTTCTTAAATCCTATAATGCAGATCATGATGCCCGGCATTGATTCGGCGGATATGACCTTTACTTTCATGGCCATGATCCTTTATTCCATAGACCTTGTGAACACCAACAGGGCTGCCGAGGCTTCCATTCGGGCACTGGCGGTAAGCGATGCCAAATCGGAATTTCTTTCCAACATGTCCCATGAAATACGTACTCCCCTGAATTCGGTCCTGGGCATGAATGAAATGGTGCTCCGGGAATGTGATGATCCGAAGATCCTCGGCTATTCGGAGAATATCCGATCCTCAGGAAATACTCTGCTGGGGCTGATCAATGACATCCTTGATTTTTCCAAGATAGAAGCGGGTAAGATAGAGATCATCCCCGTAGACTATGATCTTTCCGCCGTCATCCATGACCTTGCCAACATGATCCACGTAAGGACCGATGCCAAGGGTCTGGAACTGAAGCTGGATATCGACGGATCAACCCCTAAACTGCTCAACGGTGATGAGGTCCGCATAAAGCAGGTCATCACCAATATCCTGACAAACGCCGCCAAATATACGGAAAAGGGAAGCATTACTTTTAAGATATCCTGCAAGAAGGCTGACAGGGACAATGACCGGGTTTTGATCAGGGTATCCGTCGCTGATACCGGTATAGGGATCAAGCAGGAGGATATGGAGAAGCTCTTTACGAAATTTGAGCGGATAGAGGAAAAAAGAAATATCCATATCGAAGGCACCGGCCTGGGCATGAGCATTACCCGGAGCCTGCTGGAAATGATGGGAAGCGATCTGAAAGTAGAGAGTGTATACGGCCAAGGTTCGACCTTTTCTTTCGACCTTGAGCAGAAGGTTGTTGCCTGGGATCCCATCGGGGATCCTGAGCAGTCATACCGGGAGCGCCTGAAGGATAAAGAAAAGTATAAAGAAAAACTGTATGCCCCCGATGCCAGGGTGCTTGTTGTAGATGACAACAAGGTTAACCTTACCGTGTTCAAATCCCTTATCAAGAAAACCGGGATACAGACAGATACTGCAAAAAGCGGGGACGAGTGTCTTGAAAAGACAGCCCTTGTAACCTATGATATCATATTCCTTGACCAGATGATGCCCGGAAAGAACGGGACCGAGACCCTGCATGAACTCAGAGAACAGGCATCCAACCCCAATCTTAACACACCTGTTATCTGCCTTACGGCAAACGCCATATCAGGCGCCAGGGAGCAGTACATCTCGGAAGGATTTACCGACTACCTCACCAAGCCTATCCCCCCTGACCGGCTTGAGGATATGCTCATAGAATTGCTGCCCGAAGATAAATATACATTGACTACGGAATAAGTATTCCGCAAAGCGCTGCCCCTAATCAGGCAGCGCTTTTATAATGCCTGAAAAAGTGAAAAAATCCGGTTCGCCATCTTGACAAATGAATGATATAGTGGCAAAATTCATAACGGTATATGTTGTACCGTTATAAAATTGAAACAGGGAATGATCTGCTTTCAGGTTTCTCTGTTATCGGAAGGAAGATGAAATGCGTAATCAGGAAAAAGACGCCATAGAGATGGAGAAAAAGAGAAATACCATATTGGAGGAGTCTTTCAGGCTGTTCTCGGAGAAGGGGATCGATCCCGTATCCTATGCCGATATTGCGAATGTCTGCGGATACGGAACTACTACCCTGCACCGGTATTTTCCCACGAAGCTGGACCTGGTGGTGGCGGTCTCCACATGGTGTTGGGGGAGATTCTGGGAAAGCAATAAGAAACGAAGGCGTAACCCATCATTGTCGGGAATGACCGCAGCGGAAATCTTTGAATATTATCTGGATTCTTTTTTGGAGCTGTACAGGAACGGAAAACCGCTGCTTAGATTTAACCAGTATTTTAATATATATGTCAGGTCTGCGGATCCGGACTCTTCCGACCTGGGGTCCTACCTGGGTATGATAGATAGTATGCTGAACACATTTCATATCATATATGAAAAGGCGCAAAAAGACGGAACCGTCAGGACGGATGTTCCGGAGCAGGAGATGTTCTCGGTCACATTGCATCTTATGCTGGCAGCAGCCACCAGATACGCAGTGGGACTGGTGTATGTGCCGGAGGAGGGCTATGACCCCGAAGGCGAACTGACCCTTCTTAAAGAGATGCTTATGAACCGGTACTGCACGAATGCTGCACCGGGCAGTCCGATAATATACAGGAAAATGAGACTTTCACAGTTAAAAGAGGTATAAAAGGAGAGTGCATTTATGAAAAGCTTAAGGAGTATTGTGAAATGGATCGCCACAATGGGTTTTACGGCGATCATGTTTGCGGGATTTGTTCCCGGGGTTGCCCATGCTGCAGATGTGGAATGTGATGTTGGAAAAACCACAGCGCCTATAATCATTAACAGCAGTAACGTTAATGATTATAAGGGGAAGACCATTACCGGCGAGTTTGAAAAGAACGGCGCGGATGAAAGATATTTTTACACTCCGTATTCCAGTGGCGCCAGGACCCATATTGACGGCGTTATTGTTGTGGATGGCGTGGATGTTTCCCTTACCATTGACGGTCTCAATATTAAAGCTACCGCAGGTACGGAGGGCCGCTCCGGGGTTTCTCCCATACTTCTGCTAAACGGGGCCAGACTGAACCTTACCCTTAAGGGGGAAAACCATCTGACAGGCTGCTGGGGAGGAGCCGGGATCTGTGTCTCCAACGGCTGCTCTTTGACCATAAATGGCGACGGGACCCTTTATGCCACCGGCGGAAGCGACGGCACAGACATGGTCGGGAACACCAACGCGGGAGGCGGCGGAGCCGGTATCGGAATGCGCAATCTAAAAACCGGAGATGTCCTGGGCTTCGGAGAAATCTCCATTGAAGGCGGAACGATCATCGCACAGGGCGGGTCTCATTACTATGGTCTCTACGGTTCTGCAGGCATCGGTGGTTCTGAGCGCACCATAGGGGGCTCTGTATTTATTAAAGGAGGAGATATCACTGCTACCGGTGGGGCCATGGCAGCCGGTATCGGCGGCGGCGGTGAAGGGACCTTTGATATTATCAAGATTACAGGTGGGAAGATAAGAGCTGTTGCGGGAAAGATCAGCGGCGGCACAAGTTTGACTGACTTCAAGGACAGAGGAGCGGCCATCGGCTGCGGATATTCCGGGGGAAATGGGTCTAAAGTACCGTCAATAAAGATTGACGGAGGATCCGTAGTGGCAGAGGGCAATATCGGTCATCCCGATACAGGTACATATTATCCAACGACTATTAATGCCTCTGAGAATGCAGATGTGGTCTGCAGCGGGGATTTTCCTGCAACCGACTATGTGCACCATCTCTTTAATATCACCATCTACGACACGGGATTGAATTTTACCGGCTACCATAATGAAAGGGCATATTTTTTCCTTAAGGAAGGAGCAGGAGAATACGATGCCGGAACTCCGGGGATTTTTCATGTAAAGGAGGATGGTGTGGGCACCCTGGAGGTAGGACGAAGCCTTCGCCATACAAACGGATCATCAAGGACCCTGTCCGGCCGGGTGACAATAAAGGGTAAAACCTATTATCTTTCGGCTATTACCGTCGGACGTGATGATGAGGAGCTTTCATGGAGTTCCGGGTACACTTTAAGTCTTACCGGGAATATTTATGATTCGGCGATCGGGAATAATGATGAGATCAAGATAGAGATGCCGGGCGCTGCATCTCCGATCATCAAAGGGAGTGCATTTACCGGGCATGTCAAGTTCACCGGAGAATTCAGTTTGGCTAACGGAGCGACTACGGCAGATGCATCGGTGGAGCAAACCGTTAAAGTTACTGATAAAACGCTAAACAAAACCTGGGAGCAGAAAGTGACCTTCAAACCGGATGGTCCCAATAAGAAGAACGCAAGATTATATCTGGCTCCCACAGGTGGGGTTTCCTATATCGATGAAAACGGGGAGGAGCAGATATGCGCAGATCCTACCATCCTGTCAGAGGACTACCTTACCAATAATAGCTCTACGCTGGAATCGGGTTGGTATTACCTGCAGTCTAACATTGATTATAAAAAAGATAGGATCAAAGTGAAGGGGGACGTAAAGCTGATCCTGGGAGATTCCTCGGAGGGAAATCTCGTAAAACTGAATGACCCATACGGAATAAGTGTTAATCATGGAAACACCTTTACTGTTTACGGACAAAAGGAGTGGACGGGAGAGCTGGAGACCAGTCTCTATGCCGAAACAAGGGACCATCGCGCTGCCATCGGAGGTGATAACGAGAAAGCCGGCGGAACCATAGCGATCTATGGAGGAAAGATCACGGCGTATGCTTCAACGGGTGGTGCCGGCATCGGTGCAGGAGGAATTGTGAGTTCTTCCGATTCCGATAAGGAAACAGTGGTAATTGTCGGAGGCGGAATAGTCTCGGCATACAGCAAAAACGGATACGGCCTGGGATCCGGGGTGGGGTCAAATGGAAAAGGCAGCGTCACCCTGGGCTGGAACCGGGATGATGCGCAGTATGATATTTCTAACCCAAACAACATCCCGGGCTGTGGGGAAAACTATTCGCTTATACTAAAAAATGATCTGGTAAGGAGAAACACCAGCGAGAAGGTCAGCAAAGAGAATCTGAGTTTTTCCCCTATAGTTCCCGCTACCCGCATTGTCTTTGATAAAGGTGATAAAGATGCAACCGGGAATATGGACAGCGGTACCTGTGTGAAAAACGGGGAATACATGTTGCCGAAATGTCGCTTTTCCCTTACAAACGCGCAGTTTCTGGGTTGGCAGATCGGAGATGATGGGGAGAATTTAAAAGGGCCCGGAAGCAGGCTGACGAATGTCCCCCTGACCCATGAGATCAGGGCCAAAGCGGTCTGGAAGAGGCATTTTGAGGTGGCTGATTATACGGATACAGAAAATGGGAGCAAGGTTTCTGCCACCACGTCTAAGACCGCTTATGATAAAAAGCTGGCCTTAGAGGGGGAGATAGTTTCTCTTAAGATAGAACCGGCCGCCAGCTTTGAATATGTTGATTTCAGCCTGGAGGCGAAATACACGGAAGGAGAAGAAGAAAAAACACTTTCTCTTATTCCCCAGGCCGACGGCACCTTTAACTTTGTGATGCCCCACGCGGATGTGTCGCTGTATGCGAAATTTGTTCCCGTAAAGGTGAAGTATATCGATGCCAAGGGAAATTCCATGGCCCTTCCCGATGTCAGGAACGACGCTACAAGCACCACCACCTGGGGCGTAGATAATAAGACAACCTGGTATGTGGCAGAAGCCGGTAAGGTGACGAGCAACGCCCGTGTAGAAGTGAAGGGGGATGTTAACCTGCTTCTTATGGATAATGCCGACCTGCAATATACACATGTAAACGGCGGCATCAATGTCCCTGACGGTGCGACACTTACCATCTGGGCCCAGAGTGCCGGCGAGAAAATGGGGAAGCTGACGGCATCAACAGAAAAGAATGATGTAGCTGCTATCGGGGGCGATGGAAATGTTATCATTAACGGTGGAAATATCAGCGCAACTGCCAAAAAAGGAGGTGGCACCAGTGGTTTTAACGGGCCGGGCCTCGGAAGGAATGTGACAATTAATGGAGGAAAGGTTTATGCCCAAGGCGGTTCCCACGCAGCCGGTATCGGTGGAGGAAGCCAGTCATACGGTACCGTAACCATCAATGGAGGGAACGTGACTGCAAAGGGTGGAGAATATGGCGCCGGCATCGGATGCGGCTGGAGCGTGAGCGCAGAAAAAAATAAAGGCATAGTCACCATAACCGGAGGAGTGGTGGACGCAGATTGTGAAGATAACAATACTAAAGCATGCGGGATTGGATGCGGTTATTCCAGCTCGGGCGGAACTGTTGTGATCAGCGGAGGCACCGTAAAAACTGGCTCTCTCGGATCGAATAACTCAGACGGAGGAACTCTTGAACTAAGCTATTCTCCGGATACCAAACGAAGCTTTTCCTTAAATGCCTGGTATAATAACTGCAGCATTACCATGAAAAACAGCTTCACACCTATAGATAGGAATGGCCGCAGGGGGACGACGATCCAGGGCAGCGGCACAGTACTGACAAGTGATCAATTAAATGAGATCAATATCAGCAATAACAATAAGAGTGTGACCTGGGTGGCAGCTGACACCTATGGAATCTCTGTGGAGGGAAGCCAGCCGGATGGATGCAGTCTCAGCACCTATGTCGGGGATGAAGCAGTATCCCGGGCGGGAAGGGGAGAATTGGTCTGGATCAAGGCCTTCTCTGATAACAATATGCATGTTGATAATCTCTCCGTTATGAAGGGCAGTACCCCTGTGGAAGTCACAAAGACCGGGGACAACCTCTATTCCTTTGAGATGCCGGAGGGTAACGTCTCTGTTTCATCAGAGTGGACAAAGGATACCTATACAGTCCGGTTTAACGGAAACGGCAGCACCTCCGGGGAGATGGCGGATGAGACCTTTGAGCATGACCAGGAGAAGAAGCTCACTGCCAACGCTTATAATAAGTCATACACTGTAACCTATAACTATAATGGTGCTACCTCCGGCAATACGGAAGCGTCTAAGACCGTTTCTGCGGACTTTGGGGGCTGGAGCACCGAGCCGGAGGGGAATAAGGCCTATGATGATAAACAATCCGTAAGCGGCCTTTCAAAGGTCAACGGAACCGTCATTTCCCTTTATGCCCTGTGGGGGGACATGGGAAGCGTAACGCTGCCTGCTCCCGAAAAAACCGATTGTAATTTCATAGGCTGGTGCAAGGATCCGGAGCTGAGTAAACCCGTGGGCTATGGCGGCGATTCCTACATTCCGGACGAAGATATCACCCTTTATGCAAAATGGGCTGATAAGGAAGCGATTACTCCCGTGATCCTGCTTGAGGGCTGGACCTACGGCTCTGAGGCAAATGATCCGAAGGTTTCCCCTGAGAGTAATCCCGGCAGCGGAGATGTTTCCTTTGAATACTATATGGATGAGGCCTGCAGTATAAAGACTACTGCGGAAAACAGCGGCGCTGCAGGTGAAGGCACTGTGCCCAAGAAGGGCGGTAAATACTACATTAAGGCTAAGGTAGCTGAGACAGGACAGTATAAGGGAGGCAGTGCAGTATCCGAATTTACCATCGCAGGGAAACCGGTTACTGTCACCGGTATCACGGCGATCGACAGGAAATATGAAGCAGGTAATCTTAAGGTTTCTCTTTCCGGAGGTGAGATTACATCCGGGTTGCTTGACGGGGAAACAGCTACCGTGGATCTTACAGAAGCCTATGGAACCATGGCGGATGCGGATGCAGGGGAGAATAAGCCCATAACCGTTACCGGAGTTAAACTTGGCGGCGCAAACGGAAGTAATTATTCAGTTTCGGAGCAGCCTACAGGAGTGACCGTCAATATCGCTAAAGCACCGAGCCCGGTAAACATTTCGGGAAAAGCGTCTGTTATAAAGGGCGGAAAAACCCTGGATCTGTCTTCATTTGTTAAAATGAACGGGGCAACAGGTGCGGTAGGCTACGCCATAAGCGGTGAGGACAAAGGCTGTTCGATAAAGGGCAGTATCCTGACCTCAGGAAAAACCGAAGGCACGATCAATGTCAGTGTCACGGTTGCTTCCGACAAAAACTACGAGGCTCTTGAGGCGAGATCATTAGTGGTTACGATCACGGCAGAGCCTGTCAAACCGGTAAAATCCGTTTCCAATGCCATTGTATCCGGAGTAGAGGATAAGTATTATACCGGAAAGCCCATAACCCAGACCCCGACTGTCAGGGTTGACGGACTCACTCTTAAAGAGGGACGGGATTATTCCTTATCCTATAAGGGTAACGTGGATGTCGGAACGGCCACCATGACCATAACCGGCAAAGGGAACTACACCGGCACGAAGAGCGTGCAGTTTACCATAAGCCTTGAAAAGAAACAGGCAGCAAACATAACTTATGCTACGGTAACGGGAATAGCCGACAAGACCTATACCGGAAAGGCCATTACCCAGAAGTTTAAGGTTATGCTCGGGACAGCTACCCTGAAGAACAATACAGACTACACCGTAACATACAAGAACAATAAGAATGCAGGGACAGCTACTGTTACCCTCAAAGGAAAGGGCAAGATCAAGGGCAAAAAGACAGTAACCTTCAAGATCAACAAAGCGGCCAATCCTTTGAAGGTGACAGGTAAGACGGCTACCGTCAAGCAAAAGAACCTGAAAAAGAAAAGCCAGACCCTGGATGTATCGAAAGTGATAAAGACCGTAAAACAGTGCAAGGGCAAGGTAACCTATGTCAAGGACAGCGGAGATGACCGGATATCGATAAACAAGAAGACCGGCAAAGTCACCGTAAAGAAGGGAACCCCGAAGGGGAATTATTCCGCTGTCGTGAACGTGACAGCTGCCGGTGACAAAAACTACAACAGCGCCACCAGAACAGTAACGATCACAGTAAAGGTTTCCTGACAGGAATAACATTAGCGCCGCCGGATTAAAAGGCGGCGCTTGTTTTTGTCCCGCGTACCCTTTACACATCTGCCGGGCTTCCGCTATAATCATATCAAAGACAGGGAAGGGGTATTATGTAAGAAGATAATGGAAGGGTTGAACAGGTATTGATGATACTGACTATATTTCTTACATTTGCGAAGATCGGGTTATTCACCTTTGGGGGCGGATATGCCATGATCTCCATCATAGAGAATATATGCGTGGAACAAAAGAAATGGATATCACATGACGAGATGATGAATGTTACAGTGATCGCAGAATCCACACCCGGCCCCATTGCCATCAACTGCGCAACCTTTGTCGGATATAAGCAGAAGGGGATAGGGGGTGCCATAGCAGCCACGCTTGGTGTTGTATTGCCTTCATTTATCATAATCTATCTGATCTCGGTTTTTTGGGATAACTTTCTGGAGATCGCATGGGTGGCCAATGCCTTTAAGGGAATAAGGATCGCGGTAGGAATCCTTATCCTCGACGCAGGGATCAAAATGTTCTTAAAGATGGAAAAGAAAGCCCTTCAGTGCTTTATCCTGGGATGCTCTTTTACGGCAATGCTCCTGATCAGTTTTTTTGCGTGGAATTTTTCTTCCATATTTCTCATGCTGATCGCAGCGGGTGTCAGCCTGTTCACCTTTTTGATCCGAGGAGAGTCATCACAGAAGGGTGGTGAAGAGCCATGATCTATCTTGAACTCTTTACGGGATTTCTGACGGTAGGTTTATTCTCCTTTGGCGGCGCATACGGGGCGATTCCGCTGATCAGGGATGTGGTCCTTTCTTACGGCTGGTTGGGGGAAGAGGCATTAACCGACATGATCGCCATCAGTGAGAGTACACCGGGGCCGATCATGGTCAACCTGGCAACCTATGTCGGAAGCAGCAAAGCCGGGATCCCGGGAGGGATCATAGCGACGCTTGCCGTTATACTTCCGGCCTTCTTTATCATTTTGCTGATAATGGTCCTGTTGAAAAAAGCCCTCGGGAACAAATATGTCAGGGCGATCCTGGACGGATTAAAGCCGTGCATTATAGGGATCATAGCCGCTATGGGCTGTTATATGATATTAAAGAACGCCATCCCGCCTCTGATGTATGAAACTCCGGATATATGGCCCGTGATCATAACTGCGATCCTGGCCCTGATCTACTTCGGAACCCGGGGGATATGGAAAAAGAAAATGTCTCCCATCATGCTCATAGTCGTTTCGGCCTTTTTAGGGATCATAATATATAACTGATCGTATATTCTTTAGTCCGGCAAAGGGGAAGGATCTTGAAAGAGCATATATTCGGAAATGAATCCGCGGATATTGTCCTGATACAGCCCATCGATGAGAGGGGCCTTAAAGCCATGGAAAGGGAGGCATCCCTTATCAGGGAACTGTCCGGGAAGGACTTTTGCCTGAGGACTCCGGTGGTTTCGTCCTGGAACCGGGATCTCTCGCCTTGGAGGGCACCGGCAGTCTTCGGGAATGAGGATTTCGGTCAGGGTGCAGCCGATACCCTGGCGGAAGTTCTTAAGATCTGTGGGGACAGAAGGAAAACCTACTATATAGGAGGCTACTCCCTGGCGGGGTTATTTGCCCTATGGTCTGTCTATCAGACGGAGGTATTCGCCGGAGCGGCGGCAGCATCTCCTTCCCTGTGGTTTCCCGGCTTTACGGAATATATGAGGGAGAACAGGATCCGGACGGGGTCCGTGTACATAAGCCTGGGAGATAAAGAAGCCGGGACGAAGAATCCCGTCATGGCTGCGGTGGCGGATAAGGCAAAAGAAGCTTATAATATCCTGAAAGAGAACAATACAGACTGTACTTTTGAATGGAATCCGGGCAACCACTTTAAGGATACCGATATCAGAACGGCCAAAGCTTTTGCCCGGTTGCTGGGACCTGAATAAGACAGGACAATGATGAGAAAGGAGGACGCATGGAACAGTATAACGTTACGGGAATGACCTGCGCTGCATGCCAGAACAGGGTTGAGAAGGCGGTAGGAGCTGTCGAAGGGGTGGAAAGCTGTGCTGTAAGCCTGCTTACCAACTCCATGGGCGTCGAAGGCACAGCCCGCCCCGAGGATATCATTGCGGCAGTTGAGGCGGCAGGCTACGGTGCCAGCAAAAAGGCCTCCGGCGGGGAGAAGAGCCCGGCCCGGGATGGGGAAGAGGCATTGAAAGACACTGAGACCCCGAAGATGAAGAAGAGGCTCATTGCTTCGGTCATCCTTCTGATACCCCTTATGTACGCCTCCATGGGGCATATGTTATGGGCATGGCCCCTTCCGGGATTTTTAGACGGCAATCATGTGGCCATGGGCTTATACCAGCTTCTCCTATCCGGAATGGTAATGGTGGTCAACCAGAAGTTTTTCGTCAGCGGATTTAAGGGCCTGATCCACAGGTCCCCCAACATGGATACCCTGGTGGCACTGGGAGCTACAGCAGCTTACGGTTACAGCACAGTAGCCCTCTTTGGCATGACGGGCGCTGTTATGGCAAATGATAAAGAGCAGATCATGTATTTTATGAATCAGTTCTACTTTGAGGCTGCGGCCATGATCCTTACCCTGATCACCGTAGGGAAGATGCTGGAAGCCAGATCGAAGGGGCGGACTACCAACGCCCTTAAAGGGCTGATGGATCTCTCACCTAAGACGGCTGTGCTTATCCGGGACGGGGAGGAGACCACAGTTCCCATCGAAACAGTTAAAGTAGGCGACCGATTCGTGGTAAGGCCCGGAGACAGTATCCCCGTAGACGGTATAGTTGTTGAAGGAGAAAGCGCAGTTAATGAATCGGCCCTGACGGGAGAGAGCGTTCCTGTTGAGAAGACGACAGGGGACGGCGTATCTGCCGCGACCATTAATACTTCGGGCTTCATGATCTGTGAGGCGACAAGGGTTGGCGAAGATACCACACTTTCGGCTATAATAAAGATGGTAAGCGATGCCGCAGCAACAAAAGCACCTATAGCAAAGATCGCTGATAAGGTATCGGGTGTTTTTGTTCCGGTGGTCATCGGGATAGCCCTTGTAACATTTATTGTATGGATGTTTACAGGTCAGGGTGTGGGTTATGCCATAGCAAGAGCCGTATCGGTGCTGGTTATCAGCTGCCCCTGCGCTCTGGGACTTGCCACTCCTGTGGCCATTATGGTAGGTAACGGCGTGGCGGCAAAGACGGGAGTGCTGTTTAAGACGGCTGCTTCTCTGGAACAGGCCGGGAAGACTCAGATCGTGGCTCTTGATAAGACAGGTACCATCACTACCGGAGAGATGAAGGTCACGGATATCCATCCGGCGGCGGATGTTACAACAGGAGAGCTTATGAGGGTTGCCTATGCCCTTGAGTCAAAAAGTGAGCACCCCATTTCCAAGGCTATCACGGAATATGCAGAAGAGGTGGGAACGGCCCTTTCGGAGACCACGGAGTTCGAAGTCCTCTCAGGAAACGGACTTAAGGCAAGGCTGGGAGATGATATGATCTGCGGCGGCAACCTTAAATATATAGAATCCGTTACAGGCCCTGTTGACAGTGAGATAAAAAAGAGGATCAAAGAGCTTGCGGGAGAAGGAAAGACCCCTATTCTTATCGCCCGGGCGGGAAAGCTTTTTGGTATAATTGCCGTATCGGATGTCATAAAAGGGGATTCTCCGGAGGCTGTCTCGGAGCTTAAGAAGCTGGGAATACATGTGGTGATGCTTACCGGGGACAATGAGATCACGGCAGCAGCCATCGCAAGCCAGGCCGGGGTAGATGAAGTGGTGGCTTCCGTTAAGCCTGACGGCAAGGAGGCTGTTATAAGGGCCCTTAAGGAGGCCGGTTCGGTTACCATGGTAGGAGACGGCATCAATGATGCGCCGGCCCTTACATCTGCGGACCTCGGGATAGCCATCGGGGCAGGAACGGATGTAGCCATTGATGCTGCAGATATAGTTCTCATGAAGAACAGTCTCAGGGATGTTGCCGCAGCCATAAGGATATCAAGGAGCACCTTAAGGAACATCCATCAGAATCTTTTCTGGGCATTTTTCTATAATGTCCTGGGAATACCCCTTGCTGCAGGATGCTATGTTGCCCTTCTGGGCTGGGACCTTAATCCCATATTCGGGGCGGCGGCCATGGGCTTGTCAAGCTTTTGCGTCGTATCCAACGCACTGCGCCTTAACTGGATCAAACCCTATAACAGCGCAGGAGACAGGGTTATTAAAAATGCCGTAACAGGCAATTTGATAATAAACGAAACAGATATTGAGACAGGAAAGGAGACAAAGGAAATGAAGATCACTGTTAAAGGAATGACATGCGGACATTGTGAGGCACACGTTAAGAAGGCGCTGGAGGCCATCGACGGTATTGACAGCGCGGTAGCTTCCCACGACGACAATCTTGTTACCATCACCAACTCCAAGGAGGTTGATGAGGCAGCCATTAAGGCAGCAGTAGAGGAGGCCGGCTACGAGTACGCCGGGATCATCGGGTAGGACCGAAATCTATCAAGAATTGAGGCAAAGTAAGTGAGAGTTTTAGATATCCTGCTTATAATACAGTACATAACCATAGGCGCCCTTTTCATAGAGACTCTGATAGTATTCTTCAAGTGGAAGAATCCCATCCATTCATACCTGTTTTTAGCCTGTGTATCATCATTTATAAGTAATTTAGGCTATCTCTATGAATTAAAAGCCACTACGGAAGAGGCCTTCTTTACGGCTCTTAAGCTGTCATATGTGGGCAGGGTGTGGATCGTCTTTGCCCTGTTTTTATTCTCGGCCAGGATGTGCAGGATCAAGATCCCCCGGGGAATGGTCTTCTCATTGGTTCTTGTTCATGTGGGGATCTTTATCTCATCCCTGACCATGGGAATGAGCAATCTGGTCTATACTGACTACAGGTTTGTTCCGGATCCCGTGATGCCGCAATTCATCCACAGCAACGGGATAGTCCATGACCTCTTCATGGCACTGAATGCTGCCCTGGTGGTCGTAGGTATGGTATGGCTTGTCCGGGAGCACCACCGGGAGAAGAACAGGATCTCCCGCCAGAGACTCCTCATGCTTATCATAGCCTTTGGAGCACAGGGCATATCTTTTGTACTGCACGTTACAAAGCTCTTTACTATATCTCATTACTACGACCTCACCATGCCGGGAACCTTGTTCGGTACGGTATTCCTGCTTATAGGGATATTCCGCTTTGACCTGCTGGGTACAAGGGAGATCGCCAGGGATTTCGTTATAGACAGGATCTCAGAAGGGATTATCGCAGTTGATAATGAGGGAAGGATCCAGTATTATAATGAGCCTGCAGCCAGGATGTACCCCGAATTCGACATCTTTTTCTCCACGAAAAAGCCGCCGGTTGACCTGCCGGGACCCATCCATACCCCCTATGACATCATAGCGTCCATATCAGAAGCCGCGAAGTCCGGGGAGACGCTGCAGATAGATGACCGGATATATACCCCGGAGGAGAATGACCTTCTTTACCTGGGAGAGAGCTACGGTAAGCTCTATGCCCTGGTTGATGACACCGAACACTACCACTACAGGGAAGAACTTCAGAAACAAAAAGACATAGCGGACCGTGCAAATGAGGCCAAGAGCCGATTCCTTGCCAATATGTCCCACGAGATACGAACCCCCATCAATGCCATACTTGGCATGGATGAGATGATCCTCCGTGAATCCGGGGAGGCGCCCATACGCGGTTACGCTTCGGATATCATGTCTGCAAGCCGGACCCTGCTTTCTCTTATAAATGACATCCTGGATCTGTCCAAGGTTGAAGAAGGCAAGATGGAGATCATTCCCGTACAGTATGATCTGTCGTCTCTTATAAATGACCTGGTCAATATGATCCGGGACCGCGCATCACAAAAAGGATTAAAGTTTAACGTCAGAGCCGCGAAGGAGATCCCCCATCTGTTGCGCGGTGATGAGATCCGCATCAGACAGTGCGTTATGAACCTCCTTACCAATGCGGTCAAGTACACGGAGGAAGGAGAAGTGTCCCTTTCCGTTTCATTTGAAAGAGGGGATAAGGATCACATTCTTCTTATGTTCACCGTGGAGGACACCGGCATAGGCATGAAGAAAGAGGATCTTGAGAACATCTTCTCCCCCTATGCCCGTTTTGAAGAAGAAAGAAACCGCACCATCGAGGGCACAGGCCTTGGCATGAGCATCACCAGACAGCTCCTTGACCTTATGGGGAGCGAGCTGAAGGTAGAGAGTGAATACGGTAAAGGCTCCGGATTCTCATTTGCAATTGACCAGGAGGTAGTGAAATGGGAAGAGCTCGGGGATTATTCCGCCAGATTCGAAGATGTGGGGAAGACTTCTTACGAGTATCATGAACTCTTCCATGCTCCGGATGCAAGGATCCTGGTGGTAGACGATACGGAGATGAATCTAACGGTAATACAGAGCCTGCTTAAAAAGACAGGCATCAGGATAGATACTGCACCGTCAGGGAGGAATGCCCTGGCCCTTGCGGAAGACAATGCTTACGATGCTATCTTTATCGACCATATGATGCCGGACATGGATGGCATAGAAACACTAAAACATATCAGGGAGACCGGATTGAACAGGGAAGTTCCCGCGGTAGCCCTGACGGCCAATGCCATATCGGGAGCCAGGGAAATGTACCTCAAAGCGGGATTTACGGACTATCTGTCCAAGCCTGTTGATGGCGAGAGGTTGGAGAAGCTGCTTTACGGCCTGCTCCCCGGTGATAAGCTTATGGATCCGGAGACCGGTCCGGAAGGGGCAGAGGCTGCATCGGCCGAGCTTCCCTCATGGATCAGGGATATCAGTGACATAGATGTGGAGACCGGCCTTGCCAATTGCGGATCTGAAGAAGGCTATATATCAGTCCTGACAGTCTTCCATCAGACGGCCCTTCCCAAGGCTGACGAGATAGAGGAATACTACAGGAAGGGTGATCTTGAGAACTATACCATCAAGGTCCATGCCCTGAAGAGCTCCGCGCGTATCATAGGGGCAAAGACATTATCTGATATGGCAAAAGACCTGGAGGATGCCGGGAAGAGGAAGGATACCGGGTTTATAGCGGATAATACGGAGAAGCTCCTTGACAGTTACCGCCTACTTGATGAAAAGCTGGCAGGACTGGACAGGAAGGAGAAAGACCTGCCGCCTATCGATGAGAAAGCCCTTAGGGAAGCATATCAGACCATAACCGAGATAGCGGGAAGCATGGATTACGGCCTGATGGAAGGCATCCTTAAAGACCTTCGCGGATACGATCTTCCGGCAGCAGACCGGGAGAGGATGGCTAAGATGGAGGGAATGCTGGCAGAGCTTGATTGGGACGGGATAATACAGGCGGCCGGACAGGGAATGTGAGCATGAAAAGTACTATTATAAAGAGAGTGTCTCTTGTAACACGAACAATTAAAGTAGGCCTGGCCATGGTGATCCCCATCCTCTTCATAGGCAGCATGACGGTTATGCTGGGGAGCTTTCCCATACAGGCATATCAGGACTTTCTGGATTCCTTTTTGGGTGGAGCATTAAGAAGCATCCTTGCGACCATTCAGCTTGGAACCGTGGGGGCTCTGGCGGTTTACATTACTCTTGCCCTGGGATTTGCCTATATGAACTCTCTTGAAGAGAGGCCGAGCCTTGTTAATATATTCGGAAGCCTTATGTGCAGTATTGCCGGTTTCCTGATAATCGTGGGGTTTTTTGCGGGAGAGCCGGATCTTTCCCTGCTTAGCGGACAGGGTGTATTCAGCGCCATGGTAGCAGGGCTGGTCGCCCCCGTTTTGTTTCGCAGGTTCAGGGATGCATTTAAGATAAGGAAAATGGTTTTTGTGGAGGGGGCGGATTCCGTATTTAACGCCTCGCTTCGCATTGTCATGCCCTTTCTGTGCGTTGTGGCGGTATTTGCCGCCTTCAATTATCTTATAACCGTATGTTTTCAGGTCCAAAGTCTTCAGCATCTGTTCATGAAGGCGATGAATGCCGTCTTTTTCAGGATGCAGCGCTCTTATTTCAGCGGATTGCTCTTTATCGCCCTTTCATGTGTAATGTGGTGGTTTGGCATCCACGGCAACAATGTCCTAAATCAGGTGGCAGAGGATATGTTCACGGCTATCATTCCGGGGCAGATCGTTTCGAAGAGCTTTATCGATACCTTTGTATTTATGGGCGGGACGGGATGCACCCTGGGTCTTCTTATTGCCATGATAGTCTTCGGAAAGAGAAGCTCCACAAAGAAGCTTTCCCGTATGGCGGTCCTGCCGGGGATCTTTAATATCGGGGAACTATTTGTCTTCGGCTTTCCCATATTGTATAACCCCTATATGCTCCTTCCCTTTATTCTTTCTCCCCTGCTTTGCTTTACCAATGCCTATCTGGTTACTGCAGCAGGGCTTCTTCCGCAGGTTACGGAAACGGTTGTCTGGACCACCCCTGCCCTTTTGGGGGGTTATCTGGCCACCGGATCGGTCACAGGAGTCATTGTCCAGCTGGTCAATATCCTGATCTCTGCCGCATGCTATGCACCCTTTGTGATCATGTATGAGAAGAAATCCCTTAGTGAATTCTCCTCTGCATATGATGAGCTTGTGGACCTGCAAAAGAAAAACGAGACATCAGAGGGAAAAGGGATGCTCACCGAATCCGAAGGGAATACGGGCCGGCTGGCCAAATATCTTGCCATAGACCTTGATGATGCTCTCGGCTCATCGGCCAATACCCTGTCGGCGGACTATCAGCTGCAGTTTGACAATGAGGGGCGCTGCATGGCTGCAGAGGCTTTTATCAAGTGGGATCACGGCAGGTACGGAAGAGTTTATCCGCCCCTTGTTGTACAGATAGCAAGGGAAAGCGGGATCCTTTTTGAACTGGAATCATTTTTCATTGAGAAGGCTGTTTCTGATGCAGAAAACTACCGGAAGCAGTACGGAGACGATTTTAAAATGAAGATGAGCATTTCCCGGTCAACCCTTCGTGATAAGAGGATCATCCCCTTCCTGCAGGAGGTTGCTGACAGATACCGCCTGAGAGCGGGATGGATCTGTATCAGGACCGAAGAAGGAGCCGGGGAGGCGGAAACGGACGAAATGCTGCGGATGATAAGGGCTTACGGATACAGTATCGAAGGGGTAGAAGAGAATGCTCTCTGAAGGATTAAAGAATAAACTGGACAGACTGAAAGAATACATAGGAGAGTTGGGTTCTCTTGCAGTGGGTTTTTCAGGAGGAGTGGACTCATCCCTCCTGATCTTCGTTGCCCATGAGGTGCTGGGGGATAAGGCTCTTGCCGTGACCTGCGTCGATGCAGCGGTGCCGGAAAGGGAGCTTAATGAGGCAAAGGCTTTTTGCAGGGAGCGGGGGATAAGGCATGTAATATGCTCCGTAGATCCCTTGAAAGAAGAGGAATATCGTAAGAACGGCCCGGACAGGTGTTATTACTGCAAGAAGGGCATCTATTCCGAGATAAGTAGGGTTGCCGACAAAGCCGGTATCTCATATATGGCGGAGGGGTCCAATACCGACGATCTGGGAGATTACCGGCCGGGACTCAGGGCGGTTGAAGAGTTGTCCGTAAAAAGCCCTTTAAGAGAAGCAGGCCTCAGTAAAGCAGATGTACGGGAGATCTCCCGGTTTCTGGGTTTGCCCACCTGGAACAAGCCGGCCTATGCCTGCCTTGCTTCCCGCTTTGTGTACGGCGAAGAGATCACCGAAGATAAGCTTCGCATGATCGATCTTGCGGAAGATTTTCTCATAGAGAAGGGATTTACCGAAGAGCGTGTGAGAATGCACGGCAATATGGCCAGGATCGAGGTCCCCCCCGGAGATATTCCCCGTCTCGCATCTGATGAGATCCGGGAGGCGGTATTTAAAAGATTTAAGGAGATCGGGTTCACCTTCGTGACCCTGGACCTGCAGGGCTACCGGAGAGGAAGCATGAATGCGACCATATTTTAATTTACAAGACAGGGGACGGTTCTCTGTCTTCTCCTTACAAGACAGGGGACGGTTCTCTGTCTTTTCCAGTAAAATCAAGGGGAAGACAGAGAACCGTCCCCTGTCTTTTTTTTAAAAAACATATTGACAAAGAGAATGATCCAGTGTATATTGTGTATTACAAGGAATAATACAAAGAATACAGAGCATACAAAAAGGAAGTGACACTTATGGTAATCAGCATTAACGAGTACTCTGACGTTCCCATCTATCTTCAGATAAGAAACCAGATCGTCATGGGCATATCCTCCGGGGAATTATCTGCCGGAGAGCAGCTACCCACGGTGCGGGCCCTGTCCATGGAGATCGGCATCAACACCATGACGGTGAGCAAGGCTTATCAGATACTGAAGTCAGAGGGCTACATTTTAACGGACAGGAAGAACGGCGCCAGAGTGCGTATGGAGATCGATCAGTCAGGGCATTTAAGCAGCCGGAACAAGGACGAGCTGAGACGGATCGTCTCCGAGGCCAAGATCTCCGGCGTCAAAAAAGATGATTTCGATAAAATGATCGAAGAAATGTGGGGTGAATAACATGAGTGGTTTGATTACGGGAATGATCTTATATATATGCATAGTTCCGACAACATTGATCATGTATTTCCTCCTGTATCCGAAGAACTGGAGGAGTAAAAAAAGGATCTACGGCGTGAACAACCGGGCGGAATTTAAGACCGACAAGAGCGGGGAATACATCGACAGCCTTGTATCCGTCCACAACAGGCAGGCCGGAGTCATAACGATAGGCGTGATAGTGGTAGCCACGGCGCTGTTGTTTGTTCCGGGACTTACCGCCAAGACCATGTCAATGACGGTGCTGGTCCTTGTGGCTCTCTTTGCCATTATGGTGCCCTATGCCTTGGGCAACTCACAGCTAAAGAAGTACAAAAAGGTATTGGGCCTAGTCTGTGAGAAGGTATTATATGCAGACCTGAAGACAGCCGGGAATATACATGCCTTAAGTAAACCCATGATCTACGCAGCCGACCTGGCGGGGATCCTTATCCTGGCCCTGGCCCTGCTTTGTGACACGGGAGTCCTTCCGGTCAACATGGGGGTTTATTCCGGTACATTTATCTGTACGGCAATGGCGGGATCTCTTATTGCAGTAAGCCTTATCATGCTTCCCATCGCCTTCATTGTTGATAACTCCAGAAATGAGGTGATAAGTGAGAACAGTGATATCAATGCCAATTATAACCGATCGAGAAAGAAGATCTATGCGGATTATTTCATCACAGTTTCATGGATCGATAATGCATTTGCGCTGATAATGATCCTTTCCCTGGTATTTCTTCGTCAGGAGATCGTAACCTTGGTTATCCTCGGTATATGTCTTTTAGCCATAATGGCGGCCACGGCCCTTTTTGCAAAGAAGAGCATAGCTCACAGCAGAAGGTATATGACAGAAGAAGCAGACCTGGTGGAGGACGACGATGATTACTGGATCTTAGGGATGTTTTATTACAACCCCAAGGACAGGCACCTCAACATATCCAAGCGGGCAGGCATAGGATCTACGGTTAATATTGCGCATCCCGCAGGTAAAGTGATCACGGGGATCGGGATCCTTGCCATAATAGCAGCCCTTATGACCCTTGTCTGGGTAGGAATGATGGGCTGAACAACTGTATGAGAGCATACGATAAGAGGGAAGGGCGCTATTGGATATAAACCATGGCGCTCTTTCTGAATGCGGTGATGATCCTTGTAACTGCGGAATAGATCAAGCCTATGGCGTAGATGTATACCAGCGTATCCATGGATTTAAGGACTATACCGAATACCACCGCCACCAGGGCAATTATTATACTAACGATGCCCCCCGCAAGCCTGAACTTCCAGGAGGGAGCAGCCAGCTTCTTTGCCTCCAGGGCGCGAAGGATGTCTATAAGTCCCGCGAACACATAGACCGCAAGAAGATAGGCGATAAGAAATACCGGTGAGACGTCAGCTACGGTTATGGTGAAGATACCGAAGTCAAGGACGATAACTCCGAGATAGAAGATCTCCCTGCCGCCCACCATATGCCGCGCAAGGGTAAAATAGAAAACAAGGGTCCTGATGCCGTAAATGGCCAGAGAGATACTCAATATCCCGGCGATTATCATGAACCCGTAATCCGGAAAGCGGATCAGTATAAAGCTGCTTATGAGCATTAAAACTCCGATAAGGGTACTTCTTATCCTCTGAAATCCTGTCATGACCTTCCCTCTCTTTTTTGAACCCTGGAATATCCGGCCCGCTTATTGCCGCTTTCAAATATGGCATTGGTGACCATGCTTTTCTGCGTCATGGCGCCGGTGATAAAACGACCCAGGAAGGTATCATCCTTTGCTTCATTCGGCGCTTCCGTATATTCAGTCTGGTACTTATCAATATCGAAATCTTCTATCTCCCGGCCTGAGAGCTTCTCTCCGAAGGCCTTCCATTCCTTACAGGGGTCGAGGCACCTCGTTTTCAAGATAGCTTCAATCTCCTCACGATAGGGGGCAAAAGCTTCAAAATCATAGGAATCCGTATCAAAGGAAGGATAGGTCCCCTTGAGGTATTTGAGCGCCTGTATCATCTGGGCAAAGGCATGGATGTAGTCGGAAGGGTTGTCCTTGGTTATCTCATCGTAATCTCCCCAGGCGGGAAGGTATCTGTATCTGATAAAACTGTAATCCGGGAGATGACCGGCCCGGCCGTGCCCCAGGTTCATTATGGAATTCTCATTGCTCTGATACAGACTGCTGACATAGACGGAAGTCTCCGGGTCATCGGGAAGACCGGGATTATGCTTGAAAGTAATGCGTCGTTCTATGTAGCCGTCACCCTCCGGGATAAGCTCGAAGAAGTGGCTGTCCGTATTATTTATTACAAGAGACGGGGTTCCGGCAAAGTTCTGATGGGCCCAGGTATCGGCCAGGACATGCATTGCTATGCCTACTGCCTGAAGGGACCTGTCCTTTGCGTGCTCTACAGTGCTTACTATCAGCCTGCCGTTAGGCTTGCAGATCAGCCTGTATTTGTCCAGATAGCGCTTGGAGCACCCCGGTCTTTCTGCATTAAGGTCTCCGGGAAGAAAATGAAATGAAGCCCAGATACGGGTGATATTCTGAAGGCTGATCATATCGTCTCCGGAGGACATAAGCTCCAGCTGCAGCTGGGTAGTCGCCGCGTTAACGGGAGCATCGAGTTTTGAAAGGAGGGTGTGGGAACACCAATCCACAAACTGGGCGCTGTAGCATATTTCCATGCATTCTTCATGGGAATACCCCGCAAAATAAGCTGCACAGTAGGTGGCATAATAATGAAAATCAGTTTGCATTACGCAGTCCCTCCTGTTCCTTCAAGCTGTGAACGATAGTTTCGAAGCCTCCTTGAGGCCGTCAGCAGTTCTATAAATGTAACAATGGAAGTTATATCCACCAGCATGGAAGCCAGCTGGTCCAGGAGGGAACCGTTCGTGTCGACAGAAGTGATCCCCACTATCATGGAGGCTACAGTGAAGACAATGAAAAAGACCACAAGTCCCAGATAGGGCTTTTTTATGTTATCCTTTGCTTCGCGGGTCGCGCAGCGTCCGATATAGAATCGAAGAAGAAAGAAAATGCAGGCAGCGATCATGACGGTAACATAAACAACAGTGAGCAAAAAAGAACGATTGACCGTCAGATCTGCCTCAACGGGAGCTAAAAGCGTGTCTCTTCCCAGGATAAAGTACAGGTTGATCTTAATGATATCCCAAAGGCCGAAGAAAATGACCCCCCGCCCGGTGGTGGAAAGAATACTCTGATTACGTCTTATCTCTTTTCCCATGTCCAATGTTTCTGTCATGTTCAAAACCCCCATCACCAATACTTTACTCCGAAAAAGCCAATTAATCAAGAAATATGTCCCCATTATCACAATCACATTTTCCCATGGAACAAAGTGCTTCTTCGTGGTAAAATCTCCTTATGAAAAACATTCTCTCAGTTGAAAACATGCGTCTTTCCGACGCCCATACAATTGAATCCGGCGTGCCGGGAAAGGAACTGATGATGCGGGCCGCCAGGGGGATCTTCGAGGCAGTGGACTGGAAGGGACCCGTGGCTATAGTCTGCGGCAGCGGCAATAATGCCGGAGACGGGTATGCCCTTGCCCTCCTGCTTAAGGGTGCAGGCTTTCCCGTGACTCTTATCCGGCTGGGCCAGCGTTTCTCCGAGGATGGCAGGTACTACTATGACAAGTGCCGTAAAGAGGGTATCGAGGACCGGACCTGGAATGAGGAGACGGACTTTGGGGCCTTTGCAACTGTGGTGGACGCTATCTTAGGCACCGGCTTTGCCGGAAAAGTCCGGGAGGACATAGCTGCAGTTATAGATAAGATCAACAGCAGCGGTGCATACATCGTCTCTGCGGACATCAACAGCGGATTAAACGGGGATACGGGAATGGCCGGAAAGGGCGGTCAGGATGATATCTGCGTGATATCCGATATCTGCGTCTCCATAGGAGGATATAAGCCCGGGCATTTTCTTAACATGGCCAAGGACGTAATGAGGTCAAAGGTAAATGTTGATATAGGCATAGAACCCCTGTCAGAGGAAGGGCTTTACAGCCTTATTGAAGAAGAGGACCTCTCGGGTATTATCCCGGTACGACCCAACTTCTCCAATAAAGGAACCTACGGATATACAGCCCTTATAGGGGGATCTCTGAGATATTCCGGAGCCATAAGGCTGGCATCCATGGCAGGCGCCGCCATGAGAAGCGGCGCAGGGGTGGTCAAGATCGGAGTGCCGAGCTCCCTTGCGAAGGAATTGATGCCCCATATCCTTGAGAGCACCCTTTTCCCCATGCAGGACAGTGAGGGCGAGTTCGTGTTTAATGAGGATGAACTGAAGGAGCTTACATCCAACGTCAAGACCGTGGCCTTCGGCATGGGCATAGGAGTAAGGGATGAGACGGCAAAGATGCTGGAGTACCTGCTTAAGAATTACAAGGGCAGGCTTATCATAGATGCGGACGGACTGACCATCCTGTCGGGGATGAGCCGGGAAGCCGTGGCAAATGCAGGCTGCGACCTGGTCCTTACCCCGCACATAAAGGAGTTCTCCCGCCTTACGGGAAAGACAATTGAGGAGATCCTTGAGAACCCCATGGGGTCTGCCATCAACTATGCTAAAGAGCTCACGGTCGGCCCAAAAAGAGTCCTTTTGCTAAAAGGGCCTTCCACCATAATTACAGACGGCCGGAAGACTTATATAACAGATTCGGGCTGCCCCGGAATGGCCACGGCGGGAAGCGGAGACGTTCTCTCCGGCATTTTGTCCGCCACCTGTGCTTATATCCCGGATCTGACTCCGGCAGTGGCTGCCGGAGCCTATATTAACGGCCGGGCCGGGGAGCTGGCCCAGCAGGAGATGGGGCCGGTGAGCATGATAGCCGGAGATACTGTGTCCTTCATTCCGGAGGTGATAAAAACTTAGGGGGATAAATACGTTAATATCGGTTGAATAAAGCATCCGTATTGTATAAAATGTGTGTAAACTTTTATTTATGAGGAGGAGGTATTTGATACTATGTTAAACATTCCCAAGATCAAATTAGGACTTGTAGCGGTAAGCCGTGACTGTTTCCCGGAGAGCCTGTCGGTTAACAGGCGCAAGGCTCTTGTTGAGGCTTACAAAGCCAAATATGATGCGGCAGATATCTATGAGTGCCCCATCTGTATCGTTGAGAGCGAGATCCATATGGTACAGGCCCTAGAGGACATCAAGAAGGCCGGCTGCAACGCCCTTTGTGTATACCTTGGCAACTTCGGCCCGGAGATATCGGAGACCCTGCTTGCCAAGCATTTTGAAGGACCGAAAATGTTCTGCGCCGCAGCAGAGGAGAGCCAGAGCGACCTTTTGGACGGAAGGGGAGACGCTTTCTGCGGCATGCTCAATGCCAGCTATAATCTTAAGCTCCGCTCTATCGGAGCATATATTCCCGAATATCCCGTGGGTGATGCAGAAGACTGTGCTGACATGATCCATGATTTTCTTCCCATTGCCAGGGCAGTTAAGGGCTTATCAGAGCTGAAGATCATTTCCTTCGGACCCAGACCTCTTAATTTCCTTGCCTGCAATGCACCGATCCAGCAGCTCTACAATCTCGGAGTTGAGATCGAGGAGAACTCGGAGCTTGACCTTTTCGAGTCATTTAACAAGCATGCGGGAGATTCCCGTATTCCCGACAAGATCAAGGAGATGGAGGCTGAGCTGGGAGCAGGCAACAAGAAGCCGGAAGTGCTGGAGAAGCTTGCCCAGTACGAGATCACGCTTCTTGACTGGATCGAGGCTCATAAGGGATATCGTAAATACGTAGCCATAGCAGGCAAATGCTGGCCGGCATTCCAGACCCAGTTCGGCTTCGTGCCCTGCTATGTCAACAGCCGTCTTACGGGACAGGGTATTCCCGTATCCTGCGAGGTTGACATATACGGATGCCTCTCGGAGTACATCGGCGCCTGTGTATCAGAGGATGCGGTGACACTTCTCGACATCAATAATTCAGTGCCCAAGGATATGTTTAAGGAATCCATAGAGGGCAAATTCGATTATAAGTTCACGGATACATTTATGGGCTTCCATTGCGGCAACACCTGTTCTAAGAAGCTTGCCTTCTGCGAAATGAAATATCAGAAGATCATGGCAAGAAACCTGCCTATTGAGGTTACCAACGGAACCCTGGAAGGAGATATCGCTCCGGGCAACATCACCTTCTACCGTCTGCAGTCTACGGCAGACAACAAGCTCCGGGCCTACCTGGCAGAGGGTGAAGTTCTTCCTGTTGCCACCAAGTCCTTCGGCGGTATCGGCGTATTTGCCATTAAGGAAATGGGACGTTTTTACCGCCACGTACTCATTCAGAAGAACTTCCCCCATCACGGGGCGGTTGCCTTCGGTCACTACGGCAAGGCCTTGTTTGAGGTATTTAAATACATCGGGGTACCCCTTGAGGACCTGAATTACAACCAGCCGGCCTCCCTGCCCTATCCTACGGAGAATCCTTTTAAATAAGGCTCTGGTCGGGAAGGACCGGTATACATAAAGGAGACAGATATGGCGCAGTTAAAATGCCCCCACTGCGGGCAGAGTTTTACCGTTGACGATACGGAACTGGGCTCTATCATGCAGCAGATCAGGGACAGTGAATTCAAGAAAGACCTGGACTCCCGGATCAGTGAGCTGGAAGAGCACATGCAGGAGAAGCATGAGCTGGAGATGGAGGCTCAGGAGAAGGAACTGCGGCTGCAGATCAAGGAAGACCGGGATGAAGAGGTCGAGAAGTTAAAGGAGCAGCTGCGGGAGACGGAAGAAGAATTAAAAGAACGCATAAGAGATGCGGAGGATAAAGCCAATGAGCTGAAAGCCCGTTTGGATGCCGCTGAGGATAAGAAGAAGCTGGCAGTCATGGAGGCCGTCAAGAAGGTGGAAGACCAGAAGCGGACCATAGAGCAGAATCTTCAGGCGGAAAGGGATAAAGCCGCCGTTATAATCGCCCAGAAGGATGAGCAGATAGAGTTTTACAAGGACCTTAAGACCAGGATGTCTACCAAGATGGTGGGAGAGACCCTGGAGCAGCATTGTGAGATCCAGTTTAATCAGCTTCGGGCCACGGCATTTCAGAATGCGGTCTTTGAAAAGGATAATGATGCCAGGACCGGGAGCAAAGGCGATTACATCTACAGGGAGAACGACGAGAACGGTGTTGAGATCATTTCCATCATGTTCGAGATGAAAAATGAGATGGACACCACGGCTACCAAGCATAAGAACGAGGATTTCTTTAAAGAGCTGGACAAGGACCGCAGGGAGAAGAACTGCGAATATGCCGTTCTGGTGTCTCTTCTTGAGAGCGACAGTGAACTGTATAACGCCGGGATCGTGGACGTTTCCTACCGCTATGAGAAGATGTATGTGGTACGTCCTCAGTGTTTTATCCCCATGATCACCCTGCTCCGCAATGCGGCTATGAACGCCCTGATGTATAAGCAGGAGCTGGCCCTTGTTAAAAGCCAGGATATAGACGTGTCTAATTTTGAGGAAAGCCTGCTAAGGTTCAAGGATGATTTCAGCAAGAATTACAATCTGGCCCACAGTCATTTTGATAAAGCCATAGAAGAGATCGACAAGACTATCACTCATCTGGAGAAGGTAAAGAAGGAGCTTTTAGGCTCTGACAATCAGCTGAGGATAGCCAATAACAAGGTTGAAGACGTTACCATTAAGAAGCTTACCAGGGGTAACCCTACCATGAAAGCCAAATTTAACGCACTGAAAGAGAAGGGTTAAAGGCCCTTCTCTTCACAATTTGTTCACATTTTCTTTAGTCTGGATTAAGTCTGAAAGTATAAACTCATAAAAACTGATCGAGGAGGTCGAGTGTATGGAACAGGAAAAGCATTACCGGCACGAGCTGAAGTATCAGATTCCCTATGGTGATTACCTCGCCATGAGGAACCGCCTGCAAAAGGTAATGACCTCGGATCCGCATACCGGAGAAGACGGGCGGTATCAGATCCGAAGCATTTATTTTGACAACAGCGAAGACAAGGCCCTGCGGGAGAAGATAGACGGTGTGGGTAAGCGTGAGAAATTCCGTATCAGGTACTATAACGATGATTTCTCATTTATAACCCTTGAAAAAAAGATGAAGATAGATAACCTCTGTCTCAAATATGACGCAAGGATCTCGGAGGAGGAATGCCGGAAGCTCCTGGAGGGCGATACGGCCTGGATGAAAGAGCATCCGGAGGAACTGGTGAGAGAGACTTATGCCAAGATGATATACCAGCGACTGAGGCCCAGGGTGCTGGTATCTTACGTCCGGGAGCCTTATATATACGGCCCGGGAAATGTGAGGGTCACCTTTGATTCCTGTATAAGGACGAGCCTTTACAAAAGGGAGTTCCTGACGAAGGAAGTAGTTGATATCAGCGCAACGGACACGCCTCAGGACATGATCCTGGAAGTAAAATTCGATGCCTTTCTGCCGGAGATCATTCAGGATCTGGTCCAGGTAAGGGGCATAAGGCAGCAGGCATTTTCAAAATACGGCGCATGCCGCCGGTTCGGATAAAGAAATAAACGGAGGAATGAAAAATGACATTCAGTGACATCTTTAAGTCCAGTTTTCTGGAGAACGTAACAGAGTTTTCAGCAGTTGATACCCTGATAGGTATGGTATTTGCTCTTATCCTGGGGCTCTTCATTTTCGTGATCTACAAAAAGACCTTCAGCGGGATCATGTATTCCACGGGATTTGCTATGTCCCTGGTAGGCCTTTCCCTGGTAACCACCCTGGTCATCATGGCGGTAACATCCAACGTAGTCCTCTCCCTTGGTATGGTCGGTGCATTGTCTATCGTACGTTTCAGGAGTGCTATCAAGGAACCCATGGAGATAGTCTTCCTCTTCTGGTCCCTGGCTGTAGGTATCGTTATCGGAGCCGGAATGATCCCTCTGGCAGTTATCGGCTCGGTTATCATAGGGGTTATCCTTGTTCTCTTTGCAAACAATAAGTTCCAGAATATGCCCTACATCCTCATTGTCAATTGCGCAGATGAGGCGGCAGAGGAGAGTGCAGTAAGCACCATCGCCAAATCCGTTGAAAAATATATCATCAAATCCAAGACCGTAAATGCTTCCGGCATCGAGCTTACAGCAGAGATCCGCGTTAAAGACGCAGCAACAAGCTTTGTCAACCGGATCAACGAGATCGGCGGAGTGTCGGGAGCCACACTGGTTACTTATAATGGTGAATACATGTCATAAGCGATGTTCGTGTATCAAGTATTTAGGAGACATATTATATGGTTGCGAACAAACACATTTCAAAAATAATAGTTTCGATCGTGACAGTTGCAGTCATCATCTGCCTTCTGGCCGTGGGCTTTTCCCACAAGCTGGTTGAGGCTATGGGCGGTATGGGAGTTACCATGGAGTATGAGTCCAAGCTCTTCAACACCGATCAGATCATAAGCGTTGACATAATAATGGATTCGGATAAGTGGAAGACCATGCTGGAGAACGCCACTTCGGAAGAATACTATTCCTGCGACGTGATCATCAACGGCACCAGGATCAATAATGTAGGCATCCGTCCCAAGGGCAACACCAGTCTTTCTTCCATCGCAAATGATCCGGATACGGACCGTTTCAGCTTTAAGCTGGAGTTCGGTCAGTACGTGGAAGGCCAGACCTGCTTCGGACTTGATAAGCTTATCCTGAACAACAACTTCGCAGATGCCACCAATATGAAGGAGGCCATCATTTACGATATGTATCAGTATATCGGTGCAGATGCCTCACTCTATAATTATGCCAAGGTCTCATTAAATGGAGAGTACTGGGGAGTATATCTGGCGCTGGAGGCCGTTGAATCAAGCTTTATGCTCCGGAACTTCGGAACTCAGGACGGAGAACTCTATAAGCCCGACAGCATGGAGATGGGCGGAGGTAAGAACTCCTCATCTTCAAAGACGACAAATAAGAAGCAGGAGCAGGGCGGCAACTTTACGCCACCGTCGAACTTCGATCCGGGGAATATGCCGGATATGAGCAATTTCGATCCGGGGAATATGCCGGATATGAGCAATTTCGATCCGGGGAATATGCCGGATATGAGCAACTTTGATCCGGGGAATATGCCGGATATGAGCAATTTCGATCCCGGCAATATGCCGTCGGCATCTGCAGAGGGAAGCAGGCCTGAAATGAGCAGTTCAAGTACGGGAAGTTCGGCCGCAGAAGAAGAAAGCAGCTCAAGACAAGGCGGCGGAAGACAGGGAGGCGGACCCGGAGGCGGAGGCGGCTTCGGTGGTTTCGGCGGAGGCGGCGGAGCCAACCTGAATTACTCTGACGATGATCTCGACAGCTACTCCACCATCTGGGAGGGAGAGATCACGGGCACAACCAAGGCAGACCACAAGCGGGTGGTCACGGCATTAAAGAACATCAGCGAAGGCACGGACCTTGAGAAGTACCTTGATGTAGATAATATATTAAAATACATGGCAGTCCACACATTTTCAGTGAACATGGACAGCCTATCGGGCAATATGGCCCATAATTACTACCTCTACGAGTATGATGGACAGCTCAACATTTTCCCCTGGGATTATAATCTGTCCCTGGGCGGAATGGGCATGAGCAACTCCTCGGCCACGGAGATCATTAACGATGCCATAGATACACCCTTTAGCGGTACAAAGTTCTTTGACAAGCTTCTTGAAAATGAAGAATACCTGGCCAAGTACCATGAGTACCTTCAGAAGCTGGTGGATGAATATGTGAACGGCGGACGGTTTGATGAGGTGTATAACCGTATAAGAAGCCAGATAGATACCCTGGTGGAGACAGACCCCACGGCCTTCTATAAGGCAGATGAATACACATCGGCAGTTCAGACCCTTTATGAGGTCATCAAACTTCGCGCCCAAAGTATCAAGGGACAGCTGGAGGGAACCATTCCTTCCACGGATTCCGGCCAGAAGGAGGATTCCTCAGCGCTTATCGACGCATCGAACATTGATATCAAGTCCATGGGATCCATGAACATGGGCGGCGGCGGAGACAATGAAGGAGGCGCCGGGATCAAGCGAAGAGGAATGTTCGGCGGGCGAGCCGCAAGAGAAGAGGGCGCCGCCAGACAGGAGGACCGGGACGAGAAGTCCTTTACGGGAATGCCCGGCGGACCGGGCGGCGGAGGCGGTTTTGGTGGCTTCGGCGGAGGCACCACCACTACTACAACTAAGATCAACAACCTGATCCTCATGGGCTCCGGCCTCGCACTGATGGCAGTCGCATTTGTCATCGTGCTGTGCCTGAGACGCCGCAAGTGGACCAAATAAGACAGGGCATGACAAGGGGACGGTCCTTTTGTCACACGAAAAGAGTGTGACAAAAGGACCGTCCCCCTGTCATGCCCTGTCTTGCCCTTCCCGCGCAAGGGGTGTATAATAAGGAAGTCGAGCAATGAAATCTGGGGGAGAATATTCGTGAAGGGTTCTGAAAAGGCTGCCGGGAAAAGGATAATACGGCTTGGGATCGTTCTTGCAGGCGTGGTGTTCAATATCGCCTTTTATTCCGTCATGGGCATATTGGGGAACCCCTTATATCTGGATACCGTGGGCACCATAGCTGTGACCATGTTTTTGGGGCCCTTCTACGGGATCTTTGTGGCCGTGGCCTCCAACCTCATAAGCACCATTTTCTATGCTAACGCCATCTATTATTCTTCAGTCAATGCACTGATCGCAATATATACAGCACGATTTATAAGAAAAAGAGCATATAAGACTTTAAAAGGCGTGATCGCCTATGTACTGGTTATCGCAGTAATGGCCGGCGTATTTAGTTCACTTATTGAAATGGCCATCTCCGGAGATTCCTCTCAGGCCGTGGTAAATGAGGTGGCCAGATCCTTTGGTATGGCAACAGGGCTGCCCTATTTCGCATCGGTTATCATCACCAGTATATTTATGAACATCGGCGATAAGGCAGTGGCCTGTGTCCTGGCTATGCTCTTACTTCGTATTATTCCCAAGAGCTTAAAAGAGAAAGTGACTGACAGGAAGTGGGTTCATTCCTCTATTTACCTCCTGCAGCCGAAGAAGGATTTAACCGGGGATAAACCACATCATTCCATCCGTGTCAGGACTACAGGGATCATGATAGCATCCTCTATGATCCTCGCCGTATTTGTAGGCTGGGTCAGTGTCAGGATGTATTTTGATTATGAGAAGAATTCCAGAGTGCGGACGGCTCTAGGGTCGGCCCAGCTGGCCTCCACATTTATAGATGCGGAGCGGATCGACACGTATATAAATGAGGGGGAGAACACTCCGGGATATACCGAGACCCGGGAGAAAATCACAAGGATATACGCCAATGCAAACAAGGTGGCCTACCTCTATGTGGTTCAGCACCGGAACGGGTTATACCGGGCGGTATTTGATGTGGAAGGCGAAGAAGGAGATCCCGAACCTTACCAACCCGGAGAAGAGATTGAGTTTGCAGAAGGATTTGATGAATATCTGGAGGCCGTGGATGCAGGTACTGCCGCAGAGCCCATAGAGACCTCTGACGGCTGGGGGCACCTTATCACGGTAGCCTATCCGGTCAGAAACCAGACAGGGGTCGCGGCAGCATACGTAATAGCTGACGTATCGGTGGAAGACCTGATGGATTTCGTATGGGAGTTTGTAATAAAGACCGTACTTATTCTTGCAGGAGTACTGATCCTTATAGTGGCATTTGAATTATGGATAACCGAGACCTACATGGTACGGCCCATCGCCGGAATGGTGAGATTCGTCGACAGATTCGCCGCAGCCGGTGACGACCAGGGTCAGCTTGACTCAAATGTAAAGATGATACGGAAGCTTGATATCCGTACAGGAGATGAAGTAGAGAAGCTCTATTCCGCCATATGCACCATGACCCTTAAACAGGCAGAGCAGATGAGAAATATACGCCATCTCTCAGAGGCCACTGCCACCATGCAGGATGGCCTTATCATTACAATGGCGGATCTGGTGGAAAGCCGTGATTCCGATACGGGCGCCCACGTACAAAAGACGGCTGCCTACGTTAAGATCATAGCGGAGGGGCTTAGGGAAAAGGGGTATTATGCAGGGAAGGTTACTCCCAGATTCATTTCTGATATCGTACGTTCGGCACCCCTTCACGACATAGGCAAGATCAGTATCCCGGACGGGATCCTTAATCAGGCGAGAAAGCTTACGGATGAAGAGTATGAGATCATGAAGACTCATACTACTGCCGGAAAGCAGATCATAGAAAAGGCCATTAATACAGTCCAGGGCGGAATGTACCTGAAGGAAGCCAGAAATATGGCAGCCTACCACCACGAGAGATGGGACGGCAGGGGCTACCCGGAGGCCCTCCATGGGGAAGTGATCCCGTTATCGGCAAGGATAATGGCAGTTGCGGATGTATTTGATGCCCTGACATCACCCCGTGTGTATAAAGCGGCCATCCCCGTAGAAGAAGCGCTGAAGATAATAGAGGAAGGCTCCGGGACCCAGTTTGATCCCAAGTGTGTGGAGGTATTCCTGGGATCTGTATCAGAGGCCAAGGTAATCCTTAAGAAATACAGTCGAGACGTTTGATGGAGGAAGATCCAAAGAATGACTATCGTAAGAAGAAGGGCTGCAGCATTTATAATGTCCCTGTGCCTGGCGGCCGGCATTTTAGCCGGAGGCCCCGTTAAGGTGCAGGCAGCGCCTGATAGTTCAGAACAGGAAACGGAAAATGTGTCCAAGGTAGGCGGCGGATACGCAGTAACCGGACAGTTGGGTAACGTGGGGTACAGTACCCGTGTTTACGATGCCTCCAACGGTCTGCCCACTTCCGATGCCATGTTCCTTATGGAGTCAAGTGACGGATACATATGGATAGGCGGATACAGTGGTGTTATAAGGTATGACGGCACCACATTTGAACGCCTGGATTCATCAGAGGGACTGACCAGCGCCCGGGCCTTCTTTGAAGACAGCAAGGGCAGGATATGGGTAGGGACCAATGATAACGGTGTGGTTATGCTTGAAGGAGACAAGAGGACCCATTATACCTACAGGGACGGCCTGCCTGCTTCATCCATACGTATCTTCGCCGAGGATAAGAAGGGCACCATATATATAGGAACCACAGCAGGAATTGCATGCGTAGACCCGGAGGGCCGGATGGAGGTCCTGTCAGATGAGCGGCTTGACAAGGAAAGGGTCCTTAAAATGGAGACTGACGTGTCAGGAGTGATCTATGGCCAGACCTCCAACGGATTGATCTTTTCCATAGAGGACGGGGAGATAACCGGGGTATACTCCAGCAAAGACTTGGGAATGGAGAAGATATCCACTATCCTTGCAGACCCCAAAAAGCCCGGTAAGCTGTATATCTGTGACACGGGAGACAGTATATATTACGGTGATTTCGGAGAAAGCGCGGATCATTTGAAGAAGATATCCGTGGCGCCGCTGGATACCATACACTGGATAAACTATGCCTGTGACAGGATCTGGGTATCATCAACCTTCAAGATCGGATACCTGGACCAGTTTGATAATTTCTATGAAGTCAGCGACCTGCCCGTTAATAGTGCCATTGAAATGATGACCTCTGATTACCAGGGCAATATTTGGGTAGCCTCATCCAAGCAGGGCGTAATGAAGATCGTGACCAACTCATTTATGGACCTGACCGGGAAGACACCTGTGGCGGGAAAGGCCGTCAACAGCGTCTGCAAACACGGAGAAGATCTCTACATAGGAACGGATAACGGCCTCTTTATCCTGGATGCCACCCGTAACCCCATTGAAAATGAACTCACAGCCTATGTGGGCACCGGCAGGGTCCGTGCCATCACGGAAGATTCCGCCGGCAATGTCTGGGTGGGAGTATATACCGAAGGAAAAGGGCTTGTATGCCTAAGCCCCGACGGTAAGATGAAGACATATACCACGTCGGAGGGAATGCCTGATAATGAGATCAGATGCATATCCCGGTTCTCGGACGGCAGCATAGTGGTGGGAACTAACAGCGGTGTGGTCATTATCCGGGATGGAGAGATTTACAGGATAATAGGCAAGGAAGAGGGAATGAAGAACACCACCATCCTGACCATAGAGGAAGGCCCCAACGGGAAGATCTATGTGGGAACCGATGGTGACGGAATATATGAGATAGGTGGCTTTTCCGTAACCAGGCTGGGAAGGGATGAAGGCCTTACAAGTGATGTTGTCATGCGTATCAAGGAGGATAAGGGCCGAGGCCTATACTGGATCATCACATCCAACTCCCTGCAGTATTTAAAGAACGGGACCATTACGGAAGTAAGATCCTTCCCCTACAATAACAACTACGATATTTATTATGGCTCCGGAGACAATATATGTATCCTGTCTTCCTACGGAGTCTATTTGGTCAAGGCAGATGAACTACTGGCTGATTCGGTTAAGGATTTCAAGCTGTTTACCGTAACAGGGGCGCTGCCTTATCCTGTAACGGGTAATTCCTTCAGTGCGGAGGGAGAGAGGGGCTACCTCTATATAGCCGGCCGCCAGGGAGTAATGGGGGTTAATATCAACAGGTTCTTTGACGACAGCACGGGATTAAAGACCTCCCTGACATCCCTCTATTGCGATGATGAGAGGATATATCCCGACGAGAAGGGAGTATATAATATCCCGGATTCCGAAGGAAGGATCAAGATCACTCCGGCAGTTATGGACTATACCAACTCCAATCCCATGATCCGGGTCTTTCTGGAGGGCAGTGAGGATACCGGAGTTACCGTATATAAGGACAAGCTGACCACTCTTGAATATACAGGGCTCCGCTACGGGGATTATACCCTTCATATTCAGGTCCTGGGAAGCAACGGAACCGATGTCTTGTCGGACAAGGCATTTTCCCTGGTGAAAAAGCCCAAGATACTGGAACTTCCAATAGTCAGGATCCTGCTGATCCTGTTGCTGGCTGCAGTAGTAGCATTTGCCGTATGGCGCTTCTTAAAATCCACGGTCATCCACAGGCAGTACGAAGAGATCCGAATGGCCAAGGAAGAGGCTGAGAGGTCCAACGAAGCCAAGACCAAATTCCTTGCAAATATATCCCACGAGATCCGTACCCCTATCAACACCATAATGGGTATGGATGAGATGATATTAAGAGAAGATGCCACCGGCGTGCCCAAGGGCTACTTCATGTCCATGATGAACTATGCCTTTGACATTAAAAATGCGTCGGAGTCCCTGCTGGGCCTCATCAATGACCTGCTTGACATGTCCAAGATCGAATCGGGCAAGATGCATCTTGTGGAGCAGGAATATGATGTGGCGGAAATGCTCCGCTCCATCGTTGCCATGATAAGGGTCAGAAGTACCCAGAAAGAATTAACATTTGATGTTATAATAGATGAGATCCTTCCGCAGCGTCTCTACGGAGATGTGGGTAAGATCAAGCAGGTGGTCTTAAACCTCTTGACCAATGCCGTTAAATACACCAGTATCGGCGGATTTGCCCTTTATGTTTCCATGACCGAGAGAGATAATGATACCGCCAAGCTCCTCTTCTCCGTTAAGGATACCGGAATGGGTATCAAGGAAGAAGACATGGATAAGCTCTTTACGGCCTATGAGAGGCTTGACGAGGAGAAGAATTCAGCTATTCAGGGAACCGGCCTGGGGCTGGACATCTCCAGGAGATTTGCCCAGATGATGGGCGGAGAGCTTAAGGTTGAAAGCGTCTACGGTGAAGGATCGGAGTTCATCCTTACCGTGGATCAGAAGATCATCGACCCTGCTCCCATGGGAGTCTTCATCGAGCATGATGATTCCAACAAGGGACCCTACATCCCGCAGTTTATAGCTCCTGACGCCGATGTTCTGGTGGTTGACGATAACCCCATGAACTTAAACGTTATGAGGGGGCTCCTTAAGGGGACCAAGGTCTTCGTCACCACCGCCGAGAGTGGAGAGGAATGCCTGGAGCTGGTTCGCAACAACAAGTTCCACGTTGTCCTCCTTGACCACATGATGCCCGGTATGGACGGATTGGAGACAGTGGCCAAGATCCGTGAGTTTGAGCCGGATCTGCCGGTCTACGCCCTGACCGCCAATGCATCTGCCGGAGAAGACTTCTACAAAGAGAGAGGCTTTAACGGTTATCTGTCAAAGCCCGTTGATACCCTTACCCTGGAGAAGACCATTATGCTCCATATCCCGGAGGAAATGATGTTCAAGCCGGAACAGGCAGATGCGGTGGAAGACTTAACGGAGCTGCCGGAGGAAATGAACTGGGTAAGAGAGATCCCGGAGATATCCGTAGACGACGGTATCGAAAGCTCAGGAGGAATATCCAACTACATATTCTCGCTGCAGATGTTCTATGAGACCATCGACGGCAATGCAAAGGTAGTTGAGGAAGCATATGACACTGATAACATCAGGCTTTACACCATCAAGGTCCACGCCCTGAAGACCTCCGCAAGGATAATAGGCGCCAAGGCCCTTTCGGAACTTGCCCAGAAGCTGGAGAACGCCGGCAACGCGGGAGACCGGGAATTTATCGATGCCCATGCCGACGAATTCCTGGCGGACTACAGGTCATTTAAGGATAAGCTTTCCCGCCTGGAAGAATCAGCTTCGGATGAGGGCAAGGAGGACATCCCCGAGGATGAACTCATGGGTGCTTATGAGGCCTTGAAGGATGTTGTGCCGCAGATGGATTATGATTCCGTGGAAATGATCTTAGATCAGTTATCTGAATATAAATTGCCCGAAGAGGACGCTAAGAAGGTTACTGAGTTGAAGAAGCTCTTAAAGCTCTTTGACTGGGATGGAATGGAAGCCCTGATTAGCGGATAGTCGTTGAAAGGAGATAAGAAATGGCGGATGAAAGAATGATCTTTATCGCAGAAAAGGAAACATTTATCGCCCGGGTATTGATAAAAAAGGTTAATGACGCAGGGGTAACGTGCGAGTATGTCCCCTGTAACGTTAACGCTATCAATGCGAAGATAGGAACGGTTCCTCTGGTTACCTTCTTTATGGATGAGAACGATATTCCGGACAGCGAGGTCCTGCATTTTTTAACGGATACTCTGGATGAGAAGAATGCCCAGATGATCATCATAGGGGAGCAGGGTGATATTGATAATGTCGTCAAGAATATTCCCGGGGACCTTCTCTACAAGACATTTTCAAGGCCGGTGGACAATGCGGTGTATGCCTCTACCATCGTTGAATATTTCCGGAAGGTGGAATCGGGAGAGTTCAAGAAGACCATTCTGGTGGTGGACGACGATCCGCAGTTTCTGGGACTGGTCAGGGAATGGCTTAAAGGCACCTATAAGGTGGCCATGGCCAACTCTGGAATGCAGGCTATCAAATGGCTGGGAAAGAACAAGGCAGACCTGATCCTCTTAGATCATGAGATGCCTGTAACCAGCGGACCCCGTGTCCTTGAGATGTTAAGATCCGAGCCGGATACAAAGGACATCCCCGTAATGTTTCTTACGGGAAAAGGGGACAAGGAAAGCGTAATGCAGGTGGTAGCCCTTCGGCCGGAGGGTTACTTCCTTAAGAACATAACCAAGCAGGAATTACTTGAGAAGCTGCAGGAGTATTTTATTTTACACAAGAAACCGGGAGAATAGTTAATGTTTGAACTGATCAGGGCCCATCAACTGAATATCATGCTGGCTCTGTGCGCCATCTGCCTTATCATGGCAGTGCTCCTTCTTATCACCAAATTCCTCCCCGCCCGGAGGAAGTGGATCCTGATAAATATGGAGCTTGTGGCTACGTTTCTGCTCTTTTTCGACAGGCTGGCTTACATTTATTCCGGAGACATAAGTGATACGGGACATTTTATGGTGAGGTTATCCAATTTCATGGTATTCTTCCTGACCTCCGGGATAGTCTTTGCCTTTAACCTTTATCTGATGGACTGGCTGAATAACGAGGGGGAGATGACCAAACTGCCCCTGAGGTTGAAGGCAGTCAGCCTGATATCCGTTGTGGGAATGTTCCTGGTATGTGTCTCATCATATACCAATCTATTCTATTATTTTGACGAGAACAACGTCTACCACAGGGGACCGGGATTTCTTATAGCTTATGCCATACCCCTCATTTGCCCCCTTATACAGTTCATAGTCATCTGGCAGTATCGCCGGGTGTTCAGCAGGTTGATATTTATCTCCCTCATGCTCTACATTTTTGTGCCCATTCTTTGCGGGATAGTTCAGATATTCTCCTACGGACTGTCCATAGTGAATATGGCTATGGTGCTGGTGTCTGTATCCCTTTACATATTTACCTACATGGACATCAATAATGAAGTCCTGCATGCCCATGAGATTGAGATACAGAACATGATAGGCGAGCGTGAGAGGATGCGCCGGCTCTTTGACCAGACGGCCACTGCTTTTGTATCCGCGGTTGAGAAAAAAGATGACTTTACTAAGGGCAATTCCGTTCGGATAGCCGAATATGCCAAAAAGATAGCGGAGATGGCAGGCAAGGACGAGGATGAATGCCAGAAGGCCTACTATGCAGCCCTCCTTCATGATGTGGGAATGATCGGTGTTCCCGACAAGGTTATCAAAAATGAGGCCGATCCGGACAAATGGGATTATGATGCCATGAGAAAGAAGCCCCTGATCGGTGATGAGATATTGTCAAGTATAAGTGAGTATCCCTATCTCCGTCAGGGAGCCCATTACAGCCATGAGAGGTATGACGGCTCGGGCTATCCCGAAGGCCTTAAGGGGGAGGAGATCCCTGAGATCGCCAGGATCGTGGCCGTGGCGGATGCGTATGTTACCATGACCACAAGGAAGAGATATCGTGAGGCCCGGCCGGTGTATGTGGCAAGGGAAGCATTTGTCAAAGGGGCCGGTGAGACCTTTGATCCTGAGTTTGCCGATATCATGGTGAAGATCATTGACTCTGAAGGAGAGACCAGCCAAAGGGTAATAGCCGAACTGGAAAAGAGCCTGTCCTGTGAAGAGTACAGGAGCAGCATCTCTGCGGGAATTCCCGTGGAGGAGGAGATCAAGAAGATACGTTTTGAGGCAGAGTTATGCAAGCATGACGATCACGGATTTACGGGACCGGCTGTTATCCTCTTTGATTCCTACGACCGGAGAGTGCACGAGAACCCCAAATCCATAGAGGCCTACCGATATGTCGAGTATGGAGAGGTCTGGTTTGATGAACACAGCATCATAACTGCTGCAAGGAATATGAAGGAAACGCCCCTTGAAGTACCGTCCCGGGGTGATAGGGAGGGGGCTGTCTATGAGATCACGTCGGGCCGTTACGGGGATCATGTGAAGATGACCATGACGGGGCCCGATTACGCAAAGACAGTTATTGTGGCCCTTCCGGGAGGATCAACGGGAGTCTGCATAGCCCTTACAGGGGAGCACTGTGAACTGGCCGATATCACTGTAGAGCCCACGGGAGAATCATTTGCTCTCGGTGACATCCCCAGGATAGCCGAAGAGATCAGCTACATCGACCACATAGAGTCCGATATCAGGAACATTCAGATAGACCGAACCCGTTCCGGGGCTACGGAAGGCGTCAGGATCGGAGAACGGACCCGTATCAGGTTTCATGCGGTCTCACTGCCCTCGGCGGACCTGGTATGGCACTGTCCCTACGTAGTCATTTTCTATTCCGGCGATGGGACAGTCGGCGGAGAGGGTTACCGGGAATATGCCCTTATCAAGCTTAACGGAGAGATAGAAGAGGGCAGCGAAGGCGCAGAGAATTCATTTAAGATGAAAAGGGATGAGACCTTCCCGGGCTGGAACTCCTGGAAGGAAACCTGCAAAAAAGGTATTGAATGTGAGATACGTTTCAGGAAGAAAAGTGGTAAAATATTGTTGACTACGGAGAACCTGGGGGTTAACATCGAAGACACCATAACCGTTACGGACAAGCCCGAGGCAGTATACGCCGCCCTCACCGGCGACCAGGTGGCCCTGACGGACATCCGGGTATTCTAGTTTTTTAGGAGGACAAAATGAGCAATACATTTCTTAATCGGGGGAAAGTTTTAGTTGTATGTTCCACGGAGAGTTTCCTTGCCAAGAGCCTGGTATCGAAGCTTGAAGCGAGTGATATGGATGTGGAGTTTTCCCGTGGAGAGATCAAGGATATAGAAAGGTTTCGCCAGAAGATAGAGCTTATTATCCTGTTTATGAGCGAAGACCTGGAGGATATGACGGAGACCCTTGTATATCTAAAAGACCTGGCAGACGACTTGGACCGCAAGATCATCCTTATAGGGGACGAGGTGGAGCACGATCTGGTTTCCAAGACCATTCAGGAGCATCTGGTGCTGGAATGGTTCAAGCGCCCCCTTGTCATGGATAACCTGACCAAGGCCATCCAGAAATATATGGAGGAGAACACCGGAGAGAACCGCAAGAAGACGGTCCTTATCGTTGATGATGATATTACCTATATGCGTACTGTATATGAGTGGCTTAAGAATGACTATCACGTGGGCATGGCGTCCAACGGAGTACAGGCCATAAGCTTCCTGGCAAAAAACAAGGCCGATCTGGTGCTGTTGGATTATGAGATGCCCATCGCAAATGGTCCTCAGGTCCTTGAGATGCTCAGGAATGACTCGGAGACCGGCCAGGTCCCGGTAATGTTCCTGACAGGCCACGGGGACAAGGAGTCCGTCCTGTCGGTAGTAGGTTTAAAGCCCGCGGACTACCTGCTTAAAACAATTGACAAGCAGGGCCTGCTGGCTAAGCTGGACGAATTCTTCAAAAAGAGAACATACTAAATCTAAAACGGGGGACGATCAATGAAAAAGGAGAGTTTATTAAAAAAGGTTTTAACTTTTGCGTTGACAATGGCGCTGACTACAGGGATAGCGCCCCTGCCGGGCCTGAGTTTGGTGGTGTATGCGGCAGGAGAGGAATACATAGATGAGACAGGAAGGGACGTCTGGGGAGGAACTGCCGGAAGGGACGGATCCAAAGAACATCCGTATCTTATTACCGATACAGCCGGTCTTGATCATCTTGCACGACGCGTCAACAACGACCAAAGCTATGGAGATTACTATGAACTTGGCGCTGATATAACGTATTCCCACACTACAGACTGGGATGATGAGACCAGTACGGAGAACAACTATACACCTATTGGATTCACCGAGGCGGGTAATCCTTATAATTACCATCCCTTCATTGGCAGCCTGGACGGAAAAGGACATACCATTAGCGGGATACGGGTCTACAAGGATGGTACCGATGATCTGGGTGATGGCTATCTGGGACTTTTTGGCGTTGTATATGGTGACGACAGATTCCCTAACGTTATAAAGAATATCACCATAAGAGATACCCGGATAACCGGTTTTACCAGAGTCGGTGGAATTGCAGGGTACGCATTAGATTATAACATTTCTGATTGCCATGTCACAGATACGGTTGCTCTTCACGCTCTTAACAATGGCAGTAGCAGCTTTGGCGGAATTGCAGGATATTATGAACTAGATGAAATAGAGGGCACTTCCATTAGCAACTGCTCCAGTTCAGTAACCATGACCGTTAAAGGAAACCATACCACCAGCGCGTCTTTTGGCGGCATTGTGGGACTTGGACGCGGGAATGTTTTAAATTGTCTTTCCGTAGGTGTTTCAATTCCCGCCCTGAGGTATATTGATGATACAGATCCCGAAAACAGCAGTGACGAATCAGGTGCCGTAGCGGGCTGGTATTTTGTTGATGAAAGTGTATTTGAAAACAACTACTATTGTAACTGCATGCTTGATGGCACCCTCGCCGAAAAAGGCATTGGTGTTGGGAGTGACATATCAAAGGCTGACAGACATGATATCTCAAAGATCAGTATAGATCCATACGAATACACGGACTGTGCAATGCCGGCTTTTCTGATCTCGCTTCCGAAAGGAATCACAGCTGACGCAACTACGATAGGTTCTTATACCGCTTACAAAAAAGGTACTGAGATCACCTTAAGCGGTACGGGCAGTATACCTGCAGGATATAGGGCTCCCTTTTTGGGGTATACCGTAAAGGCTTCTGACGGGACAGATGTGCTTGTCAGTCAAAGCGGCGGGAAGTACACATTTACCATGCCTGCAAATAATGTGACGGTTTCAGCTAATTGGACGGTTCCCACCTATTATGGTGTAACAGTTAACAACGGAACGGGAAGCGGCGAGTATGAAGCGGGCGCGAAGGTTACCATAAAGGCCGACAATGCGCCGGCCGGTAAAGAATTTGACAAATGGATAACAAGTGACGGAGTGGCATTTGCAGATGCAGGTTCCGCCGCTACATCATTTACCATGCCTGCCAAGGCCGTAACGGTTACGGCAACATATAAGGATGTAAAACCTGAGCCGGATATCACAGTCACCTTAAGCAAGACAAGCTATACCTACAACGGCAAGGTACAGAAGCCAAAGGTTACGGTCAGGTATAAAGGAAAGAAGCTCAAGACCGGCAATTACACCGTGACCTATCCCAGGGGTTGTAAGAACGTCGGTACATATACGATCAAGGTGAAGCTTAAGAAGGGATACTCCGGCACGGCAACGGCGGATTATACCATAAACAAGGCTAAGAATCCCCTTTCGGTAAAGGCAAAGAAGCCAAACGTATCCTATAATAAGCTGACTAAAGAGAAACAGACGCTTGTGGCTTCAAGTGTTCTGCAAGTAACGAAAGCACGGGGAAAAGTAACATATGAAATAGTCGAGGGCAACGAGAACATAACCATAAAAAATAAAAGTGGAAAGGTAACGATTGCCAAAGACCTTCCCAAAGCCACCTACAAAACAAAGATCAAAGTCACCGCCGCCGGAGACGCCAACTACAAACCCGGCTCCAAAACCGTGACCGTAAAGATCAAAGTGAAATAAAACGACCAATGATTCAGGAGGGAATTTAAATGGAAACCAGACCATATGTAGCATGGGAGACCATGAACAACTTTATGATCGACGTATTCAAGGCTTACGGAGTCCCGGAGGCTGACGCGAGAATTTGTGCAGACGTACTGCTGGAGTCCGACAGGAGAGGGATTGAAAGCCACGGCTGCAACCGCTTTAAGCCTATTTACATCGACAGGATTGTAAAGGGAACCTTAAAACCGGTAACGGAGATCGAGATATTAAAGGAGACTCCCACCACCGTTGTAATGGATGCTCACGACGGCATGGGAATGGTAGCCAGCCATAAGATGATGACCATGCTTCTGGAGAAGGCGAAGAAGAACGGTATGGCAGGTGGTGCCATCAGGAATTCCACCCATTACGGCATAGCCGGATATTGGAGCGGAATGGCTGCAAAGGAAGGAATGATAGGCCTTACCGGAACCAACGCAAGACCTTCTATCGCACCCACCTACGGTGTGGAGAACATGATGGGAACCAACCCCCTGACATTCTCCCTTCCTACGGATGAGGAATTCCCCTTCTGCATAGATTGTGCTACTTCCACGGTACAGAGAGGAAAGATCGAATATTACGCCCGTGAGGGAAAAGATACACCTGCCGGAATGGTCATTGCAAGAGACGGTTCCGAGATGACCGACAGTGAAGCAATCCTCAAGGCTTTGGTGGACGGAGAGGCTGCCCTGGCTCCTTTGGGAGGAGCAGGGGATAAGATGTGCGGCTATAAGGGATACGGATATGCTGCGGTTGTAGAGATACTGTCGGCAGCCCTTTCCGGAGGACAGTTTATGAAGGCTCTCACCGGAGTTGCTCCTGACGGCGGCCCGCAGATGTACCATCTGGGACATTTCTTCTTTGTTATAGATCCCGACGCATTCATGGGTAAGGAGACCTTCAAGAAGACTGCCGGAGACATCTGCCGTGCCCTTCGTTCCTCCCAGAAGGCTCCGGGACAGGAGCGGATCTACACTGCCGGCGAGAAGGAATACCTCTCCTGGCTGGAGCGCAAGGATAAGGGAGTGCCTGTTGGCACCGCAGTCCAGAAGGAACTCATAGAGCTTCGCGACAGGCTTAAGCTGGATTACAGATTCCCCTTTGAGGGCTGATATAAAGAAAACAGACTGACTACGGGAGAAATATTGAATTGAACCATAACAGTACATTTTCAAAAAAGATAATGGCAGCGATTGTGACTCTGATCCTTTCGCTGTCACTCATTTCATGTAACAGTAGCGGAAACGGCAGCTCTGCGGGCAGCAGTACCGCAGGGACCGGCAGTTCCGTCCCCTCTTCGTCGACGGCAAGCTCCGCAGACGCTTCTTCGTCGGGAGAGAAGAAAGGTGTGGCCATCATTTACACCAGCGACGTGCATTGCGGCATAGACCAGGGCTTCGGCTACGCAGGCCTTTCTCAGGTAAGAAGCTACTACCAGGCCCAGGGCTACGAGACCATCCTGGTGGATGACGGAGACTCCATACAGGGAGAGCCTGTGGGGACTTTAAGCAAGGGCGATGCCATAATCGATCTGATGAATGACCTGAAATATGATGTGGTCATTCCCGGCAATCATGAATTTGACTACGGCATGGACCAGTTCTTAAGTCTTACAAAGAAGGCTGAGTTCCCTTACATAAGCTGTAATTTTACTTATAAGGACGAGCTGGTTTTCAAACCCTATATCATCAAAGAAGCGGCGGGAATGAAGATCGCCTTTGTGGGAGTTACCACACCCGAAAGCATCACATCTTCGGCACCGGCCTATTTTGAAGATGAGTCGGGCAACATGGTATACGGATTTATGCAGGACAATGACGGGACCAAACTTTACTCTGCCCTTCAGAAGGCCGTGGATTCAGCCAGGGCTGAAGGGGCGGATTTTGTGTATGTTCTGGCTCACCTGGGAAATGAGGCAGACTGTCATCCATGGACATTTTCGGATGTCATTTCCCATACAAGCGGGATAGACGTCCTCCTTGACGGCCACAGCCACGATCTGGAGCAGGTTGTCACCAAGGATAAGGACGGGAAGGATGTTCCCCGTTCAGCGGTGGGAACCAAGCTTAACGCCATCGGCTACAGCGTGATCACCGCCGATAAGAAGATCTCGGAGACGAAGATCCTTACCTGGGAAAGTGAGAAGAAAGCCCCGGATATCCTGGGGATCAAGAACGAAATGAGCACAAATGTGGATGCTGCCCTTAAAGATATGGAAAAAGAGCTCCAAAAGGTAGTGGCAAAGACGGATGTGGACCTTACCATTGATTATCCTGATAAAAAGGACGAGGATGGCAAGCCGGTGCGTGCAGTCCGTCGGGCAGAGACCAATATGGGAGACCTGTGTACGGATGCCCTTCGTATCCGCACAGGAGCAGACATCGGAATGCTCAATGGCGGGGGTATCAGGGACTATATAAAAAAAGGCGATGTTACTTATGGTGACATTATCAGCGTGCACCCCTACGGTAATCAGATCTGCGTAATAGAGGCCACCGGGCAGCAGATACTGGATGCGCTGGAATGGGGGGCAAGGGTGGTTCCCGAGGAGAGCGGGTCATTCCTGCATGTCTCGGGCATGTCCTATGAGATCGACGCTACATTTCCAAGTACATGTAAGACGGACGAGAACAGGTTCTTTGCCGGGGTTTCGGGCAAACGCCGCGTCAAGAACGTCAAAGTGGGGGACAAACCCATAGATCCGGCGGGGAAGTACACCATAGCCGGCATAGAATATATCTTTATGAACAAAGGAGACGGTTTTACCTGTTTTGACGGGGCAAAGGTGGTAAAGAAAGACTTCGCCGTGGACGACCAGCTGCTGATCGATTATATAGTAGACAACCTTAAAGGCAGCATCGGCTCCGACTACGCCGACCCCAAAGGCCAGGGCAGGATAAAGATAACACAATAATTGGAATTTATGCTACATTTGTGCCGTAGTAAGTAAAAGATAGAATCAGTCCATGACAATGAATACCCCAGAGGCGGCCACCTCTGGGGTATTTGTAGTCATCAGGACTTTTCCTTGACATAAGTTACTAAATCTTCTAGAATAAAGAAGAGTAAAAGAGAATAAAGAAGAATAAAAGTGAATAAAGAAGAATAAAAGTGAATAAAAAAGAATAAAAGAGAGTAAAGAAGAATAAAGGACAATAAATATGAAAAGTACAACATCAAATAGCGTTTATTTTCAACCATCATTCGGGAATAGGCCGGTGCAGATAGTTGGACGTGACAGTGAACTGCTGGATTTTATGCGAGGTTTAGATGAGCCTCCGGGATCCCGTGATCGCTGCACGCTCATCCTCGGACAAAGAGGAATGGGGAAGACTGCGCTTTTGCTTGAAATAGCAGATCGCGCATCCAAGAAAGGCTTTATTATTGCACGTGTTACAGCACATGAGGGAATGCCGGCAGCCATTATTGAGCAGATTCAATTAAACGGGTCCCGATATTTTGATAACACAAAGAACGTAACCGGTTTTACGGCAGGTGCTTTAGGCTTTTCTTTTGGGTTAAGTTTTTCTGAACCCGCACAACAACAGTATGGTTTCAGAACAAAGCTGTCTCTGCTTTGTGATAAACTTGCCGAGAAGGATCTGGGAGTTTTGGTCCTTATAGATGAGGTATTTGCTTCTCCTGCCATGCGGGAGGTTGCTGCATCATACCAGGAACTGGTTGGGGATGGAAAGAATATTGCAATAGGAATGGCTGGGCTTCCGTATGCTGTTTCAGGAGTATTAAATGATCGGGTCCTGACCTTCTTAAACCGGGCCAGAAAAGTGGAATTGGGTGTGATATCCGTTCAGGCGATCAAGGCGTATTATGAGCACGCATTTAGAACCATGGGAATAAAATGCAGTGACAAATTGCTTGAGTCTGCAGCGGAAAAAACAAGTGGTCTTCCATATTTTATGCAGCTTTTGGGCTATTACCTTACACTTTATGCTCAAGACTCGCTGGCAATAGATAAGTCAATATTGTCAAAGGCTGAGGAATCCTCAATAAAAGACCTGGAAAACAATGTGTTTAAGCCACTGCTTGCTCCGTTGTCGGATAATGATATGATCTTTTTAAATGCCCTGGCTAAATGTGAAGAACCCCTGACAATAAATAAACTACAGGAACAGTTGGGAGATCAGGGACCTGCTATACAGCCTTATAGAAAGCGGCTTCTTGATGCCGGGATAATAGAATCTCCCAGGAGGGGGGAACTGGCATTTGCTGTTCCCTATCTGAAGGAATACTTAAAATAACACAGCATAATTAGACAGGAGACGGTTTGGGGTCTTGTTAGTCCCCTGTCTTGTTATGATGATACCTCTATAGTTGTAAGAAAAGCAGCAGGACTTTCAGGCACAGTTTCATTATCTTCGTAGTAAAGTTCAAGTGCCTCTTTCAAATTTGATAATGCTTCATCCATGGTTTTCCCTTGTGAAGCAACATTACTGGCAATGTCGGTTGCAACATACCATTTTTCTTCTTGTGTAACAAGTACTTGACAAGTCATAGATGATCCCCTTTTAATACAATTGTTATTTTGATACAATCATTCAACCTCCTTTATTATATCATTTAATCGGATAAATATTCAGAAATTATATCGAGATTATTGACAAAAAATGGAGAAAATGGTACGGTAATTCTGTATGGATAGCTTTTTTATTTCAAAGGATTGAAAAGAGAGTGGAGAGCATGACAGGTCTTAGACTGTTTTTCGAGAAGAATATGAGAAAAATGATGAGGCTGCTGCCGGTAATGATAGTGCTGGCGGGCGGTCTTTTTATGTTTTTTGCTACGGTCCATGCCGAAGGTGAGCCTGAGATTACGATTACTACACAGCCAGGCAACCTGGATTTAACATATGGTTATTCTGAGGGAAATACCTTGTCTGTGGCTGCAACGGTTTCTGATAGCGAGAATTATGAATTAAGCTATCAATGGTATGAGGGCGAAAGCGAAATCGGAGAAGCAACTGTTGCGACATATACTGTTCCCACAGGAAAAACTGTAACTGACTCACCTATAACCTATAAATGTGTCGTAACTGCCACGAATAAAGGGAATGCATCGGATAAGGTGACCGCTACATCTAATAGTGCCACTGTAACCATAGCACCTTTGGAAGTGGAACTGGAATGGTCCGGACTCATCTCAACATATAACGGGAAGCCTCACGTCCCGACAGCAAGTGTAAAAAACATAATTTCAAACGATGAATGTAGTGTTGAAGTTAGTGGAGCACAGACTAATGCTAGTGATGCCACATATACTGCAACAGCAACAGAATTGAAGGGAGCATCCAGCTCAAACTATGTGCTCCCGGAGGAATCGAAATGCAAATACGATTTTGTAATAAATCATAGAGAAGTAACGCTAAGCTGGGAGCCGGTTTCCCGCAATTACACATATGATGGTGCGGAACATACGCCTGTTGTTACTTCAGTCGGAAATCTTATTGAAGGCGATACTTGTACCGCTGAGGTTACGGTAGACGGAGAACATAAAAATGCAGGAACTTACACGGCAAAAATTATGCTCTCAAACCCTAATTATAAATATGCCGCCAGTTCAATCCAGTACACCATTACGAAAAAGGAAGTCACCGTCAGTGGCATTACCGCCAGAAACAAGGAATACGACGGAACGACGGAAGTGGAATTTGACTGTGGAAAAGCCGAGATCAAAGGCAAGGCAACCGGGGATGATGTTTCAGTAAGCAGTGCGTTAGGTGAGTTTAAAGACGAGAGTGTTGGTAACAATAAATCCGTTAAAATAACAGAATTCATTCTTGAGGGCACTACGGCTTCAAATTATAAGGTTTCGCTGGGGGATTCACAAAAGGAGACCAAGGCTAACATAACAGCAAAGAACCTGCAGAATTCGATGATCTCCTTAAATAAAACCAGTTTTGACGAAACCGGTTCTGAGCAGGGGCCTACGATAACTGTTAAGAACGGCAGTGTTACTCTTGTTGAGGATAAGGATTTTACCTTTGACACCTATTCCCAGAACAAAGCCACTGCCGCAGGATCCTATTTTGTTGTGATTAACGGAAAAGGTAATTACGTAGGAACAGCAACAGCTCATTGGGTTATAAATGAGTCTTCTGATCCTAAGATTACAATAGACACAGAACCGATAGGAAAGGCTCTTTTGTATAATGCTTCGGCGCAGTACCTCATTGAGCCCGGCTATGCCACGGGAGGCACTATGCAGTATGCTTTTGGTAACATCAGTGAGCCTACGGGTGCTTTCTCCGAGAGTATTCCCACGGGAATAGAACCTGGGGAGTATTATATTTGGTATAAAGCAGTTGGAACCAGGGGTTCTACTAACCCGGTGAGGCTTTCCGCAATAATCCTTGAATGCGATGGCGTTATATACGTTACGCCCAAGGATCTCTCCAAAGCATATGGAGATGACGATCCGACACTTACCTATTCTTATACGGTGTATCGATATGACGGGAAAAAAGTTTCAAAAGTAACCTTCAAAGATAAAACAGGATTGATACGAGAAACAGGGGAGGCTGTCGATAAGTACAAGATAAAGACGGAGGATGAAATCTTACTATCGGAATCAGATAAGTTTCTTACTTTAAAATCAGGCCAGGGAACCTATGATATCCAGGTTGAGGCCGGCCACTATTTCGAGATCAAACAAAAAGAGATTTCCAAGTGCTCCTTTGGGTCATATACCTCATCTTATACTTATGATGGTTATTCCCACGGCCCGGGTACAAGCATTACAGTTAAGGACGGTTCTACCAAGCTGGAAAAGGGAACGGATTATACTATAAGCGGCACAACATCTGCCACAAGTACGGGATCGTATACCTTTACCATAACCGGCAAGAACAATTACACCGGTTCCAAGGAGTTTACCTGGAAGATAAACAGCAGCTCCACCACTCCTTCATCTTCCACCACGCCCACCTACACCTACCCCAGCTCATCCGAGGACGATGACACGGAGGACTCTTCTTCCGGCGACGAATCGGATTCGGATGAAGATGAGGACGAAAAAGACGAGGAAGAATCCTCATCCGGCGGGTCAAAAGAAAATGACGAGGAAGAATCCTCCGGAGCAAGTGACGAGGACACGGATACGGATACAGAGAACCCGGCTAACACGGATATTTCGGAAGAGGCCCAGGCTGAACTTGCGGAAAATGCAGAGCTGGTTGATGCGAACGAAGCCCTTAAGGCAGTGTTGGGAGACTCCAAGATCAAGGAGCTTAAATCCGACGGCAAGACAGCAGAGATAATGCTTGAGGTAGAACCGCTGACATCCGTTACGGATGAAGAGAAGAAGCTTACGGAGTCCAGTATCAAACTCTATTCAAGCGCCATCGCCAACCTTAAGGCAGGGGCTTTCCTTGACGTGACGCTCTCCTGCGAGATAGACGGCGAATGGGAGAATGTCAGCAAGACCAAGACCCCGGTTAAGTTCCGCTTTAAGATACCCAACGAGTTCCTGAATAAGGGAAGCGACTTCTTCTTCCTTCGCATGCATGACGGAGAAGCAACCCTCCTTTACGACCAGGATACAGACCCCAAGACTATTACGGTGGAAAGTGACCGATTCTCCACCTATGCCATGCTGTATTCCGCTAAAGAGGGGGCAGCCGGAGTGGGGACAAGTGGCATTACCAATAGCCTGGTAGCCGGATTGGGAGGGATCAGGACAGTCATATTTGTGACAGTCATTCTTATATTGCTGTTATTCACGGTAGCCATATTCCTGCTGGTATACCTCATCTGGAACCGCAAGCTTGAAGGCGAATACAAACTGGGCTCGTCCATAAAGATCATTTATGCAAACAATGATTATGACTTTGACGCGAAATTCGTTGAAAGAGATGAGTTTGACGTCGGATACGGACGGGCAGATCCGGACTACGATGAGATTGACTTCGATGAGGAAGACGACGACATCTACTACGACGATGATGACGCCTCATATGACGAAGAATATGATGATTATGACAATGACTACGACGATGACTACGATGACGACTATAACTAAATAATGGTCGTTACAGCCGCCAGCATCTTATCCGCAAAAAGGGACTGGCTTTCCTCGGCGATATGTACACCGTCATAAGCCATGGGAATATCCCAGTCAGTGGTGTCGATAAAGGGAACAGCGGATCCTTTACAGATAGACCGGAAGCCTTCGTTCATGCGGAGGCTTTCCCTGTGATAGGGCTCCATCTCATCATTGATATCGGCGATGGGAACGGGAGCCGCAACGATAAGCTTAAAGGGGAGAGCCTTCTCCCTGTACCAGTTAAGGAGGGCTTCCATCTTTTTCAAAGGTTCGTCAGCATTGGGATTGTTGGTAAGAAGGACGTCATTGGTCCCCAGCATCATGAGGATAATATCCTCCGACCCCAGATCAAAAGCCATATTCTCGAGAAAACGGGAAATGCGCCCCGACCTTGAAACGGGAAGCTGCCGTCCGTTAAGGCCTTCTTCGAGAACGGTGTAACCGCTAAGGCCTTTGGCCACCCGGCATGTCCAGCGTACATCATCGGGGAAACGTCCCCCCATCATGCCTCTGGGGTCATAGCCGTAAGTATTGGAATCACCGTAAAGAATGAATTTTTTCATGACGAACCTCCTCTGAAATATCGGACACAACGATTATAGTACTTTGGAGGCATATCTGCAAACTATTGTATATCTGAACCTGATTATTTGTTATAATCCACGTAGAGGGGTATCCTATTATGGCCAAATGCGATGTATGCCATAATCAATGCCAACTGAATGACGGGGACCGGGGCATATGCAGCGCCCGTATAGGCGAAGGCGGCACTGTCAGATGCGCCAACTACGGCCTTATTACCGCCATAGCCCTTGATCCCATAGAGAAGAAGCCCTTGAGCCTATTTCATCCCGGATCTTACATTTTGTCGGTGGGGTGTTACGGCTGTAATCTCAGATGTCCTTTCTGCCAGAACAATGATATATCCTACGGTTTCGGCAGGGAATATGAGGGCGGGACCCGGTACATTTCCCCTGCAGAGCTCGCACAGATCGCAAAAGAGTACCAACCCCGGGGCAATATCGGTGTGGCATTTACCTATAATGAGCCGCTTGTGGGCTACGAGTACGTTGTAGACACTGCCGAAGAGGTTCACAGGAAAGGCCTGAAGACTGTCCTGGTATCCAACGGAAATGTATCCGGCTCCATAGCAGATATTGTGATACCTCACATAGATGCCATGAATATAGACCTTAAGGGCTTTACGGATGACTACTACACCAAGTTCTTAAAGGGCAGCAGGAAGCTGGTCATGGACTTTATCGAAAAGGCAGCGGGCAATAGCCACCTTGAGCTTACCACATTGATCGTTCCGGGTTATAATGATACGGAAGAGGAAATGAGGGAGCTTTCGGAATGGGTGGCAGACCTGGACGGAGGCAGAGGGGCGGAGACCATTGCCCTTCATATTACCAGATATTTTCCCAGATTTAAGCTGGATGTACCTGCCACGAAGGTGGACTTGATAATGCGACTTACAGAAGTGGCCGGAGAGGCGTTAAAGCACGTTTTTCCGGGGAATGTATAGGAGGGAATTATGAACCGGGAGATCAAGATGAACGTATCACTTTTATCCACCACGGGGGACAAGAGAGTCATATACGTGGTGTTCACCGATGGGGATAAGTCGGCAGAGTTCGCCATTCCCGAGGTTACTCTCGTGCGAAACGACGGTTTCACGGAAGAAGAGATCGAGCAGCTTACGGACTATGCAAAGAACAGCCTTGACGAGATCTATAACATAGCCAAGGGCATCAATCCCATAAAGAGTTTTATGAAAGAAAAGATTTAAGAAGGGGCCGGTTGATTCCGGCCCCGTAATATTATGTATGCCTTATTACTTCAAATCTGTAGAGGAAGACCTCTTCGTCAGTCTTGATACCGCCCTTCTGGAAGGCGATAGCCACCTGCTCTTCCACGGTATCCACTCCCTCAAGGTCCGGAAGCAGAAGCCCGGTCCGGTCCCCGGTGGTTACGATAACACCGTATTTTTTGACATCCAGCTTATCCAGACCGTCGATCTGTTCGGGATCTCCCAGCACATCCACCTTTACATCCAGCCAGGGCAGTTCTTCCTCGTCGATGGGATTGAATCTGGGATCCTGGGTGGAAGCACTGATGGCATTGGTTATGATCTCTTCGGCCAGGGAATCCTTGGTGGGAAGGATGGTGCCGATGCAGCCTCGCAGCTTCCCGTTCTTATGGATCGACACAAATGCTCCGGCCCGGCGGTCCCTCATTTCAGCGGGAACATCAGCGGGGATGGCCATTCTTATTCCTTTGGTAATATAGTTCTCAAGGGATTGCCTCGCAAGTTTAACATATTCGTCGGACATTTCTTTCCTCTCATCAATGGCTTTACGGGACTTGTCAAAATAGTCCTTCAAAAAGTGGCGACGCTCATCGGGACCCGTGGGGCGGAAGGTGCAGATACCGTAGCCCACTCCCGTAACATCCTGGTGGGACAGTTCATGAGCCTCTACTGCCTTGCCGTCTAAGACTCCAGCCATGATAACAAATGATCTGTGCCCGCATTCAGCGGCGCATTCTCTGAATAAATCCGTAAAATCGAAAAGTTCCCCGAAAGCCGCCCGGCTGCACACATCCATAATGCGCCTGTCATATTCGGGACCCTCGGGAGCGAATCCGTAGGGACCATCTTCCTGAAGCTTGTGGGAGAGGTCTCCGCTGGCGATATATACCACCTTGCGCCCCAATTCCTCAACGGCTTCATTTATGATCTCTCCAAAGGAGTAATGTGCTGTAAGTGACAGGCCGGAAAGACCGATGCGTACCAGCTTGTAGCCTGTGTATTTCTTGCGGATGAACCACAAGGGAACCATAACTCCGTGGTCTAATTCCCGGCTGACCTCCCCCAGGGTGCCTGCGGGAAACTCTTTTTCCACGGAAATGAGGGAGATCTTCTTGACCAGTTCCTCATCATACTCCTCTTTAAAGGCCACGGCGGGAGCGCCGAAAGAGGCCATGGAGCCTACCCCCATCTTCCCCGAAGAGATTGCAAAATAATCGGTAAAGAGACTGGCGTGGGGACTGGATATGATAATGGTGTCCGGAGCAAGAGCTGCTATCTCATCAGCTACCTTCTCATAAGCGTCGATGGTCTCCTGAACACATGCCTCATTGCCTCTTCCCACCTTGGGAACGATAAGTGGCGGGTGCGGAACCATATAAGCTGCTACTACTGACATTTTACTTCCCCCTATCTGTGATCATACTTATATTAATAATATCCGCATAATCCTTTAACGTCAAGCATTTACGACTTGCCTGAATGTGCTAAATGTTTGTATAATGGAAACAGACTTAAGAAAGGGTAAGGTGAAGAATAATGACATTCAGTGACATCTTCAAATCAAATTTCCTTAATAACGTTTCGGCCGTAACACCGCTGGATATGATCCTGACCATAGTCCTTGCCTTTGCCATCGGGGTATTTATTTTCTTCGTGTACAAGAGGACCTGCTCGGGAGTGATATATTCAGCAAGTTTCGGGGTTACATTGGTGGCTCTTACCATGATCACCTCTGTAACGATCCTTGCGGTTACCAGCAATGTAGTGCTCTCTCTTGGTATGGTGGGTGCGCTTTCCATCGTCCGCTTCAGGACGGCTATCAAGGAACCGCTGGATATCGCATTTTTGTTCTGGTCTATAGCGGCCGGCATCATTCTGGCAGCAGGGCTTATCCCTCTGGCTATCATAGGAAGTATTGTGATCGGCTTTATTATCATTGTATTCTCGAACAAAAAAAGAAATATCAATCCCTATATCCTTATCGTATGCAGCGACGGACAGGAAAATGAGAAGAATGCCAGACAGTATATACAGGAGAATACGGGGCGGATGATAGTTAAAAGCAAGTCAGTACAGAAAGGCAGTATAGAGGTGACGTACGAGATCCGTCTCAAGGATGACGATACGGACTTTATCAACACCTTGTCGGATATGGAAGGAGTATCATCAGCGGTCCTGGTAAGCTATAACGGTGATTACATGGGTTAGGTGGTGACATCATGGCGGCAAGTAAGAAGATAGATGCGATCTGCATTGTCATCACCGTACTGGCGTTGATCCTGACGATTCTTTTTATGAATGGGAAAGCTCTGGGCCTTCAGCCTTATTCTGACCCGGACGGATCTTCCGACGGCCGGTTTTCTTCAAGCGACCTTAAGAAAAAGGCAGATACTCAGGGAGCTTCCACCATTACCCTAAGGGGAGATTCGGCTGATATTACCGGTAACGGAGCCTATTTTGCCAACGGCGTCCTGACCATTGCATATAAGGGGACCTATGTGCTTAACGGTACCCTGAACGGACAGATAGTTGTGGATGCAGACGGTGACGATAAGATATGGCTGGTGCTGGACGGACTGAGTGTTAAATGCGAGGATAATGCGGCTCTTTACGTTAAGAATGCGGACAAGGTATTCGTGAACCTGGTGGAAGGATCCTCCAACAGTTTTGAGTGCGGCAATGCATTCTCCAGTTCGGCATTAAAGGACAATATCAAAGGCGCCATTTTCTCCAGAGACGACCTTACCCTTAACGGAACCGGGGAACTGACGGTTACGGGTGGTTATGCCCATGGGATAGTATGCAAGGACAGCTTGAAGATAGCGGGCGGGACCATCAATGTCACTGCCAGATCAGATGCCCTTCACGCAAATGATGCCGTATACATTAAGGACGCCGGCCTTACCGTCAAAGCCGGTGATGACGGCATAACCGTTTCAAATGATGAAGGAACGGGAGAATTCTATATGGCATCAGGTACTGTTGACGTCTCTGAAGTATATGAAGGGATAGAGGCAGAGAACATCCTGGTAGAGGGCGGAGAGCTCAATATTTCCTGCAAAGATGACGGCTTTAACGCCACATCAACCGCATCCGGCAGCGGGATTACCGTCAATGACGGAACCATCAGCATAATCAATACCGGCGGAAGAGATGCAGATGGTATGGACTCCAATAGGGATATCTGCATAAACGGCGGGACGATATTTGTAAGCGTCCCCTCTGACGGCAACGCATTGGACTGTGGCAGTGAGAATGGGGGAAAGACCGTTATTACGGGAGGATCCCTTATTGCCTGCGGAGGAACGATGATGGCGGAATCACCGGATGAAAGTACCACCCAGCCCACCTTCATGCAGGGAATACAGGGCAATGAAGGTGATGTTATCAGATTGGAGACCTCCGATGGGGAAGAAATCCTCAACAAGACTGTTCCCAACTCCTTCAGCGCAGTGACTGTCAGCCTGCCTGAATTTAAGCAGGGCCTGACATATAAGCTGATATGCGGTGATCAGACCAAGGAGATCACCTTTACTGAAACAGTGATGATCACAGATATATCAGATAATCCCATGGGAGGCGGAGGACCGGGGGGCGGCGGCCCTGCGGGGGGAGGACATCCGTAAAACCAGATTAAAATAATTCGAGTAGGGGGAGACCCCTACTCGAAATGTAATTTCTCAAATAATCTTTGTAATGTGTAATAGGCCTGCTTCAACCTTTCGTGGTATTCCGGCTTGTCCCAGCTTTCCAGCTTATAAGTTTTGATCTCGGAATCATTGATCCCTACACCGAGGGTTGAGATCTGGATTCCTGTCAGGGCGTTGTTCTTCCAGAAATCTCCCTCTATCTCCCGGTCACTGGGATCTCTGAAATTCAGCATTGCCCAGGGGATCTTGAGTTCAACGAAATTATCACCGTAGCAGAAGTCTACGAGATTGTTAAACTCCGGTGAGGTGGGATCATTGGTCCCGTATTTGAGAAGACCTGTCTCGGTTTTTTCCGAATCGACGGAAGCGCCGGTTGCAGGATCTTTTCTCGTCCTGTTGAGGCAAAGGTATATGGGAACAAAGTCCTTGCTGTTGGGGTCGTTATAGCCGGTCTCATCAAAAAGATCGTCATAGGGTCCGAAGCCGAAGGCATATTTGTCGTAGTATTTATGAACCAGGACCCTGGTATTCTCCCGCCCGTCAATGTCCACGATAAAGTCAACATTTGCACCCAGTGCCGTGCCTTTATACTCGTTGGAGCCGGATTCCGGAGTTACATCGAAGGGAAGGAAGAACTTATCGTTTTCACTGACCCCCTCAACACATATATACAGGTTTCGACAGTCTTTTTTGACGTAAACTTTTTTGTTGTCCTGGGTAAGGAGGAGATCGTATTTATTCCAGTCATCCATCTTTCCGTCGATCTTCATGAAATCTATGGCGCCCCCGGGGTCAAAGGCCATAACTCCGAAGAACTGCTCGCTGGTCTGGTCATCGCTCCAGTAGGCTCTTCGGTTAGGGTTGGAGTGATCCGCCGTATTCCATGTCCTTTTAAACCACTCATCCTGCCAGGAGAATACGATCCCGCCGCAATAACCGGCATCATATATGTCCTGAGCCATGCTCTCAAGCATGGCCGCCTGTTCGGCCTCTGTCAAATGTCCCTGGTTGAAACCTGTATAGGCATTAACATGTGTACAGCCTCTTGATGTGGGGACACCGAACTCTGCCACCAGGACAGGTATGTTGTGGTGTGAGATCAGTTCCTTCAGGTATGCCTCATAGGTATTGACCTTGCCGGTCTCATCCGTATAGGAATGGTACTTTTCGTCTCGCATCATGAAGTCAGGATAGTAGGGATAAATGTGGTAGCTGGCAAAAACCCCGGGCTCGAAGGTCTCTTTCGGCTTTATATTCTCGACATTCATGACAACCGCATCCTCTCCCTTGGAGAGTTCCTGAGGATGCTCCAGCATATCTGCCGTAGGCCAGTTGGACCAGCTGACAGGACGCTGCATCTTATATTTCTCCGTTTCGTACTTGATGGCCTCATCACCAAAGTGACATAAAAATGCGTGGAAAGCGTCTGAATTGCTGACGCTTAAGTATTGCCCGTCATAGCTTGTTATATCCGGGTGGGCTTTGTTGGTCCCGCCTATAAATTCTGCGTCTGATTCTATTCCCAGGATCCATCCGATTACATACTTGGATATATCCTTGGTGTACCTGCCGCTTGCTCTTCCTGTTCTGGGTTCAATGGTGGCATCGCCGTGGATGATATCCACCTGTTCTTTTGCCTCATTTACGGCGTAGTCCAGGACCTCAAAGGCGTCATTCTTTTCGAGGACAGTATCCTCGTCATACCACACGCCCAAAAAGAGATAGATCTTATTCTCATGGTACTCGTTATAATCATAGATGGCTTCATAAAAGTCCGGATTCTGTGTGGTATAGACTCTGACACAGTTGCAGTTCATGGCTCCGATCTCTTCCAGCCAGGTAGAGTACTGTTTCTTGGTGATGGAGTGCTCCCCGGGGAAGAAACCCGGCACGCCGGAACCTATATTAACACCGTTTAAATAGGTGGGTTTGAACTTATCTCCGTTATAAATGGAAAGGAGCTTTCCCTCTGTCTTGTATCCGTAGGAAATACTGTTACCGTTACTGTATATAGGTTGTTCTGATGCACGCGATAGCTTACTTTGGCTGCCTCCGGGAGATTCAACGGATATGGAGGATGCCTTTTTGGCGACCTTGCCACATCCGGCAGCCAGTAACACTGCAAGGATAATAACTCCGAATTTCTTAAAAGGCTTCATTGCTGTCTGTAATACTCCCTCCGAGATCATTTATAGTTTTGGGTCAGCCACTGGGTTCTTTTTGTCAGCCATTGTTTCATGAAGTCGGTCTGAGCCGCATGGCTTGTCAGCTTCTGCATCTCCGGTATTCCGTAGTACATGCTCTTCACGCCCCAGTTTTGAAAATCCTTTTCCAGATTCTCTCCGTAGGATTCGTTTACATGATCTATGGACGTGTTGATCTGTGTGATCATTTCGTTAAGGTGTTCATTGAAGTATGCCACATATTTGCTGCGATACTCCGGAACCTCCATAAGACCGCCGAAGAAGGGGTTGAGGTCGGTGGCATAGCCCTCGGGGAGTCCTTCTTCACCCAGAGGGCAGCTTCCGAAGGTTGTATCGAAATCCCACGCCGGCCCGAAAGTCAGCTTGCCGCCGGCCTTCTTATACATGAAGAGACTGGCCTGGAAGATATCATAATTCTTAGTTATCTCGGCTACTGTCTGACCTATTATAAAGGAGTCCACATCCATGAGGCTGTTAATGGCATCCCAGTCCTTGAGCTTGATGGCGGCATATACATCCTCCAGATAGCTCTTAATATAAGCGGTATGCTCTTTGGTCAGGCCGTCATCCTTCTCGGGAGACTGAACTTTGTAAGCATGGTTGACCCAGTTCAGCCAGAACCATTCCAGGTTCTCCCCATTCGGTTTCTCGGTGGGCGCCCGGAAATCTTCTTCAATGAGGTAATCACACTTATCCGGGGTCTCACCTAAGGTACCTTTAATGGGGACACGGCCCTTTCCTGTTTCCACCTGATCGCAGAGGTTATATACGCCCTGATAAGCACCGTTAACATAGACATCAACAAATTTGCACAGGGTACAGAATGTTCCCTTGGGGACCAGGCTTTCATATAGCTTATAGGATACATAATTGTGTATACCTGTCAGATCATAACAATTTGAAACAAGGGTCCAGCTTTTTTCCGGATCCCTTCCGTATACGCTCTGCTTGGAGTCAAACTTGATCTTGAAGGACTTCTTTTCGGCATCTGCAGTAGAGTTGCCACGCAGACGAACCTTTCCGGCTGAAGATGGCAAGTCGTAATCTCCTGCATTGCTGATGGAGATGTTGCCTGCGGTGTAATCCGCCTTGGTAAGGGCGTAATCATCCGGCAAAGTGATATCCACCCGGGGAAGCTTGCTGTTGGCAACGTTCTCATGGGGCTCCAGATGGGCGGGCTTGTCTTCGGGTGTCAGCACCGGACCGGGCCTTTCGGGGGTTGTAGGTTTCAGCTCCGCAAGCCTTTCTGTAAGAGATTTGGTATTGGCAGCGGCGTTTGAAGAACTCTTGGAACTCTTTGAACCGCCCTCGGCCGCAGCAGCGCTGCTTTTTGCCGAAGATACGGCCTGCGACTGTCTCACCTTCTGCATTCCGCATCCGGGAAGGATAAGGGCAAAGGAAATTACGATAACGGATAGGATTCTTTTATTCATGGTGAACCTCCTGTATAATTGCTTTATATATTATAAGGTTTTGAACAGACAAATGCAAAGAAAACTGTGGCCGGATACCCCTTTTCTGCCGATAGATATATGGTAAGTAAAAATGTTTAAAAAAAATAATAAAAAAAACATAAAATTGGTACCAATTTCCCTGTTTTATATGTTATAATACTAACAAATGATACGCTAACATAATTGTACGTTTGCGAGAGGGGAATATGTTGGTTTAGATATATTGTGTAGTGATTCAGCGGAGGATCGGTTTGGATCAATGAAAGAAGGATATGAAGGATTCCGCTACAAATACCGTCTTCCCATAGATCATAGCTTTGACGGTTCTATTGAGAAGAAGCACCATCATGTAATAGAGATTTCGGTAGAATTCTCCAGCATGAAGGGAATCCAGAGAGTTGTACGCATGAGGGATATTGAGGACAGCATCAGCAATATCCTGGACACATATCGGAATCAGTTTATCAATGAATTTCCTGAGTTTAATGGGGACTCCACCATAGAGAATATGGGAGAGGTCCTGTTTAAGAGGTTGTATGAGTACTTTGATACGACGGAATGGGATCTGGACCGGTTTGAGATAAGTGAGACTCCTTTGAGAGTCTATGCAATAGTAGCAGATAATAGTGTAGCTTAACAACAAGTAGTCTTAAGTGAGGTAAATGAAATGAAAAAGGGAATTAAAAGATGGTTGAGTGTGATTGCCTGCACTGTTCTCATTTTAAGCAGTGCGATCGGCGTTCCGGTCATGGCGGCAGGCTCTCTTGCCATGGACGGCGATGCATCAGACTGGAGCAAGATCGACTCGCTTCCGGTCAACGGAGGGCAGCAACTATCGGGATGGAAGGCTGCATATGATGACAGCAACATCTATCTCATGTATACCGGTACGGCCAACAACCAGTGGGATTACGGCTGGGGCCAATCCAATGCTTTTACCATCAGCGGTAACGGCAAGAATGAGACATACTTTGTATTCGGTAACGCAAGCGGTATGACGGCCAAGAATTCCAACTGGCAGGACAGAAAGGATGTTCAGGTTGGTTTTAATAACGGAGCCAATCATAACAATGCCGGTCCCTATGTAGTAGAGATGGCTATCCCCAGAGCTCAGTTTGGGGATTCATATACCATAAGCTTCGCAGGAGCCAGTGTTTCATCATCAGACCTCAAGAATCTGGCAGCAGCTCCGGAGACACCGGAGACGCCGGAGACACCTGCAGAACCTAAGACTACTTATGAAGGAATAACTATAGACGGAGACTTTTCGGACTGGGGAGCAGTTGCCAAGACTGCTACATCCGATGTTAACTCGGGACATCCGAATACCATAGTTTCAGCAGCAACTGTATGGGACGGAGATTACTTCTATGTGTACGTAAAGGAAGGTGCCGGACAGAGTATTACCTGGGCAGGAACCCACAATAACGGTAAATTCCAGATCGGATCGGATCTGGGCGTTGATCCCTTAGTATTCCAGTTCAAACAGAACGGAGTAGTAGAGGGTATTGACGGTGTCAGCGTAAAGCATGTAGGCGCTGAGTGGGAGCTTGCTATCCCCAAGGATCAGCTTCCCAACTATTCCAGATCCCTTAACTTCGGTTTCTTCACCAACGGTAATGAGAGCATAACTCCCATCATCGACGGTATTATGAATCTTGACGGATCTACCAACGAGAACAAGCCGACGGAGAAATTCGTACTTGATGGTAATTACAACGACTGGTCACAGGTACCTCACAGCGAGGTGGCTTATGATACGGCCGGAGCGGGACATAACAGCGTTGATGCCAATGCCGTGTTGATGATAGACGGTGACCGTCTTATAGGCCATGCCGTAACAGGCGTTCAGGATCATACAAGACAGGCCGGCGGAGAATTTGCAAGCGGTACGGTAGTATTCGCAGTTAACGCAGCTGATATGAACAATCCGCAGCCCAGTCTGAATTGGAGACTTGTAACCGTGGATGGCAGCGGAAGGATCAACTGGAATCCGCGGCAGAGTAATCTTTCTCCCGGAACATATGAATTCTATATCAGCAGTGTTGACGCATGGGGAAGTGCAGCGACTCTTGATGACGCAGACATAGCGCATAATCCCATCTACGGCAAGGTTATCATGACCGTAGGCGTAGGCGGCAAGGACGAGATGGAGTTCTACATGGATATTGATAAGGTGGCACAACACCTGAATCAGAATGCCGGAGACTTAAAGACATTCCAGAACCACTATTATCAGTTAGGCAACAAGTGGGTCAGCGCTGCAGGAACATCTACAGGTCCGGTACTCGGGATAATCATTTGTTTGGCAGTTGTCGGAGCATCATTTATCTATAAGAGAAGACGTACGGATGGCCGAGTAGGATGCGTGGAAGCATAATTGAAAAACGATGGTTTAAAATAACATATACCATTATAGCAATAGCCGCATTTGCGGCTATTGCATTAGTTATAATGCATTTAGTTGCCGGGAACGGCATACACCCCGGCGGACCGGAATCCCTTTACCATATATATCGAGGAGAGTTGATATATGAAGGTGTGGGATCGGGCAACTGGTACCCCCTGTATGACCCTAACTGGTTCAATGGTGTAGAGATAATGAGGTATCAGGCTCCCCTGTGCCCTTATTTTTATGCCTTCTGCATGGAGATCGCCAGTTATTTTCTGGTGCAGTATTACGGGGGATACATTGTATACGCGGGCATGATATTCTTTCTGGGCGCCATTGTCTGGTTTATCATCGGGAAGATAATGAGGAGACCCTTTGTGGGAACCGCCTTGGCGGTACTGTGGTTTTTTATGCCCAATAATCTCTATGCTCTTTTCGGCGAGGGCAATCTTGCAAAATCGCTTTGTCTGGTTATACTTCCGCTCTTTGTATTTGCGGCATACAGTTATCTTAACAACGGTCTTACAAGATATCTTGTGATCATCACGGTATCATTTATGCTTATATCGTTGTGTGATCAGGGATTTGCCGGAATGTTGGCTATTTCCCTCCTTGTATATCTTCTTTTTGACATGTTCATCTCCAGAAGGTATCTGAAGGATCTGCGGATCATCATTTCTACGGTTCTCGGGTATGCCATAACGGGAATCTGGACGATCCCCTGTCTTATAGGCGGGATATCCCAATTCGGTAATTCAGAGGATGCAGGCAAATTCTTTCAGAATATCCTGATATCCATCAATCCCTTTTACAGGATAACCGATAACCTTGACACGGTTTATTTCGGCCTTGCTGCGGCCTTGCTTGCCCTGGCAGGGGTCTTCTTCAGTTATAAAAAATCCCGCCCGGGATTCTGGCTGGGCTTTCTGATCCTTATCCTCTCATCGGATATCATGTATAATGTGGTCAGATTGCTTCCGGGAAGTCCTTTTCTGCTGATGCTCAAATACGTCTCCATCGCGATGTGCTTTATACTCATGAGCTTTATGATGTGGACGACACTGCGAAGACCGATTATGATCACAGTTCTTGTGCTTCTTGCCATTGATACCATTCCTTCTTTTTACTACATAATAGGAAATGGTGATGGGACTCCGGCTGAGGAGAGATTATATGAGTATGGGGATGAGACGCTGCTGAACCGCGCAAGGGAGATTACGAGCCAGCGATTGTGTATCCTGGACGAGGGTGAGCTCGCCGCCATAGGTCCCTATATTCCATCTTCGGGAGCAAAGGGGGTCAAGACCTCTTCCGGTGTCAAATGGGAAACTTCGGAGATTGCAAAGAATGTCACCAACATAAACAGGGGAATGGACGGTCAGGGTTATTTTTATGCATTTGACAGGGCACTGGAACTTGGTAATGATGCGGTTCTTGTAGTCCTTCTCGGAGACGAGCCGGAGCATATCAAGGAGATAGACTCGGCTGCGCAATTCGTAGGTTACAGCCTCGATTCCGAGTCCAAGGCATTCAGGCTTTATTCCCTTAAAAAGAGCCATCCCGAAGAGTGGGGAGTAGTTACGGAATACAAAGCTATCGGGATCGGAGCAGGCTCGGAGACCATAGCAAGACAGTTCCCCTACATGAAAGAGGGAGGATCCGATATCCTGGACGATTATACATTTGAAGACCTTAAAGGGTATGAGTTGATATATCTTTCTGCATTTGAGTTCAGAAACAGGCAGTATGCCGAGGATCTGGTGGTAAGGCTCAGCGAAGCAGGGGTGAGAATCCTTATAGCAGCCGACGGTGTGCCCGAAGACAGAAGTGTTGCCGGACGGATCTTCTTAGGTGTTATATGTAATCCCATTTCCTTCTCTCAGGGCTTCCCTCTCCTTGAGACCATAGAGGGTGAGCTGGATACGGACCTCTTCCCGGCGGATAACAGGGAGTGGAATACATATTTCTGTGACGGACTTGATCATGTCTGGGGTAAGGTAAAGGATGAAAACTATGATATTCCCTTCCTCGGTACAGTAAAAAATGATAATATAATATTTGTAGGTCTTAATCTGACATTTTACTACGGACTAACCAGGGATGAAGGAGTGGAGAAGCTTTTGGGCAACGTAATGTCCCTTTCCACATCGACGCTTCCGGATCGAAAGATCGTCCCCGTGGAGATAGAGTATGAGCCGGATAGGATAACCATAACATCGGAATACGCTAACCTGGATACAACGCTGGCTTATCATGATTTCTTTAACCTGGATAAGTCCGAGTATGAAGACAATCATCTTTTGTATGTGCCCAAAGGCGTTACCGAGATCAACCTGTCATATCCCATGATGGCGCCGGGACTTATATGTACGCTGTTGTCCATCATTTTTGCCGTGATGTATCTCTTGGCGGTTTATTTACGGGAGATCCGTAAACGTACCGAGCAGGAGAGAAGAGAGATACTGGCGGAGATCGAGAGACAAAAGACACTGGAGAGACGCAGGAATCTTGCCGAAAAGAACAGGCAGGAAAAGAAGAGACAGGATCAGCAGATCGACAAAAAATGGGATCGGATCTGGGGTAGCTCTGAGTCGGATCGAAGGGTCAGACATAAGAGCCAGAGAAGGAGAGTGAAATAATGTTACCGATAGTTGCATATGTAGTTGGGGCTGTTTCGATGGCCATATGGATATTCATTCTTCATATCCTCAGGAAGGCGGATCTGAAGTTCTGGAGGTATGCCGTGGGAGCTATAGGCTTCTTTGTCCTGACCATGGTATTTCTGATGCCGATACTAACGGATGTACTGGCGCAGATAGTTGCATTGATCGCCTCTATCCCCGGCAAGATAACGGGGGCATATTCGGCATATTACAGATACGGCACCATCATGGTGAATTCCATTTCGGGAACCATCACATTAAAGATCGATCTGGAATGCTCCGGAGTTATTGAAATCCTGGCTTATCTGGCACTCCTGATGTTTTATCAGGTGTATACCGTATGGGAGAGAGTCTGGGTAAGCATTTTGGGTGTGCTCTTTATCATTTTCAGCAACGCTCTGAGGATTACAATAATATGCATGATCATCAGTGCAGGAGGGGTTAATATGTTCCATGTTGCCCATACCTATGTGGGAAGGATAGTCTTTTACGGCCTGTCCATCCTGCTGTACTTCTATGTATTTACAAGATCACAGATCATCAAGCAGAAAGTAGGATCCTTTAAGTATGACGCTAATAAGTAGTTTCTTTAATTCAGCATTATTCTGGGCTGCGTGGGTAGTTATCCCCTTTATCATGGAGATAATACCCTCGCTTATGAGCGCTGCCGTTTTGATCGGCAAGCTTATACACCCGAAGAAGTATAAAGATCCGGCCTTCTGGCCGGAGGTGACTCTTATCATCCCGGTATATAATTCCGAGGAGACTCTGGAGAATTGTATCAAGTCTATCAATGACAGTACGTATCCAAATGAAAGGATCAAGATTTACTTTGTGGATAACCAGGGTAAGGATGATTCCTTCGGTGTATATACCAAGTGCCAGAACGAGTACCCGGAGCTTATGATGCAATGGCTTAACTCCAAGCAGGGAAAGTCCAGGGCTCTTAACCTTGCTCTCTTCAACTCCGACGGAAAATACATCATCCATGTGGATTCTGACGGACAGTTCGAGAAGCATGCCATCACCAATCTCGTCAAAAAATTTGAGTCCGACGTAAGCATAGACTGCATGACGGGAGCTATCCTTACGGAGCCCGCCATGATAGAAGGCTACAAGGGGTTTTTTGCAAAGATCCTTCGCAGAGCCGAATTTATGGAATATGCCCAGGCCTTTCTGGCAGGACGTAATGCTGCAGAGTTTACCAATTCCATATATACGCTTTCGGGAGCCTTCTCGGCATTCAGGAAATCCGCGGTGCTTAAATCCCATTTGTACGATACGGATACCATATGCGAGGATACCAACATCACCTTCCAGATGAGATATATCCAGAAGGTTAAGATCCATATCTGTGAGAACGCCATTTTCTTTGTTGATCCAATCGAGAACATGAACAAGCTCTATACCCAGAGACAGAGGTGGCAGAGGGGAAGCCTTGAGGTTTCCCACCAGTTTGCCGGAAAGAAGCTTCATGTCTTTCAGATGTTCACGGATGTGGCTATACGTACCCTTATGTATGACCATACCTTTGCTTTCCCACGGATCATATGGTATCTTGCCCTTATATGCCTGACGGCCATAGGGTATTCGCCCAGTCTGATCATAGTATCGACACTGATAATCTACATTATGTATATCATATCAGGATTTCTGTATTTCTTCTCCAACAGGGGATATCTGCGGGAGTTTAAAGATCTCAGAAAGTATTATACAAAGCATTTCGCCATCGTGTTTGTATTACCGCTGTTTAATATGCTGGTATTCTTTATCCGTTTTGCCGGCATCATCAACAGTATCAACACGGACAGTGCATGGAGGACCAACACCTTATCGGACGAGAGGGAGATGTTTGCGGAAGAGGTTCGTAAAGAACTGCAGCGTCCCGTAAATATCCTCGAGAAGATGAGAGGATGGTTTAACACCGCACCGGAGGAGCAACCAGAGAAGAATGGATAAGAAGAAGAAAAACAAGAAAGTTGTTGTCAACAGAAAATTATTCATAGTGATCGCCGTGGCGGCCATCCTTGCAGGTTGCTTTATGGAATGGCTGTGTTTCTTCGAGCTGAAGCATTACGAGGATTCCTTTCTGCAGGTTTATGGTATGGAGCAGGACGGATACGTTCAGGTTACCATAGACCAGATCAAGCGTCTCGGAGACAATGCAACAGAAGCACAGATCACGGATATCATTTCCTCTATTGACTCCTCAGCTAAGGGTTACTGGACCCTGACCAGTGAGGAGGATATCCTTTTCGTCAAGTCCGTTACCGAGACCAGCAAGTACAAGAACCTGTCGGCAGACAGTTATTACAATATGGACTCATCCAAGGAGTTTATCAACACCCTTACCTCGGAAGAGGTTGTCCATGATATTATTTTCATTAACAGGGACAGATACATAGCCTCCGGAGGCAAGTTTGAGTGGCATGGCAAGACCTATACCGTATGCCTTATGACCTATGATTATGCCATTTTAAACCAGAATTCCCTCCTTGAAGCAAAGAACGTGATCATTGTCATGGTATCGGTTATGGTTGCGGTATTTATCTGCGCTATTATGATCGCAGTACGCAACATCAGCAAGAACCTGGTGCGCATAGCTCAGTATCAGAGCGATGAGATCAAACTGAATGAGACCATTGCCAAGTTGCAGGAGAGGATCAACACTTATGAAGCATTTACGTCAAAGTTCCACACGTACTATCCCAAGGCCTTGCCTGTGTTCATGCGGAGCCTATACAGTAAGGGAGTGGGACCGCTCTACGTTATCGTCCTTCATTTTAAAGATACCGCCAAGGTTGACGATTATCTCCAGAGGATGCTTATGGCCACCGATGAGAACACATTGAGGTTTTTGCTTGATGATGAGACACTTATGGTCGTTATGCCGGGGATTGATGAGGTTGTGGGAGAGCAGATGGCAACAATCCTTGAAACTCCTGAGGTTGAGATAGTTAAGAGAGAGTTCTGGAAACATGACTATATAAGCTACATACGTAAATACTACAGGATGATGGAGGTGGATGACTATGCTGGCACCCCGGCTTTATAGGGAATACCGTATCAAATCATATCTGAACATGAACCACTACATAGTTATCAACGGTAAGAATGGTGAGACCCACCCCCATACATGGGAATTTGTGTTCACCATAGTGACCAAGGTGGATGAATTCGTTCAGTTCTCTACTTTTGAGAAGATCATAGAGGCCTTCCTGGACATATATCAGAATAACGTGTTGAACGATATAGAGCCCTTTAACATTATTAATCCCACTGTGGAGAATGTATCGGATTATTTTGCAAATGAGCTGCGGGCCCGATTAAGCGAGCAGGGTGGACAGCTGGTATCACTGGAGGGAAGCGAGACACCCACCAGAGCCTATATCCTGAATTTCGAATATGATGAGAAATTCATTGATGAATTTGAAGAGATAAAGAGCGAAAGACTTGCCAACATCGTAGACCAGATCGTGGACCAGATTGCAGATAATACAACAAAGGAAAATGTCAGCCCGGGATTTCAGGGATTCATCTGGAAACAGACAGGTAATGATAATGACTATACAAGACATTCTGAATGAATATGACAGTATGAAGGGTGAGAGAACAGCCGCGGAACTTCAGAAGTATCTTGAGGATCATCTTCGGAATGCGGAAGAGTCCGGCGATAAGGGTGTTCAGATCGCTTTAAATAATGAACTGGTGGGCATCACCAGATATTCCGGAGACGTGAAGGCTGCCATGCGGGTGTGCGCTAACGTGACGGATCTCATGACGGAGCTGGGCCTTACCCGTAGCAGGGAATATGCCATAGCCCTTATCAATATGGCTACAACCTACAGGGTATATGGCCTTCTTGACGAAGCGAAAAGACGTTATGATGAGGCGAAAGCCCTCATGGATGAGCTGGGTCTTTCCGACCCACTTATGGGCTCGCTGTACAATAATAATCTGGCGCTGTTATATATCGATAAACAGGAATACTCTCGTGCAAAGGAGCATCTGATGAAGGCGCTGGCCACAGTATCGGAGGATTCGGCACTTACAGAGGACAAGAAGATCACCCTTGATAATCTTGCCCTTGTTAATGACCGATTGGGAAAGCGGCATCTTGAGAGATGCCGTGATTTTTATGAGGCCTATGGCAGGCCAATGATAGAAAAGAAGTTCCCGGATCATGCGGACCGCATAGCCGCCGGTCTTGTGGGGGAAGGGTCTGAGTGTTTCGGTTTTGAGGATGATCTCTCAAGGGATCATGATTTCGAACTGGGCTTTTGCCTGTGGCTTAACGCTGCAGATCATGAGGCCATCGGGCAGCAGCTGCAGCAGGAATATGCAGAGCTGGTAAGAAGATATGGCGATAGCGGGTCATTCCCGGATAATGTTCACAGGAGACACGGAGTGTTCTCCGTAGGTGATTTTTATGCAGATCTCTTACATATCCCCATGGAGCTGGTGAACAAATTCCGGGGGAACAGAAGAGATGATGTACTGACTCTTAAAGAGTGGATGTCCATAGAAGAAATGAGCCTTGCGGCTGCCACCAACGGCAGTGTGTTTTTTGAGGGAGACGGCTCATTTTCAAGGATCCGGAAGAGGATTTTAGAGTACTATCCGGAGGATGTATGGAAGGCCAGGATAGCAGTTAAACTCCACGAATTCTCTCAAAGCGGCCAATATAACTATGCACGGATGATGGCAAGGGGAGATCGGGTAACTGCGAAGATCTGCCTGGGCAGGGCCCTGGACTCTGCCATGGAGATACTCTATCTCCTTAACAGAAAATATGCGCCCTATTATAAGTGGAGAAGAAAAGGCCTTGAAGCCTTCGGGAATACAGCCGGATGCAGGGAGATCCTGGATCGTCTGGCTTTGCTGCCGGATCAGTCAGATGCCTGGAAGAGCGGCTATAATTCTTACGAAGTTAATTATAAGGATAAGGTTGCAGCTGGAATCGAGGAACTGGCAGGAGAGATCCTTCGTCTCATGAAGGAGCAGAAGCTGGTAAGCGGAGACGAGACCTTCTTGGAAAGCTATGTGAGACAGATGTGACGATGAGACAGGTGGGTTATCATGAAGGACGAATTGATAGAAAAGATCATAGCCATAGAATGGAAGCAGTTCGACCGGGTCAACAACGAAGGCGGCAGGGCAAGCTGTCAGGATAACTGGCCCACCTTCCATATCATGAGGAAGAGCCAGTTCGATAACTGGAACGAGGAAATGCTTGAAAGCTATTATAGAGATGTGACTAAGGCAGAGGAAGAAGGCTGGAATCTTCTTACGGAGAAGTACGCCCGCATGATGGAATCCACAGACCCGGCAGGCTATGCGCAGTTAAAGGACCGGCTGCCGTCTCGGAGTCCGGAGCGCCTGAAGGAACAGGATGAGGTGGTAGAGATCCAGGTCTCCTGGATGGAGGCCTTTGCCTCGAAGTATCCTAAGGTGGCAGGCAACGCCAGAAGTATCCGCAAGGACAGCGACAGTATGTATAACACCTCCTACGAAACATATCTCCGGGGAGAGTTGAGCACTTACTCTGACGAAACATTCCGGCTCTACCGGGATTATATCTTCGACCTTCAGAACAGGGATAAGAACCTGGCCATGGACATAATCGCCAGGTCTGCAAACATGTACGGCTACAAAGGCCTGGACGAGGCCGAAAACTCTTCAATATAGGCATCATAATTATCCAATGGTTCATGTGCGAGAACTTGTTTGTACAATCAATACATACAACTTTAATACTTGCCACAGGCTGATATTACTGCTTTCAGTCGTGCATTATTATCAAATACATCCTCACTTTGGCCGTTCATTTCCAATAAACTCCTTACACACCATTCAGGGTCTTGGGTGTGAAAAGAGTAATATACATCATTTAACTGCTTATGCGGGAACAGATTCATAACAAACTTTGTTGTAACTTCCCTTGTATATGACAGATACCTATACATGTAGCCTATCCAAAACATTGCTCCTTTAGAATATTTTGTTTTACCATAATCAGTTTCTCCAAATTGGCTTTGGATATTATCTATTCCCTCATTTACATCCAATGTCAATGATGTTACGTCATTCATATCCAGCTTTTTTACAAAATCCGAGTGCAGAAATCTTCTGAGAAAGATTGCGGTAGAGCATTTTAATTCTGTAGATTTTTCAAAGATTTTCCCCTGATATTCAGCTAATAACAAGCCATCATGATCGAACTCTCTCATTTTAACAACTCCTCAATGTATAGTCCTGTTTTAAACTCTCTTTTTGCAAGTTTAAGCTTTGTATCGACCTCATAGCCTCTCTCAATCAGCGCTTTCCTGCAATCCTCTCGTTCCGGAACGGACAAATAATACTTCTCTATAGGAATGCATTTTTTCAATGCCTTCTCAGTTTTTATGATGTATTGGAGTCCCAATCCGGACGCCGATAAAGAATGAAGGGCTGCATCTGCATTGATCTCACCTTCTGCAAATTGGGACATTACATAAAACATCTTGTTATCGGCTATTGGCGCAACAATAAGGTCAGCATCTTCTATTTTATTTACAATACTTTTAACCATGCTGTTCTCAACGTATTCTTTTATTGTGCCCCGATAATAACAAATTGCAAGCATCCAGTCTAAAGAACAGTCGAATTCAACTATCTTTGACCCATTAATCGAATACCTAAAAGAATAAACGGAGGACTTGTCATATTCACATACAAATGAAAGTGCCTGGTTGTAAGTTTGGCCCAAATAAAACCCATTCCCGAAATCACAAGTATTCCTTGAGCCTGAAACCGTTACTTCAGACAGCCCATATTTCGAACCGTGAAACAGAACGTTCCCATACTTTTCTTTTAGCAGTTCTTCCTTAACTGAATTTAGCCGGTAATTCTGTTCGTATATATATGAATACAGTTTTTCACAGACCTCATTAGTTGCAACCCCTTTTTTTGCTATTGAATCAAGCGTTGATCTCGAAATCTTGGTTGCTTCTGACAGTTCCAGTTTATTAATTCCTTCAGCCTCGATAATAAAGCCTATATCTTCTCTGATCCTGTAATCACAATTAATCTTCATCTTTCATGTCTCTCCTTTAAAAGGATTATACTCGAAACAAACTTGTTTGTACAGTGCATACAAATAAGTTGTGCCCGCCATCATTTTTTTGCTTGTCTCATTTTCCTTGAAAATGCACTTGCTTTTTTTGCTCCGACAAGTATAATAAAGGAGTAACAGCTCCGTGTTTACTAGAGTTGACGGAGTGAGTAAGGTAGTGATACCCCTCGTAAACTAGATAGGTTTACGCGGGGTTTTTCTTTTTCTTACGCTCACGTACAGGGCATAAAACTAGAAGCAACCAGTCATTATTTCAAAGGAGGTCGTGAAATGATCAACACAAATCACAAGATCGAGTATGATGTGTCGAAATGTGTCGGCTGTAAGCTTTGCTACAAGGCATGTTTCGTGGATGTCATCAGATGGGACGAAGAGAAGAAACAGCCCATTTTCAAGTATGTTGAAGACTGCGAGCATTGCTTCTTCTGCGCAGCAGTATGCAAAAAAGACGCTATAACGGTGGTGCCGGACTACTCCAGCGAGCACCTGCTTCAGGCCTTTGAGCCTTATAAGTAAAGGAGGGTGCATTGATGGATATTAAGAAAACAAACATGAATTGTGATGTGCTTATAGTAGGCGGAGGCGTAGGCGGTTTATCCTGTGCCATCGCAGTAAAGGAGCAGCTTCCCGACGCGGAGGTGCTTATTATCGAGAAGCAGACAGCCGGTTATGCAGGCAAGGCCTGCCGTGGCGGCGGAGTTCTCCAGTATTTTGATCCCAAGAAGGTTAAAGCAGAGGCATTTCTTGCCTTCCATGCCCATGAAGTGGGATGCTACATGGATGATCAGGATCTGATGCTTAAATATGTGAAAATGAATCCGGATCTTTTAAAGAAGCTGGATTCCTGGGGCGTATCCATTCCCAAGGAGGAGAACGGTGAGTTCCATGTAATGCAGACAGGTCCTATGACAGCCATTACCTGTGTGGACCTTGATATTACCCTGAAGCTTCGTAAGACTGCCGAGAAGGCAGGAGTGAAGATCCTTGACAAGACTACTCTTGCAGAGATCGTAACTAAGGATAATAAGGTACAAGGCGCCATAGCCTACAGCATCCTTGACGGTGAGACCTTTATCATTTCCGCAGGAGATGTGATCCTCGCCACCGGAAGCCAGGATTACCGCCATGCCAGCATGTGGAGCAACGGGCGTGGTGACGGAATTGCAGCGGCATACAGGGCAGGAGCCAAGCTTCGTAACGTGGAGTTCGGCAATTTTGCCCAGCTTGTAAGGGCTAAGAGCCACACAGAAGTTGTGTTCGGTGAGAACTTCATGTATAACGCCAAGGGTGAGTATATAACGAAGAATTTCAGGGAGCACAGAGAGTCGGATATCAACTCTAATGCAATCCTTGAGTGGTACAAGCAGATGAAGGCAGGCAACGGTCCCATCCATCTTGATTTCAAGGATGAGCCCGGCGGAGAGAATTCTCTTGAGAAGCTTTGGAAGCGCCCTTATGGCGAGAAGTTCAACCGTCTTAATTCAGAGAACGCTCACAAGGTAGATAAAGACCTGGAAGTATGTCCTATGTTTATAGGCGAGCAGTCTCCGGTATATGTGGGACATGATATGCAGACTTCCGTATCAGGTCTTTTTGCCATCGGTGATGTAAGCTATTGTGGATCCGCAGCTCCCGGAGCAGTTCCGGCGCCTCCCGGACGTAACAGAGGATCGGGAATCCTGAATGCCGTATTTGCGGCTATCGTTGCGGCAGAAGCCTTAGGCAAGAGCGGCCTTAACAAGCCCGGAGCACTTGATAGTGCCGTGGTTGATAAGATGATAGAGGATACATTTGCGCCGCTTGATAGAAAAGAAGGAGCAAGGGCCGTAGAGGTGATCGAACTGGTACAGAAAGCCATGGTTCCCATGGAGCGTTCTGTCATAATGAATGCCGAGGGTATCGCCGATTCATTGAAGATACTGGATGAGGCTGAGAAAAAAGCAGCTGCCATGAAGGCTGACGATCTTCACGGACTCCTTTCCGTCCACGAGGCAGAGGCTATGGTGATGTCAGCGCAGATGCACTACCGCGCTGCCGATATGCGTAAGGAATCCAGAGGGTGGTTTTTGCGTACTGATTATCCCCAGATGGATAACAAGAACTGGCTTAAGTGGATCGTGGTTCAGAAGCAAAACGGCGAGATGACATTTACCACAGAGGACGTGCCCATTGATAAATGGAACGTAAGGCCTCATGATATGCTGGTTCCTATTACGGAGGAGGAGAAGAGATCGCCCCTGTATAAATACTTTGTAAGAGATATGGTTGAGCCGGATCCGAAGAGATATGCAGAGGTTGCAGAGCCTATGGATCCGAGCCTGGCACTGGTTCCCGAGGAGATGAACAAGCTTTTTGATGAGGGTTATCTCCCGGGAGAAAAGGGTTGGTGTCAGCTGCCTAACGGTACGGCGACATTGGCTAACTTAACTCCCATGCCCGGGGTGACTGTGGAGATGTTCGACTGGTGGTTTGCATGGCACGGACTTGAGCCTATGCGCTATAAGATCTGGAACCATAACGAGCATTATTACTGCCTGACACAGAATCCGGATGTTTCGAAGAATGACAAGCTTTCCATGAAGGAGAGGTATTGGAACACTGTTCATGAAGTTCATGAGGATACGGGGCTTGGCAAGGAAGTGATATTCATCAACTTCCGTAACCCTGCAGATGTGGGATTTGATCCTGAGAAGCTAAAGAATTTCAAGGGATCCATAGTCTGCGCCGGTAATGAGAAGAATCCTGTATTTATGTGTCATTTCCTTCGTCCTGTGGAGGGCGGCTGCGAACTTCGTACAAGGTTCTGGATGGGTTATTCCATTATTGACGGCAGACCTGTCAAGGTTATCCCCGACGGGGAGCAGTTCCCGGTCATGGCAGCCAGAGGCCTGCTGATGCACAACATTAAGGAGTTCACCAACCTGGCAGCCATCCTGCCGGAGGTGTACGCAGAGTTTAAAGACAAGTTTTAGTATTAAACGGTTTTTGAGACAGGGGGACGGTCCCCCTGTCTCCATTTTGTGGTATACTATTGTATGAGTATCGAAAGGGAGCGCGTAACCATGAAGCTAAATGATCTGAAAGTCGGAGAATCTGCCATAGTGGAGGCGGTGGACTGCGAGCAGGAACTGCGGCAGCACATGCTGGATATGGGTGTCATCCCGGGGGCGAGGATGACCCTTGTTAAGCTCGCTCCCATGGGTGATCCCATGGAGTTCCGTATCCACGGATATGAGCTTACACTTCGGGTGGCTGATGCGGAGAATATCACGGTTACGGCTGCCGCTGATGACCGTGATAAGGTGGCTTCGGAGGGAGAAGAAAGAAAAAGCGCCAGGAAAGAAGCACACCACTTAGGTCTTGGTGAAGAAGGAAAGTTCCACCCCAAGGGAACCGGTACGCCCCTGCCGGCAGAGACAGTGCTCAGTTTCGCCCTTGTAGGCAATCAGAACAGCGGCAAGACTACGCTGTTTAACCAGCTCACAGGCTCCAGACAGCACGTGGGTAATTTTCCCGGGGTAACCGTTGACCGAAAGGACGGGATCATCCGCGGCAGGGAGAACACCCTTATAACGGACCTTCCCGGCATATATTCCATGTCTCCCTATACCGGCGAAGAGCGTATATCAAGAGACTTTGTTATCAAAGAAAAGCCCAAGGGCATTATAAATATAGTTGACGCCACCAATATCGAGAGGAATCTCTATCTCACCATGCAGCTGCTGGAGATGGATATCCCCGTTGTTGTGGCTCTTAACATGATGGACGAGATGGTGGGAAACGGCGGTTCCGTTGATGTCAACAGGATGGAGATCATGCTGGGGACCCCGGTGGTTCCCATATCAGCCGCCAAGGATCAGGGTATCGACGAGCTGGTGGAGCATGCTCTTCATATTGCAAAATATCAGGAGAAACCTATGCGGCAGGATTTCTGCTCACCGGATCACAACGGCGGAGCGGTTCACAGGTGCATCCATGCCGTGTGCCATCTGATAGAAGATCACGCAAATGCAGCCGGTCTTCCTCTTAAATTCACCGCATCCAAGATCATTGAGGGTGACAAACTGATCTTAGAACAGCTGGGTCTTGACGAGAATGAGAAAGAAGCTTTAGAGCACATCATCCTCCAGATGGAAAAGGAGCGGGGACTGGATCGGAGTGCCGCCATGGCGGAAATGCGGTTCTCATACATTGAGAAAGTATGTGATGAGTGTGTCACGAAACCTCACGAAAGCAAAGAACATGCCAGAAGCCGCAATATAGATAAACTCCTTACGGGTAAGTTTACTGCCATTCCAGTATTTATCATTATCATGGGCCTGGTGTTCTTCCTCACCTTTAATGTAATAGGAGCCTTCCTTCAGGGCCTTCTGTCAAAAGGCATAGATATCCTATCCGGTCAGATCGGCCTGTGGCTGGCCTCTGCCAATGTCAATGAGACCCTGACTAAGCTTGTCATGGAAGGCATCATCGGAGGTGTGGGAAGCGTCCTCAGTTTCCTCCCTATTATCGTGACCATGTTTTTCTTCCTGTCCCTTCTGGAGGACAGCGGCTATATAGCAAGAGTGGCTTTTTTCATGGACAAGATCCTCCGTAAGTTCGGCCTTTCGGGAAGAAGCATTGTGCCCTTGCTGATAGGCTTCGGCTGTACGGTTCCGGCAGTTATGGCCACCAGGACTCTCCCCAGTGAAAGAGACCGAAGGATGACAATCCTTCTTACCCCCTTCATGAGCTGTACCGCCAAGCTTCCCATATACGCCTTTTTCGTAAATGCTTTTTTCCCGGGGAAAGGCGGCTTTATCATGACAGGGCTTTATCTGTTGGGGATAATCACGGGAATTCTCGTGGCTCTTGTGTATAAGAAGACCATGTTCAAGGGAGAAGCGGTGCCATTTGTCATGGAGCTTCCCAACTACCGCATGCCCAGCCTGAAGAACGTAATACAGCTCCTTTGGGAGAAATCAAAGGATTTCCTTCAGAGAGCATTTTCCGTGATTCTTATCGCATCCATTGTGGTGTGGTTCTTGAAGAGTTTCAGCTTCTATCTGAATCCGGTGACGGACTCAAAAGACAGCATACTTGCAGGCATAGCAAGTTTTATCGCTCCGATATTTGCGCCCCTGGGTCTGGGAGACTGGCGTATTGTTACATCACTTATCAGCGGCTTTATGGCGAAGGAAAGCGTAGTATCCGTGTTGAAAGTAGTTTTCGGATCTGAAGCGGCGCTGTCTTCTGCTATTAGTACGTTAGGCGCGGCAACACTGCTGGCCTTCAGCCTGCTGTATACCCCCTGTGTGGCGGCATGTGCCTCCATCAGAAGAGAACTGGGAAGAAAATGGTCCCTGTTCGTTATCATCTGGCAATGCCTGGTCGCCTGGGTGGTGGCCCTTATAGTAAGAATGATCCTGCTGGCAGCAGGAGTCTCATAAGAAAAAAGACGCTCAAGAATCGGGCGTCTTTTTGCGTCGTATCAGATAAACAATGATCCCTGTCAGCAATCCTCCGGTTACGAAACCGCCCAGATCGATCCACAGGTCACTTATAAGGGGTCCTCTGCCGGAGATTATCTGAATGGTCTCGTCTATAAGGGCAATAGTCAGCCCGGAAAAGAGCGTATTGATAAAGAATCTGGGCTTCAGTCTATCGGATACTGCCAGGAAAGCTGTCATTTCAATGCCCATTAACCCATATTCGGAGAAATGGGCTATCTTTCGGATAAGGTGGTCAGTTATAGCATCATCCGGCATGAAAACCCTCAGATATGGCTTCAAAAAATCCAAAAAGAACCCGGACTCAGCCTGAGATACGGGAACAGGCATGGCGGAATGACCCCATGCAACAGCAATGCTGATCATTATTAGGACGGTAAGAACCATCTTAAGTCTTTTGGTTGCATTCTCTTTCATATATCATAGTGTGACAGGGGGACGGTCCTTTTGTCAACTTTTTTTGTGACAAAAGGACCGTCCCCCTGTCACAAATATGTTGACAACAAATACATAACGTGTTATGTTATAACCATAACACGTTATGTATTTTTGATCCTACAGGAGGGTGCTATGAAAAACTTATCGGAAAAAGGGCGTGCAGTCCGTTTCTTTCTTTGCAGCATGTTGGTTTTGGTATTCTGTTCTGTCATGATCTGGGGCTTCCAGTCTGATTGGGGCAAGATCACCATCAAGAGGATCTATATCGACGGGCCTAACGGAACACAGATCAGTTCTCTTGCCTATGTTCCCAAGACGGCCACCAAGGATAACCCGGCTCCGCTGGCAGTCATCTTCCATGGACGTTCCAATCATGCCCACTCCAATGACACCTGGTCAATGGAGTTGGCAAGAAGAGGATATGTTGTGTTATCTCCGGATCTTCAGGGAGGCGGCGAGTCTGATGTGTCAATCGACCGTAACATCCAGTCAATATATGTGACGGAATATGCCAACAATCTTGATTACATCGTTAAGGACGACATTAATCTGATCGGTTATTCGGCAGGAACGGCAACTGTTCTGGCAACATATAATGCAATGCCTGAGAAGGTCGGCAGTGTCTGCGAAGTATTCGGCCCCTTTATGATGAAGATATCCGGTGGTTTTTCAAAGGTTGATGCTGATTTCTGCCTGATCAAGTCCACCGCAGACCAGTACGACGGTGATTTCCTCGGGAACCCGGATGACTGTCTGGCTTATATGAAAGAGACCTCGGGAATCTCCGACCTTGAAGTCAACAAGGATTATAAGGACTGGAAGGGTAAATATTTCTTCCGTTATGCACAGATCGACGGAACATTGCACCAGACCGGTAATATAAGTGATACTACCATCGTTTCCATACTGGACTATGAACATGCGGTTAATAAGGAGCCCGTATCCTTAGAGCCCACCAATACCGTGTGGGGATGGCAGCAGCTTTTCTCAGGAATCGCATGTGTGACAATGATGTTTGTACTTGTTTCATTGATAAATCTCCTGATGCAGGTAGACTTCTTTAAGAGCATGGCAAATGCCGTTCCCTTTAAGGAACCCAGAAAAGGCGGCAAGCAGTGGGCGATCGACATATTATTTACAACTCTTATCCCTGCATTGATCTTCGTTCATGTATCTGCTTATGTGATCAAATGGACGGGCGCAGGAACGGCTTTAAGCCCCACGCTTACATCTGCTAACTTAAACGGTATCATGGGATGGCTTCTTGTAGTGGCTCTTATCGGAGTTGTAAGGATGGTGATCCGCGCCAATAAGCTTAAGAAGGATGGAAAGACTCTCAAGCTTTCGGATTACGCTCTGGGCGGAGAAGACGAGACCAAAATCCAGTGGAGCCGCCTCGGCAAGGCATTTATCATTGGAATTATCGTTCTGTGCTTCGTAGGATGCTGGTTATGGCTTATAGAAGGCTTCGCAGGCATCAACTATCAGGTATGGAACCTCTCCACCTATCTTGAGTTCTCGCCCATGAGAATAACCAGAGCCATACCGTACATGATCATCATCGGCATCGTAATGTTCATCGGAAACATGAACCAGAGGGTTCTTCCTTCTACCGGAAATGAGAAGAAGGATATGTGGATCGCTGTGGCGGTTAATTCATTCCTCACGGCCAGCGCATTGTTCTTCCTGCTTCTGATCCAGTACGGCGGATCCATGATCTTAGGAAACGGAACCGCTCCTATAGGACAGATCGATATCTACGGAACGGGAGTTAATAAATCATCCGGATCTCTGGACTTTGCCTTCGGATACTGCTATATGATGGGCGGGACCACCGGTGTTGTAACCTATCTATACAGAAAATACGGCAATATATGGATCGGCGTTATCCCCGCGGCAATGTTTGCAGGAATGGTGACACTCTCCGGATTCACACTTGTAGCATAAAAAATACGTGAAGAAGACAGGGGACGGTTCTCTGTCTTCTTCAGTAATACCAAGGAGAAGACAGAGAACCGTCCCCTGTCTTTTCTGTCTTCTTCGATTGCATGAAAGAGCTTTTCGTAATATAGTAAAAGAGAACCGTATTATTTGAAAAGGGAGAAATAAGCAATGGGAAAAAACCACGATAAGGATATTACAACGAAACAAATGCTCGCAGCATGTGCCGGAGACCTTTTCAGGAAGAAGGGGTTTGATAATGTGGGAGTGCGGGACATAGCAGCAGCGGCAGGCGTTACTACCGGAAGCTATTACCATCATTTCAAGAATAAAATGGATATTATCAATGAAATATACTCCCGTTCAGACAATTATCTTGGCAATATCCTGCGAGAATTGGCCGCTAATAACCCAAAGTTGACAGACTTGACGGGATTCTTTACCAAAACCATGGTTCCGCTTGTCGAAAAAGACGGCAAAGATTTCACCATACATAGAATGTTTGGAATGAAACGACACAGTACGGAAGATAATGAGTTGTATAAAGAGATGATAGGAATTGTTGAGATCCTTCAGAAAGACGGATTTCTTTCCCACGAGTTTACTGCTCGGGAGATTAACAGACATCTCTGGCTGGTATTCCGGGGAGTTTTATACGAATGGGTTATAACCGATGATACAGGCAGTACACTGGGGGATATCATGGAACGGCATATTCCCGTGGCTATAAGAGCCTACAGTGTATAACAGGGTGTGACAGGGGGACGGTCCTTTTGTCACACAAAAAAGTTGACAAAAGGACCGTCCCCCTGTCACACTAGAACCGGAGGTGTAAATATATGGCAGAAGAAATAAAGAAACCGAAACGACCTGTTGATCCCAACAGTGCCAAATACAAGCTGGGACAGATTGCAGCGGGAGCCTACGCCGATGCGGCAGAGGCTAAAGCACGCGGCGAGATGGTGGGCTGGTGCTCATCCAATTTCCCGGTGGAGATCCCGGAGACTTTGGGACTTTATGTAGTTTATCCCGAGAATCAGGCCGCCGGCATCGCGGCAAGAGGCTACGGGCAGGAAATGTGCGAGACAGCCGAATCCGACGGGTATTCCAATGATATATGCGCCTACGCGCGTATTTCTCTGGCCTATGCCAAGGTAAAAAAATGCGAAGGCCAGGACATGCCACAGCCGGATTTTCTGCTGTGCTGCAATAATATCTGCAACTGCATGATCAAGTGGTATGAGAATCTTTCAAGGGAGTTGAATATCCCCCTCATAATGATAGACATACCCTTTAATCCTGACTATGAAGTATCTGACGCCGAGACTCTTTACGTAAAGGAGCAGTTCTTCGACGCCATTAAACAGCTTGAAAAGATAACAGGCAAAAAATGGTCGGAGAACAGGTTCAGGCAGGTTATGGAATACTCGGGCCGGACATCCAGGGCATGGCTTAAGGCGGCCGGATGCGCCCATTACAGTCCCTCTCCCTTTAATGGTTTTGATCTGTTGAACCATATGGCCGTCATGGTCACCGCCAGGGGCAAAAAGGAAGCGGCAGAGGCCATGGAACTTCTCTGCAAAGAATATGAAGAGAATCATGAGAAAGGTGAATCCACCTTCCGTGGAGAGGAAAAATACAGGATAATGTTCGAAGGCATCGCCTGCTGGCCATGGCTGCGTGTTACATCCACCGGTCTGAAGAGCAGGGGGATCAACATGGTAACGACGATCTACGCTGATGCTTTCGGATTTATATATGATGATTTTGACGGAATGTGCCGTGCCTATGCATCCGTTCCCAATGCCATCAATCTGGAGAAGGCAAGGGATAAACGCGTGGCTCTGGCAAAGGAGATAGGCGTGGACGGATTGCTGGTCCACACTAATCGCTCCTGCAAATTATGGTCCGGTTTTATGTATGAAATGAGCCGCCAGATCGGAGAGGCGTGTGACATACCTGTTGTCAGCTTTGACGGAGACCAGGCTGACCCCCGTAATTTCTCCGAAGCACAATACGATACCCGCGTTCAGGGTCTTACAGAGATCATGGAATCAAGAAAGGCGGCGAGATAATGAATAAAAAAGAATTATTTGAGAAATTTCATGAGATCGCCACTCATCCCGAGACTTTGATGAAGCGATACATTGACGAAGGAAAACCTGTAGTTCTGGTAGCTCCGGTGTATACCCCCGAAGAGATCATCCATTCAATGGGCTGCGTTCCCATGGGAGCCTGGGGCGCTGATATTCAGCTTAATGAGGCCAAGAGGTATTTTCCGGCTTTTATATGTTCCATAGTCCAGTCCATATTGGAACTTGGAATGAAGGGCGTATACAAAGGCGCTTCTGCATTGGTAGTCCCATCCTTGTGCGACTCCTTGAAATGCCTGGGAGAGAACTGGAAATACGGAGTCAAAGACATTCCCTTTATCCCCATGACCTATCCTCAGAACCGTAAGCCCGGATATGGACATGCCTTTACAAAAGCCGGATATGAGCGCCTGATATCAGATCTGGAGAAGGCAGCAGGAAAGACCTTTGACGACGGAGCTCTCGGAGAGTCGATCCGTGTGTATAACGATCATAATCAGGCGATGCGGGATTTTGCTACAATAGCGTCCAAGCACCCGGAAGTTTCCGCGTCCGAGCGCAGCGACGTGTTCAAGTCTGCAACGTTTATGGAAAAAAGTGAGCATACAAAGCTGGTGCGTGAGCTGATCGCATATATTACCGAGGAAGAACCGGCAAAGAGCGGAACAAGGATCCTTATTTCCGGGATCCTGGCTGATTCACCGGCATTGAATGATATAATTGACGAACTCGGATTTACCATAGCAGCAGATGACGTGGCAGCCCAGTCCCGCCAGTATACGGTGGATGCCCCGGATAAGGCCGGCAATGAGTCCAATCTGGACGCTTTGGTCAATAAATTCTGCAATATGGATAACTGTTCCGTGCTTTATGACCCGGATAAGAAACGTGTGAACATGATCACCAATAAAGCCGCCTTTGCGGAAGCCCAGGGCGTGGTCGTGATACTCACCAAATTCTGCGATCCTGAGGAATTCGACTATCCTCTCATCAAGAAGGCATGTGATGAAAGGGGACTGCCCTGTGTACTTATCGAAGTTGACAGGCAGATGGAGAACATGGAGCAGGCCAGGACCATGCTTCAGGCATTAAAGGAGATGATTTAAATGAGAAATGAAAAACGACCCCTCGAGGGTATTAAAGTTGTAGAACTCGCCACATTTATCGCAGGCCCCTGCTGTACCCGATATCTTGCGGACCTGGGGGCTGAAGTCATTAAAGTAGAATCTCCCAAGGGTGATCCCCTTCGTTTTCAGGGACCTAACGAAGGCCGTCCTTACGGAGATAAGGATGACACATCATTTACCCTGGAGAACACGGGCAAATCCTGTATCACCCTTAACACCAAGTCTGAAGCAGGGCGAGAGGCGTTAGAGAAGCTCATTGCGAAATGCGATGTATTTGTTACAAATATCCGTCCTAACGGCTTAAAGCGCGCAGGACTTGATTATCCCACATTGTCTGCTAAATATCCCAAGCTTGTATTCGGGTATGTATCCGGCTTCGGAGAGAAGGGCCCGGACAAGGATCTTCCCGGGTTTGATTTCACGGCTTATTTTGCAAGAGGCGGCGTAATGGGCACCATGTATGACGTAGACCATGTTCCCATGACTCCAATCGCAGGATTTGGCGATCACCAGGTTGGAATGTATCTGGCTTCAGGTATTCTGGCGGCGCTCTATCGAGCTTACCGCACGGGAATAGGCGATATGGTCACGGTCAGCCTCTATCATACAGCTATCTGGGATGTGGCATTGATGCTCCAGGCCAACCAGTACGGGGATGTGTCCACACAGTTCCCCGTATCACGTAAAAAGCTTGCCAACCAGCTTCAGATCACTCATAAAACCAAGGATGGCGGCTGGCTCCAGATAGCCATGCCCCAATATAACGTATTATATGACCGTTTCATGACAGCCATCGGCAGGGAGGATCTTATCGGAAATGAGAAGTTCTATCCCCTTACCAACCTTCAGGACAATCTGGAGGAGTTCTACGAGATAGTAAGGTCTGAGGTGGCTAAGCATACCATGGACGAAATGTGCGAGATCATGGACAAGGCAGACCTGCCCTACGGCAGATGCGCAACATGGAGCGAGATTTTAAAGGATCCCCAGGCCTGGGAGAGCGGCTGCCTGGCGAAAGTCACCATGGATAACGGAGCGGAACGTACAATGGTCCGCACACCTGTAGTTTTTTCTGATACGGAAGTGCCTGAATACAAAAGGTCAGCTTTCCTCGGAGAGCAGACCAGGGAGGTACTTGCTAAACTCGGATATTCCAATGAACAGATAGATGCCATGATCGCGGCAGGCGAAGCTACCGACTGCCAGAGGATAGGGTAATGTACACTTTAGGGATAGACATAGGATCCACAACTTCAAAATGTGTTATTCTGCGCGACGGTAAGGAGATCGTCGCCAAATCCCTTGTGGTGGCGGGAACCGGAACAAAGGGACCAAAGCAGTCTTACGAAGAGGTCCTGTCCGCCGCCGGACTTAACGAGTCGGATATAGCTTTCATAATGGCCACCGGTTACGGCAGGACTACATTTGAGAAAATGAACGGCGAGATGAGCGAACTCTCCTGCCATGGCAAAGGCGTTTTCTTTGCAAATCCCGGCTGCCGGACCATCATTGATATTGGCGGCCAGGATGCCAAGGTAATATCATTGACGGATTCAGGCAGCATATCAAACTTTGTCATGAATGATAAATGCGCTGCCGGCACAGGCCGTTTTCTTGACGTTATGGCCGGGATCCTCATGATAGGCGTGGAGGAACTGGAAGAATATGCCCTCCGCTCCGCATCACCTGTATCCATATCTTCTACATGCACGGTATTTGCTGAAAGCGAGGTTATTTCCCAGCTCTCGAAGAATGTCAATAAAGATGATCTGGTGGCGGGGATCTGCGGATCCGTTGCCAGCAGAGTAGCCGCTCTTGCAAAAAGAGCAGGCATAAAAGAGGAAGTCTTCATGTCCGGAGGGGTCGCTCAGAACGGGGGCGTTCGAGCCGCTCTGTCGAAGGAACTGGGCGTGGACGTGAAATACACGGACGATGCCCAATATATGGGCGCCTTAGGCGCTGCCATCGCAGCGTTTCATGAAATTGATAAAGGTCTCCAGTCCGGGACGGATCACTGACATCCTGGGCCAGATGAGCCGGATCACGCTGGGCGTGATAAATCCCAGCTGCCGATAGCTTATGTCTTTCCATGCCGACATCATGTCTTTTGTAAGGAGCGGATAGCAGATGCCGTCTGCGGCCATCTGATGCAGCAGCTCTTTATCAGTGGTTCGCACCACGATATTGGCGGTCTTACGCTGAGCTGAAATATACTCTTTTACTATGCCTTCCATGGGGACCCTGGCGCTTAAGAAACCCAGGGGAAGATCGGTCATGTCTGAAAGGCTGATAACATTTTTCTTCGCCAGAGGATCATTTTTTCTCATCCCCAGAACAAGCTTATCGGAGAATAATACCATATTATCAAAGTAATCATCCCCATATACCACGGGAGTTATACCCACATCAAGAGACCTGTCCATCAGCAAAGTGCTTATGTCAAATGCACTGTGTTCTTCCATGGTCAGTTGGATGTCCGGGAATTCGTTGGTAAATGCGGAGTAGTATTTTTTGTAAAAGACGAGGCCGTTGGTAGGCGTGATCCCTATCTTGATATTATCCGATGCAGTCTGTTTCTTTACATCGGAAAGCTTGTCCCTGGCATATCTGTAGTTAGCCTCGATGGACTGGATCATGTCACGGATCACCTTGCCGCTCTCAGTAAGTTCCACACCCTGCTTTGAACGTGTAAATAATGTGGCGTCGAATTCCTCTTCAAGTTCATGCAGCGCGCGGGAAAGAACCGACCTGGAAATGAACAGCTCATCGGCAGCAGTAGTAATGTTGCCGGTCTCACACACTTTAAGAAAGTATTCGTTCTTTTTTTCTCTCATAAAACACCCCGTATACATATATAAAAATAGACATATAATTGTTGATATGATGCACGAATGCCTTGATTTTAAAGGAAATTTGCCCATCTGCTATCCGTGACAATTATAGCACAGATGGTCCCTAAATGCTACTTTACTGTTGCAAAAATTATATATAATATAAAATTATCATAAAGTTCTTTTAATTCTTTATAAAATTCGAAAGGGGAAAGAATTATGGCAGAAACAAAGAACAATAATGTATCTTATTATGTCTGGACCGTGATAGGTCTTCTTTTCATGTTCGCATTTGGAAAGATTGTACCTCCGTTTGCAGGCATAACACCCGTCGGTGTATCCATCATCGGCATCTTCATTGGTGTTTTGGTTATCATCCTTGCTACCAATGAAACATTCTGGCCCTGCGTTATGGGTCTCTTCGCTATTGTTATGAGCGGTTACACAACAGCTTCAGCGATCCTGGGAACATGGTTCGGTAACGTTACCATCCAGCAGATCATCTGGGTTATGGCCCTTACCGGTGCCGTTACGGAGTCCGGAGCAGTTGACGTTCTCGCCCGTAAGATGCTGTCCATGAAGAGCCTTCAGGGACATCCTATCAAATTTATAACCACACTTTTCATCACAGTGCTTATCGGCGCTGCACTGGTTTCCAGCCCCACAACCATGCTTCTTTTATTCTATCCCATCATTGATGGTGTATGTGAGATGTGCGGGATCGAGAAAGACAGTGATCTTAAGAGAGAATTATTACTGGGAACATTTATCGCAGCCATGGGTGCATATATCCTTCCCTTCAAGGGCATTCATCTTTCATCCATCGCCATCATCAAGGGTATCATGGAGAAGGTTGGACTTCCCTTTATCGATTGGGTATACCTTGTAGTTGCTACACTTGTAGTTCTGGTATTTGTTATCCTTTACATCGTATTCATGAGATTCGTTTGGAAGACAGACTTAACTCCGCTTAAGAACTTTGATGTCTCCAAGATGAATTTCACAAAAGAGCAGCTTACAATGAACGGAAGACAGAAGACCTTACTCGGCTTCATGATTGTTGGTATCGTTTTCCTTATCATCAGTATCGCTCTTCCGGCAGGTTCACCTGTACTGGCATTCTACAATCAGATCGGAAGTACATGGATCTGGATCGTTCTCTTTGTTATCCTCTGTCTTATCAGGACAAAGGACGGCAAGCCCTATATCAACGGTGTTAAGCTGTTGCAGTCCAGGACCATGTGGGGTATTGTAGCTACAGCAGGTTGCTTCACAATCCTCGGTAATGCAATTGCATCAACAGGAGAGAACGGACTTGGTATCTGCGCAGCTATCCAGGGCGCTCTTTCACCCATCCTGGGCAATGCTTCATGGTTTATCATGGTATTCCTCTGTGTTGCTGCTTCCTGTATATTCACCAACTTCACAAACGGTATGCCCATCAGCTTCACCATCAACGCTGTATGTATCCCGCTTGCATGTACAATGCAGCAGGCCGGACAGGGTAATGCGACAGTACTTGCAGTTGCGACCATCATGTCAGCTATGTGCGCATTCCTTACACCGGGTGCTATTGCATATGCTCCCTTGTTCCTTAACAGGGAGGAGATCACGAAGAAGTTCGTATGGACCAAGGGTGTTGTTACCAACATTCTTTACATAGTTATCGCTACTCTTATCTGCGGTGTTGCAGGTATCATCATCAAATAATTCTTGAAGTACTGGAATTAGTTCATAAATCCTTATCCGGGAGCCCGTTTTGCCGGGCTCTCCGGATAGTACACTCTTTTTTCGGAGGAAATGATGATGGCAGTTAAAGAAAAAAGCACGACTAAAAGTACAACAAAATCAACAAAGAATACTAAGATAGACACTATATTGGAAGGCTCAAGAAAGATTCCCGTTGAGGAAGACTGCGACATCCTTATCGTTGGAGGAGGCGCAGCAGGTCATTCCGCAGCTATCGCTGCGGCCAGAGCCGGAGCCAAGAACATAGTCCTTCTTGAACGTTACGGATACATGGGAGGAGATGTTACAGGCGGATATGTTATCATGGTCCCCAACCTTTCCTGGTATGATAAGCCTTTCGTAAGAGGCTTGCAGGAGGAATGGTTCACCAGGCTCGAGAAGATCCCGGGAGCTGTTGCGGCCCCGAGTCTTGACGAAGTCGGCAGTACCGATCCCGTGCTGGTATACAGATGGAAGTCCCATATGGATTGCACCAGCCGCGGCGGTTATGAAGGTTGTAAGGAAGCCTGCCTGGTAAGATCCGTATATTTTGAGCCCAATCAGTTAAAGATAGAGATGGACAAGATGCTCCTTGAGCATAAGAAAGCCATCAAGGTTATGTATCATTGCTATGGTGTCGCTCCCATCATGGAGAAAAAGACCATTAAGGGCGTGTTCTACGAGTCAAAGGAAGGCCGTAAGGCCATCACTGCCAAGATAGTGATAGATGCCACCGGAGACGGAGACATTTATTCCAGGGCGGGAGCATCCTACAGTTCCATGTCCGACGAAGTCACAAGAGCAAATACTACGGCCCTTGTATGGAGGATCGGCGGATGTGACAATGCTGCATATGCTGAGTGGAAGGCGCTTCATCCCGACGAGTACATGGCACTGCGTGCCGGACTTGCGGCTAAGGCAGGGTTCAGATCCATTCCCATAGCCAGCAACGACCCCACCATAATGTGGATGAACAACTGGCACTCCAACAGGGACTGCGCCTGTGTTAAGGATCAGACCGAGACTGAGATGAACACCAGGAACACCATGAGAGAGGTTCTTGAATACTTAAGGGAAGCCTGCCCGGTTGCATTCGGCAATGCCTTCCTTTATGACATAGCACCTCAGCTTGGGACCAGGATCTCAAAGAGGCTTATCGGTGAGTACGTCATGACACCCGATGATTTTGCCTTTGCTATTGAACACGATGATGTTATCGCATGGCATTCCACCATCAGTCAGCTCAACGACTGCGGACCCGTTGAGATTCCTTACAGAGCCCTTCTTCCCAAGAAGAAAGAGGTTGAGAACCTTATCGTAGCCGGAAGACATTTCTCGGCAGACGGGATAGCCATTGATTGGCTGGACCTTATCCCCCAGTGCGTGGGTACGGGTCAGGCCGCCGGAGTCGCTGCATATGTAGCGGTTAAGGATGGCGCTACTGCCCATGATGTTAATATCAAAAAGGTTCAGGATATCCTTGTAGATCAGAATGTTCCCCTTCCCAGGAACAAGAAGTTTGAGAAGAAGGATCCGTCTTATAAGAAGCTTGTTGAGAAAAAGAAGCATGGTCTCTATACGGCCAATGCCAAACTGGCAAAAGAGCTTCGCGACGCAGGCAAGCCCATAGATTATAAGAAATTCCATCACATCTGATACAGTAATCACCAAACACCCTGCTGTGCAAGCTTGCTTGCAAACAGCAGGGTGTTTGTGTGATGACCAACAAGTTGCCAATGTCCGTCCCAAGAATGCTTTAAGCATTCTCGGGACTATGTTATAATAATGAGCAAGAAGACATAAGGAGGGAACGCCATGAAGATACTTGCCATAGAAAAAGAGGGACGCCTGCAGGAGAAGACCGACCCCAAAATATATGCTTCCCACGACATAACCTACGTTCCCGTAGGATCTTCAGACGAAGAGATCATTGCTGCGGGAAAGGATGCAGAGGTCATAATAGTTGATGCCATGGGTAAGGTTACGGCGGGAGTCATTAACGGACTGCCTGATCTCAAGATGATCCATTCCGACGGAGTGGGTTTCCAGGGCGTGGATGTGGACGCCGCCAGGGAGAAAGGGGTCTATGTGTGCAACTGCAAGGGAATGAATGCTTCCGCAGTGGCAGAGCAGGCTTTGATGCTCATGCTGGGATTACTGCGGGATGTGATAGGCTGTAATCGCGGAGTATATGAGGGCAGGCAGATCTCCATCAAGGAGGATTACATGGTCAAAGGCTCCTTAAAGGAACTGGCCGACTGTACCATAGGACTCTACGGATTCGGAGATATAGCTAAGCACCTTGCAAAATTCGCAGGATGTATAGGCGCACGGGTGCTCTATTATGATGTACGCAGAGCGTCACCGGAGACCGAGAAGCAGTATGGTGTAACATATGCAGAGCTCAGTGACATGTGTGCAAGGGCAGATATCCTGAGCATCCATATTCCGGTAACTCCGACAACAGTCGGCAGTATCAATGAGGAATTCCTTTCCAAGATGAAAAAAGGAGCCTATCTTATCAACACAGCCAGAGGAGAGCTGGTTGATACCCGGGCTCTCATCGATGCCATAAAGTCGGGGCATATAGCAGGGGCAGGGCTGGATACCATAGCCGGCGAACCTGTAGGCAGTGATAACCCCATAGTTACGGTTGACAAAGAGGTTGCCGATAAGCTAATCTTAAGCTGTCATATCGGCGGGATTACCAATTCTTCGTTTGTAAGAGGGTTCGGTATGCTCTGGGACGACATAGCCAAAGTGGAAAAAGGAGAGCGTCCCGGTAACATTGTTAACAAGTTATGATAAAAGGATACAGACGAAAGGGAATATAGGAGTATGGGTGGATTTTTCGGTGTTGCATCAAAAGAGGATTGTGTATTTGACCTGTTTTTCGGAGTAGATTATCATTCCCACCTGGGAACCAGGAGAGGCGGAATGGCAGTATATGGCGAGGACGGATTTCAGCGGGCTATACATAATATAGAGAATGCGCCGTTCAGGACAAAGTTTGATAAGGATGTATCGGATATGCATGGCAAATACGGTATAGGGATCATTTCCGATTATGAACCCCAGCCCCTTACCATAAGGTCTCACCACGGGACATATGCCATAGCCACTGTCGGAAAGATCAACAACATGGAGGAACTGACCCAGATCCTCTTTGATTCCGGCCATGTTCATTTTCAGGAAATGAGTACCGGAGAGATCAATGCTACAGAGCTTGTGGCCGCCCTTATCAATACCAAGGCCAATATCATAGAGGGAATCTCCTTTGTTCAGGAGGTGGTGGAAGGATCCATGTCCATCCTCATCCTCAATCATGCGGGAATATATGCGGCCAGAGACAGGCTTGGAAGGACCCCGGTGGTGGTCGGACATAAGAAGGGAGCCTACTGTGTTTCCTTTGAGAATTATGCATATAAGAATCTGGGATACTCAGATTTCAAGGAACTGGGACCGGGAGAGATAGTTGTTGTAACGGATAAGAATTGTCATACCCTTGCCGATCCGGGAAAGGACATGAAGATATGCACCTTCCTGTGGATCTATTACGGTTACCCTGCCAGTTCTTATGAGGGCTTAAGCGTTGAGCAGATGAGATACAACTGCGGCGAAAGCATGGCCAAGAGAGACAAGGGGGATGTTAAGCCTGATATCGTAGCCGGGGTGCCGGATTCCGGGACAGCCCATGCAGTAGGCTATGCCAACGAGTCGGGAGTTCCCTTCTCCAGACCCTTTATCAAATATACTCCTACATGGCCCAGATCATTTATGCCTACGATGCAGAGTAAGAGAAATCTCATTGCCAAGATGAAGATGCTGGCAGTGACTGATCTGATAAAGGATAAGAGCATCCTGCTAATTGATGACTCCATAGTCCGGGGGACCCAGCTTCGTGAGACTACAGAGTACCTGTATGAAAACGGGGCTAAGGAGGTTCATATAAGACCGGCCTGTCCGCCCCTTCTCTTTGGTTGCAAGTACCTGAATTTCTCCAGGTCATCCTCAGAGATGGAGCTTATTACAAGAAGAGTCATAGAACGGCTGGAGGGCGGCAAGGTCACCGACGAAGTTCTGAAGGAATACGCAGATCCTGAAAGCGAGCGCTATGCCAACATGCTGGAGGAGATCAGAAAAGAGCTTAATTTTACGACCCTGAAGTTCAACAGGTTAGACGATATGATAGCCGCCACGGGACTTGAGGGATGTAAGTTGTGCACATACTGCTGGGACGGCAAAGAATGATAATAAACCGTGGCAAATACCGCATTTCTGTGTTAAAATATATTCAATCACACATCAGGAGATGTACGGTGCACGATGAAGGTAATTAACGATACAGTTTATTCTGATAACGGTAATACGGAAGAACAGGTTAATCTGGATATTCTGTCGGTGTTCAGCCGTGATTACATGTTTCTGTATTACCACAATGTAAAGAGCGATAAAAGGGCGTTGCGGCTTATGGATTATGATGCCGCAGATATTACAAATGATGAGCTTGGATCCGCGGGGGACCCTTATTCCGAGATGATCCGGCTCATAAAGGAGCATATTCATCCGGATGATCTGGAGGACGTCCTTTCAGCAGTCAATGTGGATTCATATCTTGAAGCCCTGAAGAATACCAACCGTGAGATAATTAATGCCAGATGGAAGTACAGGGAGTTTGGCTATCTGTATAATCAGCTGATCATTTCCAAGACAGGGGAGCCTGAGAGCGAGCCTGAGGCTGTAGTTATAGGGCTTAAGGAAGTAGGAAGAGAAGCCCGGGAGAGGATCATACGTGAAAGCATTAACAGAAAATATGCTTCCACTGTTTTTGCCCTGAGCCAGGAATATCCCGAGGTATTTATCGTAGATCTGGATAAGAACGAGATGACACCCTGCTACCTTTCCCCCACCACTGCCGGGGCCTTTGAAGAGTCAGGAGGTACGCTGGATTACGATAATGCCATCTCTGCATATATCATGGATACCGTCATCCAGGACCAGAAAGAGCATCTGCTTCTCGTGCTTTCCAGGGAGTATGTCAAGTGGAGCCTTCGCAAAAGCGATACCTATCTTCGGGAATACTTAAACAGCGATAATAAGTATTGTGAGATCAAGTACGTCCAGCCTGAACAGGGGGATGATATCAGCACTGTTATAATGGGATACGGAGTGAAGGATGATGAGATCCGTTCCAAGATGGAAGATGCCAGAGAGCGGGATTTCCAGCAGTCTCTGATGGACGGTCTCAGCCGAGAGTATCATACGGTATGGCTTATCCATCCCGATCGTACCATGGAGCTATACCGTACTACGGGGATCACGACCATCATGGAGGCCCTCCGCATCGGTATGGAGGTAAAGGATTATGCCCTATGTATGCCCCTTTACGTTAAGAGATACGTATCACCCCAGGATCAGCCCAGATTGCTGGAGGAGGGAACCTACTATAACCTGATAAAGAACATTCCCGAGAACGGGATCATGCCGGTCACGTACAGGCGTGTCGATCCCGAGGGTAATGAGACATACCACCAGACCTGTTTCGCCCGGGCTATTGGGGTTGATGGCGAGACCAATATAGTTATGGCCTTTCGCGATGTTGATGCCACTATCCGCCAGCAGATCCAGGAGAGAGAACGTTTCAACAACGTGGTAAGAGAGAGGGATTCCGACGGCCTTACCAACATGAACAACAGATTCTGCTATGAGCGCCGGCTGAAGGAATATGTGGAGATGGACAGAAACAGCATCAGCTGTATATACGTAGACGTTGACGGACTGCATGAACTCAACAATACTAAGGGCCACGAGGCCGGAGATATCATGCTCAAGTTCGTTGCCGACAATATCCGGGCTTACTGGGGCATGACCGACACATACCGCATCGGCGGGGATGAGTTTGTGGCATTCTTGTTCGACAGGAAGGAAGAAGACATTCTGGAAGAAATGCGGCAGTTCCGTAAAGTTATAACGGACGAGGGATACAGGGTATCCATGGGAGAGTCCACGGGCCCGCTTTCAGAGATAGATATGCCGGCCTTTATAAAACAGGCCGAAGAGAGGATGTACGCAGAGAAACGTTCGCATTACCAGGGAAAAAATGATCGAAGAGCCAGATGATATGACAGGGATGACATGGCAGGGGGAAGATATGAAAAAGACAGACGAGTTAAAGACTTCGGAGGGCCTCAGTAAAGAGGAACTGTCGAGGGAACGGGAGAAGCAGTATCAGTCCGGTATATATGCCCTTAGTAAGGAGTATGCATCTGTTTATTACGTAAAGCTCGATACGGGTGAGGTATATCCTTACAATTTGAGTGCCCGTATAGAAGGGATGTTCGGGGATCAGTTTTATAAGCTTGATTATGAAAAGGCCATCGTTGTGTATGTTGAAAAGGCTGTTATTGAGAGCGAGAAGAAGAAGATGCTTCACATCCTTTCCCCGGAGTATATCATTCGAAAGCTCAAAACTTCAGATTCTTTTACCAAGGTGTATCTGAATAACAATAATGAATACTGTGAGATGAAGTGCGTTAAGATCGAGCAGGAAGACGGTTCCAATGTTGCGGTTATGGGATTTGCCGTAAAGGACAAGGAGATCCGTCAGGAGCAGCAGCTTAAAGAAGAATTCACCATGCAGTACGCCCTGCTGGAAGGCTTAAGCCACGAGTATAACAGCGTATGGCTGGCCAAGCCCAATCGTCAACTGGAGCTCTTCAGAGCATACAAGCCCGAGACCAGGGATATGCTCAGAAGCATACGGAGAGACGGCCGGAACATTGAGCCGGTTATTAAGCATTATATCCATGACTATATTGTGCCCGATGACAGGGAGGACTTACTGGAACTTTTTGATTACGATGCCCTGATGCAGCGGATCCCGGAGCAGGGAGTTGTTAAGCACACTTACAGAAGGATCGTTAAAGGGGACGAATACAGGTATATGCAGGTCATCATTGCCAAGGCCAGGGATCCCCACGGGTGGGCTAACCTTATTATTGCTTTTCGTGATGTGGACGATATCGTCAGATACAGGATGCAGCAGGAGGCCGCTTTGAACAAGGCCATCCGGGCAAGGGACCACGATACTCTTACCAAGCTGAAGAACCGGTACTATTATGAGCGTCAGCTGGAAGTATATGCTGATATGGATTATGAGAGCATCACCTGTATTTACATTGACGTTAACGGTCTTCACGAGGTTAACAATGAGAAGGGCCATGAGGCCGGAGATGATATGCTGCGACGGGTAGCGCTCTATATCTCCAAGATATGGGGAGACGAGAACTCCTATCGTATAGGCGGAGATGAATTTGTAGTCTTTGTATTCGACAAGGAAAAAGAAGATATAACCGGAGATGTGGAAGGCTTCGGCAAGGCATTGAGCACTTACGGGTACAGCGCTTCTGTGGGATATGCCAGAGGGACCGGTAAGGTGGATGATATTCAGGATCTTATACGGGATGCAGAGACTGAGATGTATAAAGCAAAGAAGGATCATTATAAAGGTGCAAGAGACCGCAGGAGACGTCAGTAACGCTCCTGCGTCCTCTTTAGGTGAGATATATGGCGGATAGCAACAGCAGGATCTGTTATTTTTTTATAATGGATGTATCTCGTTTTAATCATGGGGATACTTTTAAAAATTACTATAACATGGTGCCGGCCTATCGCAGGGATAAGATCGATGCGCTGAAGCCCGCATCTGCAAAGAATCTGTCCCTGGGGGTCGGAGTACTTCTTGAGGAAGCAAAGAACCGGCTGGGTCTTAAGGATGATGAATTGTCTTCGGTGGAAGATGTGGAAAGAGAAGCGCCCTTTTATTACAATCTTTCACACTCAGGGCAACGTGCATTATGTGCATTATCCGATGTCAGGATAGGGTGTGATGTAGAAAAGATTGAGACGGATGAGGCCCGGGCAGAGAGCAAGATGAGTATCTCGGGAAGGTTCTTTTCGGAGGGTGAGGCAAGGCGGATCAAGGAGAGCTTCAATATAGAGGGTGGTCTTTCGGAACTGGAAAAGCGGGCGCGAATGGAGACTGCGGCAGAAGGCTTTTACAGGTACTGGACCTTAAAGGAAAGTGTGATAAAAGTGACAGGACAGGGACTTGCCATGCCCCTTGATTCATTTGAAGTGGATATAAGCGGGTCAGGGATCGGGCTTAAGGAGATAGGAGACTGGCCGGGGCTTCATGATATCGATCTTGGGAGATGCCGCCTATACGTGCCTTATACCGAAGAGGAATACGCCTATGGCTTGTGCATAGCCTCTCCGGAAGAATACAGCATTGAGCTGGAGATAGTCGGATAACCGATCGATAGGAGTATTTGTTGTTCATACTCAAAAACACCACTGTTTTTGAGTATTTTTTTGCACCTTTTTTGTACGTGCGACCCATACTTTCGCTCCGGAAACAAGAGTATATTTAAGATGTATCATAGAATGAAAGGAGGTTTGGTACTTATGCTTACACCAGGAGAGAACTATTACTGTCTGTTTGAGGAGAAAATCCCGGAATATATACCGATCTTCATGATGATGCCCTTTCCGGGCTATACCCCGGCGTTGGTAATGTCCAATCCGTCCATACACAGCTTTCACGGGCCACAGGGCGGTAAGGATCCATGGGGAGTTGAGTACATAACGAATGAAGAGACAGGGAACGCTGCCATGCCCAAGACATGGGACTACCTCTTAGAGGATATCAATGACTGGGAGAAGGTCATTAAGAATCCGGATCTGAATGCAGTGGACTGGAAAGCCATGGCAGAAAAAGATAATGAGTTTCTGACCAATGTTTTGAAGGTAGACCGTAAGCAGTCCCTTGTACTCTCGGCAGTAGACGGTCAATTCTTCCAGAACCTTATGGCATTCATGGGATTTGAAGAAGGCCTGTGTGCCATGATGGAGGAGCCGGAGCAGGTTAAGAAGCTTAATGAATACCAGTTGGAGTATTACCTTGAATTCCAGCACAAGGTTATAGAGTATTACTCGCCGGATGTCATCTACCTCTTGGATGATACCGCAGCCAAATTCCAGCCCTTTGTCAGCGAGAGGATGTTTGATGAACTTCTTCTTCCCTTTTACACGGCGCTTATCGAGGATGCTAAGGATCACGGTCTTCCGGTCCAGTTTCACAACTGCGGTCACAGTGACCTCTTCATGATGAAACTGTCCGAAGCCGGCGTAAGGGTATGGGATCCTGCCCAAACCACCAATGATCTGCTTGCCGTTAAGAAAAAGATGGGACGCAAGCTTGCCATAGCAGGATGTTGGGATTGGGTTCCCCCTGCTACATACCCTGAAGTTGATGAGCAGGAGATCAGAAAGCAGGTAAGAGACACTATTGATAAATACGCAGCAGACGGTGGATTTGCCGTTTCAGGCGGTGGTGCCATAGTTGCCCGTGTGGGAGATGAGACACCTAAGAAGATCCGTAATTGGATGCTGGATGAAGCCACCACATACGGAGCTGATTATTACAAGTATCACCATGAAATAGCCGTTTAGTAGTTTTCCTTTAATTCATAGTTCTTCTTTACAATGAAAAGCCTCCCCGGAGATTTCCGGAGAGGCTTTTCGATGGATCTTTATATGAGCTTATTCTGTTGCTGTTGCTGCTGCTGAAGTAGCCTTCTTGCCGCCTAATACTGCAAGGAGAACAAGACCGATAATAGCTCCGCCTGTGATGGCGTATGCTGAAACGTTCCACTGAGCTCTGGTTCCGGTAAATCCGAAGATACCTACCAGGAAGTTCAGGATGTATGTACAGAAGAACTGTCCGAGACCGGTTGCGCATACGTAGATGGAGATGGCACGCGGTGTCTTGGAAGGATGTGTTACTCCGGCTGCAGCAACAAGTGTCAGTGAGGGGTTGGTGAAACCAAATCCCAGACCGAAGAGAGCTGATGCAACGAAGAACATGGGAACTGACTGTGCATACAATGCTACCAGGAATCCGATACCTACGAGAAGTATTGCGATAGCCGGCGTAAATCTGCCAACCCACTTACTGAACATGAAGTATACGAGACCGGCAACAAATGAAAGAGCTGTAAACATGGAAAGGATATTAGCTGCATCAAGTGCTGTACCGATGGTATTGGCAGGATCTAAGATAACCAGTGTCATGTTCTGCATGTAAGCAAACTGGAATACATTTAAAAGGAAACCTACTATTACGGTGATCCATAACTGTGATGTAAACTTACCTGTTGCAGGTCCTTTGGAAGCCTGTACGCCTGTATCCGGCAGGAAGAACAGAACCAGAAGAAGGATGGGGATGCAAAGGAAGATGCACAAGAATACAAATCTCCAGTTAATAGCTACAAGGATACCACCAAGTGTCTGGAAGATAACACCTGCGATAGCGCCTACACCTGACTTCCAGCCCATCATTCTGTCCTTTGTGGAACCATCGAAGAGGTCTGTGATAACTGCTGATGCAAGAACGAATACCATACCATAGCCTGCTCCGAAGAACACACGGCTGGCAACGATGAACTCATATCCTCCGAATATTCCGGGAAGACCGCCTACAGCCATAAGAACTAATGAAATGATAGTACATTTCTTGATGGATAATTTAGTGGTGAGCCATCCGCCTACAAGTGAGAAGAACACCAGCATAAGTGAAGGCAATGAAGAAACCAGTTTGATGGCCTCATAATCAACGCCTACTGATTGTGCAATGGCACTTAAGGCTGGTGTGGTTACTGATGTGGTATACATCATGAGGGCGATACACAGAGCTGTGATCTGTACTAGCGCGCCGTATTTGGGTTTTGTTGATACTGCTTGTTCTGACATAATATACTTTCCTCCTTATACTATTATTATCGTATGTCTTTATTGGGCTGCCCTTTGATAAAAGGTGGCGCCGTATTTTTTTATCTCATCCAATGCAATGGCGTTGCGGGGAGACATGGATACCGCAAAGGGTATGTATCCGCCTCCGGGCGCAAGAAGATCGATCTTTCTGCGAACCTCCTGCCTGATCTCATCCTCGGAAGCCTTCTCGTTGTCGATGATATTCTGGGCATCTATGCCGCCCATGAATGCACATTTGCTTCCGAAGTCCCTCTTCCATGATGCCAGGTCGTTGATGGGCTGACAGGGATCCAGCATATCGATCCCCATGTCGGCTATCTCAGGTGCGATCCGGTCGATCTTGCCGCAGGAATGCATGATGAAATAAATATCAAGGTCATGTGCTGCATTAACAACACGTATTATGTGGGGACGGATGTACTGTCTCCAGATATCGGGATCGAAGAACATATCCTTTTGCTGTCCCCAGTCATCGTGAAAATGAACGATGTCAACATGGTAATACTTTTTTAAATAGTAAAGCTGCTTAATCTTGAAGTCACACACTGCCGAGAAGAATTCACCGCACTCCTCGGGATCCTCCATCAGGGCGCACAGGGCATTCTCAAATCCCATCAGGGCATGGAGTCTTTCAAAAGGTCCCGTGGGCATGATGATAAATGTCAGCTTGCCGGGGTCACGGTCTTTTGTGTCTTCAACGGCGTATTTCTCCCAGTCCCAGTTATCCAGGTCCGGGAATACAACCTTTTCCCGCCATTCTGTGATATCCTCCAGAACCGGCTTCCGGCCTGCCGTGGGAACCGCCAGCCCGTCCTCGCAGGTCCAGTGAACTCCGAACCAGTCATAGCCTGTTACGTATCCCAGAGGCTTCTCGTGAAGGGCGTTGGCCCGGATAAGCTGGAATGCCTCGGGCTGATAGGGAACGTATTCCGGGATCTCATGATTAAGCATCCTGATCATGTTCTCTTTAGGTGTTAACATGGCTACTCCTTTACTCCGCAGAACATCTTCCGCCCGGTTGTGTAAATGGTCTCAAAGGGACTGATCTTGGAATCCGGCTTGGTGTTAACGAACCAGCATATATATGTTCCGGCGCTGCCCATCTTCTTAAGGTTGTTCTCGATCCTTTCGGCGTACTCCTCGTCACTGCCTGCGGGGTTCTCAACATATACGGATATCTGTTTCAGCTTGCTGCCGTATTCGTCCAGAAGGGCCTTCTTATCATTGGCGTTATCCTGTCCCTCCCAGAAATCGAATCCCGACTCTATAAAGAGCGGTATCAGCTTGCCTACATTACCGCAGCTGTGGAAGTTAGTGTACATTCCCAGGTCGTGAACGGCCTTGTTGAATCGCTTGTAATGAGGCATCAGGCATTCCCTGAATGTATCCGGCGAGATAAAGGGACTTCTCTGTGTTCCCATATCATCGTGGATGGTGATCAGGTCTGCGCCGTATACGTCATGGGCGATCCCCACCAGTTCAATGTGGAAGTCGGTAAATCTTTCGAATAAGGCATTAACCTCTTCCGGTTCCTCAAGTAAAGCACACAGACAATCCTCGAAGCTGGTCATGTCAGCCAGACGCTCCATCCATCCGTTGACGATACAGAAATTGGTGGGACGGTCAGGGTAGAGACGGTCACCGTACTCTTCCTTTCTGTTCTTCTCCCAGTCAATGTCCGAAAGGTTCGGGAAGGTCAGCTCCTCCCTCCAATTACATATGTCGCTGAGCCTTCTCGTTCCCGGCTTGACCATGGCTGCGTTGGATTTCTGCTCGAATTCCCATTCGATGCCGAACCAGTCAAATCCGCCGTGATTCCGTGCCTGTGCATCAGGCATGCAGGACGGCTGGATGTTGTTGAATTCGGAACTTACGTTGGGAACCCAAAGGGGCTTCTCACCCCGGGCTATGCGCAGGAAGTTCTCTTTCGGCGTGATCGGCGTGTTGAACTTCTTCGCAGGGCTTCCCGGCATGCCATAGGGCTTCGGAGCTCCTTCATAGGTGCCGCAGTTACTCAGTTCAACTGCAGCATCAAATGCGTAATCTCCCATCTTCTCCTCCTCCTTAATACTTCCGATCTTATATGTACTGCACATACAAAAGGGTTTCTATGCTTTGATTATAAGACCCGTAAAAGGACAAAAAAATGGTGTCCACATACAAAAACTCTTTTCCCCGAAAAGGGAGGTCAGATTATTTTTTGTACGTGGACACCAAAAGCTATCTGCCGAAGTTAACTCCGTATTTGATCCTGAAGAAATGCAGCATCATTATTGACTGTTTGATGTAGTCTCGGTTGTACTGTTCGTGAAGGTCGTAATACATCAGATCCTTTAGTTTATTAAGCCTGTATACCAGGGTGTTCCGGTGGACGAAGAGTGCCTTGGCAGTGTTGACCAGGGAGCACTCGTTATCGAAAAAGGCCTTAAGAAGGCTGACCCATTCGCCGTTCTCCGAATGATCCAGCTTGTCCAGATAACGGACATCGGGATGCATCGCATGGTATATCACGTCCGGATCGTTGTTCTCAAATATATAGTAGAGAGCATAGTCATAGAAGTAGAACACCTTATCCTTCGGGTTAAGAAGACTGCCGTACTCTATGGCGGCACAGGCCTGTTCGTAGTACATCTTTAATGAATAGATCCCTTCCATGGGGCTGCTGATGCCCATCTGGTACTTGTCCTTATCCACCAGGACCATCTGTATGGTTTCTATAAGAAGCTCTTTGGTCATAAACTTCAGATTATATATGACAACTATTTCTTCATCTATAATGGTAACAAAGGCGTTAATGGAATGCCGTCGTATAAGGTTCCCCATCATGGCAGCGCCGGACCGGTCATTAAAGGCTTTGGGCAGCCGCAGGGTACAAACCTGGAAGACATCATCCATATTCCATTCAAGATAGTCGGTCTGGGCCTTGATTATGGCCTTGCTGGAGGTCTTGCCCAGTATAAGATCACGGAAGACGGGCCTGTGGATCTCGTCATCATCCTGGTTTTGTATCATATACATAACAGGCGTCATTATATTAAGAAGATATTTTATCACCTGAGTGTCTCCCGGGTTGATCTCACGCTCTTTTGCGATGATGGTGATCCTTCCGCAGTAGTAATCCTGAAAATAAATGGCCGTGGAAAGGGTATCAAAGGGGATGTCCACTGTCCGGGAATCCAGGTATACCGGCTTGTTCTTCTGGTACAGATCCACTCTCTGGTATGAATTCCTCATCCTGCGCACGAAATCAATGGAAGAAAAATGATTCTTCGAAAGGTACTCCCACTCCTCATCCACCTCGGTATCCAGATACTGGCTGCTTAAGGCCAGGCACCTGTTACTGCTGTCGGTCATGGAAATGGGATTATTGAATAAGAACCAGCAGTCATCTATTATCTGCTGGAAGTTGGCGTCCGTGGCAGCTTCCTGGACAGAGTTGCTCCATTCGTTATAAAAATCGAAGATACTCTGGACCACGTCAAAGACGTAGTCAAATTCTATGTCATGTAGTACGAAATAGTCATCTCCCGAACGGCATACAACATCCTTACCGTCCTTGTAAACCCGGACACAGTTGGGCGCGACGGCAATCCTGGCGCTGACCAGATTGGCGGGAGAGTCATCTTTGATGTGTACTTCAGGCTCAAGCGCGTTAAGCCTGTTGGCGATCATCCACATACTGAGTCTCATATTTACCTCCCCTGAGAATATCTTGTATCACTGTTCCCTTGTGTGTTGCCTAGTATATCACATCTTCGGGAAAAAGGTAACACGAAAAAAATCGTCATATATGTACGCCTCGTCCAAAAGATTTTTTTGCAAGGGGATTTTTGGCCCTTCCCTTTTGTATTTTCGACACATTTTTTTCGAAATATCGCAGCCCTATAATTGAAAATAACAAAGAGTCAGTAACATTTTCAGGAGAATGGAGGAGAAGGTAATATGAAATGTTCAGACATCAAAGTATCGGCCATAAAGCCCATCGCGCCTCCTGATCTGGGACTTGATCTTCCCATCAGTGAGCGTGAGAACTTTTTAAAGGCCATCAATCATGAGAAGCCCATGTGGATGGCAAACCAGTACAGGACCACCCAGTTTGCCCTTTGCAAAGCCAATCAGGATATGCCCCGTTCCATGAATTCCGCTACGGATGACTGGTTCGGATGCAAGTATATCTTTTCTGAGACTTACGGGACACCTACGCCGGAAGGTATCATGTTCGAGGAGATCTCAGACTGGGAGAAGTACGTTAAGTGGCCTAACATGGACGATTATGTGTGGGAGGCATCTCCCAATTTTAAAAAGAATCCCAATAAGGTTCTTGCAACGCCCTACGGTAACGGTATCTTCGAGCGTATGCATATGTTCATGGGATTTGAGAATGCCCTGATCGCTCTTCTTGAGGATCCGGACAGCTGCAAATCGTTTTTCAATGCAATGGCTGATTACAAGATAGAGATCTTTAACCGTATGGCTGATATTTATGATTTTGATTTCGTTATATATAACGATGACTGGGGGACAGCCAAATCGGGATTCTTCTCGGTAGATACCATGGAAGAACTGCTTCTTGAGCCTACCAGAAGGATATTTGATGCTTTCCGTGCAAGGGGAGTTAAGATCGAGTTCCACAACTGCGGCAAGATCGAGCAGTTCATTCCGGATATCATGGAAGAGCTTAAGCCCGATATGCTGGAGATACAGGTGATCAATGACATCAGGGGGATCATGGATAAGTACGGTGACAGGGTTACATGCGAGTATGCGCCCAATCCCTTTATCCTTTATGACATGGACGTTGATCACGAGGGTCTTCGCAAATATGCGAGAGATATCGTAGACGGATTCGGTGCTCATGTTACAGGTGGAGCAGGTGTTGTTCTTAACCTTAATTTTAATGATGCTGAGAGATACAGAGTATTTGAGACGGAGATAATCGAATACTCAATGAAGCAGTACGCAAACCTTTAAGATAAGAGAAGGTATTTCTGATCAAGACTGCGGGGGAAGAACTGATGAATAATAGAAAGAAAACACATTATTGTTGGGTTATATTGATAGGAACGTGTATTATGATGTCTGTCGGTTTTGGAATGTGCCTCAATTCCGTCGGAGTGTTTCTGCCATTTGTTGCCGATGCTTTGGGCGTAACAAAAGCGGCAGTCTCATTTTACATGACCATCCAGGGATTAGGGCTGATAATCGGAATGTATATCGCAGGCAGGATGATCCCAAAGGGGAATATCAAACTGCTGTTGTCCATAGCCACGATAGTTATGGCGGTATGCTTTGTGTTCATGTCCTTTGGGACGGATCTCATGCATTGGTATATCATAGCGGTCCCGCTGGGAATATCCATTTCCTTTATCGCACCGCTGCCCATATCCATATTGATTAGTAACTGGTTCGAGAAGAAGAGGGGCTTCGCATCCGGAATATCCTTTGCTTTTTCCGGGATCACGGGGGCTATCCTTTCTCCCATCGCCACCAACATCATCCAGGCTTACGGATGGCAGACTGCCTATCGCGTATATGCGGTGATAGCGCTGGTGCTCATGCTTCCCACAGCCATATTCATGCTGGTCAACAAGCCGGAAGACATGGGACTGCTTCCCTACGGCGTAGAGCTGGGAGAGACGGTCGTTAAAGAAGGCAGCAAGGTATCCAACGTTACTTACGGAACATCCCTAAAGGATGCATTAAAGATGCCCATCTTTTTTACAACCATATTCGTGGCATTCTTCCTTTCCATAGGAGGAGGTTTTAATCAGCAGTTCCCCAGCCATGCGGTTACCATGGGATTAAGTCCTAACACGGGATCGCTGCTGGTAAGTATCTGTATGGTCATTCAGCTTATTGCAAATGTTCCTCTGGGGATACTATGCGATAAGATAGGTGTCCGGATGGCGGCCACCATCTACAGCTCCATCGGCGCTTTGGGAGCATTGATACTATCTGTCAGCGGATCAAGTCCTATGATGTACGTGGGATGTGCTCTTTACGGAATGGGAATATGCCAGACCATGGTAGTTTCGCCCCAGGTTGCGAGGGAGATCTTCGGGAAGAAAGACTATGCGAGGATCAATTCCATTGTTATGATAATGTTCGCCTTTGCCGGCGCATTATGTCATACGGTTTACGCCGGGGTCGCAGCTATATTCGGATCGTATAGCGTAAGTCTTTTACTGGCTTTCGGATTCTATATCATATCCATAATACTTGTTAATGTTTCCTGTATCGGCGGTCGTAAGCTGATGGAAGAGAACAAGAAGATGGAGGGGCTTGTTATAACCGAGACTGAAGGAGAGAATGAAGAACAGCAGCTGGCAGGAGGGGCACAGATTGCTGTATAGTCAAAAGAGTATTGATATATTTAAAAAGAGCAGGATGAATGGTCCTGCTCTTCTCGATTCTAGTGAAAACTTAAGTTCTTGCGAATCTGCCAAGGGTAATGACAAGATCAGTGATGTCTATGGGTTTGGGAAGGTGAGCGTCCATTCCTGAAGCAAGAACCCGCTGCTTATCTTCTGAGAAAGCGTTAGCGGTCATAGCGATAATGGGGAGCCCGGACTTTTCCTTATCAGGGAGTTCCCTTATGGCCCGTGTAGCCTCGAACCCGTTCATCCGGGGCATCTGGACATCCATAAGCACATAGTCATAATAGCCGGCCTCGGCTTCTTCAACCTTGCGGACGGCGATATCTCCGTCTTCTGCTTCGAAGACGATCATTCCGAATTCTTCAAGGATACTCCTTGCGATCTCACGGTTCATCTCATTGTCTTCAACCAAAAGGACACGTTTGCCGTTGAGGATATCAGTATCAGCCTGGGTGGTCTCCCTGATGGGAACGGATTCCTCATCTGCGAGGCGGAAATTGATAACTACGCTGACAGTGGTTCCTTTCCCGGGGGTTGATTTGATATCAATGGTACCTCCCAAAGCGTCAAGAAGCTTCTTTACAATAGACATTCCCAGACCCGTACCTTCGATCTTGCTGGAGGTGGAATTACGCTCTCTGGAGAATTCATCAAATATCTTATCCAGGAACTCCTCGCTCATTCCGATACCCGTGTCCGCAACGGTTATCTTGTAACAGCCGGACTCCTTGTCATCGGAACGGAGCTGCTCCAGAGTAGCAGTGACCATACCGCCGGGTCGGGTGTATTTAACGGCATTACCCAGAATGTTCAATATGACCTGATTCATCCGGAGGTCATCACAGTATACCGTGCGGTTGGTGATATTCTTGATAACGCCCTTAAGCCTGATACCGGCGTTCCTTGCGGTAGAGTCAACTATGGTCAGGACATCATCAAATCTTGTAACGATATCCAGGGCTTCTTCGTTGATGACCACCTTGTTAGCCTCGATCCTGGACATATCAAGGACCTGGTTGATAAGGCGCAGAAGCTGCTGACCGGAGATATCTATCTTCTCCAGGTAATCGGTAACCCTGTCGGGATAATTAACATATTTTTTGGCCATGGCGGTATAACCGGTAATGGCGTTCATGGGCGTCCTGATATCGTGGGACATGTTGAAAAGGAAAGAAGTCTTGGCCTCGTTCTCCCGGGTGGCCTGACGAATGGACTCCTGGAGGGCGGCCTCTTTCTCTCTTGCCTTGACCTGCTGGTCTATATTGGTGATACCCACGATAAGGGAATCTTTTTCATCGTTGCTCTTGACGTATTTGATGCGGTAATACTCCGGCTCTCCCCGGTAAGCAAGACGGAAATCAAACTGGTAGGTATCGTTATGGTTGATCTCCTGAAGGATGGTGTTTCGGTTTCCTTTTCTGATAAAACGTTCATGATCCTCCGGCCAGGTATTATCTTCTATAAGCTGCCTGAAGACCGCAGAATTGGCGGGCAGAGCATCGGTCACCTGCATCCGCTCCAGGAATTTGGAGGTGGAACGGTAGGTCTTAAGGCTATTATCCGGGAATGATATATGACCTATGTAATCATAGTCATTGGCAAGACCGGCTATAATGGAACGAACTCTGGAAGACTCCCTGATCTGGGAGATCTGCTTTTCGTATTGTTCTTTTTGAATGTGGATGATATCGGTAACATCCTGCTGGAAGCCCTCGGTGCGGGTGCCTTCCGAATAAGACTTGTCGATAAGACCTCCTGTGCGGACGAACATGGGACCCTTCTCGGGATGGTTCCATTCATAGAGAACTTCGGCGTGTTCCCTGGAAGCGATGCTGCTTAACCCTTCCTTGATAAGATCCTCATAGCCATCACAGATACGACTGTACCAGTAGGTATACAGATCCTCGGGAGACATCTCTTCCCTGATCCCGCATTGGTCCTTCATATTATCATCAAAGTACATCCTTGGCGCAGAATCGCCGTTCTGCTCATAGATCCACAGACCTACCTTGTTGATCCCCAATATGTTTTTCAAACGATCCATTCCGAAACGTTCCATAACAGTCCCCTTTTCAGGTAAAATCTCTTATACTATAATATATCAAACGTTGACGAAAAACAACGAAATGTTATAAGATGTTATAGCAGAAGTGCTTAGGAGAAAGGATTTTTTTATGGCGGAGATATTTGTAGAGGAGAAGACATTACCCGTGGCCTATCATAAGGCCCTTCTTGCCCTTAAGAGCAAAGGCGAGATAGTAGACTGTGCCGACTGGAACACCACCTGTCTTGATACGTCCATGACCATTCATATCACGGAGCCCCTTTCGGAGCCCCTTATCAGCAAATGCTTTATCGGAGGCCCCAGAGAGCTTCAGCAGTATATCATGGAAATGCTGGACGGGATCCTGGATTTTGAGGTGGAGAAGGGCAACTGGGTATATACCTACCATGACCGGATGGTCAACTGTGACGGCAAGAACCAGATAGACTTTGTCATTAATGAATTAAAGCGCAACCCCTCATCCAGGAGGGCGGTAGTCCTTATCCGTAATTCAAGTGATATCGGATCTGAGGATCCTGCCTGTCTTCAGCATATACAGTATTTTATTCACGGCGGCCGTCTGGACTGCAAGGTGCTTTTCAGGAGCAATGATGCTTGCAAGGCCTCATTTATGAACATGTTTGCCCTTATCATGCTCCAGAGGCGCGTGGCTGACGGAGTCGGAGTGGCTATGGGCACCTACACCCACAGAGCCAATTCCTATCATTGCTATGAGAGGGATTTCGGAGCCTTGGACGGCTATATCAAGAGGATCACCGACACACCGGACTCATGTATCACGGAATATGACGGCGACTGGAAAGATATGATGGACGAAGAGATCGAGGGGATCTTCGAGACAGTGGAAGAACTTAGAAACAGATAGAACAGACAGAAACAGCAAGGGAAGAGATTCAGTCAATCTCTTCCCTTGATCGTTTCATATTATATCGATAGCTTATTCGATTGTAAGAATATCAGCAAATCCGGTAATATCAAACACTTCCATGATATCATCCTTAACATTGCGCACAACCATCTGGCCCTGCTTGTTCATAACCTTCTGAGCCGAAAGAAGAACACGAAGTCCTGCGGATGAAATGTACTCCAGGCTTGCAAGATTAAATACGAGAGATGATACTCCGTCCAGATCACTCTTAATAACCTCGTCAAGCTGGGGAGCCGTGGTGGTATCAAGACGTCCTGTAAGTGCTATCTCCAGTGCTTCACCGTTTCTGTTCTTGTTAATATCCATGATAAATCCTCCTGTAATTATATATTCTTTGTCAAGGTAAGGATGTTCTTGCCGTCCTTAAATTCATAGGTAACATCGTCCATGGTCTTCTTGACCATGAAAATTCCCAAACCGCCTATCCCACGCTCTTCCACGGAGAGGGTAACATCCGGATCTTCCTTGGCCAGTGGGTCAAAGGGCGTGCCGCTGTCAATAAAGCACATTCTGATCACATTCCCTTCACATTCCAAGCCAAGATCCATCTTACCCGGTGGATGAGGATAAGCGTAATGGGCTATATTTACGAATATCTCTTCCAGAGCTACTGTCAGCTGCATAGCCGCTTTCATGGGACAGTCATGCTCTTCAAGCCAGCCTTCCACATAGGCACAGACCTCTGGATATTCTTCGTCTTCAGCTGTAAAAGTCCTGAATTCCAAAATACCACCTGCCCATATACATTTTTACCAATAAATCTTAACATATATAATTGATATTATCAATCAAAAATATTTTGTGAAAGATGAACACAAAGGTGATTTTTACTGATAAAGGTGATATAATGTAGAGGCTAACTGTACAATTTGGGTCTGTTCCCGGATACTCCACGGAGATATGTTATGAAAAAGAACTCCAACGGAAGACGTATATTAATTACCATTGTGCTTATTGTTGCGATAATAGGCATTACTTTTTATATGGCTTTCAGGATATACAAGCTGGCTGAGGCCCAGTGCTGGGAGCGTCTCTATGACAGTTCCTGTGATATTAACGAGGAATTTATCCAGAAAATGCAGGGCGAGGGAGAATCTCTCGACGCCAAAGCCGGAGTATTATCACGCCTGGGAGACCTTAAAGGAGAAGCTGTTCATGACCAGATGAAGGGAATGAGGTCCGGTATTACCGTGTCTCCGATAAGGCTGCTCTTTAAAGACGGTACCATGATCAACGAGGAAGGACAGGATGAGACTCTGGATTCAGGAGAGACATATAAGAGACTGGAGAGGACCGAGACGTATTTTGCAGGATTGGAAAAGGATGCCCGTAATCCCGAAGTTGACAGTATGCTTTGCGTTACCCCCGTTATGAGTGAGGGTAGGATAGGCGCACTGCTGGTTAAGTACATAGACAGGTCATTACTGCCTAACCTTGTCCATAATGTAAGCTTTGGAGGTGGAATGAAGGCAGCATTTGCCGACGGCAACACCTTTGAACTGACTTTCGACACCGGACATAAGACGGACTACAGGACCGTGGACGGTTTCTTTAATGAGAATATCCCCATGAACAATCGGCCCGGTAATATAGTAGACGGGATCAAGCGGGGAGATACGGGAAAGACGGTGTTTGTGGATGCAGAGACCGGAGGCAGGATGTATATGTACTATATGCCTTCTTATGCGTATAAATGGATCGTAATGGCTTATATCGAGGAAGACAAGGTGTTTGCCAATTCAAACAATATAAAGAATATCTTTTCCATATTCGGGACCGTAGAGGTTATCATACTGATCGCATATCTTATATGGATCCTGAAGGATACGCTGGCACAGATAGACCGGGTTGTGCTTCAGGAGAGGCTTGAGAAGGCGGAAAATGCGGAGCGGGCCAAGACCACATTCCTCTTCAATATGTCACACGATATCAGGACTCCCATGAATGCCATCATGGGTTACACAGGAATAGCCAAGACCCATATTGATGACAGGGAAAGGGTGGAGGACTGCCTGAACAAGATCGATATTTCGGGAATGCATCTGCTTGAGCTTATCAATGATGTTCTTGATATGGCAAGGATCGAGTCCGGTAATGTCATTGTGGAAGAGAAACCCTTGGATATAAAGGAGTGTGTTGAGGGTATTATCATAATGTGCAAAGCCATGGCCAATACCCGTCATGTCTCTCTGGGGCTTCATGCCGAGGATATTCATGATACCAAGGTGTACGGCGATGAGGTCCATTTAAATGAGGTCCTTATGAATGTGGCAAGTAACGCCATTAAATATACTGAATCCGGCGGATCGGTCATGATGACCGTACGCCAGACCGAACCTTTTCTGGAGGATATGGGTAAGTATGAATTCATAGTGGAAGATGACGGTATAGGAATGTCCGAGGAGTTCCTGTCGAAGATATTCGATACATTTGCAAGAGAGAGGAATTCCACCGTAAGCGGAATAGAGGGTACAGGTTTGGGCATGTCCATTGTCAAGCGGCTTGTTGAACTCATGGGAGGAACGATAGGCATTGAGTCCGAAAAGGGCAAAGGAACCAAGGTCACCATATGTTTTACCATGAGGCTTTGTTCCGAAAAGGTGGAAAACGATCAGGGTTCCGCAAAGGGATTGGATATGTCCGGCATGAGAGTTCTTCTTGCGGAAGACAACGAGATGAACAGAGAGATCGCCCGTATCATACTGGAAGAGGCCGGTCTTACGGTGGAAGAGGCAGTGGACGGTTTTTACGCCGTGGAGAAAGTGGCCTGCAGCCAACCCGGTTATTATGACTTTATCCTTATGGACGTGCAGATGCCGCGAATTAACGGATATGAGGCTACACGGCAGATCCGGCAGCTTCCGGACCCCAAATTAGCCAATATACCCATAATCGCCATGACTGCCAATGCTTTCGGAGAAGATAAGGATAAGGCGCTTGATGCGGGAATGAATGCTCATATCCCCAAGCCCATCGATTTCAGGAAGCTGTTTGAGACGCTGCAGTCATTCAGGCTCAAATAGTTGAATAAGACTTTGATATTTGCTACACTTAATTAGATCTGATAACAGAGAAAGAAGAGGACAGACACATGTATTGGTTCGGAATGGGCAACGGAAGTGCCCTGGGGGACAGCAGGATAGCGTTTTTCTTTGACTGGACGTATATTCTGATACTTATAGGATTGGCCATTTGCCTCCTTGCTTCTGCCAGAGTTAATTCGGCTTTTAAGAAGTATAACCAGATGAGGACCATGACCGGGGTGACGGGGCGCCAAGCCGCAGAGAAGATCTTAAGTCAGGCAGGTCTTTCATATGTGAGGATAGAGAGGGTGTCGGGAAAGCTAAGCGATCATTACGATCCCAAGGATAAGGTCCTAAGGCTTTCATCTGAAGTGTATGATACCCCCAGCGTGGCAGCTGTAGGAGTGGCGGCTCATGAGTGCGGTCATGCCATTCAGGATGCGGTGGGGTACGCTCCGCTTAATCTCCGGTCTGCAGCTGTTCCGGTAGCCAGATTCGGATCATATCTGTACTGGCCCATCATTATAATCGGCTGGATAACCGGGATCATGGGACTGGCGGATATCGGAGTCTTTCTTTTCGCATTTATCGTGCTGTTCCAGCTCATCACTCTTCCGGTGGAGTTCAACGCCTCCAACAGAGCGCTGCAGATCTTGGGATCCGATCAGAGTCTGTTTGCCACAAGAGAAGAGTATAACGGAGCTCGTACGGTGCTCCGGGCGGCGGCGCTTACATACGTTGCATCCCTTGTATCTTCAATTCTTCAGCTTTTGAGACTGATCGTGCTCACCAGGGGAAGAAGAAAATAGAATAATATATTTGTGAGGTGACCATCATGAAGCATGCATTTCAACCGGTAGATATCGATTTCGCAGAATTCAACCCCTTCCTCAAGATAGGAAAGGACTGGTTTCTGATCACTGCAGGAGATGAGGAAAAGGTTAATACCATGACTGCAGGTTGGGGATCAGCCGGAGTCATGTGGGGAAAAAACTGTGCTTTTATAGTTGTCAGAGAAAGCCGGTATACCAAGGAGTTTCTGGATAAATGCGATACATTTTCCATAGGCTTTTTCGAGAAGAACCAGCACTCTGCCCTTAAATACCTTGGACAGGTTTCGGGACGTGATGAGGACAAGATTGCCAATGCAAGGATGTCTGTCGAGTTCTATAATGGGACACCTTATATAGATGAGAGCTACATTGTATGCATATGCAAGAAGCTTTCAGCCACTAAGCTTACACCGGATCAGTTTATTGACGGAGATATCGAGAAAAACTGGTATGCCAATGGTGATTTTCACACCATGTACATTGGGGAGATAACCTGTCTTATGGCAAGGTAGTGCGATAGTTATGGTCATTTTATTCTGGGTAGCTGTTCTGCCCGAGCTATTTCTTATATGGAAGGTCTACAAGATGGATAAGCTGGAGAAGGAACCGGCTCCTCTGCTGGCCTTTCTTACCCTTTTCGGCATCATTTCAGTATTTCCCATAGGGATACTGGAAGGTTTCCTTGATGGGCTGCTGCTCAACTTTATGCATCCGTCCGGGATCATTTATCTGGTTGTTCAGAATGTGCTGGTGGTGGCTTTGTTTGAGGAACTGGGAAAATTCTTTGTCCTGGACAGGTGCAGCTGGGATAATCCCGCCTTTGACCACGAGTTTGATGGAATAGTATATGCGGTATGCACCGGCATGGGCTTTGCGCTGGCTGAGAACGTTATGTATGTATTCCAATACGGATTTGAGACGGGTATCATCAGGATGCTGACTGCAGTGCCCGCTCATGCCATATTTGCCATATTCATGGGCCATTATTACGGAGCAGCAAAATCAGCCCTTTATTTTGACGACCGGAAGCTGTTTCGCCGCAACCGGAGACTGGCTCTCCTTGTTCCCGTCATCCTTCATGGGGCTTATGACATTGCGGCCTCCCTTGACACCATCATCGGAGACGTGATATTCGTTGTACTTGTCCTGATATTTGACATACTGGCGATCAGCAGGATCGGACGGTATTCCCGGGAGGACAGACGGATCGGATGATCGGAACACCCATCTTTTCTGTATTATAAAACTCAGGAAGAACAGAGATGTATCTACTATTATCTTAGAGACGACGGCGGGAATGAATAGCGAAAGGCCCGCCACCAGTGCTGCGCTTGTCCCCATCTGGGCAAAGAACAGTGTCAGATACCGAACGCTTTCCATGGCGGTATTTCCCTTACTTTTAAAAGCGAATTTTTTATTCATCAGGAAGTTGACTATTCCCGAAAGTATCCTTGCCAGGACCGTGGCGTAGATTATGGCCTGGCTTTGCGATCCGGTCCCGGATCCGGTCAGAGCGCCGACTAAAAGGGCAAATGCCGCATAGTCCACAACGAATCCGGAAAGGGAGGAGATCAGGAATCTGAAGAACCTTCCGTAAACACGGATGGAGTCCTGTACAGGCCTGAAGTGGGATACGCTGTTGTTGTCCTCATATATGGTTTCAATGGGAACGCAGAATAGACCCGTTCTCTTTGTAGCCTCGCTCAGGAAATTCATTTCGTACTCATATCGCGTGCCTTCTGTCTCCAGGGCCAGGTCTATAAGGCATGCAGGTATGCCCCGAAGTCCCGTCTGGGTGTCCGGACATGATACACCGGAGGTGATCTTGAAAAGCTTTGAAGTGACGACATTGCCGAACCGGCTCCTGAATGGAACATTTTCGGAGGAGAAATCACGGACGCCCAGTATAAGCTTTTCGGGATTGTAGTTCAGGGCATAACTGATCCTGAGGATATCCTCCGTCTTGTGCTGTCCGTCAGAGTCTGCAGTTATGACATTGATGTCGTCCCCGAAAACATTGACCGCAGCCTGTAAGCCGGTCTTTAATGCGGCGCCTTTCCCCAGGTTGGTTTCATGAACTATGAGGATACAGCCCTTTTTTTCTGCTTCGGAAAATAAAAGATCACAGCTGCTGTCGCTGCCGTCATCAACAAGGACTATCCTGTCGAAGCCGGCTTCCTTTAGCTCTGTGATAATAGTAATAAGCTGCTCTCCGGGATTGAGAGCCGGTATTAAAATAATAGGGTCAGACATATTGCTTTCCAATCCGATGGGATAAAACCATCTTGAAAATGTCTCCCCTTTGTGCCGATTTTAGCACATCATTTTTTATAATGCAAGATGTAAGTTTGACATCTATTTTACGCTATGTTAAACTTATAAAGGTCGATCAGACAACATCATGTTGTGTTTTTTGACCTGATTATTTATAATTATATACATAATATAGTGTGACAAAAATGCAGTCCCGGGGATGAGATATTTCTCAAGGACGTGTTTTGATACAAGGGAATTTACGGGGATATTATTGTGGACAGGTATGAATATCGCACCAAGATGGAGCAGATAGAAAAGGCTAAGAGTGTAGGGGATTACCAGGCGGCAGGTAAGATAGCCGAGACCATCGAATGGGCCAGAGTTAAGAGAGTTGCCGTACTGTGTGATGTGGCGGACATATACGATCGTGTGGGAAGATATGAGGATTGCCGTGAGATACTTCTTATGGCATACGAGAGGTCTCCCATCGGAAGGATGATAGTGTATCGTCTCTGCGATGTAAGCATCAAGCTCAAGAATCTTGAGGACGCCAAGGAATATTTTAATATGTTCGTTCAGCTTGCGCCCTCAGACCCCCACAAATTTATACTTCAATACAAGATGGAGAAGACGTCGGGTGCACCTATAGACCGGCTTATTACAATTCTTGAGAACCTCAAGAGCCGGGAGTTTATGGAGAACTGGGCTTATGAACTGGCCTATCTGTATCACAAGAAAGGCCTTATAACCCAATGCGTAGATGAGTGCAATGATATATTCCTCTGGTTCGGTGAGGGCAAGTATGTGGAGAAGGCGTTGGAGCTTAAGCTTCTGCACCAGCCCCTGACTCCCCTCCAGATGGAAAGATATGAATATATGCGGGCTAAGAGGATGTCTGAGTATAAGCGGCACAAGAAGACGGCCCTTGATTATGAGCCCAAGGTTCCCTCAGAAGAAGAGATGCGGGATATCAAGCCCGTTGAAGTGAAGGTGGAGCTCTACGATACCATTAATCTTCAGAAGGAACTGGCCAAGAACCTGGATCAGATCATGAACGCCACAGGCAATGAGGACGTGACCAAATCACTTGATAATGTTAAGAATCTTGTTAATGCAAGCCGTATTCCGGAGCTCAAGATAAATGAAAAGGAGCCGGAGAAGGAGCCTGAAGAAGAAAAAGAAGATTCTTCTTTTAACGATGAGTTTAAGAGTATCCTGGCAGAGGAATATGACGGCCAGATAAGTCTTATAGTTCCTGATGAGCAGCCCCAGGTTGAGAAGCAGATCACGGGTCAGCTATCCATTGAAGATGTACTTGCGGAATGGGATATGATGAAGCGTGCTGCGGACAAGGTCTATGAGGCGGAAGAAGCCAGACGCTTTGAAAAAGACAAGGCAAGAGCCATTGCCCAGACCGAGGATATCATTTCCAAACTGGGTGAGGTTATGCCTATATATCAGGAGGCCAATAAGAAGGCCAAGGAGGAGGCAGAGGCTGCCGGACGCCGCAGGCTTGAGGACGAAGAGCAGGGACGCCTCAGATTTGAAGACCTTGAGAAGTTAAAGAGGCAGCAGGATGTTGTCAATATGATGAGCGGTATTACCTCTCCGGATAGGCGGAAGGCTGATATCGAAGCCAGAAAGCAGGCCGAGATCGAGGAGCGTGAACGTAAGATCCGTGAGGCGGAGGAAGCCCGCAAGGCTGAGATGGCGGAGATGCAGAGGGCTGAGGAAGAGACCCGTAATCGTATCAAGGCTGAGGCAGAAATGAAGAGAAAGGCTGCGGCAGAAGCAGCCATGAAGGCTGAGGAAGAAGAGAGAGAGAGAAAACAGAAGGCTGCGGAAGAAGAGGAGCGTTTGCAGAAGCAGCTCCGGGCAGCCATGGATACTGAGAATAAGGGAACAGATAAAACAGAAGAAGTTAAGGAAGAAGCGGCCACCAAAGAGACCGGCAATATCATAAGGCCGGAGTTCGGTAAATCCGAAACCTCTGAAACATCCGATACATCCGGTACTGCCGATACATCCGGTACTTCCAAGCGTCCGCCTTTAGCTGTCAAAGAATATGTATTAAGTCCGGAGCAGAGGGAAGAGTTCTCATACTTTATGCATGTAAAGGGCGTTGAGGATCAGATATGCAAGACTCTGTGCGACATGAAGAATGCTCATGCCCGCGGCCTTATGGACAAGAGCAATATCATTATCAGCGGAGCTCCCGGCATGGGCAAGACCAAGCTGGCAGCCTGTCTGGTTAAGGTCATTCAGCAGATAGGGCTCAAGGACAGCGGTAAGTTCGGCAAGATATCATCGGAGAAGCTGAACAATAAGTCAGTGGAGGATATATTCTTAAGATTGAACGGAGGCTGCCTCGTTATAGAGAAGGCTGCATCCATGGATAAGGAAAAGGCCATGGAACTTCTGGAGGTTATGAAAAACGGCGGATACAATGTAACGGTTATCCTGGAAGATGCTCCCGCCGGATTAAGCAGGCTTCTGGGCAGCAGTTTTGATCTGGCAGAGAGATTTACCAATCATATAAGCATACCCATTTTCAACAACGATGAGCTTATAAGCTTCGGCAAGGCATATGCAGCCGAGCAGGGATTCACCATAGACGAGATGGGTGTCCTTGCCATGTACAACAGGATCGGATTCATGCAGTATTCCAAGCAGGACACCGTTCTGGAAGAGGTCATGGATATCGTTGACTATGCCATCAAGAGGGCTACCAAGGGCCTGCTGAAGATGGGACGTAAAAAAGAAGGCGTCCTTAAAGAAAAAGATTTTGCATAAAGTTAATAAAGTCTCGGTTTCATTCTGTCGAAATAAGAAATGAAGATCAACATTTCGGAGGAATTAAATGAGAATCGACGGAAGTCTTTTGAAAGACAGCTTACTTAAAGCGCAGACAGTGGATAACGGGTTATCCACTGATGTCAGCGCGTCTAAAGACAGTGTATCTGCATCTAAAGCATCAAACATCAGGCCGTCCCACGGCTTTCCCAGAACCAATGTGGAAAAGAGTTATTCCGACTCCTTAAGCTCTCTTGAGGAGATATCTCAGGTGGCGGAAGCGGAAATGATGGCCATGACCCACCAGAATCTGGATTATATAGCACGTACCGTTACGCCCTGCGATGCCGGCAAGGCGGCTGATAACGGTTTTCTTCCGGACAATGCCAGCCCGGAGGGATATGTTACGGTCATTGATAAGATCAAGATTTATATGGCAATGGGCAGCGATGATTTTCAGAATTACGGGGAAACCCTTGATCCGGGTGACGTGGCAAAGGTCACCGGCTCTAATCCCATGGCCGGAAGAATAGCAGCCAAGATGGCGGAGGTTGATGTTCCCGTTACGGAGGAGAATGTCAATGAGGCCATGAAGGCAGTTGCAGAGGGCCAGAAGATCCTTCCCTTATCGGATGGGGATAAGAAATACCTCATTTCCAACGACGTTCTTCCTACTATCGAGAATCTGTACAAGGCAGAGCATGCATCGCTTGAGACCGATTCCACACCCATAAGTGATCAACTTTGGAACGAGGTAAGGGCTCAGGCAGACGGATTTATTGAAGAAGCGGGGCTTCCGGTTAACGAAGAGACCGAAGCCGCAGCAAGATGGCTTATGGCAAATAGTATCCCCATTGAGGCTGATACACTGTATGCCAAGGAATTCTATGACAATCTCAAACTCCCCGCTACAGTTGAGGAACTGACGGATGCGGCCACCGTATCCATGAACCGTGGCAAGAAAGCCATGGAAGGATATATTCTGGGGGATGACCTGGATTGCAAATATATAACATCGAAACGTCAATTGGCTGAGGCCCGGGTCATAATGACATACAAGGCCCAGAAGACCATGATGGATAATGGTCAGACTCCGGATATAGAGAAGCTTTCCCGTATGGTCGAGGACCTGGAGCAGACAGAGAGGGAGTTTTACTCGAGGCTGATGTCGGCTGAAGGCATTGAAGTAACTGAAGACAAGCTGGATCGTATCACAGAGACCCTTGATCTGACCGAGAAGGCAAAGAATGTTCCGGAGTATGTCCTGGGATGGAAACCTTTGGACATGACTTTAAACCAGGTAGTTGAAAGAGGAACTGAGCTTAAGGGGTCTCTGGATCATCTTGCACAGAAATATGAGACTCTCATGACAAGGCCCAGAGCGGATATGGGAGATTCCATCAACAAAGCCTTCAGAAATATCCCGGATATACTGCAGGATCTCGGGCTTGATGTAACGGCAGAGAATGCCAAGGCAGTGAGAGTCCTGGCATATAACCGGGTATCCATTAATGTGGACAACATAGTCAATATGCGTAACGTGGATATGGCAGTCAGCGAGACGCTGGATGCACTGAAGCCTGCCACGGTCCTTCACATGATCAAGGAGAGTATCAACCCCCTTAACATGACCATGGAGGAATTGAGGACCACAGCCCTTTCCATAAATGAGGCTAATGATTTTGAAGGCAGCGAGAAATACAGCGAATTCCTGTGGAAGCTGCAGAACACAGGCGGGATCTCTCCTGAAGAGAGAGATTCCTATATAGGAATATACAGGATGCTCCGAAGCATAGAAAAAACTGACGGCGCTGTAGTGGGGGCATTGATGGAGCAGGGTGCAGACCTTACCATCAGGAACCTTATGACGGCAGTTCGGAGCAGGAAAAAGACAGGAATGAACATCACCATAGATGACAAGACCGACGTTCCCACAGCCGACCGGGAGAATATCAATGCATTTACCATGCAGGCTGAGAGAGCATTTACACAGGAGCATCCGGGAGAAGAGACCAGGCAGGAGGCAGAGCGGACCTTCCATCAGATGGCAGCAAGAAAGCTGACGGCTGAGATCTCACCGGCAGACATGAGAGATGCCGATGCCGATAAACCCATCATGAATCAGACTCTAAGCCAGCTTATGGAGCAGGTTGCAGAGGCCTACAGGGAGAATCCTGACAAGGCCCGGGAGGCTGAAAAGATGGAGCTTCGATATCAGCAGTTCCGGATGAGCAGATTCGTGAATGCGTGCTATGCGGAGGATGATGTGCTCAGACTCCTTACAGACAACGATGTTCCCCTTAATCTGTATAATATCATGGCTGCCAGAGACCTTATGGGTAGAAGAAGTACCAGATATGACCGCATGTTCAAGGCCTCTGATGCACCCAACATGGAAGCCGTTAAGGGTCAGATACTGGAGAAGCTGGGCGAGAGCATTAAAGCTCCCAGAGAAATGGCAGAGGCTATGGAGACCCTGGCTGATGTGGCCGAGAATGTAATGAGAGGCATGATAAATGCCGAAGATGCCAACCTCCTTTCCGTTTCCAATGCCAGGCTGATGCAGGGACAGATGGCCCTTACCATGAGCCTCTCCCGGAAAGAACACTATGATATTCCCGTTCTGATAGGGGATGAGGTGGCAGGAGTCAGCTTAAAGATCGTTCGTGGCAAACGTGACAAGGGTAAGGTTGATGTGGTATTTGATCTGGGACGAAGCCTTGGCGGTAAGGTTGCCGGAGAGTTTATAATCAAGGAAAACAGTATCTCTGGAATGATCGCTGCCGAGAACAGGGAGGCTCTTGATATGCTTTCGGGAAGCAGAGATCATCTGGCAGAGAGGTTATTCGGAAGCAGTGAAAAACAGCCGGACCTTCAGTTTGCTCAGATACCGAATCTCAATATAGACAGGTTTATGCAGGGTGAGAGTATAACCGGCGAAAGCACCGAGGATGAATATGAAGTTCAGACCAGGCAGCTTTACGGTACTGCAAAGCAGTTTCTTGAGTACGTGAAAGAGGTAATCAAATGACCAGGGAGAAGAAACAGGAGTTTACCATGAGGATGACCCAGAGTAACAGGACGGAGCTGATAGTTGCCATATATGACCTGTTCCTGGAGTATATGAAGGATGCCAAAGAAAGCCATGAGGCAGGAGATATGGAGGAGTTCCGCAGGGCGGTCTCCAATGCACAGCCTGTTTTAAGCGAGCTTTCATCCTGCCTTGATTTTCATTATGATATTTCTTTTCAGCTGCAGGAGATATACAGGTACTGCAGTCGGTGTCTTGCGGCAGCGCTGGGGAAAGATGATCCGAAAGAACTTGAAGGGGCCATCATTTCCATCACCAATATCCGCAAGGCGTATTATGAGATAAGTTTAGAGGATAAATCCCCGGTCCTTATGAAGAATTCTCAGAAGGTCTATGCCGGACTGACTTACGGTAAGGGGAGCCTGAATGAAACCACAGCGGATAATCCCTCCAGGGGATTTAAAGCCTAGTCTATTTTAAGAAGTCCCTGAGTTCTTCCAGTCTGTTTTCAGCTATCTGACGGCCGATATCGTATACCCGCTGCAGTTCGTCCGGATCGTTTTCCGTACGGCTGATGCCCAGCGGTTCCGGCGGGCGGATCACGAAAGCGGTTCCTGCTATCTCACGAAGCTTGATATCAGACATCTGACGGTTATACATCTTAGGTCTGCGGCGGAGAGCCACGACCAGTTTTGGATATTTGCGAAGCATCACCTCGAATACCGGTGCTGCTTTGCTTTTTTCTTTCCTGAAGCCGTCAGGCTGGGTCAGTACTATGACATTTCGGTTGTATCCCTTATATTCCATGAACTTGAAAGGCACAGCATCGGTTATCCCGCCGTCAAGGAGCTTTCGGTCTCCTATATGTACTATGTGGGAAACCGCCGGCATGGAAGCGGAAGCCTGCATCCAGAGAAGATCCAGTTCTCCTCCGTCGGTACATTTGTGATATACGGGACGGCCGGTATCTACATCCGTGGCTGCCATATAGAACTCCATAGGATTGGAAGCAAAGGTATCCCGGTCGAATACATCCAGTTTGTCAGGCAGCTCATGGTAACAGAAGTCCACACCGTAGAGATCTCCCGTGCGGATCAGAGATCTGAAACTGCAGTATCTCCAGTCCTTGCAGTATTTCAGATTGTATCTGAGGGCCCTTCCCGGCTGCTTCGATTTGAAATTGCATCCGAAGGTGGCCCCTGCTGATATGCCTGCCGTACCATCGAAGGTGATATCGTTTTCCATAAAAACGTCCAGTACTCCGGTGGTAAACATGCCCCGCATGGCGCCGCCTTCCAATATCAAGCCTTTTTTTACATCTATTTCGATCATTCTTTACATATACCTTTCTGATTTTTTTGATATATAGTATACCATTATTTCAATTAATTAAAAGTAGATTTGTCTCAAATATGAAGATAAGGAGTGTTATAATTATTTTGATGAGTATTTTAAGGGGGTTTTTCCATGAATAATACCAAGAAGGTGAAGACGAGCATCAGCACCAAGCTCTTAAGGATACTGGTGCCTTTGGTGGCTGTTTCCATCATTTGCATCATAGTATTCCTGAGCATGAAGTCGCAAAGCATCATTACCTCTACCACCAGATCTTCTCTGGAGAATGATTCAGAGAAAAATGCAGCTACCGTCGGTTCGGAGATCACCAGCCTCCTGACGGGGTTTGATCAGAATATAGATACCCTTGAGTTTTTCTATTTTGACGATGATGATGTGATGGCAGAGTATCTGGTGCCCACCATGAGCCGGAGCGAGATGGCCGCTAACGGAGTGTACGGCGGACTTTCAGACGGAACATGGATCGATCCTTCCGGATGGACTCCCGATGCTGATTATGTTATCACGGAAAGAGACTGGTATATACAGGGTAAGGATTCAAAGGAATTCGTCCTGGGGGAACCCTATGTTGACAGTGATACGGGAAGCCTTGTTGTTACGGCTTCCAGGTCGGTATCCCTTGCAGACGGGCGTAAAGGCGTCATGGCCGTTGACCTTTCCTTAAAGGGCATAGTGGAGTCTACCACTGAGTACAAGCCGATGGATATAGGAACTACCATGCTCTTCCACAAAGATTTTATCCTGTCCTATTATATGCCAGATTATAACGGGTCCAAGATATCCGATCATTCGGACGATCCTTTCCTGAAGGGCCTCCAACCCCTTTTGACTGCCGGAACCACAGGCTTTAAGGAGATGGGGGAAGGAAATGATACATATTACGTAGTTCTTTCCGCGGTTCCCGGAACACCATGGACCATGGTTTCCTCCGTTAACAAGAATGATGTGATGAAGGACTTCAATTCCTTCCAGATGATCTGCTGGATCATCATGGTCGCTGCTGTTGTGGTCATTATCATTGTTATGCTTGTTCTTACAAGGAGATATATCACCAGGCCGGTTAAAGAACTTACAGGTAATATCGAGAGGATCACCGCCGGAGACTTTACCGTTGATATCCATAGCGCCGGGAATGATGAGATCGGTGTGATGCATGCCTGCATCAAGGATTATGTTGAGAGCATGCGAAGCACTTTGGGCAATATGCAGGTTGTTACCAATAAGCTTTCGGGTGAGGCCAGGTCAAGCCAGGATGTATCCGGCAACTTAAACCGTCAGGCAATTACCCAGAGCAAGTCAATGAGCATGATCAGAGATACCATGGGCGGTATATCCGATTCTGTTACGGAACTTGCAGAGAACGCCACCACCCTGGCGGGAGCTGTATCCGACCTCACGGCCAAGGGCAACGAGGCCAGCGAGACCATGAGATCTCTCATAGTTCAGGCTGATCAGGGCCAGAATGACATGGAGAAGCTCAGAGACAACATGGCGCAGGTATCTGAATCCATGGCAGACATGAACAACGTGGTTGTCAGTGTGGACGAGAGCGCCAAGAAGATCAATACCATTGTGGAGATGATCAACTCCATCTCATCCCAGACCAATCTCCTGTCCCTTAATGCATCCATAGAGGCCGCAAGGGCCGGAGAGGCCGGCAGAGGTTTTGCGGTTGTTGCGGGTGAGATCGGTAATCTGGCTAATGAGAGTGCCAATGCGACTACTGAGATCGCATCCATTATTTCCGATATCACTTCTCAGATAGGCAGCCTGTCGGAGAAGTCCAAGGTCAATATGGAAGAGATCGCTCAGGGCGCAGAGGCTGTAAGTACGGCAGGCGAGACATTTGCGGTTATATTTAAGAACCTTAACGAGACAGGACACACCGTTGAAGATATGATAAGCATGATGAACGATGTCAACGAGATCGCTGCATCCGTGGCTGCTATATCGGAACAGCAGTCAGCCAGCACCATTGAGGTTACGGATACAGTTGACCGGGTAGTCGAATCAGCCGTTGAGGTTGCCAGCGGCAGCCAGAACGTTGATAACAGCGCCCAGACAGTTGCTGAATCCGCTACCAAGATCGAGGACTTTGTCAATGCCTTCAAGCTGGAGTAATACTCTTGACAAAATCATGATTTGGTTGTAGTCTGTAGACACGATATGAAAACCGAATATTGTAATCTTTCTCTTATTCAGAGTGATGGAGATACAGAGGATCTGAGAAGTCACGGCAACCCCTTTAAGGAAGGTGCCAACCTGAGCGAGTAATCGAACAATAAGAGGATTTGAATATCAAATGTATCAGGTCCGCTTATAGCGGGCCTTGTTTTTTTCAAAACTTCACAGGAGGAATCATTTATGGAAAGAAGACTATTTACATCAGAGTCAGTTACCGAGGGACATCCGGATAAGATCTGCGATCAGATATCTGATGCCATATTGGATGCAATGCTTGAACAGGATCCCATGAGCCGAGTGGCTTGCGAGACTTGTACCACAACCGGTCTCGTACTGGTTATGGGCGAGATAACCACCCAGGCTTATGTTGATATCCAGAAGGTGGTCAGGGACACTATTAAGGAGATCGGATATACCAAGTCAGAATACGGATTTGACGCTAATACCTGCAGTGTTCTGGTAGCTCTCGATGAGCAGTCCAGTGATATTGCCATGGGAGTAGACAAGGCCCTGGAGGCAAAAGAGAATACCATGACTGATGATGAGATAGAGGCCATCGGTGCAGGCGATCAGGGAATGATGTTCGGATATGCGACCAATGAGACGGAAGAGTACATGCCCTATCCCATTTCCCTTGCCCACAGGATAGCAAGGAGACTTACTGAAGTAAGAAAGAACGGCACCCTGCCCTACCTTCGTCCCGACGGGAAATCACAGGTATCCGTTGAGTATGATGAGAACGGCAAGCCCATCAGGCTTGAGGCGGTTGTCCTTTCTACCCAGCATGACCCTGATGTGACCCAGGACCAGATCCATGCGGATATCAGAAAGCATGTATTTGATGCTGTTCTTCCTAAGGAACTCATCGATGATAAGACCAAGTTCTTTATCAATCCCACAGGTCGTTTCGTTATCGGAGGACCTAACGGTGATTCGGGTCTTACAGGACGTAAGATCATAGTAGACACCTACGGCGGATATGCCCGTCACGGCGGCGGAGCATTCTCCGGAAAGGACTGCACCAAGGTTGACCGTTCGGCAGCATATGCAGCAAGATATGTTGCCAAGAATATAGTTGCAGCAGGTTTGGCTGACCGCTGCGAGATACAGCTTTCCTACGCTATAGGTGTTGCACAGCCCACATCCATCATGGCAGACACCTATGGAACAGGTAAGGTTTCAGATGAAAAGCTTGTGGAGATAATCCGGGAGAACTTCGACCTTCGTCCCGCCGGCATCATCAAGATGCTGGACCTTCGCCGTCCCATCTACAAGCAGACCGCAGCATACGGCCATTTCGGAAGAAACGACCTCAAGCTTCCCTGGGAAGAGCTTAATAAGGTGGATGTACTGAAGAAGTACTTGTAAGATGGGGGCTTAAGACGCAACTCGCAGCCTTGTAAAAAACATGATAATAAACGTGACGCCGCAGGGGAACCTGCGGCGCTTGTTTTGTTCACAGGTGCCGCAGACGCAGAAGTATACCTCAAATATGATATGAATCCTCATTTTTCTTTTGGACAGGGATGCTTTTTATTTGTAATACCAACAAGATAGTCCAGAGAAACGTCATAATACTTTGCAAGCGTTATGGCAAATGAAAGGGGCAGTTCACGAGTTCCCTTTTCATAGCGCCGATATACTTCTCTTTGGCAGAGTAAAATATCAGCAACATCTTGCTGAGTCAAGTCATTATCTATACGTAGATCCTCTAATCGCTGATATTTCATAGCCGACCACCTATTGAAATACTACCAAATGGTGGTATAATATGAGCGATAATGCAACTATTTGGTTGCTTTTAGCTTAGCAATAAACAGTAATATTTGAAAGTCAAGAGGAGTGTAGATCAAGTGAAAGGACGAATTATTCAAAAGAGATTTTTGTCGATCCTGTCGGCTGTATCCATGGTTTTAGGATGTGTTTTCGCTGAAGGGTTAGTACCTAACCAGGTATATGCTGCGACCCCGGAAATTACAGTCGGCGATACTATAACTTTTGGAAAATACGAGCAGGATAATGATACTGCAAACGGCAAGGAGCCTATAGAATGGCAGGTTCTGGACAAGAAGAATAACCAGATACTTGTGATAAGTAAATATATCCTGAATCACATGTCATATGGTCAGTCTACATGGGATACATGTTTTCTTCACACATGGCTTAATGGTTATTTTTTGAATGAGGCCTTTGATCAGTCTGAGAAGGCGGCTATTTCTACTGTCACGGTGACGGCAGATAAGAATCCCGCCTACCCGGATACTCCTGTGGGGAGTGATACAAGCGATAAGGTTTTCCTGCTAAGCGTAGTGGAAGCGCAAAAGTATTTTAATAATTATTGGGAGCTCCGTTGTGCAGGCACGAAATATTCAGGAGTTGGTAACGAATATTACAAGACCGCAAGCGGTGAGAACGCTTTCTCTTGGTGGCTGCGGACTCCTGGTAGTAATGGTTCTTTTGCGACGTATGTTGAGCGATCTGGTTCTATTAACATCGTAGGAACTTACAGTGAATCTGGTTCTATGGGCGTTCGCCCCGCTTTGTGGATTAATTGTAATTCGTCTGTTTCGTTGCCGGTGAAAGCAAAATCTATATTAAATGCCACTGTCACAGGTGTAGAGAATATAGCTTGGACCGGTAACAATTCTTCGCTACGCACCCAGAGCCCAACAGTCAAAGTAGACGGCGTTACGCTTAAAGAAGGCACTGACTATACGCTGTCTTATATAAATAATACTAGTCCCGGAACTGCTACCATGGTCATTTGTGGTATAGGTGAATACAGCGGCACCATGTGTGTAGATTTTTCCATCACATGGGATATATCAGATGCCACTGTCACAGGTGTAGAAGATAAGGATTATACCGGTTCGGCAATCACTCAGAAACCAACCGTATATAAATTCCGTGTTCTCGATGAGGGAACAGATTATACGGTGTCATATGAGAATAATACTAATGTCGGAACTGCCACCATGATCATTACAGGCAATGGGCATTACAGTGGCACTAAGAGAGTAAACTTTGACATTTTAGGTTCCGGCTTCCAAATCGGAAGAGACAACAATAGCTTTACAAATGGCAATTATCCCGGGGGAGGGTTTGAAGAGGTTGAAACTTATTTTATTGATCCCTATTACCAAAATAGATTATTAAAGAACTCGAACAAGGGGGAAAAAGACAAGATTCTGACTCATATGGATGAGCAGTGGGGAGGCTCCTGTTACGGAATAGCCATGACGATGGGGCTTGTTTATGAGGGCTACATTAAATTGTCCGATTTAACTGATACTGGTAGTACCTCTTATTATTCCTTACCAAAGCCAAAAGATGATAAAAAACTGAGAAATTGCATCAACTATTATCAATTATCACAATTTTTGGAAAAAGGAGGTCGATCCGAGGCCATTTCTAAGACATTTGGTAATAAATGGAGTAGTGTTTATAGTGGAGATAATCTTCCTTCATTTCTGAAGAACCTTGTAGAGACATGTTCAAATAATCGAGTATTACTATTTGGCTATACTTATCCCGGAGAAAAGGAAGAAGACTATCCCGGACATGCTGTTTTAATAACCGGATGTGTTTTTGATACAGAAAATAATAAATTCCGAGTCACTGTTTATGATGAAAACAAACCGGAAGAATACGGTTATATGTTCATTGAAAGGGATTTTTCAGGCTTTGAATATAATGTTGATATCGGCAATAGAATACTTGAGATTGGTTCGATTTATTTATATCTTTATTTCCTAGATTGTGGTGATTCCTTCTCAGAAATGCCGCATATATCTGTCTCAAATAGGAATGACAGATTGAGTACGACACAGTATACCGACGGATCAAAAGAGTCCGGTGGATCAAATCATACAAGGATAATAATCCCTCTGGGGAAAAGGTGCAGGATTATAAATAATGACGGCCGTTATTTATTCTACGATGGTACCTCACTGTCGGGAGATCTTCCTGTTTATGATTTAGATGCTATTATTGCAGATCGAAACACATCAATAGTAATAGAAACAGACAATTCAAGTAAACTAACCTTTAGTGATCTGGGGAAAACCGCAGATGTAAGTGTTGTTTCAAAGGATAATTATATTGCTTTTTCAGGAGAGGCAATAAGCCAGGCTGTTATTGATAATGGTTTATTAAAAATAACCGGAAACAATTTTAATTATAGAGCCGTTATGTCTTCATCCGGTGATAACGGTCCCGTTTCGGTTTCTGCAAAAGCAAGATCATCTGTGGAAATCAGCAATAAAGATGAAAACATCTCCGTAAATAGCGATAAAATATTATCAAACGTCAAGGTCAAAACATACACAGGCACAAAGGTTAAGCAAAGAGAGTATTCAAATGTAAAACCTGCTTTTATTGTAGATAACGATGCAATGGTCAACAGTGGGACTGAAATTGTCAATCCAACGAAGGAAAAGGTTAATACACGCATAGGATTATCTGCAAAAACGGCAACTGTTTATGAGGATGCTTCCGCCGTTATAACATTACCGAAAAAAACAAAAGCAACCGTTAAGTCAAGCAAATCCTCGATTGCTTCGGTAAAGTATACAAAAAAGACAGGCAAAATACTCATTACCGGCAAAAAGGCAGGAAAAGCAACCATTTCCGTTAAGGTGGGGAAGATTACCGAAAAAATAGCGGTGACGGTCAAGAGCGCTCCGCTTACAATCTCATCATCAAACGTTACCGTTAAAGCAGGGAAAAAAGATACGGTAACCACCGTTAAGAAGAAGAACATCAAAGTTACCTCTTCCAACAACAAGATTGCCACTGCCAAATATTCAAAGAGCACCGGAAAGATTACCATTCAGGGCAAGAAAAAAGGCAAGGCAACGATAACAGTAAGAAATGGTAAAGCATCTAAAAAAATAAAAGTAACCGTTAAAGGTGGTAAATAGCCTTAATTTAAAGGTTGTTGTTGATAAGTAGTATCAGCTGCATTGCCTAAACACCGGCTTTAATGCCGGATAGATTTGTTTGAAAGCGTGGTAACGGTCTGCATATTTCTCCATAAGTCCGGGTTCGGGATTCATGGATTCCGTAACCTTAACCAGGGAATCTGCGGCTTCTGCCACGCTTTTGAAGTCACCACATGCAACGGCGGCAAGCATGGCGCCACCATATCCGGGGCCCTCTTCACTTTCAATTATATCCAGACTGATCCCCAGAACATTTGCGATGATCTTTCTCCAGAGCAGGCTTTTTGCACCACCACCGCAGATCTTAGTGCGTGGAATATCGATTCCAAGAGTTCTGGCCACTTCGAAGGAATCTTTTAAGGCAAATGCAACTCCTTAAAGGACGGCCAGAGTCATGTCGGATCTTGTGGTATCCATGGTGATCCCCGTAAATGTTCCCCGGGCGAATGTATCATTTATGGGTGAGCGCTCTCCCATAAGGTAGGGCAGGAAGAAAACATGATTCTCACCAAGCCCCGTTATATTCTTTTGTTCATCTTCAAACCGGTCGGTCCCCAGAATATCCTCCATCCACCACTTGTTACAGGATGCGGCGCTTAACATACATCCCATAAGATGGAAGCTGCCATCTGCATGTGCAAATGAGTGAAGCGCATTATTCGGATCAAGCCGAAAACTGCTTGAAGAAATAAATATGGTCCCGCTGGTCCCGAGAGAAATATTACATCTTCCGTCACCGACGGTTCCGGTTCCCACGGCCGCTGCCGCATTGTCACCCGCTCCGGCAGCGATGACAACCTTATCTGACAGTCCAAGTTCTGCGGCAATTTCAGGCTTTATTGTTCCTACCGCCTCGAAGCTTTCATGGACTTCACCGAGACAGGATATGCTTATCCCGCAGATTTCTGCCATTTCTTCAGACCAACGTCTGTTTTTAACGTCAAAATAAAGGGTTCCTGATGCATCGGACACGTCCGAGCAGTGTATTCCGGATAATCTGTATATGAGGTAATCCTTGGGCAGCATGATCTTATCAATCCTTTTGAACTGCTCCGGCTCGTTTTTCTTCATCCAAAGGAGCTTGGGCGCTGTAAAACCGGCAAATGCAATGTTTGCTGTATATGCCGAAAGCTTATCCTGCCCGATCTCATTGTTCAGGAAAGCACATTCGGCTGTGGATCGTCCGTCATTCCATAGGATGGCAGGACGGATAACCTGATCCTTTTCATCCAGCACAACAAGGCCGTGCATCTGCCCACCGATACCGATGCCTGCTACCCGGCTGCAATCCGCATCCTGTAACAGATCCCGCAGACCGCTTAAGGCGGCGGAAAACCAGTCCTCCGGGCTCTGCTCGGCCCAGCCGGGCCGGGGAAAGTATAAGTCATAAGACTTGGATACCGTCTTTTGGATTTCCCCTTTCTCGTCCATAAGTAATAGTTTAATTGCTGAAGTTCCCAGATCGATCCCTATGTATAACATATCATTACCTGCCTGAAAAAATTAGAATCCACACACCGGATTGAATCAATTATCATATTACATTATCCCTTATTTTACGAGCATATACAAGAAAAACAGAACCGGGCATCAGATTTGACATAAACGCCTGTTTGAATTAAAATTTTCTCATGAAAAGAAACCGCTTCATGAAGTACATTATTGCGATAATAGTGATCGTGGCCATTGGCGCCCTTTCATTATATATATCCGTCGGAGATGAGCTCTCTGATGTTGTTGATGCCCTGCTTTCCGTAAAGCCGGGGTATCTTGTTGTCATGCTCCTTTTAATGCTGGGATACTACATAGTTGACGGTCGCATCATGCAGGTCATAGCCAGACAGTATAACAAGGATTATTCACTGAAACAGGGATTTGTCAATAATATGGTGGGGATATTCTTCAGCGACCTTACACCCTCTGCCACAGGAGGGCAGTTTGCTCAGGTATACGTCTTCCGCCATCAGGGTGTGTCCGGAACATGTGCATCCGGGATACTCATCATGGCTCTTATTTCTTACCAGATAGTGATAGTCGTGTATGCAGCTGTTTGTATGCTCCTGCGGTCGGACCTGATCTTCTCGGGAGGCGTCGGGACTAAGATCATTGCTGCTATCGGATTTGCTGTGAATATAGGCGTTACGGCAGTCCTCTTTATCGGTTCGGCTTCAAAAAAGCTGCAGAATTTCTTCATAAACAGATGCATTAAAGGACTTTCAAAACTTCACATCGTAAAGGATTATGAGAAAACTTCAAAGAACTTAAGGTCCGTTTTTAAGGAATTCCGCATCAAGTCAAAAGCGCTGTTTTCCAACAAGAAACTGTTTTTTACCACGCTTTTCCTGAACGCGCTTAAGCTTACCATGCTGTACTCCATTCCGTTCTTTTCATTCCTTGCGGTGGGAGCGAAACTTGACATAACAAGGTTTCCTGAGCTTCTGGCTCTTGCCAGCGCAGTAACCATGTTCAATACATTTATGCCGATACCCGGTGCATCGGGCGGCAGTGAGGGAAGTTATATGCTTCTCTACAGTTATCTGGGGAGTTACCTGGCCACGTCTTCCATGCTTGTATGGAGAGTCGTTACATTTTACGTAGGTCTGCTGATAGGCTTCGTGATACTGATAGTCTCCAAAGATGTCCGCGGATACCACGGTCAGGAGATGGAAGATATCGAGGATGACTCCTGCAGTGAGAATAATACAGAAGAATGAGGGGTTTGTTTTGAGTTCAAAGATTTTAACTGTAACGGTGCCCTGTTATAATTCAGCGGCATTTATGGGTAACTGCCTGGATTCCCTTGTCCCCGGAGGCGAGACTCTGGAGATACTGGTTGTAGATGACGGGTCTCCTTCTGATAACACCTGGGAGATCGCTCAGGATTATGAGAAGAAATATCCCGACATTATACGGGCCATCCATCAGGAGAACGGCGGTTTCGGCCAGGCGGTCAATACCGGCATGCGGGAAGCCACCGGGAAGTATTTCTGTATAGTGGATGCCGATGACTGCGTTAACACCGAGGCCCTGCTTAATATCATGGACAAGCTTGAGGAACTTGAAGGGGCCGAGACTCCGGCCGATCTTTTCCTGGTCAACTATGTCTATCGGAAAGAAGGCTCTCCCGATGTGTCCATGAACCTTAAGGGGGCTTTTCCCACTGACAGGCTTACCACCTGGGACCAGATGGGGCGTTTCTCTACTACCCAGTATATGATGATCCATAATCTCATTTACAGGAAAGACGTCCTGGATAAGACCAAACTGACCCTTCCTTCCCATATATGCTATTCGGACAACCTTCTTGTCATGTGTCCCTTAAGACACGTTCACAGCATATACTACATGGATGTTGATTATTATCTGTACACCATTGGAAGACCGGATCAGTCGGTAAATGAGACGGTTCAGATAAGGCAGTTGGATCAGCAGCTCCACATTTCCAGGCTTGTTATAGACAGTTTTTCAAATATTGATCATAGAGCCCTACCACGGAAGCTCTACAGGTATATGGTGCGTAATCTTGCCCTGATGCTTGCCACCACCTCCATCTTCCTCTACATTAGGAATGAGCCGGGAGACCTGAAGAAAAAGAAGGCCATCTGGAAATACGCAAGGAAGAAATGTCCGGATTCGTACTTCCTCCTTCGGACCCGCTTCCTTTCCATAGGAGCCAACCTCCCGGGCCATATCGGTCGATGGCTGTCGGTGTGGGGATATAATTTCACCAAGAAACGACTTAACTTCAGGTAACATAGGTGTGGCTGTCGCAATGCGGCAGCCACAAGTTGATTTCTTATATAGCTACAATAACAGGTCTTTCAGCATTTTCCGGATTCCTTTGATGTCCAGAGGACATTCTTCGGTCTCGTAAGTAAAGATGAGATTTTTGCCGGGATAGATGCAGTTTTGTCTGTATTCATCAAGTTTATGCAAGCAATTGTTCAGGTATACTTCATTATCCAGTAAACCGAAATGTTCAAAGTAGATTACGTCTCTTGTTTTCATGTTAAGCAGGGTAAAGTCAGGATACCTGGTTGCACCGTTTTTTAGGACGAGGGGCATTTCGTAATGGTAGGGTATTGACTGTTCATAGAGTATATCTGCCAATATGGCTTCAGACTTAGAACGCACTTTTTCTCCTCTTCTTGTGTCATATACCCTGTTTTCCGGCATATATGGATTGCTTTTGAATGGTTTGGACTGCCATTCCTTTGCAAACAATTCATCCGTGATGATATACGGTGATATAAGACTCCTGCGGTCATCCGAAAGATTCTGAAATGCTTTATCTGCGTTGTTTTTTTCCAAGCTGGACATAGTATTTTCAAGTTTAGACAGCTCGTTGTGAGCCAGTTTGAGGAAGTGTTTGTTATAAGCACTCTGAGCCAGAGCCCGGATCAGTTTCTCATTATCATGTTTAATGTATTCTCCCGTATGATCAGTATCCGGTGTTATCCGGTAGTACCTTTTCTGCCTTTTTTGATTTGAAATGCGAAGGCTACCTTCGGGGAAAGAGTTGGTCTCCTTCTCGGCAGTTTTGATAGCTTTATTTAAGAGTATGATCCTTTTGTTAAGTTGTGTGATCAATTCATTCATTCTTCTTTTCTCCTATTGCGAATTTGTGGTAATGCACCTCTGTTTGAGGCATACAATTTTGCTTGATTATCTGTAAAAAATATTAGTGGTATGCCTCTGAAATATAATTAGCTCGGTTTGGGGCATAAAAAATGGGTTTTTCAAGGGCGGAATATGGAGATGTATGCCTTAAAAAAGGAGGATTCTTGATTTGAGGCATATAAATTGGAGGAATCAAGCGTTAATGTGATAAGAATGTATGCCCTAAATCATCGAAAAACTCAGTCTAGGGCATATTTGTACCGGTTTTCCGATGATATATTTGAAAATAGTATGCCCCTGAGGAGGGATAAAGGCCATTTAGGGCATATTTCTCAGATGCTGACAACGAAAAACAGGAACAGAACGACATATCCCGGAAACAGAACAACAAAAAACAGATGTAGTACAGCAGATAATAGATATTACCAAGAGCAATTTTAACAACATTTCCATAATATGTCAAGAGCGATTTCCTCATATGATCAAAAGATTCTTTCCAGCTTTAATAAAATAAGATATAATCGTAAGCAGTGGACGGGAATAACAGGGAGAGATGTTCCGGGACCGGGACAGTGAATTATTACCGCAGGTGCAGAATAGATGAATTTACAAAAAAGACTTATCCTTTCGTTTTTAATAATGATCCTTATGCCGATATTTCTGGCTACAGCCACCATATTCGGCCTTATGAGGTTTTATACCAATAATCTTGAGCAGAAATACGGGATCGATCCCTCAGAGTATGTATTCTTAGGGAACTCCATTCAGCTTCCCGACAAGTATTCCAAGAGCGTGTACGGAGAACTGGCCGCTATCGCGGAGGAGGATCCGGACCGCCTTACGGACTTGGAGTTCTTAAAGGAGACCAATGCAAAGCTGGAGTACAAGAGCGCGTTTATCCTGGTAAGGGGCGATGAGGAGATCATATATAACGGTGCCGATTATGAAATGCCCCGGTTATTCGGTCATTTGCCGGAATACGGCCAGGTCTCGGAGAATCCTGATCTGGGATACTATATCAGTGACGGTCTGGATGTTCTGGTAAGGCAGCTGGATTTCTCCAACAGCGATGTGGAAATGGGCAGCATTTTTCTTATAACGCCTACGCTGCAGCCCTCACCGGAGATCAGGGAGCTGGGATTCCAGATAGTCATGTCCATCATCCTGGTGCTTATCATTACCAGTCTTTTTCTTACATGGTGGATATACACGGGGATTGTTACTCCTCTGCGTAAGCTGAAAGAGGCTACCCAAAGGATCAAGGAGGGAGATCTGGACTTTACCCTGGAATATGACTCCGGAGATGAGATCGGTGAACTTTTCAGCAATTTCGAAGACATGAGGGCGAGGCTTAAAGCTTCCACTGCCGAGAAACTGGAGAGCGATAAGGAGAACAAGGAGCTTATCAGTAACATTTCCCATGACCTAAAGACTCCTATAACGGCCGTTAAGGGCTATGTAGAAGGGATCATGGACGGTGTGGCGGATACTCCGGAGAAAATGGACAAATATATCAGGACAATTTATAATAAAGCTAATGAGATGGATTCCCTGATAAATGAGTTGACTCTTTACTGTAAGATAGATACCAACCGCATTCCCTACACTTTTAAGAAGATCAATGTCAGGGATTATTTCGGGGATTGTACCGAGGAACTGTCATTGGATCTGGAGTCCAGGAACATAGACTTGACCTATGAGAACCATGTGGCTTCCGATGTTATGGTGGTGGCGGACAGCGAGCAGCTTTCTCGTGTGATACATAACATTATCGGCAATTCCATTAAGTATATAGATAAGGCCAAGGGCCATATAGATATGAGGATCAAGGACGTAGGAGATTTTATCCAGGTAGAGATAGAGGATAACGGCAAAGGAATAGCCAAGAAGGATATCCCCTATATATTCGACAGATTCTACAGAACAGACGCTTCCCGCAATTCCTCCCAGGGCGGATCCGGTATCGGCCTGTCCATAGTCAAGAAGATAGTGGAAGACCATGGCGGCAAGATATGGGCCTCCAGCGAGGAAGATAAGGGGACAGTTATGTACTTCGTTTTGAGAAAATACCAGGAGGTGGTTTTAGATGAGCAGGATACTGATAGTTGAGGATGAGGAGACTATAGCCGAGCTTGAGAAGGATTATCTGGAGCTTTCAGGCTTTGAGGTAGAGATCGAGAACGACGGAACTGCCGGAATGAACCGGGCATTGGCTGAAGATTTCGACCTATTTATCCTGGATCTTATGCTTCCCGGGACGGACGGATTCGATATCTGCAAAAAGATACGAGAGTCTAAGAACACTCCCATTATCATGGTTTCCGCCAAGAAGGACGATATCGACAAGATCCACGGATTGGGACTGGGGGCTGATGATTACATGACCAAGCCCTTTTCCCCCAGCGAACTGGTAGCCAGGGTTAAGGCGCATTTGTCCAGATTTGACCGTTTGACGGCAGGCCGTAACAAGCAGGAAAATGATATAATAGAGATCCGCGGTGTCAAGATCGACAAGACTGCCAGACGGGTATGGATCAATGGGGAGGAGAAGACATTTACCACTAAGGAATTCGACCTTCTTACTTTCCTTGCGGAGAATCCCAACCACGTATTTACTAAAGAGGAGCTCTTCAGTAAAATATGGGATATGGAGTCCATCGGTGATATCGCTACTGTTACAGTCCATATCAAGAAGATCCGTGAAAAGATCGAATTAAATACCGCAAAACCCCAGTATATAGAGACGATATGGGGTGTGGGGTACAGGTTTAAGGTTTAGTATGCCACGATTTTATATCGTGGCGCAGGTCGAGGTTTATACAGAGTAAAGATTGTGGTATTAAAATGTCCTACGTTGCATTATACAGAAAGTTCAGGCCCGGAGAGTTTGAGGAAGTCAAGGGCCAGGAGCATATAGTTACAACTCTTACTAATCAGATAAAGGCAGACCGTATCGGTCATGCCTATCTTTTCTGTGGAACGAGAGGAACTGGTAAGACTACTATTGCCAAGCTTTTTGCCAGGGCAGTCAATTGCGAGAACCCCAAGGACGGCAGCCCCTGCAATGAATGCCCTACATGCCGGGCCATCTTAGAAGGCCGGTCCATGAACGTAGTGGAGATAGATGCTGCGTCCAACAATGGAGTAGATAATATCCGCGAGATCAGGGATGAAGTGAATTATTCCCCCACGGAAGGAAAATACAGAGTATACATAATAGACGAGGTCCACATGCTGTCTGCGGGAGCCTATAATGCGCTACTTAAGACACTGGAGGAGCCACCCTCATATGTGATATTCATTCTTGCCACCACAGAGGTTCACAAGATCCCTGTTACAGTGTTGTCCAGATGCCAGAGGTATGACTTCAGAAGGATCTCCATAGAGACTATTACAGGGAGGCTTCGCGAAATCTCCGACAGAGAGGGCCTGGATGTTGAGGAGAAGGCTTTAAGCTATATTGCGCGGGTTGCAGACGGTTCCATGCGTGATGCATTAAGCCTTCTGGATCGATGCATAGCTTTTTTCATGGGAGAAGGGCTTACATATGATAAGGTCCTTGATACCCTGGGAGCCGTAGATACCGGGGTATATGGGGAGATGTTTGAGATGGTCCTTAAAAAGGACGTCGCCGGTCTTATGAGCAAGGTGGAAGAGATAGTCCTGGCAGGCAGGGAGTTGACCAATTTTGTAAATGAATTCACATGGTATCTTCGTAATCTCATGCTTTTAAAAAGCTCTGATGAGATGGAGGACGTTATAGATGTTTCTTCCGAGAACCTGGCTGTGTTAAAGGAACAGGCCTCAAAAGTTGATTTTGATGATATAGTAAGATACATAAGGATTTTTTCCCAGTTATCCAATGATATCAAGGATGCCAGACAGAAGAGGGTTGTGCTGGAGGTTGCGCTGATCAAGCTGTGCAAGCCCCAGATGGAGCAGGATAATACTTCGCTGGTCAAGAGGATATCGGAGTTGGAGAAGAAGCTTGAGAGTGGGGATTTTAAGATCCCGGAAGGGGGAAGATCAGGCAGGACTCCATCCGGATCGGAAGATGTGAAGCCTGAAGAGAAAGAGAAGGAGCGGATCCCCATAGCCGCACTCCCGGAGGACCTGCAGCAGATAGCCGCCAGCTGGAAGAGCATATGCAGCGGCCTTGAGCAGCCCCTGGTGAGATATGTTTCAAATGCGGAGATAAGTGCCGGCGGGGACAGCCTTATAATAGTGCCGGATAACAATGTGGCTCTTACCTTCCTGAATTCCGGAGATTCCCTGGATACGGTAAAGAAGCTGATAGCCGACCGGACGGGCAAGAGCGTGAACATCCAGGTATCCGCATCGGAAAAGTCCTCTTTCAGAGGCAGCTTTATTGACCTGAGCAATGTAGAGGGCATTAATATGCCCATAGATATAGAGGATTGATTATTTAGGAGGATATGATAATGGCAAAAAGAGGAGGATTTCCCGGAGGAGGAATGCCGGGGAACATGAGCAACCTGATGAAGCAGGCTCAGAAGATGCAGAGGCAGATGGAGGAAACTGCCAAAGAGCTTGAAGAAAAAGAGTTTACCGGGACAGCCGGAGGCGGAGCGGTTACGGTTACCGTTACAGGCAAAAAGGTGGTTAAAAGCGTTAAGCTTTCGGAGGATGTAGTGGATCCGGACGATATAGAGATGCTGGAAGACCTTATAGTAGCCGGGATAAATGAAGCATTTTCACAGGTGGATGCATTTTCAGCAAAGGCAATGGGCGGAATGGGTCTGCCCGGAGGAGGATTACCCTTCTGATGGAACTCTACAGTAACCATATAAGCAGATTAATACAATCCCTGTCGTCTCTGCCGGGAGTGGGCACCAAGACGGCCCAACGCCTTGCTTTTCACATACTCTCCATGCCGGAGGAGGAAGTGGAGAAGCTCTCGGAGTCCATTATTGACGCCAAGAGAAATGTGAAATATTGCAGGGAATGCTTTACCCTTACCGATGATGAGGTCTGTCCCATATGCGGCAATCCCCGGAGGAATCACAATGTGATCATGGTGGTGGAGAATTCAAGGGATCTGGCAGCTTATGAGAAGACAGGGAGATTTGAAGGGGTATACCATGTGCTCCACGGAGCCATATCCCCCATGCTGGGGATCGGGCCCAACGATATCAAGCTTAAAGAGCTTATGGCAAGGGTGGCAGCGGCTGATATTGAGGAAGTCATCATTGCCACCAACTCCAGTCTGGAAGGAGAGACCACAGCCATGTACATAGGAAAACTCCTAAAGCCTGCGGGAGTGAAGGTCAGCAGGATAGCCAGCGGGGTTCCGGTAGGCGGAGACCTGGAATACATAGACGAAGTTACGCTTTTGCGGGCTTTGGAAGGACGAACGGAATTATAATTAAACATATATGCAATTCAAAGCGGGAGGATTTATAAAATGAGATTTTTTATTGACACAGCTAAGGTAGAAGACATCAGAAAAGCAAATGACATGGGTATCATTTGCGGAGTAACTACCAATCCCTCTCTTATAGCAAAAGAGGGAAGGGATTTTAACGAAGTTATCAAGGAGATCACTTCCATAGTAGACGGGCCCATCAGCGGTGAGGTTAAGGCCACCACAGTAGACGCTGAAGGGATGATAAAGGAAGGCCGAGAGATCGCTAAGATCCACCCCAACATGGTAGTTAAGATCCCTATGACCGTTGAGGGACTTAAGGCAGTCAAGGTTCTCTCATCCGAGGGCATCAAGACCAATGTAACCCTTATATTTACGGCCAATCAGGCCCTTCTTGCAGCGAGAGCCGGCGCAACATATGTTTCACCCTTCCTGGGAAGGCTTGATGACATCAATATGCCGGGAGTTGATCTTATCCGCGTGATCACTGAGATATTTGCTGTTCACGGCATTGAGACCGAGATCATAGCAGCGAGCATCAGAAATACCACACACATCATTGACTGCGCATTGGCAGGTGCCGATATCGCAACCGTTCCGTACGCAGTACTTGAGCAGATGACAAAGCATCCCTTAACAGATGCGGGTATTGCCAAGTTCCAGGAGGATTACAGGAAGGTATTCGGCGAGTAAATATTAAAGGAAGGCGAAACGATGGATAATAATGAATTAAAGGTTATGGCTAATCTGGTCAGACAGGGCATCATTGAAGCCGTTCATTCGGCCAAGTCCGGTCATCCCGGCGGATCCCTGTCAGCAGCAGACATGTTTACTTTTTTATATTTTGAAGAGATGAACAATGATCCCAGGAATCCCAAGAAGGAGGACAGGGACAGGTTTGTTCTCTCCAAGGGGCACACAGCACCGGGTCTGTATTCCACCCTGGCAATGAAGGGTTATTTCTCTTCAGAGGAGCTCCTTAATCTCCGCCATGTAGGTTCATTCCTTCAGGGACATCCGGATATGAAACATATTCCGGGCGTGGATATGTCCAGCGGGTCCCTGGGACAGGGAATCTCTGCGGCAGTGGGCATGGCCTTGGCAGCCAAGATGGATAATAAGGCCTACAGGGTATACACCCTCCTTGGAGACGGTGAGATCCAGGAAGGTCAGGTTTGGGAGGCTTCCATGTTTGCAGCAGCCAGGAAGCTGGATAACCTGGTGGTCATCGTGGATAATAACGGATTGCAGATTGACGGTAATATCGCTGATGTATGTTCACCTTATCCTATTGATGAGAAGTTTAAGGCCTTCGGTTTTAATGTGATCAATATCGACGGCCATGATTTCGATGCCATGAGAGATGCCTTTGCAAAGGCCAAAAAGACTAAGGATTGTCCCACAGCCATCATTATGAAGACGATCAAGGGTAAAGGTGTGTCATTTATGGAGAATCAGGCATCCTGGCACGGGACTGCTCCCAATGATGAGCAGTATGCCCAGGCTATGGAGGAGTTGAAGAAGGAGGCCGGTGAGTTATGTCAGAAGTAAAGAAGATCGCTACAAGAGAGAGCTACGGTAACGCACTTGTTGCCTTGGGGGAAAAATACGATAATCTGGTGGTCCTTGACGCTGACTTAGCCGGTGCCACCAAGACAGGTATATTTAAAAAAGCATATCCTGACAGACATATAGATTGCGGTATCGCAGAGAGCAATATGATGGGTATCGCAGCGGGTCTTGCTACATCCGGCAAGGTGCCATTTGCCAGTTCATTTGCCATGTTTGCGGCAGGAAGAGCTTACGAGCAGGTTCGCAACAGCATCGGATACCCCCATCTTAATGTGAAGATAGGAGCTACCCATGCAGGCATCTCTGTTGGTGAAGACGGTGCTACCCACCAGTGCAACGAGGATATAGCCCTTATGAGGACTATCCCGGGTATGGTGGTAATCAATCCTTCCGATGACGTGGAGGCTAAGGCAGCCGTTGAAGCGGCTTACAAGCATGAAGGCCCGGTTTATCTGAGATTCGGAAGGCTTGCCGTACCGGTGATCAACGACAGGCCTGATTACAAGTTCGAGCTGGGCAAAGGAGTCCTCCTCAAGGAGGGTAAGGACCTGACCATTATTGCCACGGGTCTTTGTGTCAATGAGTCCCTGGAGGCGGCTAAGCTTCTGGCAGCAGACGGTATCAACGCCGAGGTCATCAATATCCACACCATTAAGCCCTTGGACGAGGATATGGTCCTGTCTTCCGCCAAGAAGACCGGCAAGGTGGTTACCGTGGAGGAGCATTCTGTTATAGGAGGCCTGGGAAGCGCTGTGTGCGATGTTCTTTCCGAGAAGGCTCCCACTCCGGTCAAGAAGATAGGTATCATGGATACTTTCGGAGAGTCCGGCCCTGCCAAGGAACTTATAGTTAAATACGGACTGGACAGCGAGAGCATTTACAGGAACATTAAAGCTTGGATGTAGGAAATGGCTCACTCTAAAGACATAGTTGCTAATTTTAATAACTTCAAAGATAAACACGGTATCAAGGGCATAGTATTTGCCCTTGTTATCGTTGCACTTATTTTGTCCGGCGCCTTCTATTTCTTTAACAGGGGATACACCGGGATCAAGGTCATCAACAGCATCTCTGTGGGAGCCAATGCTTCTGTCAAGTACAAGACATATAACGGCAACATTTTAAGATACAGCAGTGACGGTATAACGTGCCTGAACGAGAGATTCGAATCCCTGTGGACCCAGGGCTACAGCATGCAGCAGCCTATGGTGGATATATGCGGAGAATATGTGGCAGTTGGTGATCCCGGCGGGGAGGAAATGTTTCTTTTCGATTCGAAGGGGCTCGTGAAGAAGATCAATATCACTTACACCCTGGAGGATTTCAAGGTCAGCGGCAAGGGAGGCATCTTCACGGTGCTTTCCGATGGCGACAGGAAATATATGAAGTATTATGACAGGGAAGGGGAACTTATAGCCGAGGGTATGGTTCAGCTTAAGAAGACAGGCTACCCCTTAAGCTTTGATGTCTCCGAAGACGGCAGGCTGGTAATCATGTCCTACCTTTTTGTCAGCAACGGTGTCATGAAGACCAACGTGTCATTTTATAATTTTGATTCTGCGGGGGAGAGCGCCCTTGATCGTATCGTTGCCTCCTTTGAATACAAGGATACGGTGATCCCGGAAGTATGCTTCTTCGGCAGTGACTGTGCTGTGGCAGCAGGTGATTCCATGGCCCTGTTATTTGAAGGTACCGAGACTCCGGTTCTGAAGAAGACAATTACCTATCCCAGGGATGTTGAAAGCTTCATTTTCGACAAGGACAGATTCGGTATTGTCTATACCCCGGATGAGGAGTCCACCGCATATAAGGCGGAAGTATACAGATCCAACGGCTCCAGGCTCAGTGCTTTTAACATTGATATGGATTACGATAATATCTGTTTTTCGGGGAATCATGTACTGGTTTACAGGGATGATATGTGCAAGCTTATTACCCTGTCCGGCAATGTGCGTCTGGATCATACTTTTGAGAACCGCATAACCGGTATGGTCCCGGTGAACGGGAAAGAGAGGTTTATCCTCATCACCAATGAGTCCGTCGGGCTTATCAGCCTGATATAGTTATAGCAAAGGAGACACTTTATGGAGACAGTCTTTGTGCTGGCCGGATCGGCCTTGATAGTGATCGGATTCGGGATATTCGGATGCTACAGAGGTTTCGTCAGGATGATCTTTTCCTTTGCGTCCTTTTTTCTGACCGTTTTCCTTGTATGGCAGGTATATCCTTATGTTAACAACTTTCTGGGAACCACCAGTCTGATGCAGACCATTACTGAGAAAAGCGTGAAATACGTTCAGACGGAACTGACCGAGAAGCTGGTCAGTGATCCTCAGGGCGGTGGTCCTGAAAGCGTTGAGAAGACAGGTGACCAGCTCCTTGATGAATCCTGGCTTTCTGTGGTCCAGAAGTTTGCAGAGATGGCAAAGGAGGAGGTTGAAGAAGCCAAGAGCAATTCAGTCTCAGATGTATCCAACCATATCGGTGGTCTTCTTGCCCGGCTTATCATAAAAGTCATCGCTTTTACCATCACCTTTGCCCTTATCAGGATCCTGCTGCAGATCATATATTCTCTTCTTAAGATCGTTACCATGCTGCCGGTGATCCACACCCTGAACAAGACCGCGGGAGCTGTTCTCGGTCTGGTCCAGGGTATTATCGTTATCTGGATACTAATGCTTGTTGCCATAGTTTTTTTCAATACCACCATCGGGGCAGCTGTTCTTCGGACGGTTAATGAGAATAATATCTTTGCCACGATCTACAACACGAATCCCTTGCTCTGGCTTCTTATCAGAGGATGACCATCGGGCTTTGGTCTTCTTCATCATATTGTGTGTTTTACCCTCTTTATCCCTACATATTGTATTTTTTTTTAAAAAACTATTGTTTCAAAAAAATACAAATGTTAAAATTATACTGAGTATGTACGATGGAATTCGTATATGCGGTATTTAGGGGAAGAGAACATGCGAAACACCAAACGGCCCGTTGCTTCAAGGGTCAATTATGCCAACGTTAATATTGTGAGGAAGACGGCAGGATTTCTTTTTATTCTGATACCTGCGGTCATGATATGTGCACTTCTTATTTTTAATGTGGATATCCTTGATATTCAGGTCATTCTGCCCGCCATTTCCATGGAGGCGGCAGCTGTGGTCTTCTTTGTTTTCTCTGCGTCATTTATCCCAAGGGCGAGAAGAAGTGATGATTCCGGTCCGGCCTGGTTCTGCAGGATTTTTTGGCTGATCACGGCCAATGCCCTGATGTTCGTGGCTTGGAGTGTGGACTTTGCCGGATATGACAATGTGGCTTTTGTGACAGTTGTTATGATGATGGCTGTCATTCCCATGCTGGATGGGCTTGAGTGTACTGTGCTTCTCATCATTGAGCTTATCTGGTCTTACTTTATGTCGCTGAATATGGAGGATCCCGGGACGGATCTTGCGGTCAAGGTCGGGATCTGTCTTGTCATGGTCCTTGTCTCCAGATATGTTTACAGTCTGAGACTTCGGCTCTTCCTTATGAGACACAGGATGGGCGGCATCACCAAGGATGCTCTGGTGGATCCTCTTACGGGTCTTCTTAACCGCCGTGGATTTGACAGACAGGTTGAGAGTATCTGGCCTTTCTGTGTGAGGAACGATTACAAGGTTGCCCTTCTTATCATTGACATTGACAACTTTAAGGCTTTTAATGACGAGTTCGGGCATCCAGAAGGTGACGACTGCCTGAAGCGTGTATCGGAGTGCATTATGGGGACGGCGAAGCGTTCTACGGATATTGTATCCCGTATCGGTGGTGAAGAGTTTATCGTCTTCATTCAGGGCAACAAGGAAGATGAGATGGTGGACTTCGCCGAGACCATCCGAAGGAATGTGGAGAGGATGGCTATTCCTCACAGTCACGATGCGCCGCACCCCTTTGTTACCGTCAGTATCGGGCTGGCTATCGCAGCGCCCAGGGGGATGGATATCAATATGCTCTATGAGGCGGCGGATGTGGAACTATACCACGCCAAGGAGCAGGGAAGGAACAAGGTGTCCTTCTCCGGAAAGGTTAAGAGAAGATACTCAGCGCTGGCATAAGCCGGCGCTTTTTTCGCAAGACAGGGGACGGTTCTCTGTCTTGTCATCCCCTAATATGTTTTGCAATCCATCATGAAAATGTTATAATAAGAGAGGCTACGGCCGGAAGGAGGGAAGTTATGAATCGAAAGGTATTATCATTAGTATTAGCATGTTCATTGACCTTCATTACTATTCTTGATGGTTGTGGAGGTACTGCCTCCCAGGGAAGTTCTGCGGCAGGATCTTCAGCGGTAGCGTCTTCTGCAGCAGGATCTACAGCAGCAGGATCATCAGCAGCAGGGCCTTCGGCAGCCGCAGAAAACAGCACGGTTGTCAGGATCATGCCGGTGATCACTACACATAAAGACAATCTCTATGACAAGGCCACCAACGGATATGTGCTTGAATGTTCTTACGACACCATCAGTCTTGAAGATGTTTCGGCCAAGGCTTATCCGAAGCTGAATGATGCATTAAAAGCTCTCTCCGAGCTGACTCTTAAGGCTCAGGAGGAGACGGTGAATGTGGTTAAAAATGACGCCGATATGAGAAAACTTGTGACTAAGGATCTGCATTTTTCCGACGAGGGGACTATCCAGATCTGCCGTATAGACGAGGATGTTTTCTCATTTTTCTTTATAGCAGCATCATATTTAGGAGGAGCCCACCCCAACGGCGGAATATTCTATTCAACATATGACACGAAGACCGGAGAGGAGATCCAGCTTGCTGATGTAGTGAAATCAAAGAAGGACCTTATCGCCAGGGTAAAGGCTAAACTTAAGGAAAGTTTCCCCGATGCGGGATTCTACGATCTTGATAAATCCATGAAGGATTATGAGGAAGGAAACAGCGAACTTAACTGGATACTGACTCCGGCCGGGATCACGGTTTCGTTTAATCCCGATGATATTGCACCTTATGCTGCAGGAGTATTGCCTGTTGCCATAAGATTTGATGAAGACAGGGAATTGTTTACCGGCAAGTACAAAGAATCCACCGGCGGGTTTGTGCTGCCCGTATTTGAAGCCGGGACAACCATAATGGATATGGATGGTTCAGGCAAACCGTCAGTTGTAAAAGTCCAGTGTGATTATGAAGAAGGAAATGAGCATTATACCGGGCTTACCGTATCATGTAATAACAAGTCCTATAAGCTTGATGATAATATTTTTATCTCATATTATGCCAAAGTGGTCCATACAAAAGACAACAGGAATTATGTCTATGTATTCACTACCGGCTACAGTGACTGTGAGGAGCTGCTTGTGTTCGATCTGAAGGACGGCAATGTAAACTATTGCGGAGCAGTGGAAGCGGGCGAACCCGGGAAAATGACCGCTGATGAAAACGGCGAAGGAGCGGCTGCGGGCAATGATACGGAATCGAAGATGACGATAGAAAAGTATCCCATAACAGATCCCGATCATATCGCTTTGCAGAGCCGTGTTGATGCCATGAGCACCTATCATATCAGACAGTACTATAAGATAGGCGACAAGGGTCTCCCCGAGGCGATCGGCGAGTTCGGTGATGCTGTTGAGACTATTACGCTGACTGCCAAGGCAGACATTCCCGGCAAATCAGTTGATATAGCAAAGAACGAATTAAAAGACGACGTTACCGTTAAGAAGGGCGACAAGATCACAATATATCGAACCAACGGCAAGGATACGGTTATTTTTAAGACTGACGATGGCAAGTATGTGGCACTTAAGTACGAATCTGGCAGTCAGATAAACGGCAAACCTCTTGAAGACCTCTTTGAGAACCTCTTCTTTGCAGGCTAGTTCCGTAATGGGAGGCAGTAATGCTTGAATTAAAAGACATATGTTTTGACGTTAATGAAGAAAACGTTAATAAGGAAATCCTCAAAGGTATCAACCTGACCATCAATGATAAGGAGTTCGTGGTGATCACAGGGCCCAATGGCGGTGGCAAATCTACCCTTGCCAAGGTCATAGCGGGTATCAACAAGCCCACATCCGGAAGGATCATTTTCGACGGAGAGGATATCACGGATAAGAATATCACGGAGAGGGCCAAATCCGGTATCGGATTTGCCTTCCAACAGCCTGTCCGATTTAAGGGGATTACCGTAAAGGATCTTATCAAACTGGCGGCAGGGGAAGATATCTCCACGGCAGGGGCCTGTGATTACCTGGCCTCTGTGGGGTTGTGCGCCAGGGAGTACATTAACAGGGAGGTTAATGCAAGCCTCTCCGGCGGTGAACTTAAGAGGATTGAGATCGCCACCATCATAGCCCGCAAGACCAAGCTGTCTCTCTTCGACGAGCCCGAAGCGGGGATCGACTTATGGAGTTTTAATAATCTTATAGATGTGTTCCAGAAAATGCATGACGAGATCCAGGGTTCCATCGTGATCATATCTCATCAGGAGCGCATTCTTAACATTGCGGACCGGATAGTGGTGGTATCTGATGGCCGTATTGCTCACGTAGGCAGTAAGGATGAGGTGCTTCCGGGTCTTCTGGGCTCAAGCGCGGGATCGTGCAAGTATTTTTCTGCCCCGGAGAAGGAGGTGTCGAAATAATGGATGCCATTCAAAAAGAACTCTTAGCCCAGATCGCTGACCTTCATGAGGTTCCCCAGGGAGCCTATAACCTTCGTGTTAACAGTCAGGGAGCGGGAAGGAATACCACAGAGAATATCGATATTGTCACCAAGAAGGACAAGGATGGTATAGATATCATCATCAAGCCCGGCACCAAGCATGAGAGCGTGCATATTCCCGTTCTTATAGCACAGACAGGCCTTGAAGAGCTTGTATATAATGATTTTTATATAGGAGAGGATGCGGACGTCACTATCGTAGCAGGCTGCGGTATCCATAACGGAGGAGATAAGTCTTCGCGCCACGACGGAGTCCATACCTTCCATGTGGGGAAGAATGCCCGGATAAAATATGTGGAGAAACACTACGGCACCGGAGAAGGGACCGGGGCAAGGATCATGAATCCCCAGACCATTGTTCATATAGAAGAAGGCGGATATATGGAGATGGACACGGTCCAGATAAAGGGCGTGGATTCCACAGTCAGAGTGACGAAAGCCGATCTGGCCGATGATGCAAAGCTTGTTATCAAAGAAAAGATAATGACCCACGGAAGGCAGTATGCCAAGACGGATTTCACCGTGGACTTAAACGGAGAAGGCTGCGGAGCCGATGTTATGAGCAGGTCCGTGGCGCGGGATGATTCCAAGCAGGAATTCGTATCACGTATTAACGGCAACAATAAATGCAACGGCCATACGGAATGCGATGCCATTCTTATGGATCACGGGTGTGTTACTGCAGTTCCGGAACTTACCGCCAATCATCTGGATGCAAGCCTCATCCACGAGGCGGCCATAGGCAAGATCGCCGGGGAACAGATCATCAAGCTTATGACACTGGGACTTACGGAAGAGGAAGCAGAAGCGCAGATTGTAAGCGGATTCTTAAAATAAAGCCATATTTATATATTCATTTTGCATAAAAAGAAATAACGAAACTGCCTAAAAGTTATAAAAACCGTGTTTTTGCTTGCTTTTAGGCAGTTTTTGTATTAAAATCTATAAGGTTGTACTATGCTTTTTAGTGAGTATCATGAAAAAGTAATGTGACACGAAGATTATTATAGAAAGAGGGGAACATAATGGGATTGAGTACGTTCAAAGGTGGCATTCATCCTTATGAGGGTAAAGAATTATCCGAGGATAAGGCCATCATGAAGCTCGAACCAAAAGAAGTGCTTGTATTCCCGATGGGACAGCATCTTGGCGCACCGGCGAACCCGACTGTGGCTGTTGGTGACAAGGTACTTGTTGGTCAGAGGATAGGCGAAGCAAGCGGATTTATTTCCGCCAATATCTGCAGCTCTGTTTCCGGTACGGTTAAAGCCATTGAACCGCACCTTACTACAGGCGGCGCTATGTCTTTGTCCGTGATCATCGAGAACGACTTTAACTACACTCCCGTGGAAGGGTTTGGAGTAAAGCGTGATTATAAGGCACTTTCAGCGGAAGAGATTCGCAACATTGTAAAGGATGCCGGAGTTATCGGAATGGGTGGAGCGGGCTTCCCCACTCATGTTAAGATCACTCCCAAAGATGACAACGCCATTGATTATGTCATCATTAACGGTGCAGAATGTGAGCCTTACCTCACCTCTGACTACAGGCTTATGCTTGAAGAGACTGAGGCTATGATCGGAGGGCTCAAGGTTGTTCTCAGCCTTTTCCCGAAGGCAAAGGGCATTATCGGTATAGAGGAGAACAAGCCGGAGGCCATAAAGAAGGTCAAAGAGCTTGTAGCGGGCGAGTCCGACATATCGGTATGTGAACTGAAGACAAAGTATCCCCAGGGTGGAGAGCGTATGCTCATTTATGCCACCACCGGACGGAAGATCAATTCTACCATGCTTCCGGCAGATGCGGGATGTGTAGTCAATAATGTTGATACAATGATCTCCATCTACATGGCGGTTTGCGAATCCACGCCTTCTATCAGGCGGACGCTGACTGTTACTGGAGATGCTATGAATAATACCGCCAACGTTCAGGTAAGGACCGGAATGAGCTATAAGGAGATATTAGACGAAGTGGGTGGTTTCAAGACCACTCCGGAGAAGATCATTTCCGGTGGTCCCATGATGGGCGCTGCCATGTTTGATATCGATGTTCCGGTTACCAAGGCATCATCGGCATTGCTTGCTCTGACCAAGGATGAGGTTGCCAAGTATGAGCCCACCGCATGTATCAGATGCGGACGCTGTGTGGCTGCATGCCCCAGTAATCTTATCCCCCAGAAGATGGCGGAGGCAGCTGAGCGTTTTGACGACGAGACTTTTGAGAAGCTTGAGGGAATGGAGTGCTTCGAGTGCGGCAGCTGTACATATGTATGTCCCGCCAAGAAGAGACTGACCCAGGCATTTAAGCAGTCACGTGCAAGCGTTGCGGCAGCCAGAAGAGCAAAGGCAGCAGCTGCTGCTAAGAAGTAGAAGAGAGGTGTAATAAATTGAGTAATCTGATGAACGTATCAGCTGCGCCCCATGTCAGAAGTAAAGATACTACTTCTTCCATCATGCGGGATGTGGCAATTGCGTTGGCACCTACGCTCATCTTCGGTATCTGGAATTTCAACAGATACGGATACGGGCTCAATGCATTCCTGCTTATAGTAATATGTGTTGTGTTCTGCGTAGGTACTGAGTTTATATATGAAAAATTAATGAAAAAGCCCAACACCATCGGAGATCTTAGTGCGGTGGTTACGGGCCTTATATTGGCACTTAACCTGCCGGCCACGCTTCCTTTATGGATAGCGGCACTGGGAAGCATATTTGCCATCCTGGTTGTTAAGATGGTATATGGCGGTCTGGGACAGAACTTTATGAACCCGGCATTGGGCGCAAGATGTTTCCTTGTTATTTCATTTGCGGCAAGGATGACAGCCTTCCCGGCAGAGTTCCCCGGAGTATCCGTGGGAGTTGATACGGTGGCTACAGCCACCCCCCTTACGGCATTAAAGGCCGGAGCTACCGTTGATGTATTCAAGATGTTTATAGGAACCACATCGGGAACCATCGGTGAGACTTCAGTTGTGGCTGTACTTATAGGAGCTATTTACCTTGTGGCGAGAAAGGTTATCTCTCTCCGCATCCCCGTGACTTTCATCGTTACGACTCTGGTCTTCGTAGAATTGTTCGGCGGACATATGGGAGATATGAATTACCTTCTGGCTCATCTGTGCGGCGGCGGTCTTGTAGTAGGAGCATTCTTTATGGCTACCGACTATGTGACAAGCCCCATTACTCCTATGGGACAGATAGTTTTCGGTATAATCATAGGTATTCTCACGGGAATCTTCAGGCTTTTCGGAGGTTCTGCAGAGGGCGTGTCCTATGCCATCATCATAACCAACCTTTTAGTTCCGCTTATTGAGCGTTTCACAATGCCCAAGGCGTTCGGAAAGGAGGCTGTGAAGAAATGAATAAGATCATAAAAGATGCATTGGTTTTACTTGCCATTACTCTGGTTGCCGGTGTTGCACTGGGTCTTGTATACGAAGTTACAAAGGATCCTATAGCGCAGGGTGCCGAGAAGGCTAAGCAGGAAGCTTACGCAGCCGTATTTGAGAAGGCTGAGTTCTCGGCTGACGATGCTATTACAGCCAAGGTCAATGAATTGGGTAAGACTTATGACGGAGCCATTGTTACTGAGGTCCTGGCAGCCAAGTCCGGCGGCGAGGTTGTCGGGTATGTTATGTCCCTTACGGCAAAAGAGGGTTACGGCGGTGCCATAACGCTTTCAATGGGAGTTAAAAAGGATGGTACTATCACCGGACTTTCGGTTCTGGAAGCCAGCGAGACGGCAGGCCTCGGTGCCAAGTGCAAGGAGCCTGAGTTCCAGGCCCAGTTTGATGCGTCAAAAGGAAAGCATGGCCCCAATATGGAAGTAGTCAAGGGCGGCGGCGCTACCGAGACACAGATAGATGCCATAAGCGGTGCTACCATTACATCCAAGGCTATCACAAAAGCAGTCAATGCCGGCTTGAGTTTTGTAGCCGAGATTTCTAAGTAAAGGAGGGGTGAAAGATGAAAGAAAGTAATTTCAAATATATCATTAACGGTCTCATCAAAGAAAACCCCACCTTTGTTCTTATGCTGGGTATGTGTCCTACCATGGCAGTTACCACGGCGGCTATGAACGGTCTGGGCATGGGACTTTCAACTACGGTTGTTCTTGTTCTTTCAAATATTATGATCTCAGCACTGCGTAAGGTTATCCCCGATACGGTCAGGATGCCGGCATATATCGTAGTTGTTGCATCATTCGTTACAATAGTACAGTTCCTCTTACAGGCATATGTTCCCAGCCTTTATGCGGCACTGGGACTCTATATACCTCTTATCGTTGTTAACTGTATCATCCTCGGACGTGCGGAGAGCTTTGCATCTAAGAACGGCGTTATCGCAAGTATGTGCGACGGTATAGGAATGGGCCTCGGATTTACCTGCGCCCTTACCATTATCGCAGCAGTAAGAGAGTTCTTCGGAGCAGGTACCATTTTCGGTATCGATGCTATCAAGCATCTTGGTTACGAGCCTGTATCTATACTGGTTCTTGCACCGGGAGCATTCCTTGTTCTTTCAGTGCTTACTGCACTCCAGAATAAGCTTAAGGCACCCAGTGCTACCAATGTACCTCAGGGTGATTCCATAGCATGCGGCGGTAACTGCTTTAACTGTGCAGACAAGATCTGCTCTGAGAACCACGGCAAATTAGCTGAGGCGAAAGCAGCATTTTTAGCAGAGAAGGCAGCTAAGGCTGAGGCGGCGAAAGCAGCCAAGGCAGCAGCTGAGGCAAAGCCGGCAGAAGAAGTTAAACCTGCCGAAGAGAATAAATAGAAGGAGGGCGTAAGAGATGAATTTATTAATTATTCTTATTTCAACATCATTAATAAGCAACGTCGTATTATGCCAGTTCCTTGGACTTTGTCCTTTCCTTGGAGTTTCCAAGAAGGTTGATACGGCTATCGGTATGGGTGCTGCCGTTATATTCGTTATCACGGTTGCATCTGCCATTACATGGCTTATCTATTCATTTATTTTGACGCCCCTTAACATTACATATTTACAGACCATCGTATTTATCCTTGTTATCGCGGCGCTGGTTCAGTTGGTTGAGATGATCTTAAAGAAGTCTATCCCCAGCCTTTATCAGGCTCTGGGTGTGTACCTTCCCCTGATCACCACTAACTGTGCAGTTCTCGGTGTTGCACTCATAAATGTTCAGAAAGAGTACAATTTCATCGAGTCACTTATAAGCGGATTCGGTACTGCTGTAGGATTTACCATTTCCATCACTATCCTGGCAGGTATCCGTGAGAAAATTGAGAACAATGACGTACCCCATTCCTTTAAGGGTATGCCTATCGTGCTTATCACGGCAGGCTTAATGTCCATAGCCTTTATGGGATTCTCGGGAATACAGTTTAAGTGAGGAGAGTAGATTATGAATTTTACAGGTGTTGTTATTGTCGGTCTTGTAGTCGGCTTAACAGGTCTTATTATCGGACTCCTCCTTGGTGTTGCCGGTAAAAAGTTCGCTGTAGAGGTTGATGAAAAGGAAGTTAAGGTAAGAGAGTGTCTGCCGGGTAATAACTGCGGTGGATGCGGTTTCGCAGGATGTGATTCCCTTGCGAAGGCTATCGCAGCAGGGGAGGCTCCCGTTAACGGTTGTCCTGTTGCCGGACCTGCCGGTGCTGCCAAGATCGCCGAGGTCATGGGTGTTGCGGCTGAGGAAGGCGAGCGTAAGGTTGCCTTCGTTAAATGCGCCGGAACCTGCGATAAGACAGTTCAGAAATATGATTACTACGGTCTGCAGGATTGCCGCAAGGCTGCGGTTGCTCCGGGCAAGGGACCCAAGCTTTGTGCTTACGGTTGTATGGGCTTCGGAAGCTGCGTAAGCGCCTGCCAGTTTGACGCCATCCATATCGTGAACGGTGTAGCTCTTGTGGATAAGGAGAAATGTGTTGCCTGCGGCAAGTGCGTTGCTACCTGTCCCAACAAGCTTATCGAGCTTGTTCCGGTGGGTGCCACCAGCATTGTTCAGTGTTCTTCACAGGATAAGGGTAAGGCTGTTAAGGCTGCCTGTGATGCAGGTTGTATCGGATGTAAGGCCTGCACCAAGGTCTGCGAGGCTGAAGCCATTACCGTTGAGAACAACATTGCTCATATCGATCAGAGCAAGTGTACCAGATGCGGTAAGTGCGCTGAGAAGTGCCCGCAGAAGATCATTACCGTCGCTCAGGCGTAATAATGAATGTATTGAAGGCTGCCATAGATAATGTCATCATTATGTGGCAGCCTTTATAATCGCAAAGGGGGATCTGATATATGAGATATGGATTTATTGTTGCAATTGAGATGGATGCTATCTTCGAACACTACGGTAATTGCAGAGAACTTGAGTCGCCGCAGGGATTCAGGGTTTTTCTTGTGGAAAGGGATCTTTACGAGATTTACATCCTGCAGGCAGGTATGGGAGAGATAGCTGCCGCTGCAGGTGTGCAATATCTTATAACAAAATACGATGTTAACATTATAGTCAATTTCGGTGTTGTGGGTGGACTTACCGCAGATATGAAAAAACATAAGGTCTGTCTTGTAGATCGTGTTGTTCATTACAAGTATGACTGCTCGGAGTTCATGGACCTGGCTGTGGGACAGGTGGACGGACATGATTCCATATTCCTGCCCCTTGATGAGAACCTGAAGAAAGCAGCACTTTCGGTAATGGAGGATCTTTCTCCGGTTACCTGCTGTTCCGGTGATAAATTTGTGGCGACGGAAGAGGAGAAGAAACATATCCATGATACATTTGAAGGGGATATATGTGATATGGAATCTGCCGGTATTGTCCTTACCTGTGAAGCCAACGGGGTGCCGGTTCTTATGCTGAAAGCTGTATCAGACGGGCTCGCTGATGGGGCTGAGGGTTTCTATAATGAACTCAAAAAAGCATCCCTTATGTGCCTGATCGCGACCGATACTATCATGGAGCATCTTTCAAAGGCGTGATCAAAAGAACTATTATGAGAAACAGTTATCATGGTATCCATCGGTATTTTTGCAGGTCGATCCTGCCGTCGGTCGATCCTACGCCCTCTTTGCGTAGGAGTTCCGCCTGGTTCCAGGCGCCGCCGAAGGCGAACTGATCGGCAAGCTCTCCTTTGGAGTTGACTACCCGGTGGCATGGAATGTTTTCAGGGTCGGGGTTGTGGTGCAATGCGTTGCCCACTGCCCGGGCCATTTTTTTATCTCCGGCAAGCTCCGCGATCTGGCCGTATGTGGCTACTTTTCCCCTGGGGATTTTCTTTACCGCTTCATATATCCGCTTCGAAGGACAATCGGAGATCAGGTCATAGCTTTCGGCGATCATCATTTTCAGGTCGCGTTCCGGAACGGACCCGTCAAGGATCACGGTATTCCAATGCTTCTTGTTCTGGTGATATCCCGGAAGGACAGACTTATACAGATCACGCCAGAAGAAAGCCTTCTCAGGGTCCACCTTGAGGTTGATGTTTATGTAACCGTCACGTTCGTACGTCCAAAGGAAAGCCTTTTTATTCATCTTGTATCTGACAAGCTGCCAATTATCGTCATGAAAGGGTGCTTCAATATATGTGTTCGGAAAGGACAGGCCGTATTGTAATACTTCTTCTCGTGTTATCATGGAAAAACCTCTTATATATCATCTGACGAAGCCTCAGTAGGGAACTCCCATTTGCAGAACCTCCAATAAGGCTCACTCACTTTGGCTGAATATGCCTCCATATCGACTCCGTTCCAATCATAAAAACCTTGCCGGGAAGGACTCTTGGCGCCCATTTTCCCTTCAGCCATAAGCTTCTTCATAAAATCAGGGATATCCTTTTTATCGGAAATGATGGGCCAGGTAGCCTTGCAGGTAGTGGCGTTGAGCTCCAGGCCGCCGTTATCAAAATGCTGGAAGATGCCTATAGAGGTATATCTGGGACAAAAGCTGTAGGCCAGGGCAGTATCCACATCCTCCGGATCGCATATTCCTTCTTCCACCAGCGCAAGACACTCTCTCCACAATGCAAACTGCAGCCTGTTGCCGATAAATCCCGGGGTGGGTTTTTTAAGAATTGCCGTTTTGCGGTCAAGGGCCGCAAGTAATTCCTTCACGAAGGGAAGCACATCCGGTTTGGTGCATTCAGCCGTGCATATTTCAAAATAAGGAACAAGATGGGGCGGATTAAAGGGATGGGTTACCAGGACCCTGTCTGCATACTTTCCGGCAACCTCGGCCAGTTTTCCCGGGACAATGGATGAAGATACGGAGCATATGGCTTTTGCCTCCGGACATGACTTTTCAATGGCTTTGTATACTTCTTCTTTTGCCTCGATCTTCTCCGTAACGCACTCGAAGAAAACACGGCAGCGGGACATTTCCCCATAATCCGACGTATATGAGATATAAGACTTGCATATCTCGACCTGCTCCGGCGTAATGATCCCCTGATCCACCATTTGCCGATAGTATCCATCCACAGCATTCATGCACCGCTCCCTGCTGGACTCACTTCTTGCGAGAACAAGGGTCTTAAATCCGTGTCCTGAAGTAAGAACTGTAAGGCTTGAAGCCATCATCCCTGTTCCTATGATACCTATCATGCACTTCTCCATATACATCCCCCCACATATCTTTCAAATATAATTAGGCGTTTGCGAAACGCCAAAAGCCGCATAAATACAGCGTTTTTTCATTAATAAAAATGAATAACCCCTCACCAGATATGGTACAATAGAATTGACAAGAAACACTGACCAATACTGAGAAAGGAGTTATTCTGATACT
>JAFZQH010000001.1 GCA_017550165.1 Lachnospiraceae bacterium | reverse complement strand
GGATCACAGGTTCTGACATCTCTTCCGGAAGCCGTGAGAGACAATTATAACTTTGATGGATGGTTCACCACAGCAAGTGGCGGGGATAAGATCACGACAGCGTATGCTTTTTCGAGTGATATGACAGTATATGCCCACTGGGCATATATTCCGCCGACGCCCCGTACATATACCATAACCTTTGATCCCAATGGCGGAAGTGTATCTCCTAAATCAAAAACAACGGGAACGGATGGAAAGCTTGCATCACTTCCCACCCCCACCCGGGAGGGGTATTCTTTCAACGGATGGTTCACGGCAAAAGACGGCGGGGATCAGGTCACCACATCAACGGTATTTGGTTCGGATACTACAGTTTATGCCCATTGGAAAGAGACTCCTGAGCCGGACCCGGATCCCAAGCCGGATCCGAAACCGGATACACCGAAGGAAACTCCCATTATGGTATCGGATAATAAGCCCATGAATGTTTCCACTGAGCCAAAAGGTGATTTCAGGATAACCTATGCCCATGATATCCCCTTCTACGGAAAGGGAAAGGTAACGCCTGACTATTTCGGAGGGATCACGGTATCTTATAACAATACTGAGTATAAGGTTTCCGCCATCAAGGTTAATAAGAAAAAACACTATATGCAGATAACCGCATTGGAGGGAAACGACAAGAAGTTAAATAAGGCTGTCAAAAAGGCCACGAAAGGCAAGAAGAAAGGTCTCACGTTTAAAACGAACCCGTTTTATATAAGGAATACGGATAAGGATTTGATTGTCCTCAAGGAAAAGAAGAATGGCGACGTCAAGTCCGTAAAGATCAAGATCAACGGTAAGTATTATAAAGCAAAAAAAGGCAAAGAGTGGAAATATGATAAGGACACCAAAACAGTGACATTCCTTGGTGATAATCTGGACGGCGGTTATACAAAGCCTTGACTTCACCAGCCTTGGCTATTTCCCCCGTAAACACTGGGTTTACGGGGGATTTTAAACGATATTGACTTCTTACATGTATAGTTGATAAACTATCTATTTGGCAATTTTGCTCATGAGTTGCTTGATAACTGATGAGCCTGTAATAAGGAGAATTGAACATGAAACAGAAACAAGCAGGAAAACTTCGGAATGTCCTTTTTATGCTGGCGATGATGCTGACACTGGTGTTGGCGCTGAGCGTCCCCGTGCTGGCGGATGAGCCTAAGCCTTATCTCACCTTCACGGGAACGGAAGAATTTACCATCAAAGTCAAGGACAATAAAAAGCATTGGAACGGAACGCTGGAGTATGCCACGAATGATCCCAGCGTTGACAGCAACTGGACGCTATGGGGCGGAACAGGGTCGATAGGATCAGTTAATAAAGTGCTGTACCTCCGCGGAAAGGGAAATACGAAGATAACCGGCGGATCTGGAACGTACTCACAGCCTAATGAAAATTATAAATGGGAGATCAATCCAACATCAGGAACCGGTACCGTCGGGTGCAGCGGGGATATCAGAACACTTTTGGATTATGATAATCCTAATACTGCAAACATAAATCTTAGCTGCTTTGCCTATCTGTTTTCAGGTTGCAAAATACTGACGGCTGCGCCGGCGCTGCCGTCAACAACTCTGTCGGATTTTTGTTATTATTATATGTTCAATGGCTGCACCGGCCTGACGGCTGCGCCGGCGCTGCCGTCAACAACTCTGTCGGATTCTTGTTATTGTTATATGTTCAATGGCTGCACCGGCCTGACGGCTGCGCCGACGTTACCGGCAGCAACACTGAAGTTTAATTGTTATTCTCATATGTTCGATGGTTGCATAAATCTGGAGACCGCGCCGGAATTACCGGTAGAAACGCTGAGATCTAGTTGCTATGAGTATATGTTCAAGGGCTGCACAAAGCTGACGGCCACGCCGACGTTACCGGCAACAACTCTGGCGAGTAGCTGTTATAAAGGGATGTTCAATGGTTGCACCGGTCTGACGACCGCGCCGGCGTTACCGGTAACAACTCTGGCGAGTAGCTGTTATGAATCTATGTTTGAAGGCTGCACAAAGCTGACGACCGCGCCGGCGGAGTTACCGGCAACAACTCTGACGAGTTCATGTTATAAAAATATGTTCAAGGGCTGCACAAAGCTGACGAAGGCGCCGACGTTACCGTCAACAATAACCATGCCTGTGGGTAATTCTAACTTTTGTAATGCTATGTTTAGTGGCTGCACCAGCCTGACAGAAGCACCGGCGGTATTGCCGACAAAAACGCTGAGGGAGAGCTGTTATTCTCATATGTTCGATGGTTGCGAAAAGCTGACGACCGCGCCGGCGCTACCGGCAACAACGCTGGCGAAAAATTGCTGTGAGTATATGTTCAAAGGCTGCAAAAATCTGACGACCGCGCCGGAGTTGCCGGCAACAACGTTGAAGGAGAAATGTTATTCTCATATGTTTGATGGCTGCGAAAATCTGATGGCCGCGCCGGCGTTACAGGCAGAAATGATGGCGAATAATTGCTGTGAGTATATGTTCAAAGACTGCAAAAATCTGACGACCGCGCCGGCGTTACTGGCAGAAACGCTGGCAAATCGTTGCTGTGAGTTTATGTTCCAGAACTGTATAAATCTGACGACCCCGCCGCCGTCGTTACCGGCAGAAGAGCTGGCGGACTGGTGTTATTCTCATATGTTCGATGGCTGCATAAATCTGTTAGCCGCGCCGGAGTTGCCGGCAGAAACGATGGAGAAAATATGTTATGCCTATATGTTCAATGGCTGCACCAGCCTGACGGCCGCGCCGGAGTTACCGGCAACAACACTGGCGCCTAGTTGCTATTTTCATATGTTCGATGGCTGCAAAAATCTGACGGCCGCGCCGTCGTTACCGGCAACATCACTGAAGAGTCAGTGTTATTCTTATATGTTCAATGGCTGCACGGGTCTTAAACTGTCAGAGGTCGAAACCGGTACCTACTCAACCCCGTACAGGATTCCCCCGGAGGGAGAAGCAATATTGGAACAAGGGGATGTTAACTTATGGGTGGACAACATGTTCAGTGGAACCGGTGGAACCTTTACGGGTAAGCCGGATATCAATACGACCTATTATATGTATGCTCCTACCCACCGTTTCACCTATTCGGTGGGCACCGGTAAAGACGCCAACACCATCACGGCGACTTGTAATGATAGGAACTGTCCATTAAAGACGACCCTGATCATCGTAGCGCCTACGCGGACTACCTACGGCGGCGCCGGTAGCGCAGAGGCGGCCATCATCGGAGATAAAAGCATCCTGGGTGACGCGAAGGTCATGTATCAGACCAAAAATGGTGGCAGCTACGGGACAGCTGTTGAAACAGCTCCCACTGACGCGGGCGACTACAAGGCGAGCATCACCGTGCATAATGTCACCGCGTATGTGGAGTACAGCATCGCCAAGGCCGACCCCATCGCTAAAGCTCCCACCAACGTGACTGCGCCCTCCGGCCGGACTCTTGCCGACGTGGAGCTGACGAACCCGTACAGCAATACACCGGGTACCTGGGAATGGGAGGATAGCACGAAGATAGTGGGCATAGATGGTTCCACGTTCAAGGCTAAATTCACCCCGAACGACATAAAAAATTACAAAATTGTCGATAATGTGGATGTGGCAGTTGAGCCAAAGGACGACGCGGGAGTGACCATATCGGATGTGTCCTCGGTGACCTATGGCGACGCTGATTTCACCCTGTCAGCCAATGTGACGGCTGCAGGAAGCAATGGTATCTGGGAATGGAGCACCGATGATAGCGTATTCCGGATTACAGCGGAAGGAGCAACCGCGACCGTTAAGATTTTGAAGGCAGGCTCCGCTAAGGTTACTGCCAGGTATAATTCTGATACAACGGCGGGGATGAAGACCACAGCTGCAATTACGGTTAATAAAAAGGAGATTAAGATCACAGCAAAGGATCAGGAAATCTTTGTGGGCGGCGCGGTTCCCACGCTAGAAGGAACGGATTTCTATACCGTCGAGGGACTTGTGGCCGGGGAAACGCTGACGACCAACCCGACGCTTTCTTATGCAGTCGCTCCGAACAACAGCGCGGCCGGGACCTATAACATCGTTCCTTCCGGCGCAAGCGCGAGCGATAATTACAATATCAGTTATACAAATGGCACGCTGACGATCAATAAGGTAAACTCTGCCGCTGCCACCGTTACAGCGAACAACCGGGCATATGACAGGACGGAGAAGCCGCTTGTGACTGTGGATGATTCGACATTATCAGGCGGGACGATGCACTATGCCCTTGGAGCAAACGGTACTACGGCACCGACGTCCGGCTGGGGTACAGACATTCCCGCAGCCACCGACGCCGGAACCTATTATGTGTGGTATATGGTCAAAGGAGATGTGAACCATGAAGATACTGCGCCTGTACCGATTAGGGTTACGGTATCGGAAAATAAGACTATCATCCGTACTGTGACTTTTAAGGTGGAAAATGGCTCATGGAATGACGGATCAACAGAAGACAAGATCGTAAGCCTTTCCAAGCTGGAGAACGAGGATCTGGCGCTCACGCTGAAAGCAGATCAGATTCCGGCAGTGGGAAGCAAGCCTGCCCCGGGTTATAAAGAAGGAAGCTGGGACACTGTGCCAAAGACGGATACAGTGATCAACAGTGACGTAACTTATACATATTCATATGTGAAAAAGAACGAAGATAATCCCAATCCGGACAACCCGATTAATCCGGATAATCCGGATAACCCTGACAATCCCGACAAACCGATCCCCTCTCCCAAAACAGCGAGCGGAAATGCAATAGAGGCCATGAATAAGGGCTTTATGGCTCCCGGGGACACCATTGCACTTACGGGTTCCGGAAAGAAATATTTCCTTGAATCGGATAAAGACTGTGAGCTTACCGTGGTCAAGGGGAATAAATTCTTTATCAAGGATATTGACGGAAAGGCGGAATTTGATAAGAATAATAAGAAACTGCTGTCAATAAGTAAGAAGGGCAAGGTCTCTGCAAAGAAGCCTGCCGAGGACCTTCATTTCGGGTTCAACCGTAAGGAGACCGGAAATAAGGTCACGGTTTCCATCAATATAATAGAACCCGCAATTGAAGGCGGTAAGAAGCTCTCCGCAAAGACAAAGGCGGGAGAATCCTTTGACTTTGCCACCACCATTCCCCTTAAAGCCGAGTTCGAGAAAGTAAAGAATAAGGGTGTGGCGGAGAACCTGATCTACGAAGGGGAAGCTGCCATCGGTACAGACGGAAAGCTCCACATAAAGGGCACAGCCTTGAAGAAGGGAAAGATCACTATCCCCTTTAAGGTATACGGAAAGAAGTTTAAGGCAGTAATAAAAGTCAATAAGAAATAGTAGAGTTTCCGAGGGGAGAGACAATCTGATATCAGATTATGTATTGCCATATCCTCCGGTTTTGACGTATATTTTAATGTAGATCGTTCATGCCGGAGGATTTTTTTATGAAGCTTTTTGGAAATCTTAAGAAAGAAGATAACGCCCAGACAAGGGAAGAAGCTTGGAATGCCATTAAAAAGGCAGGGATGCGCATTGATGATAACGAGCTGGAGGCAGTATCCGGTGGCACTAAACTCATGGATACATTTGTAGAGTATGATTCACCCTGCGAGAAAAATGACGGAGGCGGACATAATTTTACTGTAATAAGAAATATCTACATATGCTTGAATTGCGGCAAAACATGTAAAGATAAATTAGCGTGGTGAAAAGAAAATGAAATACTCTCAAAAGAAAACGGAAAGCATTAAAAGCAGGAAAAGAAAGTTCTTATGTTTTGTAGTGACAGTGATGGTAGCCTTAAGCAGCATTGCTCCATCTGTTGCGCTGGCTGACTCGTCGTCTTATACCGTACGATATTATGCTAACCATGATGGCATAAGGAAGGGCACGGATGATAAAAAGGAAAACCCCTACGGGTATGAGACGGTAGGACAAGGAAACGGACCCGAAGGTGTTTTATGGGATAAGATCGATGACGGAGGAGCAGATCCCCGGAAGGTTAGTCCTCAGATCCCGGTATGGAACGGCCATACCTTCCTGGGATGGTTTGATGAATACGGCCATCCGTGGTTTGAACCGGACGAGCAGGAAGACAAAGTAAAGTATACCGATCATGTATCTCCGATCAATCGGGACACCGACCTCTTCGCTCACTGGTCCGGTTATTCTGTTACCTTTGATCCCAACGGAGGGTCGCTGGATGACGGATCGACTGAGCCAAAGACGATAAAGCTGACAGGCGACACAGTGGAAAGGCCCGAAGATCCCACAAACGGTGATCTACGCTTTGAAGACTGGTTTACTGATAAGGATTTAAATAACTATAACAACTTTCTCTTTGATTCTCATATAGAAAAAAACACTACCCTCTATGCCAGATGGCAATGCAAGGTCACCTATGACGGAAATGGCGGGAACTATAAAGGCGATGAAAAGCGTATCCTTTATTGTCATCCGGGAGATCCTGCCGAAGATCCCGGTATCGAGACCATATTTGAACGTGAAGGATATACGCTGGCAGGATGGACAGATGAGACCGGTGAAAAGGTGGATTTCGACAAGACTATCATTAGTGGAAATACGATCTTTATCGCGGACTGGAAGCTCAACAATTATAAAGTAAAGTTCGAT
>JAFZQH010000028.1 GCA_017550165.1 Lachnospiraceae bacterium | reverse complement strand
GTGCTCTACGGGATGAGCTATATATTTACCAAGCAGGCAACGCAGAATGCAAGTGCGTTATCGCTTCTCGGATGGCGTTTTTTACTTGCATTTGTTGTTATGAGCATATTGGCAGTAACCGGCGTTATAAAGGTTCATCTGTTGAGGATCAAACATGAAAAGTATTAAAAGATCGATCGCGGTCATACTGGTGATGGCCATATGTATTGATCGTTCGAGGCACACGGGCGGGTAGCACTTCACAAAGTACCGTCAAGAGCATTTCGGAACTTGAAAACGGCAAGTTTGCCGTTACAACGGGGACAATTAACGGTCCCATTGCGGAAGCGCATTTTCCCAATGGGCAGGTGAACTATTACAATTCCCAAACGGATACAATGACTGCACTTAGGACCGGGAAAGTAGACGCAATGGTTGGTGATGAAGCTGTTATCCGTTAGAAGAGAACCTTGCCCTCGCCTTACCATAGTCTTGTAACTATAACCTACATACTCTATAATATGCTTATCAGTATCACAAATGTGCTTCTATACAAAAGAAGATCACACAAAAAGCAGGAGGATATAAAATGGGAAACATTGACAAAAGCGCTCTTACAACAGAGCAACTTATGATGGCGATTAAATGCAAGACAGCTGACGAACTCATAGCCCTTGCAAAGAGCGGGGGATTCGATATGACAAAAGAAGAGGCGGAAGCGTATATTGCAGAGATGAGCGATGTGGAGTTGGATGAGGAAGCTCTCGCGAAAGTGGCAGGAGGAAGCAGTTGTTACAGCGACTGCATCAAGGACAACTGGGTCCCGTTGTAGGTAGCCGGCCTGTATAATATCAGCGTGTAAAGAGGAAAGCATAATGATCAGATCCGATAAAACCGGCGATTCATGTATTATCTATCTTGAAGGGAGAATTGATTCTAACAATGCTCTTTCCATTGAGGCGGAGTTAATGGGGATCCTTGACTCTCTCTCTGAAGAGCGGATCGTATTGGATGCGTCAGACCTGGCATACATATCAAGCGCAGGACTTCGCATCCTGATGAAGGCGCGTAAGCGATCTGACGAATCCTTTGAAATAATCAATGTCAGCAGGGATATATATGAAATCTTCGAGACCACCGGTTTTACGGAGCTTTTCCGGATCAAGAAGGCTTATCGTTCCATGAGCATTGATGGTCTTGAAGTGATCGGGCAAGGCTTCTTCGGGACTGTATACCGTATCGATGAAGAGAGTATTGTTAAAGTGTATAAGGGAAAAGACAGTATTCCCATGATCGAGAACGAGAAACGGCTGGCTCAGAAGGCTTTCTTAAGTGGGATCCCCACTGCCATATCTTATGATATCGTTAAGGTTGGTGAAGATTACGGTTCAGTGTTCGAACTGCTGAACGCCAGAACCTTCCATGAGCTTGCACAGGACGATAGTGAGCCCTTGGAATGCATCATAGAAAAATACGTTAATCTCATTAAGCAGGTTCATGCCACGACTATGGATATCGGGGAACTTCCTTCATGCAAAAAGAAGTATCTGGATTATCTGGAAGTGATAAAAAAACATCTGTATGACGGTCAATACCGGGGGATCAAGATGTTACTTGACAATATGGAAGAATCCAATAGGGTCGTACATGGCGATATACAGATGAAGAATGTCATGCTCGTAGACGAAGAAGCTATGCTCATCGACATGGATTCTTTAGGCCTTGGTAATCCCGTATTTGAATTAGCCGGTCTCTTCGTGACTTATCAGGAGTTCGAGGAAGATGAACCTGATAATTCAATGAATTTCCTGGGAATGACGCAGGATAAGGTTGATAAGATATGGCAGCTTATCCTGCGATACTATTTCTTCTTCACGGATGAATCCGACAAAGAAAGAACCGTGAACAAGATACGGCTTGCGGCCGCTCTCCGTTTCCTCTTCCTCATTGAGACCACGGATCTTAAGGATAGTGACCTGGGAAGACTGCGGATCAGACACACGGCAGAGCATATAGATGAGCTGTTGCCGCAAGTGAACGACTTGTCAATATAATGGGATCGGATTCAGCACCCCTTAAGGTTTTCCCAACCGACAGTTCCGCAGACATGATGGCTACAGTTATATTCATTATAGAGAATAATCCGTGTGTTGCAATCAGAAAACGCAAAAACATTACATTGCTATCGCTTCAAGCTAATAGGAGTATTCATTTTGAGAGAGGCGCCGGGTGACACCGGAATTCTTTCAATACCGGACAAGGCCGGCAACGTCGCTCGTAGGGACAGTTCCCACAGGCGGCGTTATTCTTTTTATCACGAATAGATCTTAAACTGTCGGACTGTTTCCAGTACACTTCAAGAGAAGCCTCCTCACCGACATCAGCAAGCATTAGGCAGGGGGAGAACTTACCGTCTGACCTGACTGCCATAAAAGAGCATCCGGCTTCACAGCCCCGTCTTATGCCCCGGTTGGGGTTCTTCTTCTTGTCTTTGCCGCCCATATAGGCACGGAGAGGAGAGAAGCACGAATCCACAGTTATCTCCATGCTTCCGTTACTCTCATAGTTGCTTATAAAGGCTGCGGCATCCTTGATATCATCCCTGCCAAGCTGCGAAGGATCCGGATCTCCGGCACACATGCCTGTTACAATAAGCTCCGCTACACCAAGAGCCTTGGCCTGCCCGGTCAGGAACTCCAGAGCTCCCGCGTTAGTCTCGTACATATGGTATCTTGCACGCACAGGGGTAATACCCTCTTCCTGTAAGAGGGCAAGATTCTTAAGGCCCGGATCATCCTGCGAGGGCTTTTTTATTTCTACAAGAAACCCTGCATCTTCCGTCTCTTTCATCCGCATAAGAACGTCTCTGTTCACACACTCTTCCAGCACGATCTCGGCATGGAGTTCATGCTCTTTTAACAGCGGAAGCAACCGGCCCAGATCAGCGTACCTTTGGGCGCCGTAGAGCCGGACCTGTCTTATACGGTTCCTTCTGCATTCACGGACCAGATCCGTGACATGATCAATGGCGAGAGAAGTCTCACCCCTCGTCAGCTCTATATCCAGCCGCACAGGGCGGTCATATGCTTCAAAATAATGATGGTGTATATAAGGAGACTGCTCCAGATAAGCTTTAGCTTCAGTGATCTTTCCGTCCCGGTAGCTCAGTTTAAAATAGGAGATCAGGGTCTGAATAAAGGGGGAGCCGTCAGGAAGAATGCGGATCCACCGGCGCAGGGCATCTCCCTTGGAAGGTAGACATAGTCCGGCGTCCTCCAGGCATGCAAGGAACTTATCAACGAGAACCGGATGGCGCCAGCGTGAAAAGACTTCAACACCTATCTTAGGCAACACACCGCCTTCACCCAGATCGATATTGACTGCGATATTCAGGGTTTCTTTCCAGGGAGAAAGGGCCTCGCGGAGCGCATTGGTGTCTCCCTGCCATCCGATGGCAGCTAAGCCTTCGGGGATATCATCCCATGAAGAGAACATGATAACAAGACGCATTACGTTGAGCTCACCCCGACTGGTCATGGTGCCGATCTGCTTGACAAAAGTACCCTCCGGGAGTCTGTCCAATACCCGGTCAAAAGCGGGGCGCAGCTTCTCTGCCCGCATCTCACCCAAAAAAGCAGGAAGGAATTCATCCCACGCCTTAACGTCATCCGGGTCAAAGCCGGTGTTGGCAAAGAGACAGGGGGTTATATCGCCGCCTTCTATGTTTCTCTTATAGAATTCCTCATAATCTATTTCATACCAGAGGGATTGCACACCGGGGACGGCGTCCTCGTCGATATTCATGATGTAATCTACATACCGCTCTTCTTCGCCCAGACGCACTTCTAACCCCGCTCCGTGGGTGATCACATCTCCATACTGTGCCTCCACGCTTGCAAGAGCGGTAAGACACTTATCATCCATGATCTCCGGTATGGGATGGCGATGAAGGTGGGAGAGGAAGTCTCTCATTGTAAGTTCCTGGACCTGCATATCATTCCCTCATGTTAAGCCTTTGATTCTTTATCCGCCGCAAATAATAAACCGGCATCCTTAATGATCTCGAAAATCTCCTTCTGACTAACGCTTGTCATAATTAGCTCCCGCTCCCCCGCAGTCAGCCTCGAAAGCGGTCCCTTCAGGGAGATCGATAGTTCATCTTCCCGGGTCTCTTCCCACTTCTTCCCCACTACGCGCGGTGCCACAAAAGCAAAAATCTCTATATTCTCACCACAGTACTCACGATAATAGCTGCCATACTCCCGATACGCCTCCGGCGCACAGCCGCCGCGGCAGATGAAGATGTAGGGACAGGTCCGGCAGGCCTCCAACAGGTCAGATGTCCGGGTCCTCCATTTCGCCTTGGAAAAATTGAAGAAGAAGGATCCTGTCTCCATGTCGGTGAAACCCACAGACAAGTCTTCCATGGCCACGAGATCCCAGCAGGAATAAAGCAGACCGTCGGGGGCAATGCACAGCATCCCCTGTTCCGCCCCGCAGAAAGCCGGCGAGAATTCCGGATAATCTTCCTTCTTCATTGCAGAGACGAGACCCTGCATTGGCAGGGAATACTGGCTCTGTTTCGTGATAGCGTCCATGGGCGAAAGCCCTGCTGCCAGCATGGCATCCATTACCTGCTTCTCCGTCACCTTGGTGGGGGAGTCGGCTTTCTCGGAAACTGCCTTAAAGTAATAGGCAAAGTATCCTTTATCTTTCTTTTCCTTACGGTCATCCGGGGCGGTCTCTTTCAGGCCTCTGGAAGCGAGATCGTCTATAAGTGCCTTGATCCCACCGATATTGTCTCCGTTGACATTGACTCTCAGATTGACATCGACGCCGTGATCTAAGGCCAGAGTCACATTCTTGAGAATCCGGTCATAGGTGGGTACACCGTCCCGGTGCAGACGGCGGTGATCGTTCTGCTCCCCTACTCCGTCCACCGTTATCTGAAGCTTGTCAACCTTAAACTCGTCCAATAAGTCGATATAGTGATCCAGGTCATAGCCGTTAGTGATGGCTGATATAGGCAACTCCATGGCTTTCGCGTGTTCACATATATTACGGACGGTCTTTTTGTTCTCCTTCAAAAGAGGCTCTCCGCCGTAGAGGGAGATACCGTCTATCTTGTGACCCTTGTCCTTCTGTTTTTGGAGGGCGGCAAAGATTGCGTCTATCATCTCCGGCTTCATGTCGCGGGTCAGCCATTCCTTTCCCCGGGACAGGCGGTGCTGCTCGAAACAATAGGGGCAGCGAAAATTACAGTTATAGGTCGGAAGAATGACCGGTCCCGTACCGCTATGTCCGATGATCTTGTTCCATACACGACCAAGGAGTCTGGCATCTGCCAATTCATCTTCCGGATCATCTCTGGTGATATGGCCTCGCAATGTAAGCCTCTCCCGCAGGACTAAAGGCAGGCCAGCATAATCGCCCTTCTCAAGCATCTTTACAGTCTCTGTGTCAACAACGTCTAATGCTCCATACAGGCCGTTAACCAGCAGGGATTTATCTTCTATCTCTTTATCGTCCATTCCTATAAGGGGCAGGATGATCTCATATGTACTGATCCTCATTATCGCTATCTCCACTCCAGGGTGTAACTTCCATCTGATACCGTAATCATCATATCGTTCGTCTCCATATGGTTGTTAAGAGTCCAAGAACAGTATAGCAAAAAAAGGTGATCGAATCTATACAAGGGATCGCTTTTTCATGATACTTGACAGGCTAACGGGTGTTAGCTATAATAAGGCTAATGTTCATTAGCGGAATGGAGGAAGTCATGTCTACCAAAGAAAAAATATTAGAGGCGGCATTAGCATTATTTTCAGAGAACGGATACGATGGGACAAGTGTGGAGCAGATCGCAATTATTGTCGGGATCAAGGCTCCATCGCTATACAAGCACTATAAGGGTAAAGAGGACATCTTAAACGCCTTGATCGACTCGGCGGAAGCGCGGTATGAGGAAATGTTCGGATCTGAGAGGAACATCGGAAAGGTACCCC
>JAFZQH010000027.1 GCA_017550165.1 Lachnospiraceae bacterium | reverse complement strand
CTGGAAACAAGCTACCGGCAAAAAAGTTGTCCTTCCACAAGAACGTGAACCCGGGAAAGAGCTTTTTATTGACTGGATCGGTGATACCCTTCCGTGCGTTACGGATTATGATACCGGCGAGATCCATGATGCTCACTTCTTTGTCACAACGCTCGGCGATGGCTCATATCCATTCGTTGAAGCATTTCCTGATGAGACACAGCTTAACTGGAATCAGGGCCATATAGATGCTCTTGAATGGTATGGTGGGCTTCCAAGGGTATTTGTTCCCGACAACTGCAAAACAGCTGTAGTGCATACAAGCCTCTATGAACCTGAGATCAACCATGCGTACCGCGACATGGCAAGGCATTACGGAATAGCCATCATTCCCGCACGTGTTGTAAAACCAAAGGATAAGGCTACTGTTGAATCAAGCGTTGGCTGGCTTGAAACATGGCTCCTGGAATGGCTTAAGAACAACATATATTTCAGCTTCGAAGCACTTAACCATGATATCAGGGAGCGTGTGCTCGAATTATCAAAGAGAAAGTTCAAACACCGCGAGGGTAGCCGTGAAAGTGTCTTCCTGGCACTTGATAAACCATGCCTGCGCCCTCTTCCGAAAGAGCCTTTCGAATCATACAAAACGAAGCTTATAAAACGTGTATCTAATAATTATCACATAGAATGCGACGGTTACTATTATTCCGTACCGTTCCAGTATTGCTATCAGCCGGTGATAATGCATATCTATGCAAAAAAGATTGTGCGCGGTAAGATGATTTTGCCATCACATGGTAAGGAGTTTTTTCATCTTACGGTAAGCACTTTTTTACATGCCTCGGTAATCAGTTTTTTATATGGGACGGTAAGCACTTTTTTACACATCCCGGTAAGCAGTTTTTTCATGGCATGGTAAGCAAAACTTTACATGGTAGATCCGTAACTCCTGCATGTGATGAGTAAAATCAAGGAGGTGCCAGCGAATCTTGATATTTACTTGTTATACAAGTATGAAAGGAGATTCATTATGCTGGCAAGACAACAGATGCAGGAAATTCAGGATTTAAAGTTACGTGGCTACACCCAGACCGATATCGCGGATTACTACAAAGAGCAAGGGCTAAAGCCGCCAAGCCGCCCTACTATTGCCAAGTATTTCAACATGGATGTGATCCCGGACAATCCAAGTGAGAAGCTTGCCAAGGACAAGGCTTTTGATGTTGAACCATTCAAGAGCACTATCATTGCCACCATCGAGGCTAACGCCGGGAAAAGCTTCTGCATATCTTCCGTCTATGATCTTCTGGAAGAGAAGTTCATAGAAAACGGGGACTATGATAAACTCCCTGGCAATGAACAGACACTGCGCAACTACGTGCATTACTTAAAGGACTCTGGCATAGTAGATACCAGTAGCGACAAGCGCCGTGTCTATGACCATGTGTTTGATACCCCTCCGGGAGAGCAGATGCTCATTGACTTCGGTGAGGAGACAATCGATCAGAAACACTCTGTCCACTTCATATGTCTCCTGCTCAGGTACAGCCGTCTGTTATGCGTCTATGCACAGGATCATAAATACAATGCCATAGAAGCCTGTCAGGCAATCTACAGGAGCTTCTGCAAGCTTGGAGGACGTCCTTCTGTACTCGTTATAGATCAGGATGCTGTATTCGTTGCAAGCGAGACCTATGGCGAAGTCATCAAGACCAGAGTCTTTGAAGATTTCTGTACAGAGCAGGAGCTAAGGCTCTGGGTATGCAATAAGGCTGATCCCGAGAGCAAGGGCCCATAGAGAACTCCGTCGGCTTCGTGAAGAAAAACTTCTTCAGTGCAAGGAAGATTACCTGTATAGATGATGTATGGCGTTCACTTCCCGGATGGCTTGAACGTAAGAACAGGCGTATACACAGGACAACGCTTTACATCCCGATACATATTTTCCGGGATGTCGAGAAAGATGCCTTACGTCCTATGCTCCCCTCGGTCTATGAAACATCTCCAAACAGTTTCGTAGACTTTGAATGCAAGGGAATGCCCTATGTATTATATAAATCATGCAGATACTCTGTTCCCAGAGAATACGCATACAGCCGTCTGAGATACAAGATAACGGTTGGTAAGATCCATATATATGATGAAAACCTCAACTTCATCTGCACTCATCTCCTCAGCGAAAGGAAGGGCAGCTACAATCAGCTTCCTGAACACCGCAAAGGCGATTCCGGTGAGTGGTATGAGATTGCAGAACGCCTGCGTGATAAATGGAACTGCTATGATTTCCAGCACTTTATCAACGGCGTTAAAAAAGAGAATCCTCGTCATATAAGCAAACAGCTTGGAGCCATTGAAAGATTTCTCGATGCAGAGAAACCTGACCGTGCATTGGTAGCTGATGTTCTGAAGATCTGTTGTGAGCACTTCAGGTATCAGTTCTCGCAGTTCAAGGTGGTGTACGAATACACCAAGGCCGGTAAGAGCCTTTCAGATTCCGATGGCTTTAAGGCACTGCAGTCATTGGATCCGGTTGAATACAAAAGCCTCGATATATACGGCAAAGCCTTTAATGACCGTGTTGTGATCACAAGAAAGGAGACTGCCGTATGAACCGAGAGATAATGAAGAGCATGGGGACAAAGCGCATCCCCATCGACAGGCTCACATCCCTTTTACAGACATTCGCGCTTAAGCATGCTGCATCGGCACTACCTGATCTGTTGGAAACAGCGGATCAGGAGAACGCCTCGCATAAACAGTTCCTGTTATCTATGCTTGAGACTGAGATCGTTGGCAGGAATGAACGCCGCCGGAAAAGGAACTATTCAGCGGCTCACTTTCCTCCGAACGTTAAGCCCTTGGAAGAGTTTAATCCCGAGGAACTTAAATCCGGAATCACTCAGGCTCAGATAGATATGCTCAAAGACCTGTCATGGCTTGATAACGGTGGAAACATAGTTCTTGCAGGGCCTCCCGGGCTTGGCAAGACAATGGTTGCCGTAGGGCTTGGGCTACATGCCATAAATAATGGATACACAGTCTGCTTCGAAAAGATGGTCAACCTTGTACGGATCCTCGATAATGCTGAAACTGAACGCACATCCGGTTTCAGGCTTAGGACCCTCAAGAAAGCGCAGCTGATAATCATTGATGAGATTGGCTACACCCCTATAAGCAGGAGCCAGGCCAACCGCTTCTTCACTTTTATCAGCGATACATACGAAACCTCATCCATCATCTTCACCACCAACAAGGAGATAACTGATTGGGCAGAGATGATGGGAGACCCGGTGCTTACAACTGCTTTACTTGATAGGATACTCCACCATGCGAACTGTTACTCGTTCAAAGGGGAATCCTACAGGCTCAATCATCCTGACTTATTCAGTTGACAAAGTACCTTACCTGACGTAGCAGGCCGTAAGGAGATGTAAAAAACTGCTTACCATACCATGTAAAAATCTCCTTACCATACAGTGTAAAAATCATCTTACCGTACTATGTAAAAAAGAGATTACCTAACGATGTAAAATTGTGCTTGACATTTGCAATTTCCTTGAATGCCAGCCCTTCATTAAGTGATTTTTCAATGCGTTTACGAATCAGCAATAATAAGTAAAATGGGAATAGTTCGTGTTATAATAAAAAACTACAAGGCGATTAAGAATGTTGATATTGTTTTGTCGAAGGATTCAAATAACGTCGCTTTTTTACTTGGGAAAAATGGAACGGGTAAGACGACTATTATAGATTCTATAAGATATTTTTATAGACAGTCGGAGAGTGATGGTTCAGTAGAAAGAATAATTGACAGGAGCAATCCCTACGTTCAGAGCTGCTCAATTGAGGTATTCATTGATATATCTAATCTAGAAGGGGCAAATGGAGGATATATTACATCATTAGTAGACGAATGGAGAGAGTATATTAAGGATAATACTATTAGAATTAAGTATACTCAGTATAAAAACGGACGATTCAATTGGTATCCTGTTTCAGACAGAAGAAAGGTATACAAGTTGTTGCGTTTATTTCCAATATATCACATCGACACAAGAGCTATTTCTTTGACTGATTGGGGAAAACTATGGAATATAATAGGTGATATTGGAGTTAGTTTTCATAGTGGTAATAATAGCAAATTAAGAGAGGATATGGCCGTATTTTTTGATAATTCCTTTAAAGGTAACTTCAAAAACAAATATGATGACATTCAAGAGATATTTAAAAATAGTTCGGTGAAAATAAAAGATAGAGATTATAGAATGCAATATGTAAGTGCAATGAAACTATTATTGGGTGGAGATGCATTTATTACGGATGAATATGATTTATCATTTTTTTCCGATGGAAATAATTCCTTAAAATTTATTCAGCTATATATTAGACTAGTTTCAAGTTTATCAAAATATACAATGAAAGAATGCTTGATTTTACTTGATGAACCGGAGATAGGATTACATCCGCAGTATCAGGAGGAATTGGCCGACCTTATTAAGAAGGTTCAGGGGGAGAAGGTACATTTTATTATTTCCTCCCATTCGGCACATCTTGTTAGTGAGGTTGTAAATAATGATATAGAATGCGTCTGCTACTGCACATCAATAAGAAATGGGAGTGCTATCGTGGAAATGGTGCCCGGCTTATTTAGTGAAGAATCACATGTAATTCTTACGGATAATGAGGCAACCTGTTATTTCGCTGATGCCATATTGTTCATTGAGGGAGAGACGGAAGCTCAGTTATTTAGAGATAAAACATTAATAGAGTTATTTCCGGAATTAAAAAGGGTCACGGTTTATAACACGAATTCAAATAATAAGCTATCAAGGAGTATTCTTCCGGGCACGAATAATCTGTCAATTCCATATTTAGTATTGCTTGATATGGATAAAGTATTAAACTATAATACCAAAAGAAGCAAGTTCGAAGAAAAAAAACCTACCATTTTATCATTTATTGACTCTGATTTATCCAAAGAAAAATACTATTTTTATAAAGAGTCACAAACTAGGAAGAGGAGTTCGTGTGAGATTAAAAGAAACATTGGTTATGTGATTAATGAATTAGATACAAGTTACTTTGAACGTGACTTTTGGACAGAAGATGGAAAATATCACAATTTAATAAGAGAAATAAAAAAATACTACTTATTGCATCATGTCGCATTAGCATCAACTACGATTGAGGGTTGTCTTGTAAACGATAGTAACTGCGAATTATTTGAAAAATATATTAAATATGCATATCTCAAAAGAAAAATGAAAGGGCTTGGTGGTTCTGAAGAAAAGAGAGTGAAATTAGAAAACAAGTTTTATAATGAAATAACCCATAAGCTAAACTCATTATTATTTGATTCGAATGGAAGTAATAGGTATAATTCGGCAGTTCTTAGATTTATTGTTCATGGGAAAACAGATAATTTAAAGAATATAAACAGTAATAATAATAAAAATGATAATCAAAAAAGGAATAGTGAACACTATTATATTTCAAATGGTATGTATGATGGGATAATAGAAATCAGAAAGAAATGTGGGATTGAAAAAACTTCAGGTTGGATAGGAGATTTTTTAAGCTATTATAAAACGATAATGATTAAAGAGAATAAGGATCCTAGGAAAGAGTTTAAAAAGTATTTTCCGGAATTAAATGAAGTGTTGCAAGAAATAAAGAATATGATATATTAATAGCGTGTGAATAGTAAACTCTATTTTCTTAGAGGCTCTGAGAATAACGCCAGAGTAGAGACGATACTAATGCGATTAATACGATTATCGCTTTAATGTATAAAATACGATATGAGTGAGTATTCACATGTTTAGCCCCTATCATTTGATAGGGGCTTTTGATTGAAATATGAAGATTGCGAAGATAAATAACAGAGAACAGTTGTATAAAGGCGTGCTAGAGTATGAAAAACGTATTATAGATACTGCGCTTACTGATTCGGCAAAAAAACAGTATTATGGCAAAAGAATCAATATTCCTAAAAAAGGTGGAAGTAGAGGTATTTATTGTGTCGACTCAAATACATTCCTTTATGAAGTGCAAAAAAGTTTTGCAAAAAATTTTTTAAATAATATTCCTAATTCCGATGCCGCACATGGTTTTGTAAAAGGGAAAAACTATTATAGTTTTCTCAATGCTCATGTTTACCCATATTCACGAATTAGTTTTCTGCGTTTAGACATTAAAGATTTTTTTGAGTCCATCACATCAGAGATGGTGCGTAATTCGTTAGATTATTATGTATCAAACGATGATCCAAGAATGCATGATGAAGTATTGAATATAATGACAGATATAGTTTGCTACGAAGGCCGACTGATACAAGGGTCACCAACATCTCCGGCAATCTCTAACATAGTTTTTCGTCCTGTTGATATTAGAATAGAACGATATTGCATGTCTCAAGGAGTGGTTTATTCTAGATATGCAGACGACTTGCTTTTTTCAAGTATTTCTGGGACGCAGCTTTCCGAAAGATTTATTAGCGGAATAAAAGCAATACTTAAAGACAATCATTTTAGATTAAATTTGCAAAAGACAATCAGGAGTGTTGACTATATTTCGCTAAAGGGTTTTGTTATAGAGGGGCAGATACGTTTGTCAAGAAAAAAGACAAAGTCGATACGTCAAGTACTGTATTTCCTAGAAAAAAACAGATATGAAAATACAAATGCTTGGATGTCAAGCTTTAAAGAGGAAATGGAAGGGTTGGGGAATGATTCGGCTATGGATATAAACAATAGTTATAGTCTGAAGAACTACCTGGCAGGGATGAGAGCCTTTATAATTTCATCAATAAAGGAATCTGGTGATATCTATTATAAGAAGAGGGCAGCGGGAATAATATCAAGAATTGAAAAACAAATAGATGAAATTGAAAATAAGGGATAGCGTTCGAGCAATTTCATCCTTTTATCGACATGGCTTTCGATGAACTTGTATTATTGTACTTTGATGGTTTTTTTAAGGTATATGTTCGTAATCATCTTAGGATTTCTTGGAGAACAGCTATGAAAAGTCAAGACTAAAATGAGAAATCTTTTGGTTGCATGACCGGAAAAATGGGTGACTTTAATTGACCTCATCAGATGTGGGCTTCCTGCGGAAAGCAGTAGTACGTTATTTAGTGAGTAGTTGGTTTTCTACACGTATCTATTAAGTGTTTGAAATTGATATTATGCACAAAAGGGCATCTTTCGCTGGAGTACTATTGAGTTGAAGTAATTAAATATACGCGAAAAGAGGTCAAATTAGTTTTATGAAGTATTATTCGGCACTGCCGGCAAGATTTCAGTGGACGATGAAGATAGACTTTCAGGAGGATTTGAAAGATTATTGTTATAGAATACTGAAATCCGGAGGTTTTGAAGGTGTTGCCAGAGATGAGTCGGTTTTTCAGTATTATAATCTTATTAAAAGACAGATAGTTGCAAAACCCAGACGTGTCTTAAGGTCAAAAGAGTTCATTTGCCCACCGGAGTATGAAAAAGCACTTCATTCGATTGAAAACTGTATACGAAATGGTGCAGATCTTACACCATTTATGTCGCTGAAGATTAATAATGTCGCATATAATGACTTGCTTTTAAACGATTGGGGTATTTATCACTTTCATTTATCAATAAGACCCAGAGATGATGGATTTGTTGGACGAAGCGAGTATCAGATTTTTGCATATGTTTCGGGTGAAGTCGTATATTTGCTGCAAGTATATAGACATGACAAAATAGACCTTTACAGCCAACAGGAAATAATACGTATTCTTGAAGAAAACTGGCCGGAAGTGATTGAAAATAATAGGATCCCCGGGGCTGTGAAACTTACGCAGAAGATAAATGACCATGAGTATGCTTTATTACGTGAGGCTCATGTTTCGACGTTCGTTGAACTTGGCAAGAATAGAGTATATGGCCTAATCGGAGGAGGGTACGCTTCAAATGGTTTTTCAATGGAAGCTATAAGACAAGCTAATTATTGGAATAACAGGATGGCGGTGCTCCAACGGTGTTTTATTTATAATGCAGAGGTTCTTGGTAAAAGAATAGCAAACATCATTGATTCAGACGAAAATGCTTGTATTTGCATGGATATAGAATTACTTTGGATTGATAATGCTGACCAAATTACCACGATTGAAAAGAATTATAAGATGGTAATACAGTTGGATGCCTTGAATAGTTGCTTTAGGATATGTAGGCTTGAAAATGTGTTTGGAGAGTCTTTCAGGGGAATTAATCAAATGTTTCCACCAAATTCTTAGTTTACATGCCTGTCTCTGGGTTATTCTGTATTTCGCCTTTCATGGTATTTGTTTGGAGGTTTCTATGAGGGAGAGTAGGTAGGATTAATGATTGATATTGGCTTTTGTTTTAGTAGTCTATCGAATAATGAATTAAGGAGTATAGTAAGAGGATTAAACGAGGTTCCTTTCAAGGATAAAGAGAATAATTTGGAATTGCTTTGTAAGATTGCACAAAATAAAAACTTAAGACCAATTTTTAAGGAATATATTAAAAAGAAATATATGCGCCAGTGGTGCTATCTAAAAGATAATATAGATACAATTATGCCAATTGATTATCAAAGTTTTTTTGCAACGACCATTGACCCCAGTATAATATACGAGAATCATGTTTGAATCTCTGTGGAAAAAAACTATATAAATGGTGAATCATAAAATGGTAGGTGAGCATTTTTTTCTTTCTTTTGAAGAGAAGCAGAAGAGGACCCCTAAAAATCACGGGCACTGGACTGGTGAAAGGGGTAATTCTGTGTTTTATAGTGATAGGGATGAAGTAAAGAAAATTGGTGCAGAATGCGTTCGTTATATTAATGGGGAGCCGGATTTTACAGAGTATAGTAAATATGTGTTTGAAATAGACTCTATGACAGATGATAGATTGCCCTATCCCGGAGATTATGAAAGCAATTTTGAACAGGCATATAGAAAACTTGCAGAAATACTAAGTATGAATAAAGCAGAAGCAAAGAGATGGTTAAAGAATGAGCATTATTCTATTCATGAGTCAAATGATTTAAAAACGATATATATAGTACCGACGTCTATACATAAAACCTATATCCATGCAGGTGGAGTTGCAGAGTGTAGGTGGTTTTTAAGAGACGAGGAAGATGATAGAATGATCGAATCCATTTATTGAATAGATTATAATTTATGGTAGATATAACTTCACTTCATAACAGAAAAGTTGACATCATTGGAACCGGTAATGTGGGAGCGTCTATTGCTTATGCGCTGACTATCAGGAATCTTGCGAGAGAGATTGTTTTAATTGATAAGATTACTGAGAGGGCAGCAGGGGAAGCTCTTGACATCCAGCACGGAATTCCCTATATGGGTATTTCATCTGTAAGAGCCGGTGATTACTCGGATTGTGCGGATTGTGACCTTGTTGTTATTACTGCCGGGCGCAACCGTAATGTTGGAGAGACAAGGCTTGATCTTGCCAGAGATAACGTTGGAATCATTGAAAGCGTTGTGGCAAGCATTAAGCCTTATTTTAACCGCGGGGTTATCCTGATGGTTGCCAATCCGGTTGATGTTTTAACCTATAGGTGCACAGACCTTATGGGGCTTCCGGACGGCAGAGTATTTGGAACAGGGAATATATTGGATTCCTCACGTCTGGTTCGTTTGGTTTCCGATTATACAGGCCTTAATACAGAAATGATCAAAGCCAGTATTGTGGGGGAGCACGGTGATGGGCAGATCCCTATCTGGAGTTCTTTGTCTATTGCAGGTGTTCCAATTAAGGAGTATTGTGCCTCAGTGGGACTAAAGTGGAATTCTTCGATCCGTATCGACATGGAGAATAAGGTCCGGGGGCTTGGGGCTGAAATAATCAAGGGTAAAGGAAAGACCCATTATGGGATTGCAACCTGCGTCTGCTATATTGCAGATGCTATTTTAAACCAGAGGCTTACTATTGCGCCGGTTACTTCTGTTTTGCAGGGGGAATACGGGGTGTCGGATGTTTCCTTAAGTGTTCCGTCTATTATTGGTGTTAACGGAATTGACAGAAGGCTGGAGGAGCATTGGTCTGATTTTGAGTTTGAAAGGTTTTTGGGATCGGCGGAGAATATAAAGAGTTTTTTGGAGAGACTTTAGAAAGAAATTCTTTTGTAATGTGCATGTTAGTTTTGACATGGGGGGTGATTAAGCAAAGAAGACTGTTTCGAGGATAGGGACGGCAGCTGACCATGGGAACTGGGAGTATACATTTGTTCTTGGAGACGTGAAGATAACAATTAAGTCGAGGTATCCGGATCAGATATATTACAAGCAAAGACTAAAGATTCTTAACTAAGCCATTTAGTAAGGATAAAGCAATTTAGTCCTGCTTGCTTAACCGTCTCCAGTATTGTTGACACGAATAGAAATATCTTTGTAATAGTCTGTAATCAAAATTTGCTTAATTGATCATAAATAAATGGAGACAATATCTTATTGATGGGGTATCATTATTAGGTACACATGAAAGAGGACATATTTTTGAATAAAAAAAGAATGGATATATGTTGTATTACTCCAAGACAAAAATTAATAATTGCAAAGGGCCTATGCGATTATCAGTACATAATGGAAAACTGGCAAGTGAATGATAAAGACTTTCAAGAAGTGTATTATGAGTTTTATTTGAAAGCCAGATGGCCAGTTTTAAGTAATGCAACGAATAAGAAGGTCTATTTTAATAAATTACAGAGTGTTTCTCTGGAAGAGGGCTTTATTTCTATTTTGGATAGTTTGTATAATGAAATGGAAAACCATAGCTATGAGTTTTCACTTACAACAAAACTTCTTCACACAAGAGACACATCTATGCCAATATATGATTCGAAGGTTAGGGATTATTTGTCTAAAGGGGAAAAGGTGAACCTTTGGTGGATGATTCCCAATTATGTTAGTCATGCACCAAGGGGAACATCAGAGTATGAAAAAATAAAGCACGATTGGGAAGAATTATGTAAATGGTATATTAGCTTTATGGATACTGAGAGATGCAAAACATGGATAGCATGGTTTGATGACAACTTCCCTGCTTATGTCAAGATTTCAAATGTTAAGAAAATTGATTTTATCATATTTGCGACAAATTGATGGCCTTTCTTTTAGTGTTTAATAGTATAAAAAACATGGGGGTAATATATGAAGATTGAATCACTCAAAATAAAGAATTATAAGGTCTTTAAAGATGTTAACATGGAGAATATCCCAAATTTCGCGGTGTTCCTTGGAAAAAACGGAGTGGGAAAGACGACCTTTTTTGATGTTTTTGGCTTTTTGCATGATTGTCTTGTTGGAAATGTTAACAGTGCATTATCCCGCCGTGGAGGATTTAGAGAGGTTATATCGCGTGATCAAGAGGGAAATATTGAATTTGAGATTAAGTTTAGACCCTCAGAAAATGAGCCATTAACTACGTATGAGCTATCAATTGGACTGGGAGAACGGAGTTTACCAATTGTAAAGCATGAGGTGCTAAGGCTGCGTCGTGGACAAAAGGGAGCACCTTGGAAAGTGTTGGAATTTTTCGGAGGGGAAGGATATGCTGCTGAAGGAGAATTAAACTCATATGAAGACGTAAAACTTGCAGAAAGAAAAATGCAAAAGCTCGAGTCTCCAGACATCCTTGCTATAAAGGGATTAGGACAGTTTAAAGAGTTTGCAGCTATTGCATCATTTAGAAAAATGATTGAGGATTGGTATGTTGCCGATTTAAAGGTTGATTCGGCCAGAGAGCGTCATGAATCAGGATATAGTGAGCGACTTAGTCGAACAGGAGACAACTTATCTGATGTTGCAAAGTATATTTATGACAATTACCCGGAAGTGTTAAAAAGTATAATTGAGAAGATGACGGAGCGAGTGCCAGGTGTATCTAATGTTGAGGCTAAGACAACTGAAGATGGGTACGTTGTATTAAAGTTTCAAAATGGAATTTTTAAGAATCCGTTTGCGGCGAAATTTGTTTCTGATGGAACAATCAAAATGTTTACATATCTTGTATTGCTAAATGATCCCGAAAAGCACGCATTGTTATGTGTAGAGGAGCCGGAAAACCAGCTATATCCGGAGCTGTTGGAAATCCTTGCCGAAGAGTTCAGTACATATGCTGCATATGAGGGACAGGTATTTGTTTCAACACATTCCCCGGATTTCTTAAACGCAGTAGGCTTAGATAGTATTTTTGTTTTAGAGAAGAAAGATGGGTTTACTGTAATTAACAAGGCTTCAGATAATGAATTGGCGTATTCGTTATATAAAGCAGGAGATTTGCCGGGAGCCTTATGGAAACAAAAGATATTAACAGGGAGCAGACAATAGATGGTTGTATTCTTGCTTGAAGAACGGTCGATGGAGAGTTTTCTCAAAGGAATCCTTCCGCAAATAATTATGAATGAAGAGTATCGACTTATTCCTCATGAAGGTAAGGGAGATTTGTTGAAATCTATTCCAAATAAGTTAAAGGGATGGAGTATTCCTAATACAAAATTTGTGATAATTTATGATCAAGATAGTAATGACTGTATTGATTTGAAGAAACAAGTGCTTGATATTTGCAAACAGTATAATAGGGATGTACTTGTAAGAATTGTTTGTAGGGAACTGGAGGCGTGGTACTTCGGAGATTTATCTGCGGTTGAAAAGGCTTATGGGAAGAAACTGGATAAACTTCGTAATAGTCGTAAATATAAAAACCCAGATGTCATAGATAATCCCAAAGAGATTCTAAAGAGATATGTGCCTGAGTTGACACAGATTGACGGCGCAAAGCGAATCTCTAAGCATTTTGATATTGATAATAATTCTTCTCATAGTTTTCATGTTTTTGTAAATGGCTTAAAGCGTTTTATTTCATGTGAGTCTAATTGAGGTTATCAGCTATTAGAGAAAACAAATAGACTGCAGAGTAGATGTATTTTAGAGCAATATCAATAAATCGGCATCTTTATAGTTAGGGAAGTATGTTTCACTTGAAAGCCAGATTATCGTACATAATAGTGTTTTCATAGGGATGCTGAACTTCAAATAGGGGTCCAATTCGTATGCATTCTTTTGTAAAAGGATGCCTCTTCTTTTAATTGATCTGTGCAATCGTTAAGTTGCCTGGTATGTTCAATTGTTGGGTCATCCTGGGTGCTAAATGAATGTAAATTCTTATCTGATGCACTGATTTCATAAAAAATAAAACCGTCTAATTCGGGATGGCCTTTATGATGTATCAATTGTGGTCTGCGATTAATGAGCCATTTCACGTCGTCTGTCTTTTTACAAAGGATCGGGTGAATGGTTTTTAAAAAAGATTTATATATTCGATATATTGAACATAAATATGAACTAACGGTAAAAATATATGACAGAGAAAGATTATTACCAGTGATCTGCGCCACATCATCAATTAGCTTTTGAGACTCTTTCTGAAGTGTTTTGTTAAAACTATAGTATGGAGTGTAATATATTTGAGATAAATCGAAACAAGGGTATTGGTGGTGTCTGCTGACGGGAATGTGACCGTGCTGACAAAAGTTTCTAAGTCGATAAAGCAAACGATAAGAATAATTACCATCATATTCTTTTCTGATGTGATTATTTAGAAAATCGTCTACTTGCTTATGGTCATTGCAAAATGAGTTTTCTAAACAGTGCTCTATTTCATCAATTATAGTTTTTCCGGCACTCAATAGCATTATAGTATGTGAATTAATAGCATACAGGTCGCCATCAGGGAATAGAGATTTGATTACGGTAGTATTATAGTTAAAAATGCCATACCATTGATATATTTCCCCTAGATGTCTTGTAATCTCCACATACGAGGTAAGAATTGGTAAATCATCATCAGATTCTGAGAGTATGGTAAGTGAACCCAATAATTTGCGTTTTTCATCAGTGATTACTATTTTTTCCATTTCATCCATTGTTCAAACACCTCTAATATTTATAATACTGTATCATATGATGAAAATAAAGGAATCAATAAATGTGGTAAATATTTATAAAATGCAAAAGGCATTATAACACTGTAAAATTATATTTGGAGAATATGCCATTGTTTGATGCTTTTTAACTTTTGATGAAGGATTTGTAACTCATTTTCAAGAATAATCTCTGTGGAGCAACATATGCCACATGCTACTTATTTCTAAATTAGGAGGTTTCATTTATGAGATACACCGGTGTTACATCCAGAGGAATTATTATGCCTATCTTTAAAGAGGGAGATGATCTTGTTTCGCTTATCAAGGACAATCTTCTTCTGGCTTCCAAGAACGAGGGCTTTACCCTTAATGACAGAGATGTTGTTGGGGTGACAGAGGCAGTTGTGGCCCGTACCCAGGGAAATTACGCCACTGTTCAGCAGATTGCCAAGGATGTTAAGGCTAAACTTGGCGGTGAAGACATGGGAATCATTTTCCCCATTTTAAGCCGTAATCGTTTTGCTATTATGCTTCGTGCTCTTAGCATGTCTTGCAAGAAGCTTTATGTTCAGTTATCTTACCCCTCTGACGAAGTGGGCAATCATCTTATCAGCGTGGACGAGGTTGACGAGAAGAAGGTGAATCCCTTTACCGATGATTTTGACGAAAAGGGTTTTAGAGACAAGTTCGGATATGATACTATTCACCCATTTACGGGCGTTGACTATATTGAGTATTACAAGAGCCTGGGGGATAATATTGAGATTGTATTCTCCAATAATCCCACCTATATTTTAAAGTATACCAAGAATGTTCTTAATTGTGATATCCACACCAGGAAGAGGACCAAGAGGATCCTTCAGAATGCAGGGGCTGAGAGGGTATTTAGCCTTGATGATATTATGACTGCTTCTGTTGACGGTAGTGGCTTTAATGAAAAGTTCGGGCTTCTTGGGGCAAATAAGGCCACGGAGGAGCGGGTTAAGCTCTTCCCCAGGGATTGCAAGGCATTTGTTGATAAGCTCCAGAAGGCGCTGCTAGATGCTACCGGAAAGAAGCTGGAGGTTATGGTTTATGGCGACGGCGGCTTTAAGGATCCGGTGGGCGGTATCTGGGAGCTGGCAGACCCGGTTGTATCTCCTGCATTTACGGAAGGGCTTAAAGGAACGCCCAATGAGCTGAAAATGAAGTACTTTGCGGATAATGACTTAAAGGACTTAAGCGGCCAGGAGCTGGCTGAGGCCATGAAAGAAAAGATCAAGGCCAAGGACGCTAATCTTGTTGGGGATATGACCTCACAGGGAACCACTCCCCGTCAGTTAACTGACCTTCTTGGAAGCCTTTGTGATCTTACCAGTGGCAGCGGGGATAGAGGAACCCCGGTGGTGCTGATACAGAATTACTTTACGAATTATGCAAGTGAGTGACAAAGTGTAGTGTAAGAGATATAGATATCGAGTATTAAAGAAAACAAGTTCAGGGTTTTATAATAGTTTAATTATGTCAGATGTGCTTCAAAAGATTATAGAGTATTATATGTCTTCTCCAAACTATAACGGTCTACCAATAAAATCAGTTGCAGAGTCTGTTGATTATTTAGAAGTTGAGAAGCTCATAAGATCTGGATTGGTGGAAGCTATATGTGGTGGAATTAATCCTCATGTTAAGCATTTTACTAAAACGGAGACTATTAATAATCAGTTGACCCATTTATTTGAGAGAAACCAAGATATTTGTCTTTATCCTACACAATTGGCGTTAGAATCTATTGAAAAGGATAATGAAAAACCTTATACAAGATTGCTTCAGTCAGGATATGGGCAATATGAAGTTCTGTTCTTTGAGGTGAGTGTCTTAGAGGAGTATTATAACAATCCCAAGTATTTGTTATATGACCTCGGATATCGTGGATCGATTTATGCTCGTGAGGAGTATGATGAGGAAGACATGATAAAAGACTATGGAATGGCATATCATGTATCATTTAAGACAACTGGAGATTTAGATAGGGCAGTGGCTGTTTTCATACATGATTTAGCCAAACTATCAAAAAAATCTCAGTTAAAATGGTATAGCCGAGAGATTGACAATCAAAATGAATGGGAAGTAAATGGTGGTTTCATTAAGAACCTTGTTTATGGCCAATGGATAGACACAATCTGGATTTATACTGCCTTTCTACAAGAACAGATAGTTATAAATAATATGTGTGAAGCTATTGGTATTAATCATATTTTTATACAGACTTGGAGTGGAGAAGATTATCTGAGAGTTCCTGAAGGGTTTCGAACGATAATGTTCCCAACAATAAAGAATTATTATGAATTTATAACAGCATTAGAAAAAATTGCATGCAATAACATTTCAACAAAAGCATTTACTGAACCACAGTTTCATTCAAAAGCTATTTCTCAAGAGAGTAATGAAGGGAGTATAGTTCTTCTCGGAAAGTGGCTTAAAACTAATGGCATGGATGAATCTGCAGTTGATGACAGAATTGTTTCTCCGTTAAAGAAAGTGAGAAAAATCAGACAGATTCCGGCGCATGAATTATTCAGGAATGTATATGATAAAACTTTATATAAGGAGCAAAATAATTTAATTGAAGAAGTCTTTATGTCCATTCATGCCTTGCGTATAATGCTGTCAAGACACCCATTGGCAATAAATGTTGAGATTCCGAATTATTTGGACGATTTAAATTGTATAGCAATTTATTGACAATGGCGATTATGTGTTGATTGTTTTGTGGGATGTTTTTAACGCTTTAGAGCATTAATTCGGAGACAATTTAATTTAATAGGTTCATAATGCTGTGAGTACAAAATGCAGTATTAGAGGGGGGGCAATTTTGACTTCGGAGGTTAGATTTCTTATTGAGTGTTATTTTGGAGATATTAGTGATCCTATTCTAGCAACTATTAATAGAGCATATCTTGATATGCAGGCTCACACAGTTAGCGGAGATAAGGAGAATGTAATATTTCCAAAGAGAAAAGCGGTAACAGAGTATCTTTATAACAGACTAAAATCAATAAACAAGAATGACAATTATAATAATTGGCATAAAGAAACAGCCAATCATATTAAGACATTCATTTATAGAAAGATGTCATATGGTCAAATTCAAAAATGGATTAATATGTCAGTAAAATATCTTTATACGTTAAAACAATTAGGGGTTGATGGAATTAGTGACTCTTTCGACGTGGACCAAAGAAGCAAGTTCCATGCCCCCATTGATTCTTATGTGTTAAATGAATTAAAGGTAAAAGAGGAAGTCTGGAGCAGTATTTCTAATTATGACTCATACGACAAATATAGAAAAATGATTTCTTTTGAAAAAGAGTACGACGAATGGCCAGAGTACAGGAGAAAAGCGTTTAGAAAGAAGGATGGAACAGAACGACTGGCTGAAAAGGGGAGTTACAGAAGGTATGTACAGGATCAAGGCGGCTACAAGTTCTGATAATATATGATCTAATCATTTTTGGATTGCATAATATAAGTGAGGAAAACAGTAGTGTGTGGCTATTGTGTCAATCTACTGATAGGATGTACATCATTTATGAATAGAGAGTATGAATCTAATGATTTCACTGAAATGAATGATGCGTATTTAGTAAATGCGGATGATAAAGTTAAGATAAAAAACGCATTTATTAAATCTCTTATTGGAGTATTTCCTTTTTTAGGGGAATATTTAAATGAATTGATTGAAATTGGTTTTGAGCAGTCTCAAAACGAAAAACAGGAGAAACTTGTTGAGATAATATCAAAGAATAAAGACATCATAACAACTGATATGGTCAAAAACAATGAGTTTATTATAAATCTTGCTAGAACACATGAGATGGTTAAACGACTAGCTACTAATGACAAGATTGAATATTATGCAAATCTCATTCGTAATGGTTATTTATGCCAAGGTGAATGCATATCTGCAGATACATTTGATGAATACACATCAATTCTTAATGAAATCAGTTTTCGAGAAATAGAGTATCTCGTGGAGTTTGCAAATAGAGCAAAAAGGTGTGATAACAGAATACTTCGCAAAAATGAATGGGAAGAGTATTGTATCAAGATGAAAGAGCGTTTTCCTGAAATAAATCCGTAAAGGCTCAATCATGAGTACCATGGCATAAGAAAAACCGCCAAAACTGGCGGCATTCTATAGATTTGATTATTGTACTTTGATAATAGATTTTTTTACTTTGGCACCTACATGTGTTCATTAGATGCCTTCATTTTTTTAGTACTAGCAGCACGATATTTAGAGACATTATCTCATGAATGGATTATGATAATAAGGTACCGATGATAGAGAATTACGAACCGGCAGAAGGAAGAATAAAAGGTGTTAATTCAGGTGGCAAAGAATGTGATATATGATTCTTGGAGTTTTAATATGAACATGATCAGAATGGCTATAAACTCATATAAAATAATCGAAAAATTGAATATTGGGTGGTATGAAGTATTAGATAATTACCTATCAGAAGATACAAAAAGGATGGTCGACAATAGCAGAATGAACCTACATGTTCTCGCAGTTCTAATCAAGCTTACAATGCAAGAGATTAAAACAGAGCAGGAGATAGACCAAGTGTTCAATAGACTTTTTCATGATCAGAATTTGGTTTTAAATTTACTGTCCGAATGTGGCAATGATTGATGATTCTTGCAACATCCGGACAAGATTCCTGGATTAAGCGGACAAGATTCTTGTAACTCTCGGACAGTGTGAATGATATTACATATGTTGACCCTCATATTATGGATGATATCTCTCCTGATATCCGAAAACACATAAAGGACAAGAACGAGGCGTTACAGGTTTAATGTCGAGTTAATATGTTATGACAAAAAGAGAAACGGAAATAACTGAACAAATTGAAATAGTACATATCCTGGATTCATGCAAATACCTTCATCTGGGTGTATCCGTCAATGACCTGCCCTATGTAGTGACCCTTAACTACGGCTACGAGTGGGATGAGGATGGACACCTGGTGCTTTATCTTCATACTTCGAGGAAGGCACATTTGTTAGACATCATTTCCAAGAACTATAACTGCGCATTTTCAATGGAATGTAATGTTGAACCGTTCTTTGGACCGATTCCCTGCCGGAACGGGATGACTTATGAAAGTATCATGGGTTCCGGAAAGATAAAGTTGCTTGAGTCCACAGAAGAGCGCATTCATGGACTTATGTATATAATGAAGGCCCAGACGGGAAAGGATGATTTCGTCTTTGATGAACGGTTGGTTTCCATTGTGTGTGTTATGAGGGTGGATGTAGAAGAGTTTAAGGCGAAGAAGAGGGATTTGCCGGAGGCGTTGAGGTAGGAGTGTGAATGTATGCTTAATGTATATTATGGGAAGATGCAGGACGTTATATATAATACTTCCGTGTATTTTTCAAATGTTTTTCAGAAGACATGGTTGGATGATGAATATGTCAGAAAGATGATCAAGAGCGTTGATAAGTCAGAAGTTATTGGTGATTATCTGATCAAGAGCAAGGCGCTGGGAATGATCGCACCAACTCAACTTTCGGGTGGTGTTAAGACACTGATATTAACATATTTTAAACCGGACATTATTTTCAACGCAACCACCTGCGGTGATAATTGTGCAAGGTGGTTTCTGGATATGGCAAAGAAAGAAGACAGGACTATCAATCTCAGGCACATTATGGATTTTGGAGATAAAGATTTTGAGATACATATTCTGAATAACGATATGTTTGTTCATTCTATGAAAGAATTGGTACTGGTTGCCGGAGACTTTTTATAAAAGCAATGAGGATGGAACGTGCGAGGAAGTTATAGTGTTGTTGTAAGTAACAATTTAATGCAGTTCAAATTTACCGTTAACAGGAATATTACTATTCTTAGAGGGGATAGTGCTACCGGAAAGAGCAGGCTTGTTGAATTGGTGAGAGAGTACAGTCTCAATGGGAACAGCAGTGGTGTGACGATTTCCTGTGATGTTGGTTGTACCACGCTGGCAGGGATCAGATGGCAGAATGAAATAAAAGAGATCAAGAACAGTATCATTTTCATCGATGAGGGCTTTGATTTTATTTCAAGTGAGGAATTTGCGAGAGCGATAAGGAATTCCGATAATTACTATGTAATAGCTACAAGGGAATCTCTTTTTAATCTTCCATATAGCATCATGGAGGTTTACGGACTTAAAAATAAGACCCGTAAGTCGAAATATCAAGTGTATGACAGGATATATAGTGAGTTTTATCCCCTATATGACGATGGAATCATCACTAATAAGCCGGATGCGGTCATCGTTGAGGATTCTAATGCCGGGTATGAGTTTTTTAAAGCTATCTGTCAAAAGGAAGGGATAATGTGTATCTCCGCCAAGGGGAAAACAAATGTATACAAAACCGTTAAGGATTGTGAGTGTGGTATTATTCTTGTGGTTGCAGATGGAGCAGCATTTGGATCGGAGATGGAAAGAGCAATATCTCTTAGGAAGGCAAAAAATTTGTTGTTTTTTTTGCCGGAATCCTTTGAGTGGCTAATCTTGAAGTCAGGGCTGATCGATGGCTCCGAGATTCAAGACGTATTAGCTCATCCCTATGATTTTATTGATAGTGAAAAGTATTTCAGTTGGGAGAGGTTTTTTACCAGATTGTTGACCGATTGTTCTAAGGATACTTACCTTCAGTATAAAAAAGATCGGTTGAATAAGCATTATCTGAATAAGAAGGAAATGAAGGCTATTCGTGAAGCCATTGATTCTACTGTGGATCGTGATAATTGGTTGCATATTGGGGACGGGAACTGAGACTGGATCCGGACGGTTATGTGTGGTATGCGCTTGACCCGGAAAGGTATATAACGTATACTGTACAAGATGGTTTTTATTAGGATTGTTTACGAGGTTTTGTAGTTATGCAGGAAGAAAGAGAGATATCGCTTCGGGCGGTGTTTTATACCATACTTAAGAAATGGAAGCTGCTGATCATTTTATTTGCAGTGATCTTTATTGCCGGGTACGGCTTTTTCTGGTTCCGGGCAAGGAAGGCAGCAGGGGCTGACGGTACTACCAATGCGGCTAATGCTACCAATGTAGCGGATGTGGTTGAGGATAATGAGGTTGAGAAGACTAAGCAGCATGCATTGGATTACAAGGATTATCTTGAAAAATCCGAGTTTATGAAGATCGATACAAATGCCCTTCATAACCGGATCATTTATTATGTGATCAACTGGAAGGAAAGCGGATTGTCAGGGGATGCCTACGAGAATAAGAGCGCTACACTTTACGGACTTCTTTCTGCTATTTTCCCATCCCAGGAATTAAAAAATGCCATTGAAAGTTATAACAGTGAATATGCCGGCAGATCCTTGGATGAGCTTATTTCCATAGGAAGATCGGGTAACACCGTATATTTTGTTATAATGTACTCTGATGATAGTTATGTAAAAGACTTAGAGGATATCATTGCTAAGGGTCTCGCTTCCAAAGCGGATGCTTACAAGGCCCTGGTGGGCGATTATGAACTGGTATCTGCACAGGAGATAGACCGTGCGGTTGACGGTACAAATCTGAAGAATGCTCAGAATACCAAGAAGACCAACCTGACCAACCTGGAAAAGGAGATCGGCGATCTTGAAAAACGTGCTGCCACTACCACCACTTCCGGTGGTGGCGCCAAGGGATTGTTTATCGGTATCAAGAATACCCTCATTTGTCTCTTTATCGGGCTCTTTGTGGCGCTGGGCATCGGATTTCTCATTGCCGTGTTCGGGAAGAAGTTCAATTCGGCTACGGATGTGTCGGATCAGATGATGAAGGATGTGATCTGCATTTTCAAGGCGGGATCCGAGACCGGGCTTGATAAGATGTATTACAAGAAGAATGACAAGTATCATTATCCCAGGACCTATCTCTCCATTCTGGCCAAGAATATGGAGGAGGCCGGGCTTAAGAAGCTTTATCTGTACAATTGCTCGGGGGCTGACGTATCTGCCGTGGAGGGTAGGATCACGGAGATCATGGATAATGTGGAGGTTGTGTCTGTTCCACAGGAGAGGGATAATTTCTATCTTGAGATGACGGAGTCTGACGGTGCGGTGATGCTCGTTAAGGGCGGAGACACAAGACGGAGTGAGTTATCCAGGATGAGGGATCATCTGGATTCGGTGAAGGCTAACTGGCTGGGGACGATATTTGTGGTGTAGAGCGGGAATGATATAGTGAATGGACTTAGAGGCTCACGGGCTGGGCGCGAAGGGATTGACAGGAATTTTTTGGTAGCGTATAATTCGTATAAATGGATAATATCCAAGATGCGGCAATGAAGAACAATTGACATAAGGTGGCGTATATGATACCATCATTATGTAGTCAGGAGGATTAGGTTTGTCTACAATTGAAAAACTAAAGAAAAAGTTTTACCAGAAGCCGGTCAGGAATGACATGACCATTGACGAGATTGTTCGTTTGGCAAAGGCTTATGGTTGCGAAGTACTTACAGGAGGAAATCATCAGATTAGGATTTGTCATAGGGCTTCCGGAAGGATTATTCCTATTCCTCGGCATGGAAAGAATGTCAAAGAAGCATATGTAATGGAACTTAGAGAATTGTTTGATGAGATTGAGGCTAATAGCAAGGAGTGAGAAAGTTGATTAAATATCCTTTTCGTGTTTTTCAAACAGAGATTGAAGGCCATGTTTTTTGGATTGCGAAGAGTGGCTATTTAAAAGGTTGTGTCGGACAGGGAGATAATCCTGCCGATGCGATAGCGGAGCTTCAAGAGAACGAAGAAGCCTGGCTTGAAACAGCCGCCGAGATTGGAATGAGTATTCCGGAAATTCCCGTTGAGCCAATGGAAGAGTTTAGTGGTAAAATGACTTTAAGATTAGCTCCATTTGTACATAGGCAGGCTGCTATATGTGCTAAAAAAGAGGGAATAAGTTTGAATCAATATATTAATAACGCTGTAGTTAGCCAGAATGCGTTGATTTCTGCGACAATGTAGATAGGGGCTTGAGTATGACGATCAGTGACAGGATTTTTGAGAGGCTTAGACAGTTGGATATGTCGCAGAAGGTTTTTTCTCAGGAGACGGGAATCTCCCAGAGTACCATAAGCGAGTGGAAGAGTAAGGGGACGAATCCCACATCCGAGAAGATCATGATCATTTGCAAGGTGTTGGATGTGACGCCTGAATGGATTCTTTCGGGGATTGACAATACAGGTACCAGGGGCAATAAGCCGGACTGGTATGTGATCGACAGAAGTTCGGAGATGGGAATCCTCATAAGCGGGTATCATAAAATGAACGAGTCCCAGCGCGCCCGACTTTTGGGATACATGGAAGCCATTACAGAGATGGAGAAGAGAGAGGAACTGTAAGTAGAATGGACAAGATTACGATAATTGTGCCTGTGTATAACGAGCAGGAATCGCTTCAGGCGTGTGAGCCTGTTGCTGAAATCAGACCTGCCAGAAAGGTTCCGGTTTCTAATCGCATCGGTGTTGGTAAGGGGAAGTTTAAAGCACCGGAGGATTTTGATGCCAATAATGAAGAGGCTTATTCTATGCTTTCAGGAGGATTCTTATAATGAATATGCATTTTATGACACATGATGCATTAATACTACAGTTTAAACAGAATGGTGTGATACTTGTATAATGAATGACAAGAGGCTCACGGGCTGGGCGCGAAGGCTGCTCGTGAGTTTTTTTGAACGGGCGAGATGGGAATTGTTGACTGGACTTACAAGATTAGTAAGTCCTTTGCATACTGTTGACATGTACACGCAAGAGGGGTATACTGACAATATGATAAGTAGTTTTGCAGATAAAGAGACTGAAAAAGTGTATAATGCTGTTTTTTCAAAGAAACTTCCGCATGAGATACAGCAGATTGCTTTGAGAAAGCTGATTCTTATTAATAATGCTGAATCGGTTGAGGATCTCAGGGTTCCACCGGGAAACAGATTAGAGAAGCTATCCGGAGACAGAGAAGGACAGTATAGCATTAGGATCAATGATCAGTTTCGGATCTGCTTTTCATTTGATGGAAGTGATTTTATTGATGTGGAGATTACGGATTACCATTGAATGACAAACTTGTTATGGAGGGTGATGGTACTATGGATAAATTTATCAAGTTGCCTACAATAGGTGAGATACTGGTCGAGGAGTTTATGGAGCCGATGGGTATATCAGCATACAAACTTGCGAAGGAGATACATGTTCCTGTATCAAGGATTCAGGATATTATGCACGATAGACGTAGGATCAGTGTTGATACATCCTTGAGATTGTCAAGGTATTTTGGTGTATCAGAACGTTATTTTCTTAATATTCAAAATGATATTGATATGAGAGAATTGAAGATGTCTATGGAATCTGAGATTGAATCGATCACACCGTATAATGCGGCAGTGTCATGAAGTATTATGTTTTATTGAACGGTAAGGGATAAGAAACAATGAAGATTACGATAATTGTGCCTGTGTATAACGAGCAGGAGTCGCTTCAGGCGTTTTATGAGGAATTGAACAGGGTTACGGGGGAGATGAAGGAGCAGGAGTTCGAGATCCTTTTTATCGATGACGGTTCCAAGGATGGTTCAATTGAGATCATCAAGGGCTTCGCCCGGAAGGATGCGAGGATCAGATATGTTTCATTCTCAAGGAATTTCGGGAAGGAAGCTGCCATGTACGCCGGATTTGTGAATTCCACCGGAGATTTCGTGGCTGTTATGGATGCCGACCTTCAGGATCCGCCTTCCATGCTACCGGAGATGTACAGGGCTGTTACGGAGGAGGGGTACGATTCCGTTGCTACCCGACGTGTTTCCCGTAAAGGGGAGCCGCCTCTTCGCTCTTTTTTTGCCAGATGTTTTTACAAGCTTATCAACCGCATCTCCGATATTGACATCGTTGACGGCGCCAGGGATTACCGGCTTATGAAGAGAGCCATGGTGGACGCCATCGTGAAGATGAGTGAGGTGAACCGTTTTTCAAAGGGGATCTTCGGCTGGATCGGCTTCAATACCAAATGGGTTCCCTACGAGAATGTGAACCGGATTGCAGGCGAGAGTAAATGGAGCTTCTGGAAGCTGTTTAAATACTCCCTGGAGGGGATCGTGGATTTCTCCGCAGCTCCCCTGCAGATCTCTTCCGTCTTTGGATTTGTTATGTGCCTTATTTCATTGGTAGCCATCATTTTCCTGATAGTAAGAAGACTGGCCTTCGGGGATCCGGTGGCAGGCTGGGCATCCACCGCATGTATCATCGTGTTTATCGGAGGCATACAGCTTTTCTGTATCGGCATCCTGGGACAGTATCTGGCCAGGACCTATCTGGAGGTCAAGAAGAGACCCTTATATGTGGTGAAGGAAACAAATATAGAAACCTTGTAAATTTTTTCTTTTTTTGTTTGCAATTCTTTTTAATATGGTGTAGAATTTGTTTATGGTGGCAAGGTATGCCGCCTTATAGGTGTTGCCAAAATGTTGGGGAGCATTTTGACGATTGTAAGCTAAGATAACTCCCTCGATCGAAGATTGAGGGCAGAGGAGGAAAGCATTAGCTATGAAATTCTTGAAATTTTTGGAGTGGCTCAGGGCCTTTTCGCTGGCGCAGAAGATCAGCATGGGCGTTGCAGCCACGGTTGTGGTGGGTGGATGTGCCACCACGGTTGCCGTAGCTCCTGTCATGAACAATAATCGTGTGCAGGTGACATCTGAGGCAAGCTCTGAGGCTGTTAAGGAGACCGTAGTGGAATCCAAAGCCGAGGAAGTAAAAGAGGAGGTTGCGATCCAATTCAGTCCCGTTAAGATAACGGCCAGCTCCATTGAGAAGGACCTGGACATTTTCTTCCTGGATAATGATAACCAGAAGATCAAGGGGCAGAACTTCTCCGTTAAGCTTGTTTCCGTTAATGACGCGAAGAAGCTTAATTCTTACGTTGATGCTATAGCTAAGATCAACGATGAGATCAAGAAGGTCAACGAGACGCCCTCCGACAAGACTAAAGAGAAAGTAAGCGAGCTTAACAAGAAGAAAGTCAGTGCCATCGGTGATTACAAGGATGCCCTTAAGGCCCTGAACGGTACCGTATATACCGATGATAACCAGGACGGCCGTATCACCCAGAAGAAGATGGCGCCGGGAGACTTTTCCCTTTGTTACGTTCCTGACAATAACTACGAGGCGTCTGCCTATACACAGACTACCACGATAAAGGATACTGTTGAATACAAGCCCATCGAGGATATCGAGGAGAGAGTTGTGACTGAGGCCGAAGCCGGTGATGTTGAGCCGGTCCATGAGGTTGCCACTGAGGCTGTACTCGAGGATACGGTTGAGTACATCGAGTCCACGGCCATTGAGCAGCCGGGTGTATATGCTCAGACCACAGCTGCTGAGATCAAAGCATCTTCCTCTGATCCCACAAGTCCTGCGGATACTGACGGGGTCACCGTTTCCAAGCAGGTAGACCTCTATCCGGAGATCAGTGACGGAGACAGCGTTGTCATCGGCGTTGCAGCAGGTGCTACGGACAGGATCTCGGTAGAATCCTTATCGGACCGCATATCTGCTTCCATAAGCGGTAACAGGATTACCATTTCATCCCTTGGTGATATCCCGAAGGAGGAACTGACGGGTCAGGTATCCGTCAAGGTGACCAGGATACTTACAGGTTCTTCAGAGGTTAAGTCATCTGTGGCGGCTTCCTCCACAGAACCTTCCTCCACGGAGCCTTCATCTACAGAGCCTTCCTCTACGGAACCTTCCTCAAGCGATCCTTCGAGCTTGGAGACACCGTCTTCCACAGAGCCCTCCACAGGTTCTGCGACGCCGTCTCCATCAGAGCCCTCTTCTTCGGGAAGTTCATCGGAGACGCAGGAGACTCCTTCCGTATCCAATTCGGGGGAGAAGGTTGTGGAAGTACTGGTAAATGTTACTGTTCACGGATCCAATGAACAGCTTAAGGACGCTCAGGGACGGGTTCTTTTCCGCGATGATACAGGTGCCAATGCAGCCACCCTGGAAGACTACAATGCCAATGCCACCTTCTTCTATGAGGAGAAGGCCAAAGGGGCTACCAAGTATACAGGCTGGCAGACCATCGGCGGTGCACAGTATTACTTTAATGCAAAGAATGAGAAGGTTACGGGTACACAGGTTATCCGTGGCGTAAAGTATAATTTCGGTAATGACGGAGCGCTTCTTACCAGCGGTATCGGTATAGACGTGTCTAAGTGGCAGGGCGCCATCGACTGGTCACAGGCCAAGACGGCTATCAGTTTTGCCATAATCAGGGCAGGTTTCAGGGGAACCGCGGGAGGCGTTGCCGAAGACAATTATGCAGTGACCAATATCAAGGGCTGCAATGCCAACGGAATAAGGTGCGGACTCTATGTATATTCCAGAGCCACCACCAAAGCCGAGGCCATAGAGGAAGCGTCTCTTGCCATCAGCGTCCTCAAGAAGAGCGGTGGGACCATCTCTCTTCCCATATTTATCGATATGGAGTCTGATGAGCAGAGGGCACATCCCGATGTCCAGGACGATGTCGCCGTTGCTTTCCTCAATACTGTTAGGAATGCAGGCTATTCTGCCGGTGTATATGCAAGCAAGAGCTGGATCGAGAGCTATCTCCATCCTTCCAAGTTCGGTGCATTTACCATGTGGGTAGCTCAATATAACGTGACCTGCAACTACAGCGGTCACTATGATATCTGGCAGTACTCCAGCAACGGGGATATCCCGGGTATCAGCACTAAAGTAGACATGAACGAGGGTAAATTTTAAAGGAACTTTATTATGAGCGATTCTGGCAAGGAAGCCAGAGAGAACGGATCTATCCAGTTTATCGATACCATTATCAATCAGGCACCTGCCGGTATCGCCGTTTTCTCGGTTAATACATCGATTTCCGTTAAGAACGCAAATGATGAATTCTATCGCACATTCGGTTTCAGTGATGAGCAGGATTTTATCATTAATAACGGCGAAGATATTGTGTCACTCATTTCCGCTGAGGATTATGAGCGTCTGTTAGTGCGTTTTTCCATGTCAAGATCAGATGCTGAGACCTTCGAATACAAGCTCCGTATCAACAGAGGCGATGATGAGGTAGTATGGCTGCTCTTAAAGTGCCGCTTCATCGAGAGATCCAATGATACGGACCTCTTTCAGGTGCATATCACGGATATCACCCAGAAAAGGAAGATGGAGATCGAGCTCAGCACATTTCCCAAGATGCCCTCAGACCCCCATACTGAAGAAATCCTCTTTTCCTATGATGTAGACAGGGATGTCTTCGTTGTCCCCATGATCAATCCTCTCGGAGATGAGCAGAATATCGTGGTGGAAAGCTTCTTTGAAGACAACCGCTGGATGCATTTTGTTGCGCCTAAGGATCTTAACCGCATGGATACCGAGCTGGAGCGGTTTCAGCTTTTTCCCAATACCGGCGAGATCGTATTTCACAGGAAGATCAAGGATATGGGAGATGAACAGACCTACCGGATCTTCTATAAAAATGATGCTACGCAGGAATCCCGCGCCCATAAGGTTACGGGACGTATCGTAAATATTACCAAGGAGCAGGAGTCTGATTTAAGCGTAGAAAAAGGCATCAGGCATGACTCCATTACGGGATTTTATAATTTCCCGAACTTTATGTCTGCCTGCAAGGAGATCATCGAGGCGGGGGGCGTCAGACAGAGCGCTGTTATCGTTCTCTGCATCACCAATCTGCAGGCTGTCAACAGCAGCTTCGGTTCCATGTTTGCAGATACTGTTATCCAGAATGTTTCCAGAAGGATCCTTAATCTGATCCGTGAATCGGATGTTTGCGGACGTCTGTCTCAGGACACATTTGCCATTTGGATCAAGAATGTTGAGCAGGAGATAGTCTACGGGAAGGCAAAAGAACTGTGTAATTCCATATCCAACGTATACTCGGGGGAGAGGAAGAACCTGCATATCTTAAGCTGTTCCGGTATCGCTTACGGGGATGAGGCCAAGGGCTTTGACCGTTTGTTCCAGGAAGCCTATTCTGCCATGTGTTATGCCAGAAAACGGGAGAACAAATGCACCGTGGCATACAGGGAGAACATGCCTCTTATCGATGTGAACAGCAAGCAGTTCGCCAAGGAGCTTTATTACCGTATTGAGAATTACGACGTTGATATGCTCTCATTTGCTTTCGGACTTCTGGTCAATTCAAGGGATATCGTCAGCTCCACCAACCTCCTGCTGCAGCGTATCGGGGAGAGGTATAATCTGGATGATATCATCATTACCAGCATGGACCGCAAAAATGATTCCCAGGTCATGACCAACTGCTGGTCCAAGAAATACGGCATAAGGGAAGTAGCTCCTCTTCACGAGGATGTTCATAACCTGTTAAAGCTTAACACCAAACGTTTTGATAAAAAGGGCATGTTCGTTTATAACGACATGGATAATGACGATTGGGCCAGGACCCTGGATTCCAGCGGATATCATGTCAAGTCCATGGTCTGTAACACCTATTATATAGATAATAAACTTGCGGGATTTGTATTTTTCGTAGATGAGAATAACATCAGGGAATGGTCCGACTATGTTAAGGGCACCTTCTACGAGATGGTCAACATCCTGACTATCTTCCTGTCTATCAATGATGTTCAGCAAAAAGACCAGGAGATCATTACCGAGCTCTCCGACCGTGACCGGCTGACGGGGCTTTATAATGTGGATGCCTTCAAGAAGGAAGCGGCCCTGCTGGCCGACAGCCTTGGCAAGGATGAAATGCTTGTCATGGTATTTACGGATATCAATAATTTTGCCTACATAAATGATACCTACGGCCAGGAGGCGGGGGATTCCCTGCTGCGGGATTTCGGCAGGTATCTGGGGAAGAGGAGCAATATCTCCTGCAGGATCTATTCCGATTTCTTTATGACCTTAGGGGTCGCCAAGCCAGGCAATCTGGAGTATTCCGTTATACTTAGCGCCAATTCCAAATTTGAGCGCCAGACTAAAAAGAAGTTCCCGCTCAGTAATATCAAGCTTTCCAGCGGGCTTTTCATGTTCAGGCCCGAGGACTGCGATATAGAAACCGCCATGGATAACGCCAACATGGCCCGTAAGGCCTGCAAAGCCAACGGTGAGACAGGCGTGGTTGTCTACGATGAGGATATGCGAAAGACCCGTGAGCAGGAGCAGCGTTTCATAGGCGGATTGCAGACCGCCATCGCCAACGGTGAATTCAGGCTCTATCTCCAGCCCAAGTTCCGGCTGGATACCAGAGAGGTTATAGGCGCCGAGGCCCTTTCCAGGTGGATCACTCCCGACGGCGTGACTCATTTTCCCGATGAGTTCATTCCCATGTTTGAGAAGCAGGGGCAGATAGTCCAGGTGGATTTCTTTATCTATGAGCAGGTGCTGCGCCTCATGAACCGGTGGAAGAGCGACGGCAAGGAGCTGATGCCCGTGTCGGTGAACTTCTCCAGGCTTAACATCCATCATGATAATTTCGTGGATGAGCTTAAGAAACTGGCTCAGTTTTACAATATTCCCACCGACGTTATCGAGATCGAGATCACCGAGTCCGCCATTTCTTCAAATGATGATGACATGATCCGGGTGCTGGCCCAGCTTCGTGATAACGGATTTGTGGTGGATATGGACGATTTCGGAACGGGCATGAGTTCCCTGAATATGTTGCTTAACGCCCCGGTTGATATCGTCAAGGTGGACAAGTCCTTCCTTAACAACAGCCTTGAGAAGAAGAACCGCAAATATATCGAGTATCTGGCGGGACTTATCGCAGCGGCTGACAAGGAGGTTATATTTGAAGGCGTTGAAAATGAGGAGCAGGCCAACTTCCTTATCGAATGCGGCTACTACAACGCCCAGGGATTCCTGTTCGATACCCCCATTGAGGCGCCGGAGTTTGAAAAGAAGTATATATATTGTTCTGGTTAGGTTGAATAATGATGGTTACTGTGATAGAATGTTTTTGGGTTTTTAACTAAGGAGGAATGTCGGATGGTTGCTTTTATTAATGAGTTTTTATCATACGGACTATTGGTGATTATCTTCGCGGCGATCATGATCGTGGGAGGCTTCATCGGGGTAAAGCTTCGCGGAGCCAAGGATGCGAAGGCGAAGGCGGCAGAGCCTGAGGAGGAGTAGTTTTATTTGACGTAAGACAGGGGACGGTTCTCTGTCTTATTGAATGGTGAAGTATAGAGTAGGCAGAAAGCCATAAGACAGAGAACCGTCCCCTGTCTTACTGTTTGGTGAGTTTTAAGACAGGGGACCTCCCCTGTCTTGTTATTGGAGGTTTTAACGTGAAAGCATACGGTGTAAATGAACTTAGAAAGATGTTTTTGGACTTTTTTGAGAGCAAGGACCATCTGGTGATGAAGAGTTTTTCTCTTGTTCCTCATAACGACAAGAGCCTGCTCCTCATTAATGCGGGTATGGCGCCCTTGAAGCCTTATTTTACAGGGCAGGAGATACCGCCGAAGAGAAGGGTGGCCACCTGCCAGAAATGTGTCCGCACCGGTGATATAGAGAATGTGGGTAAGACTGCCAGACACCTGACATTTTTTGAAATGCTGGGTAATTTCTCATTCGGTGATTATTTTAAACATGAAGCCATTGCCTGGACCTGGGAGTTTCTCACCAAGGTGGTGGGTATGGAACCCGACCGGCTCTATCCCAGCATTTACGGGGAAGATGATGAGGCTTTTGAGATCTGGAACAAGGAGATAGGCATCCCGGCTGAGAAGATCACCAGGTTCTACCGTGATGAGAACGGAGAGTGCGATAATTTCTGGGAGCATGGCGCCGGTCCCTGCGGCCCCTGTTCTGAAGTTTACTATGACCGTGGTGAGAAATACGGATGCGGCAAGCCTGACTGTAAGGTGGGCTGTGACTGCGACCGTTTCATGGAAGTATGGAACAACGTATTTACCCAGTTTGACGGGGACGGTAAGGGAGGATATACCGAGCTTGCCAACAAGAACATTGACACGGGCATGGGCCTGGAGCGTCTGGCTGTGGTTGTTCAGGACGTGGATTCCGTATTCGATATTGATACAATGAAGGCTATCAGGGATAAGATATGCGGGCTTGCCGGTGTGAAGTATCAGGCTGATCCGGAGGCAGATGTTTCCATAAGGCTGATCACAGACCACATCAGGTCCACCACATTTATGATATCCGACGGTATCATGCCCTCCAACGAAGGCCGTGGATATGTGCTCCGCCGCCTTATAAGAAGGGCTGCAAGACACGGAAGGCTTCTGGGGATCAAGGGAACATTTATGGCTGATCTTGCCGAGACTGTTATAGCCGAGAGCAAGGACGGATATCCCGAGCTTGAGGAAAAACGTGTATTTATCCTTAAGGTCCTGACCCAGGAGGAGGAGAAATTCAGCAAGACCATTGACCAGGGTCTGTCCATCCTGGAGCAGATGCAGGAGGAGATGGTCAAGAGCGGTACCAAGGTGCTTTCGGGAGAGAAGGCATTTAAGCTGACTGATACCTTCGGCTTCCCCCTGGACCTGACTATTGAGATCCTGGAGGAGAAGGGATTTACCTTCAACGAGGAAGAATTTGATAAATGTATGGACGAGCAGAGGAACAAGGCCAGATCTGCCCGCAAGACCACCAATTACATGGGGGCTGACGCCACCGTGTATGAGGAACTGGATCCTTCCATTACCACGGTATTTAACGGATATGACAGGCTGGAGCACAAAGCGAAGATTTCGGCTATGGTTAAGGAGGAAGAGTCCGGAGACTCTGTATCAGGCGTGATCACAGACGTTCTGGCTGAGGGCGACCGGGGAAGCATCATTGTCCCCGAAACTCCCTTCTACGCCACCATGGGAGGCCAGCAGGGCGACAAGGGGATCATCGAGACCGGTGAGGGCATGTTCATCGTGGAGGATACGGTCAAGACCGTGGGTGAGAGGTACGCCCATGTGGGATACGTTTCTTCAGGAATGTTCAGGACCGGGGATGAGGTGACTCTCCGGGTGGACAAGGATAACCGCGCCCGTACCTGCAGGAACCACTCCGCTACCCACCTTATGCAAAAGGCGTTGCGAGAGGTGCTTGGCGACCATGTTGAGCAGGCAGGTTCCTTCCAGGATTCCGAGAGGACCCGTTTCGACTTCTCTCATTTTGAAGCTATGACGGCTGAAGAGCTTTCCAAGGTGGAGGCTATGGTAAATGAAAAGATCCGTGAGGGCATTCCCGTTGAGACGGCTGTCATGTCTATTGACGAGGCCAAGAAGAGCGGTGCCATGGCTCTCTTCGGCGAGAAATACGGGGACGAGGTCCGGGTGGTTTCCATGGGGGATTTCTCCAAGGAGCTCTGCGGCGGAACTCATGTTAAGAATACTTCCGATATCGGTTCATTTAAGATATTGTCGGAGAACGGTATCGCTGCGGGGGTAAGGCGTATCGAGGCTTTGACCGGGGATAATGTTCTCTCTTATTACTCAGGTATTGAGGAGACCTTAAATGAGGCTGCCAGGGTGGTTAAGTCCACACCGGCTAACCTGGTGGAGAGATTAGAGAAGCTTATGGAAGAGGTTAAGGCCCTTTCAAGTGAAAATGAGTCCTTAAAGAGCAAGGCTGCAAAGGATGCTCTGGGGGATGTTATGGATAAGGTGGTTGAAGTCAAAGGCGTTAAGCTGCTGGCTACTTCCGTATCAGGAGTTGACATGAACGGTCTTCGTGACCTGGGTGACCAGCTGAAAACCAAGCTGGGACAGGGCGTGATCCTTCTGGCATCCGACGTGGACGGCAAGGTTAACCTTATGTCTATGGCCACTGAGGAGGCTATGGCAAATGGTGCTCATGCCGGCAATCTTATCAAGGCCGTAGCTGCCAAGGTAGGCGGCGGTGGCGGCGGCAAGCCTGCCATGGCTCAGGCGGGAGGCAAGAACCCCGCCGGAATACCGGAAGCCCTGGAAGAAGCGAAGAAGGTCCTTGAAGGACAGCTGTAAAGATTTTTATCGGCGCATAAGACAGGGGACGGTTCTCTGTCTTGGGCATACTGATATTTTAGTACCAGTAAGGTATATTAATTCACGAAAATAGTTGACGAACGGTATTTATGTGTTATAATGGGTTTTGTGCATGACATAGCCAGGACTACAAGGAGGAAATCCTTACGGATTTCTTTAATAGCTCAAAGCCGCATGGCTCCCTTGATCAAAGATCAAGGGCAGCACCGGAGGGAGGTTAGGAATAGAATATGTCGAACGTGATCGTTAAAGAGAATGAGACTCTGGACAGTGCTCTTCGCAGATTCAAGAGAAATTGTGCTAAGGCAGGTATCCAGCAGGAGATTCGCAAGAGAGAGCATTATGAGAAGCCGAGCGTAAGACGCAAGAAGAAGTCAGAGGCAGCTCGCAAGCGTAAATATAATTAAACTGAAATGAAGGAATCCGTAAGGGTTCCTTTTTTTTGTAGAGAAATATGTTATAATATACGAGTTATGAAGAAGAATGTTTTATGGAATACCGTGGGAAGCGTATATTATTCCTTTTGTCAGTGGGTGATGACAGTGGCTGTGGTGTGGTTGTCGGCTGATTTTGTGGCGGCGGGGACTATAGGGCTGGCCATGACCGTCACCAACTCATTTGCCACTATCGCTTTTTTCGGGATGCGTAATTTTCAGATATCCGATGTAACCGGTGTATACTCTGACGAGGAGTATGTCATGAGCAGAAGGGTGACGGCCGTATTTGCTTTCGCCCTTTGCGCGGGCTACTTAATTTTCATCAAATGCAGCCCTCGGGAGATGATCTGCGTCTTGATCTATATGCTCATCAGGCTCATCGAGTCGGCTGAGGACGTGTATCAGGGCGTATTCCAGAAAAATGACCGGTTTGATATCATAGGGATTTCATTTATCCTTCGCGGGACTCTACAGATTGGCAGCTTCGTGGCGACATTTGCCATGACCCATGACCTTGTGGCCGCATTTTCGGTGATGACGGTGACCAATCTGGCTGTGATGATCTTTTTTGATATCAGCCGTTTAAAAAAGATCGCCGGTCTGGGCAGGGTCAGATGGACCCCTAAGATCCCTGTTTTGCTTAAGGAGTGCGTGCTGCTGGTGGTCTATCAGTTTGCCGTGAATTCCCTGGCGACGGTGGTGCGGGTGGCCATCAGGGACCGGCTGGGGACGGAGGTTCTGGGGGTCTATTCCTCTGTGGCATCTCCCACGGTGATCATAACCCTTCTGGGAGCCGTCATTTTCACCCCCTTCCTTCCGGAGTTTGCCAGACTATACAACGACGGAGAATCCGCCACTTTCAAGAAAAGAGTCTACAAGATCATTTACATATTTGTCGGTTGCTTTATACTGTTTACCGTGGGGGGGATCCTTCTGGGCAAATTGTGCCTGGGGCTTATCTACGGTGACGGCGTGGCTGAACACGCAGACTACCTCCTGCCCCTTGTGTGGAGCACATTTTTCTTTGCGGCCCTCAGCCTCTTTGGTGGGCTGCTGGTGGCAATGCGGAAGACCCTGCCCCTTTTTTCGGGAGCGATTGCGGGTCTGGTCTGCACCTACATTTTGTCCAGGCCGCTTATTGAGCGGTTCGGGGCCAACGGCGGAAGCTACGCCCAGGTCATTATTGAGGTTTTGCTGACGGTATTTTACCTGAATGTGGTGACTATTTGCATCAACAAGAAAGATTTAGAGAGCGGTTCGTAAATGAGGAAGTTTGATCGTCATACATTTGTTATATGTGCCTACGGTGAGAGCCCTTATCTGGAGGACTGCATCATTTCCCTCATGGGTCAGAGCGTGGAGTCCAATGTCATCATGGCCACTTCCACCCCTAACGATCTGATCCGGGACCTATGCGGGAAGTACGGTCTGGACCTTTTCGTAAATGATGGGCCCGGCTCCATTACTCTGGACTGGAATTTTGCTATCAGCTGCGCAGGGACGGACATTGTGACCATCGCCCACCAGGACGATGTTTATTACAGTGATTACACCGAGGGGCTTATAAGGAGCCTTAAGGGCGCCAAGCGGCCCATCATTTACTTCTCCGATTATGACGAGATCAGGAAGGGGGAGAGGGTGGCGTCTAACAAGCTGCTGAAGATCAAGAGATGTATGCTCCTGCCCCTGCGGATAGGGGCCCTGCAAAAGAGCAGGTGGGTCAGGAGACGGATCATTTCCCTGGGGTCTCCCATTTGCTGTCCGGCTGTGACGTATTTTCTGGAGAATACGGGGCAGCCCGTTTTCAGGGATCATTTCCGGACGGATGAAGACTGGGAGGCCTGGGAGAAGCTCTCAAGGCTTAAGGGGGAGTTCCTCTATGACCCGGCCCACCGGATGGGACACAGGATCCACGGGGGTTCCGAGACTTCCAAGGTGATAGGCGAGACGGGGCGGTCGGCTGAAGACCTGGAGATGTACCGCAAATTCTGGCCGGAGCCTATCGCCAGACTGCTGTGCAGGGCTTACGCAAAGAGCGAAGAGTCGAATAAAGTGTAATAAGACAGGGGACGGTTCTCTGTCTTATGGTATGATAAATGAGGATATTAGTTATCATCCCTGCGTATAATGAGGCGGGGAGTATTGAACATGTGATAGAAAAACTGCAGACTGACTGCCCGGAGGCGGATCATTTGGTGGTAAATGACTGCTCCGACGACGACACGTCGGAGATCCTGAGGAGGATGGGGGCCAACTATGTCAATGCTCCGATCAATCTGGGGATTGGCGGCGGTGTCCAGACGGGGTACATGTATGCTGCCGCAAATGATTACGATATCGCCATCCAGATAGACGGCGACGGCCAGCATGACACGGCATTTGTAAATGATGTGATCGCTCCTATAATAAATGATGAGGCGGACATCGTAATTGGCTCCAGATTTATTGAGAAAGAGGGCTTTCAGTCATCAGGGATGAGGCGGCTGGGCATCAGGTACCTTAGCGGGCTTATCAGGCTGTGCTGCGGGGCAAAAGTGCTGGATGTCACCAGCGGTTTCAGGGCTGTGAACCGGAAATTTATCGAGGTCTACGCCCGGGAGTACCCGGGCGACTATCCTGAGCCGGAGGCTATAGTTCGCGCTGCATATAAGGGTGCCCGGATCGCCGAGGTGCCGGTGGTGATGCGGGAGCGGGAGAGCGGAAAAAGCTCCATTACCCCCGGCAGGTCGGCCTACTATATGATCAAGGTGAGCCTTGCGATTTTACTTAGTAGATTTACATAACCGGAGAGTATTATATGTCTACAACATTAAGAATTGTTTTACTTATCGGTATTGTTTTATATTTTGCGGTTTTGGTGGGGTTGCTGCGGGTGCGGCGGCTGCAATTGAAGTATACCCTGCTGTGGATGTTGATGGGCATCTTTTTTCTTTTGATGGTCATTTTCCCGGGCATCCTGGAGGGGATCCGTGATCTTCTGGGCTTCCAGGACAATATGAATACCCTGTTCGTTATCATGATAGGCTTTTTGATCCTGCTGATCATGTCGGTGACGTCTATCGTGTCGGGCCAGAGCGAGAAGATCAAAGAATTGGCCCAGGAAAATGCGCTGCTGGAGAAACGTATAAGAGAGCTTGAAGGCGACAAGACAGAGAACCGTCCCCTGTCTTAAATCTGTCTTATTGTGATGTAGTTATGAAGAATATAGATGAAGTTTTAAACCTGAAGTTTTATAGTGGTGTGGACTCGTACAGCGATGGCGATATGGAAGAGGACCTTCTTCGTGTGGTCAGGGAGTGCGAGGACTACGAGGACTTCCTTAAGGGGGAGAGCGACTGGACCTTTCTCTATCATTTGTCCCCTATAAGGGAGAATCTCCTGGACTGGTATGAATTCCGCCGGGAGGGGACCCTGCTGGAGATCGGTTCGGGCTGTGGGGCGCTTACGGGGCTTTTTTGCAGCAAGGTGCGTCACGTTACGGGCATCGACCTTTCCAAGCGCAGGTCCCTTATCAACGCCCACAAAAATAAGGACTGCGATAATCTGGAAATCTATGTGGGGAATTTCGTCGACATCGCGTTGGATGAGAAGTTCGACTATGTGACCCTTATCGGTGTCCTGGAGTATTCCTGTTATTACCTGGACTCGGAGGATCCTTTCGGGGAAATGATCCGGCGGGCTAAGGCTTTCTTAAAACCCGGCGGAACATTGATCATTGCCATCGAGAACAAATATGGCCTTAAATACTGGGCCGGTGCTCCGGAGGACCACACCGGCCTGGCTTTCGAGGGTATAACGGGTTATCACGGGACTGACCGTGTCAGGACATTTTCGAGGAATGGCATCGAGAGGCTTATAAAGGGTAATGGGTTCTCGGTGACGGAGTTTTATTATCCCCTGCCGGACTACAAGCTGCCGGATCGAGTTTATTCGGAGAAGAATCTTCCCGGGCCGGGTGCTTTCGGGGGCGTGGAGGTGGCCTACGACCGGGAGCGGTACGGACTCTTTGATGAGGCGTTGGCTTTTGATGAGATATGTAAGGACGGATTGTTTACGCAGTTCGCGAATTCGTTCTTAGTATTCTGTAAGGTGTGACAGGTGTGACAGGGGGACGGTCCTTTTGTCACACCGTAGGGTAACTGTATGAGTGAAGTCTTATATGTAAAATACAACAGAACAAGGAAGCCTATGTTCCGGACCAGGGTGACGATCGAGATGGCGGACGGGGTAAAGCAGGTGAAAAGATCTGCTTTAAGCCCGGAAGGGATCGGGCATCTTGAGCATATCCTCAGGGTCAGGGAGACCTACGGGGATTACTATAAGAGGATCGGGCTTGTTGAGTGCGAAAAAGAGGGGCCGGAGAGCCTGGTATGCCCCTTTATTTGCGGCACCCCTCTTTCTGAGGTGATAGAGAGGGAGAGTAAGGATTACCCTTCATTTACGGCGAATGCGATTAAGTGGGCCGAGGTGATCACCGACGTAAATGAGTCCTATGTGGGGGCGTTTTCTCTTAGTAAAGAGTTCGAGGAAATATTCGGGAGGCCTTACGGGATCGAGGCATACCATGGTAGGGCGCTTAGAGTGTGCAATCTCGACAGTACCTTCGAAAATTTCCTGATAGCAGACGATAAGACAATATGTGTGGATTTTGAGTGGTTCGTGGAGGCGGGGGTGCCTGTGGATTTTGTAAGGTACCGGGCGCTGAAGATGCTGTGTATCGCCAACCTGAAGACCAAGTGCAGAGGGGTGTCTATCGAGAAATTCCTCTCTGACTGCGGATTTAGTGAGGATGACATCCTTTTGTTCGACAGGATGGACGAGGCTTTCCAGCAGTACGTCCACGGCCGGGGCAGGGAGGCCATATACACCGAGAGATACAGGAAGAAGATTACGGATTTCGGGGACCTGACAAGACTGCCTGAGACCATTGAGGCTCAGGAGGACCGCATCAGGAAGGCCGAAGCTAAGAATAAGGATCTAACGGATAAGTTGAGAGCCGCAAATGATACCCTGGTGGAGTTCTCTTTCCAGATGGGGCTTTACCGCAAGGCTCTCTATAATCCTGCCTATGCGGCTTACCGCCTCACCAAGAAGGCGGGCAAGAAGATCCTGCCCACCAAGGTGAAGAAGGGCCTGAAAGTCCTGAAAGAAGAGGGATACAACACATTTAAATATAAGATGAACGAACATCGGGTCCGCCGCCTCTCCTATGAGACCTGGATAAAGGGAGTGGAGGAGGACAGGCACATAATACTGACCAAAAAGGAGCTAAAGCTTAAGCCCCTCATTTCCGTCCTGGTCCCTGTATATAACGTAAAAAGCGAACTGCTCTCAGCCTGCATCGATTCCGTCATAGCCCAGACCTACCCCAACTGGCAGCTCTGCCTGGTGGATGACGCTTCCACCATGGAGGAGACCAGGGCGACTCTGAAGAGATACGAGGACCATCCCCAGATCGACATAGCTTACAGGTCCGAGAATGGCCACATTTCCAAGGCCACTGATCAGGCGCTGGAGATGGCGCGGGGTGACTACGTGGCCCTCCTTGACTGCGACGACCTTTTGACGAGAGATGCCCTTCTGGAGGTGGCCTGTGCCATAAATGAGAACCCGGAGGCGGAGTATCTATACAGCGATGAGGATAAGATCGACGAGGCGGGGAAGGTGAGGTTTGACGCTTTTTTCAAGCCGGATTGGGCTCCCGATACATTGATGGCCCATATGTATACCTGCCACCTAAGCGTATATAAAAAGGAACTTATGATAAAAACAGGGGCTCTGAGGCCGGGCTATGAGGGGTCCCAGGACTATGACCTTGCCCTGCGGGCTACCGAGATAGCGGACTATAAGAACATCATTCATATACCCCAGATCCTTTACCACTGGCGGACCAGGCCCGAGTCCACCTCTTCAGGCATGGGGGTTAAGCCCTATGTCATCGAAGCTACCAGAAAAGCCAAGGAAGACGCCCTTTCCCGGCGGGGGATCAAGGCTGCGCTGGAGTTTATCGATGTTTCAAGCCAGTTTCGGGTAAGGTACATTCCGGACCGGGGAGCATTTGTCTCGATCATTATTCCCTCCAAGGATAATCCGGAGGTTATCGAACGCTGCATTAAAAGCATTGTGAAACGAACAGAATACAAGGGTTACGAGATCATCGTCATAGATAACGGAAGCAGCCCGGAAAACAAAATAAGCTACGAACGGACATGCGCCTCCAATAACTGCAGGTATTTCCATTCACCCATGGAATTTAATTTCTCGAAAATGTGCAATCTGGGGGCTAAGTATTCCAGGGGTGACCACCTCCTCTTCCTAAACGACGACACTGAGGTTATTGACGGTGAGTGGCTGGATAGGATGCTGGGCCAGGCACAGCAGTCCCATACCGGGGCCGTGGGGGCAAAGCTCCTCTACTCGGATTCCAACAGGATCCAGCACATAGGGGTTCTTAATCTCATGCCGGGGCCGGACCATGCTCTGGGGCGGATGGATGATAGCGTGCCCTATTATTTCGGGGTAAATATCCATGATACCAATTTCATCGCCGTTACCGGGGCCTGCCTCATGGTGGGCAGGGATAAGTTTTTTGAAGTGGGCGGTTTTGATGAGGACCTTATGATAGCTTATAACGACGTGGATCTCTGCTTCAGGCTGCTGGAGGCGGGGTATTACAATGTGTCCCGGATGGATGTGCGGCTCTACCACTACGAGTCCTACAGCCGGGGGATCGACACCATGGACGAGACCAAACTAAGGCGGCTGACATCGGAGAGGGAGCGGCTTTACATTAAGCACCCCCAATTCTCCCTGTCGGAGCACATGGACCCCTTCTACAACCACCACCTGGTGCAGAACAAGCCGGATTATTCCTTTAATTTTCATAACCTTAATCATGATAAAAAGGAGACCTGCCGGATCAGGAACCTTTCCGATTATGAGACTTCAACGGACCTTGTCTGCCAGAGCGAGATCTGCATAGTCAGCGAGACCAACGCCTACGTCACCGGATGGGCTTATCTTAAGGGGTACGGCAAAAAGGACGACGCCGACATCAAGGTGCTATTCATTGACAAAAGCGGAAAAGCAGCGGAATATGATACGATGAAAATGTACCGCCCCGACACTGTGGGACGTACCGGCCGGCAGAAGCTGCGGATGATAGGCTATATGCTGTGTACCGCTACGGACACGGATTTTTCCCATCATGATGTGGCTGTTTCCATCGGGGGCAAATACATCCGTATAGTTGAAAGGGATCAGATTGAACAGATATAAACGCATCGGAGTGGTGACCGGTCTGCTGGTGCTTTTTGCACTGGCCTATCAGATTATACTCCTTCGAAACACCAATAGATTTGAAAAACCTTATCTGACGACCATCATGACCGCTATCATCGTGGTAAGCGTCATAGCGATCTCAGGAGTCATGTGTCTGTGCGCATCCGGGAGATTTTCGATCGAGCAGATATTCCTAGCCTCCTACCTGGTGGTGGGGATTCTCTATATCCTGGTTTTGCCTCCCTTTAGCGCCCCTGACGAGGCCAAGCACCTGGCCACTGCCTATTACTACGCTAATCCGGCAGGTGTCTCGGAGAGGCTGGACCCGGCAGGAAGAGTGGTGGTCCGGGAGACGGATACCATATTGACCCACGAGGATAATCATTTTCCCAAAGCCTCCACCTACGAGATCGTTTCAAGAGAGTTTTGGAAAGGGGCGGGAAACAAGGCCCCGGCCTCATTTACTGAGCCTCCTCTTAATGTGCCCTTCACGGCCTATATCCCACAGGAAGCCGGGGTATGGTTGGGAAGCCTGCTGGGCCTATCCGGCGTGGCCACCCACTATCTCATGAAGGTCCTGATGCTCATCGCAGCGGCCATAGGGGGTTACTTTACCATCAGGCTGGCCCCGGTGGGGAAGATGGTCTTCTTTACAGTCTATTTCCTTCCCATGACCCTGTCCCTCATGACTTCGGCCAATTATGATTCCACGGAAAATGTACTGGCTCTCCTTTTGACGGCTTATATCCTGAAAATGAGGTATGAGATCGAGAAGGTGGGCCTTCGGGACTACATCCCGGTGCTGGTCATTTCTCTTGTAATGGTGCCCATCAAAGTGGTATATATCCTGCTTTTGTTTATGCTCCTTATGATCCCGGCATCGAAGTACCGGTCCAAGGGGGAATTTGCCCTGCTCTTTGGAGGAACTCTGGCTGTCAATGCCCTGGCGATACTGGCTCTTCGCATGTCGACTCTGGCAGGGCTTGTGGTCACGGGGGATACCACCACCGTGGCGGCCCACTGGACTCTGGGGCAGATCCTCTCGGACATCCCCCATGCTATTGCCACATTTGTCTACTCATTTTACGAGCAGCTGACCTTCTATTACAATACCATGATGGGGGCGTCCTTAGGCTGGCTGGAGCTTTCCGTGCCCCAGGCCATTATCGCCGCCCTTACGGTGGTCCTTCTTATGTCTGTATTTGTAAAGGTAAAGGGGGAGAGGACTGAAGCCGTGACAAGGCGGGAGAGGATTATCTGCGGCCTGATATTTGCGGCGCTGTTTTGCGGCATCACCCTTGCCATGTGGCTTGACAACACTCCCATGGATAAGGAGGTCATCCAGGGGGTTCAGGGAAGGTATTTTATCCCGGCCCTGCCCATGATCCTGATTATTTTCAGGGGCGAGAAGATAAAATTGGATGAGGTTTTTGCAAGATACATGCCGGTGGCTTTGGTGGTGCTTAATGTATTTGCCATGAGCAGGGTTTTTGAGATCATTTCCACGAGATAAGGATGTTTTGATATGAACAGGATTCTGTACAAATTAAAACAGATAAGGGCTTTTCGCTCCTTCGGGACAGACAGCTTCCCCACGGAGCGGGAGCGGGAGAAGAGGAAGAATGCGGCCTTTGAAAAGCGGCCCAAGTTTTCTGTGCTGGTGCCTCTTTTTAACACTCCCGAGGACTTCTTATATGAGATGATAATGTCGGTCCTTGGCCAGACCTACGAGAATCTGGAACTGTGCCTTGGCGATGGGTCGGACCCATCACACGCATACGTGGAGCGGGTCTGCACCGTACTGGGGGAGAAGGACTCCCGCATCATTTACAAGAAGTTCGAGACAAATGATGGGATATCGGATAACACCAACAAATGCTTGGACCTGGCCGGTGGGGACTACATTTGTCTTTTGGACCATGACGACATCCTTCACCCGGATGCCCTCTTTGAGTACGCAAGGGCCATTAACGAAAATGATGCGGATTTCCTCTACTGCGACGAGGTCATTTTTAAAAGAGGGAATATCGATTGGATCCACATGGCCTTTTTGAAGCCGGACTTTGCACCGGATAACTTAAGGTCCTGCAATTATATTACTCATTTTGTATGTTTTAAAAGGTCATTGGCTGAGGGGGAGGAAAAGCTCCTGCGGCCTGAATTTGACGGAAGTCAGGACCATGACCTGATCCTGCGGCTGACTTCCGGGGCCGGGCACATCGTTCATATTCCAAAAGTGCTGTATTACTGGCGGGCCCACTCCGGGTCTGTGGCCGGGGACCTGTCGGTCAAGGATTACGCGGTAGATGCCGGGATCCGGGCGGTTGCGGCTCATTTGCGGGAAAAGGGCTTTGAGGGGGCGGAGATTACCTCGACCCCGGAGGTGCGGACCCACTATCGGATCAGGTATCCTCTTATGGGACGGCCCCTTGTGTCCGTCATAGTCAAAGCCTGTGAGAACGAGGGTGCCCCGGAACAGTGCATTTCCTCGGTTAAGGCCGGGACTAGCTATGATAATTTCGAGGTGGTGGTCCTTGAAAATTCGTCCCGGGAGGCTTTGGAAGAGGCTCTTTCCGGAGCGAAAGGGGAATACCTTGTCTTTCTCGACGGGTCCTGTGAGATCATAAGTTCCGATTGGCTGGAGGAAATGCTGATGTTTGCCCAGCGGGACGATGTAGGCGCCGTGGGAGCCAAGGTAAGATACCCGGACGGGTCAATTGCCCATGCAGGGATTGTGTTGGGTATGGGACCTGAGGGCCTTGCGGGATATGTCTTTCAGGGGACGCCAAAGGGTGCTATAGGCTTTCTCGGGACATTGACCTACGCCCGGAACGTGAGCGCCGTAAGCTCCGCCTGCATGATGGTAAGCCGAAAGAAGTTCGAGGCGGTGGGCGGTTTTGATGCTGAGTTTATGGGGGTTGAGGAAGATATACTGCGGGATGTGTCATTTTGCTTAAAGCTTCGGCAACAAAGGTATCTGAATGTCTTTACGCCATTCGCGGAGGTTTGTGTTGTGAGTCAATGGGGACGGCTCTTTTCGACTCACGGTGAGTTGACTCATGTCTTCAGGGAAAAATGGGGCGGTGTCATCGCGGCGGGAGACCCGTATTATAATCCGAATCTGTCATTGAAATATACTGATTGCAGATTTAAAGAAAGATTTTGAATTTGAATTTTCATGAATATGATATACTATTTCATATAAATATTGTTTAGGACTCGATTATGAAAAAGACACTTGAAAAGATTTTCTCCAGGATTTTTTTGGTTTCCATAGCTATCCTGCTGCAGATCCTCTGGATCTGCGGCGCCATGTTTATCTTAAGCTGGTATTACAAGGCTATCAGCATTGTTTTTCTGGTGCTCAGCGTGATCATGGTTTTCAGAAACCTTATAAAATGGGATTACAACCCCTCGTATGTGCTGGCATGGTCAGTTCCCATGCTTGTTTTTCCCGTGTTCGGACTTACGATCTACTTCCTTTTCGGGCGGGCCAGCCTGACCAGGAACAAGAGGAGGAAGTATGCGGAGATACAGAAGAAGTATTCAAAATATTTAAGCGAGGGGATAAACAATCGGCAGGCGTACGAGGAGGTGCTGGCCGAGGATGTTTCCGTGGCGCGGCAGACGGACTATATCACCAAATGGGCGGGGTATCCCCTTTGGAAGGATACGTATAACAAGTATTACGAGTCCGGGGAGGCCATGTTCCCGGATATGCTTAAGGAATTAAGGAAAGCCAAGCATTTTATCTTCATGGAATTCTTCATTATCAATACAGGCGTGATGTGGGATTCCGTGCTGGAGATATTGGAGCAGAAGGTAAAGGAGGGCGTGGACGTGCGCCTGACCTACGACGATGTGGGAAGCATCAGCTACCTGCCGGCTCACTATTACAAGGTCCTTCAGGCCAAGGGCATCAAATGCGCCGCATTTAATCCATACAGGCCCGTGATGTCCGTTATCATGAACAACAGGAATCACAGAAAGATCCTGGTGGTGGACGGACACACAGCATTTACCGGGGGGATCAACCTGGCGGACGAATACATCAATGCCATCGTGCGTTTCGGCTACTGGAAGGACACCGGGATCATGCTTAAAGGCCCGGCGGTGTGGAGCTTTACCTGTATGTTCCTGTCAATGTGGGAGTATATAACCGGGGTGGAGACGCCGGAGGAGGAGCTCCTGAAAATGCGGCCACAAGAGGATTACAAGGAAGAAATCCCTGAGAGCCCTGGTGAAGACACAAAGCTTGATCGAAGTACAGGGGCAGATGGTTATGTTCAGCCTTACTGTGATTCCCCGCTGACTAAGGAGTATATCGGGGAAAATGTGTATCGGAACATTATTTCCCGGGCAAAGCATTATTGCTATATCATCACTCCTTACCTTATAATAGGCAATGAGATGATGACTACCATCTGCATTGCCGCCAAGTCGGGGGTGGATATCCGGGTCATTACGCCGGAGATCCCGGACAAGCCCACGATCTATATGCTGACCCAGTCGTACTACGAGCGGTTGATCAAGGCGGGGGTGAAGGTTTACCAGTTCACGCCGGGATTTATCCACGCCAAGTCTTTTGTATGCGATGATGAGATTGCCACGGTGGGGTCTATCAATCTTGATTTCAGGAGCCTGTATATGCATTTTGAATGCGGGTGCTGGATGTATAAGACGGATTCGGTGATGGATGTGAAGAGGGATTTCCTTGCGACCCAGGACCAGAGCAGGGAGATCACGCTGGAGTTCTGCAAGGACAAGCCCTTGTTAAAGAGGGCGGCGGCAGCGTTTCTGAGGCTTTTCGCACCGGTACTGTAGAGATGATAGGGGACGATAAGACAGAGAACCGTCCCCTGTCTTAAACCTGTTTGGAGTAGGGTATGCAATATGTTATATTGATAATTGTTGCAGTTGTCATAGTTGTCGTAGGTTTGTTGTACCGCGAGATGAGGATCTTTCGGGTCTCGGAGTACGCCTTCCCCACGCCCAAGCTGAAAGGTGAGGGGTTTAAGATCGCGGTGCTGGCGGACCTTCACGGCAAGATCTACGGCGAGGATAATAATAAGCTATATGATGCCATCGACAGGGCAGCGCCGGATATCATCATTTGCGCCGGAGATATGCTGACGGCCAGGTGGGAGTACACCTTCGAGGGGCATTTTGAAGATGACGGCACCTTTATCTCGGGCAATGAACCTTATGAGAAAATGATCCGGCTGCTTTCAAGGCTGGCCAAGAAATACCCCGTTTTTTACGGTAACGGCAACCACGAGTCCAGGTTGTACCGCAGGCGGGAAAAGTTCGGAGATGCCTATGAGCATCTCGGGGAGGCTCTCAGAGATGCCGGGATCAATTATCTGGTTGACTCCCGTGAGGATATCGAGGTTAAGGGGACGCCGGTTAGCATCTATGGGCTGGATATTGAAAAGCCCTATTACGAGAGGTTCGAAAAGATCACAATGGAGAAGGATTATATCACCGGCAAGCTGGGTCCCGCAGCGGATTCAGGGGACTCGTTAAAGCTCCTCATTGCCCATAATCCTGATTATTTTGACGCATACATGGACTGGGGCGCCGACCTGGCTTTCTCCGGTCATCTCCACGGAGGAGTGATGAGGCTGCCTTTTGTGGGTGGAGTGATCTCGCCGCAGTTTCATTTGTTCCCCAAATACAGCGGGGGAATGTACTATAACAAGGATGGGCGCGCCCTGATGGTGAGCAGGGGGATAGGGACCCATTCGGTGAACATCCGGATCTTTAACCGGGCGGAAGTTGTTATGATAAAGGTTGGTAGTTTATGAGTATTTCGGTGAAGCTGGAGGCTTTTGACGGGCCTCTGGACCTGCTTCTTCATTTGATAGATAAGAATAAGGTTAATATCTTCGACATCCCCATCGCGGAGATCACGGAGCAGTATTTGGAGTATATTAATGCAAGTTCAGAAGCCGACATGGATATACGGAGCGAGTTCCTGGTGATGGCGGCGACGCTTCTTGATATTAAGGCGAAAATGCTTCTGCCCCGGCAGGTGGATGAGGAAGGCGAGGAGATCGACCCTAGGGCCGAGCTGGTGGAAAAGCTGCTGGAATACAAGATGTACAAGTACATCTCCTATGATCTTAAGGATCGGTATATTGACGGGTCACAGGTGCTATATAAGGAGTCTACTGTGCCTCAGGAGATATTGGACTATGAGGAACCGGTGGACTTAGAGCAGCTCTTAGACGGGGTCACCTTAACGGGGCTTAACAACCTATTTAAGAGCCTTATAAAGCGTCAGGCCGGCCGGGTGGACCCGGTGAGGAGCAAGTTCGGGACCATTGAGAAAGAGGAGTTCTCCGTGGAGGAGAAGACCATTTTCATTGAGGCCTATATCAAGGAGCACGATACCTGTATGTTTACGGACCTGCTGACGGATGGGGCAGGGAAGACGGAGATCATCGTGTCCTTCCTTGTTGTGCTTGAGATGATCAAGAGCGGGAAAGTAAAAGTAAAGCAGACAGAGCTTTTCGATGATATATTTTTAATAAGGGTATAAGTATTATGGATAAGGAAAAAAGAGCGGCGGTGGAGGCGATTTTGTTCACCTTCGGGACCGCAGTGGAATTAGGAAAGATCGCGGCAGCTGTGGAGCTGTCTGAAGAGGAGACCAAGGAGATCGTTGAGGCTCTGGCTTCCGAGTATGAGTCGGAGGGAAGAGGCATCAAGATCATTGAGCTGGAAGGGGCATACCAGATGTGTACCAAGTCGGAGCTCTATGATTATCTGGTTAAGATCGCCAAGCAGCCCAAGAAATACATAATGACGGATGTTCTTTTGGAGACCCTGTCCATCATTGCTTACAAGCAGCCTGTGACCAAGGGTGAGATCGAGAAGATCAGGGGTGTATCCTGTGATCACTCTGTCAACAAGCTGATGGAGTATGGCCTGGTAAAGGAGGTGGGGCGTCTTAACGTTCCCGGAAGGCCTATTTTACTGGGAACTACGGAAGAGTTCTTAAGAAGCTTCGGCTTGACCGGCGTGGATGACCTGCCGGGCTTTAATCCCGACATGATTGATGAATTTAAGAATCAGGCGGAGCAGGAAGTGCAGCTAAGGCTGGATATATGAAATCGCGCAAAAAAGAAATCCCTCTCGGGATTTCTACGAATTTGTTCTATAACTTAGATATCATATCCATCGCATCTGCGTAGTCGGCTTTGATCTTCTCCACCATGCCTTTGTAATCGGTGTAGTCCTTGGCGCGGAGCTTTTCGGTCAAGGCCGATGAACTCTCGGTTAGATTACCCAGCCCTAAGTTCGCTGATACTCCTTTTAATGTATGTGCATGACTGAAAGCTTCCTCGAAGTTCTTCTCATCCATGGTCCTGATGAGATTGCTGTAACTCTCATCCGCTGTGAATTTCTTTAAGAACTTGAAGAGGAGCTCTTCCTTTCCCATGAACCGCTCCATGGTTACCTTAATGTTAACGCCGCAGCTCTCCAGCATTGCTCTTGTATTATCATCCATAAGTAAACCTCCAAACGAAATTCAACTACGAAAATTGTAGCACACTTTAAAAAAATGTGCTAGACAAAATAAAAATGATATGTTAGTATGTGCACATAAAAGAAACAAGAAGTTTTTCTATGGGAAACAGAAAAAACCGGGGTCTGCTGTACCCCGGTTTTTTCGTTGGGCGGATTGTCACTACTGTTTTCCATCCCACCACTTGCAGATATAAAAACTGATAATACCTGCCATGACAGAAACTACTAATGAAACAAGAAGATCTATAGGAAACACCCCCTTTCTGTTGTCAGATTGGGAGTGACAACATATGGATATTATCATAAATTATTACAAATATCAACAATTTTATAAAATTACAAAAAACCTTACAAATAATACATGCAAGAATCTATTGTCTGATAATTTTGTTAATTCTTTTGTAATAATTATAAAAATAAGCATATTTTCATTGACAAATAAGGAATAAGAGTATATTATTTTGTTCATAATTCAATAAGTCATATCATTTTCCCTGTCCCTTTTTATCAGAGGGCAAAGGGACAAGGATTAAAAGGAATCCGGTGTGAATCCGGAGCTTAACCCGTAAGCTGTATGCATATGAGGAGACGGACGGAAGTAATTCGCCATTGTGGGATGCCATGAGAAGGTTGTCCGAATCCGCGGGAGATGTGCTCTCCCATAGTATGCGAGCCAGAAGACTTGGTGATGTGCGATTTTTTGTGATGGGAATAACTGCGGCCATTTTGCGTTTTTGCAAAGTGGCCGTTTTTATTATTAAAAAAGAATACCTATACTTTATTTTCAAGGGAGGAATTTTAATGAGAAAAGTAGGTTCATCGTTACTTGCAGTGCTTATGGCAGGTGCTCTGCTTGCAGGCTGCGGCGGTTCCGGCGGTGCTGCATCAAGTTCTGCAGCTAAGTCAAGCGCAGCAGGCTCTAGCGCAGCAGCATCATCAGCAGCTTCATCTGCAGCATCAAGCGCAGCAGCTTCATCAGGTGCAGCTTCAGATGCAGACAAGGAAGCAGCTAAGAAGGTTGCAGATCTTATCGATGCCATCTATGTACAGGAGCGTAACGATAAGACAGACGAGCAGTGTAAGGCTGCAAAGGATGCATGGGATAAGCTGACAGATGCACAGAAGGAACTGGTTGAGGGTGAAGAGGCTGATCCCGATTACTTCGGAAGAGACACAGGTGACGCATCCAAGGATGATCCTTTAAATCAGGACAACATCGGTGAGAAGGAGATACTGGTTGTATCCTTCGGTACTTCATTTAATGACAGCCGCGCTCAGGATATCGGCGGCATCGAGAAGGCTATCGCAGCAGCTAACTCAGGATGGGCAGTAAGAAGAGCATTTACAGCTCAGATCATCATCAACCACATCCAGGCAAGAGACGGTGAGAAGATCGATAACGTAGATCAGGCTCTTGAGCGTGCAGAAAAGAACGGTGTTAAGACTCTGGTTATCCAGCCTACACACCTTATGCACGGAGCTGAGTACGACGAGCTGGTTGAGGCCGTAGAGAAGGTTAAGAGCAAATTCACATCTGTTAAGATCGCTGAGCCCCTTCTCGGAGCAGTTGGAGCAAGCGGCACAGAGGTTAACGCTGATAAGGAAGCAGTTGCAAAGCACGTTGTAGCAGCAGCTGTTAAGACAGCAGGATTTACAGATGCAAATGATGCAGCTTCCAAGGGAACAGCATTTGTTCTTATGGGACACGGAACATCACACAATGCTAAGGTTACTTACGAGCAGATGCAGGCTCAGATGACCAAGCTCGGTTACAAGAATGTATTCATCGGTACTGTTGAGGGTGAGCCCGAGAGCACATCATGCGAATCAGTTATCAAGGCTGTTAAGGATGCAGGTTACAAGAACGTTATCCTTCGTCCGCTGATGGTTGTTGCAGGTGACCATGCTAACAACGATATGGCTGATCCGGAAGATGAAGAGTCATGGTTCGCACAGTTTACAGCTGCCAAGGCATTTGACAAAGTTACCACACAGATCGAAGGCCTTGGACGTATAGCAGACGTTCAGAAGATCTATGTAGATCATACTGCAGCTGTTACGAAGTAAATATACTCATCAGATGGTTGAGGGTATAAGCAGAAGAAATCCTTACGGATTTCTCTTATAGCTCAAAGCCGCATGGCTCCCTCAATCAAAGATTGAGGGAAGTCGCGGCGCGCTTTATTTAGTGCGCCGCTTTTAACCTATAAACAGTTAGTGATTGCAAACAATAGGGATGTACTAAAAAATGAAGGATTATAACAAATTATCAAGATGGATACTGACGGGTCTTGTATCCGTAGGCATCATCTTATCAGGCTGCGGCGGGTCCGGCAGTGCGTCAAGTGCGGCTACTTCCGGTTCCACGGCAGCATCAGGAACTTCTTCAGCAGGTTCATCTGCCATATCATCGGCAGCATCACAGTCGGGGTCTGAGAGCAGGATAGATCTTGCAGACGGGACCTATGAGGCCAAGTTTGACACGGACAGTACCATGTTCAAGGTCAATGAGGCAAATGATGAAAAGGGGACATTGACGGTAAAGGATGGGGTGGCGACCATTCATATTACTCTTGCGGGCAAAAGTATTGTAAATGTCTTTTACGGTACTTCAGAAGATGCAAAAAAAGAAGGGGCAAAGCTTATCGAGCCTTCCACGGATACGGTGAAGTATTCTGACGGAGAAACAGGCGAGGCTTTGGGCTTTGACATCCCCGTACCCTACCTGGACGAGGAATACATTGTTGCCATAGTGGGCACTAAGGGCAACTGGTACGACCACAAGGTAAAGGTATCTGAGGTTAAGCCCAGGACAGAAGAAAGCAGCTCTTCAGGCAGTGCGGGAAGTTCTGCGTCAAGCTCGGTCGCCTTAAAGAACGGAGAATACAAGATAGAATTTGACTGTACCGGCGGTTCGGGCCGGGGCGGCGTTGAAGCTGCTACCGTTACCATTAAGGACGGCAAGACAGAGGTTAAGCTTACAATGACCAGCGCAAGCTACAGCAAGGTTGTTGTTGACGGGAAGACTTATGAGAGCAAGCCTGAAGGAGGCAAATCCACATTCACCATTCCGGCTGTACTTGACAGCCCAATGGAGATCACTGCCACCACCGAAGCCATGAGCCAGCCCCACGATATTAAATACATTGTTACTTTGAAATCTTCGTCACTTCCGGCATCAGCGGCCGGTAATTAATGGGTAGAACATGAAGAGATTAATAGGATTGGTTGTGTCCTTAGTTTTGTTATTGTCCCTTATGTCAGGATGCGGAACCGGAGGAGGCGGGAATTCCGGAGGTTCTTCAGCATCAGACGGGAGTTTTGCAGGACTTAAGTCCACGGGAAATGTCGAGTTTAAGTATGCAACCCAGGTTTCAATCGAAAATTTTGAGGGTGGATACCGGCTGATCTCCACCAAGGAAGGCGACAAGGTCCTTGTGGTTCCTGAGGGGGCTAAGGTGCCGGATGGCCTGGCAAAGGACGTAGCAGTATTGAGTCAGCCGGCCAAGAAACTGTATCTTGCTGCTTCAGCTGCCATGGCGTTATTCAATGCTGTAGACGGTGTTGATAATATTTCCATGTCGGGGCTTAATGAAAGCGAATGGTATACAACCAAAGCCGTGGAGAACATGAAATCCGGAAAAATGAAATTCGCCGGAAAGTATTCTGCGCCTGACTATGAACTCATGATTTCCGAAGGATGTCAGCTTGCTATAGAATCAACCATGATCTATCATTCTCCGGAGATCAAGGAGAAGCTTACGGAATTGGGAATTCCGGTATTTGTAGATCTTTCGGCCATGGAGTCTAACCCCATGGGGCGTATGGAATGGGTGAAGGTCTATGGGGCAATGGTTGGCAACCTTGATAAGGCGGAAAGTTTCTTTAGTGAAAAGGAAGCTGAAGTAGAGGCCATCAAGGGCAAGAGTAAGACCGGTAAGACTGTTGCATTTTTCTCCATCAACTCTTCGGGACTGGCTGTAGTCCGTAAATCCAAGGATTACGTTCCGGCCATGATAGAGATCGCGGGAGCTAAGTACATTTTCGATAATCTTGGTGATGATACCAACAACCTTTCTACAACCAGCATGACTTTGGAAGAGTTCTACCATTCTGCCGAGAATGCTGATATAATGATCTATAACAGTACAATCGAGGGAGAGGTTGCTTCCATCGCAGATATCGTTTCCAAGGCAAATGTCCTGGCTGATATGAAGGCCATCAAGGAAGGCAATGTATGGTGCACCTCTAAAAACATGTATCAGGCTACGGATTCCATCGCTGATGTCATTGTGGATATGAGGGCCATATTCTCTAATGACGAAGAGGGGATCAAGAATCTGAAATATATTTATAAATTAAAATAGAGGTATATAATGAAAGATTTCGACTCCAGGAGAGCGGGTAGATATACCATCGTTTTCGTGGTATTGGCCATAGCATTTTTGACCATTATCGTGCTTAACATCACCATCGGAAGCGTTGATATTTCTGTGCGGGATATAATCAAGATTTTATTTATGGATGCGGACGGGAGTACTCAATACGGCATCATCTGGAAGATAAGGATGCCCAGAGTCTTTATGGCAGCTATCCTGGGAGGGGCATTGTCCCTCTCAGGCTTCCTGCTTCAGACATTCTTTGCCAACCCCATCGCGGGTCCTTATATCCTGGGTATTTCCTCGGGAGCGAAGCTTTTTGTTTCATTTACCATGATCGTCATAACACAACTCTGGGGTCATGCAAACTCTGCAGAAATGATCATTGCTGCCTTTGTGGGGTCACTGGCATCCATAGGCTTCGTCCTTTTAGTTTCAAGGAAGGTGCCCAGTATGTCAATGCTTTTGGTGGCGGGTATCATGATAGGCTACATCTGTACCGCCATAACGGATTTCGTCATAACATTTGCAGCGGATTCCGATATAGTCAACCTTCACAACTGGTCAAAGGGAAGCTTCTCAGGTATGGCCTGGAGCAACGTGACCATCGCATTTTTCGTGGTAATGATAACGTCGGTTATCGTTTTTTGTTTATCAAAACCCATCGGAGCTTTTCAAATGGGTGAGGCCTATGCCCAGAGCATGGGAGTTAATGTTGCGGTATTCAAGGTTGTCCTGATACTGCTCTCCAGCGTCCTGTCCGCCTGTGTCACGGCATTTGCGGGACCGATCTCTTTCGTGGGCATCGCTGTACCTCATCTTATCAAACTGTTTCTCAAGACATCCAAACCAATTGTTGTAATACCGGCAGTATTCCTTGGCGGCGCAGTATTCTGTACGGGATGCGATCTGATCGCCAGAACGGTATTTGCACCCACGGAGCTTTCCATAAGTACAGTGACATCTGTCTTCGGCGCACCGATAGTTATCTGGATGATCATTAAGAGACAGAAGAAATGAGGTGCGGCATGAGCGATTATTATTTTAAAACAAGCGATCTGTCCGTAGGCTACAACGGAAATGCCCTGATCAACGATATCAACGTGGAGCTGTCAAAGGGACAGATAATGACGCTGATCGGGCCCAACGGATCCGGTAAATCCACCATTTTAAAGAGTATAAGCAATCATTTAAAGACCATCGCCGGAACGGTATATATAGACGAGAAATCACTGTCAGACTTAAGCTACAAGGACGTGTCCACCAGAATGGCCGTAGTGCTTACTGAACGCCCCAAGGTGGAGCTGATGACCTGCCGGGACGTGGTGGCAACGGGAAGATACCCCTATACCGGAAGACTGGGGATCTTGTCCGCCGAGGATAATGAGAAGGTGGATGCTGCCATAAAACTGGTTAATGCGGAAGAAATTGCAGAACGGGATTTTACCGCTACCAGCGACGGCCAGAGGCAGAGGGTCATGCTGGCCAGGGCCATATGCCAGGAACCGGAGATCATCATTTTGGACGAACCCACATCATTTCTTGATATCAAGCATAAACTGGAGTTGCTGGATATCCTGCGGATGATGGTTGAGACGAAGAATATAGTGGTTATAATGTCTCTGCACGAGATAGACTTGGCACAGAAGGCTTCAGACATTATAATGTGTGTCAAGGGCGATCATATCTCGCAGCTGGGAACTCCCAGAGACATATTTACGAAAGAGAGCATAACCAGACTCTATGACCTGGATAAAGGCAATTATAACAATTATTTCGGAAGCGTGGAGCTGCCGGCGCCTGTGGGAGAGCCGGATACCTTCGTGATCGCGGGAGCGGGAACGGGGATAGGTATATTCAGGGAGCTGCAGAAGAAAAAGATACCCTTCTATGCGGGAGTGCTCCACACCAATGATCTGGATTATCAGGTGGCTCTCGACCTGGCGGCTGAGGTGGTCTCAGCCCAGGCTTTTGAGAATATCACGGAAGAAGAGTATAAGAAAGCGGAAGAGCTGATGAAGAAATGCTCGAAGGTCATTTATTCCGGAGTGGAGTTCGGAACAACGAACCGGGCCAACAAGAGGCTGCTGGAAGAGGCGAAGATGCTGGGAAAGGAATTACCGGATGCGGAACGGATTGGAAGATAAATTCGTTATTAAAGATAATAAGAAGCTGCAGATGGGCTATACCACCGGAAGCTGCGCGGCCGGGGCGTCAAGGGCTGCCACCATCATGCTCTTGACCGGGAATGACGTGGAGTACGTCAATCTCATGACCCCCAAGGGATTTGAACTGACCCTGGAGATCAAGGAGAAGGAGAGGGGTGCAGATTACGTAAAATGTGCCGTGGAGAAGTTCTCCGGTGACGACCCGGATGTGACCAACGGGGCGTATGTTTATGCAAAGGTCTCCAAGACCAATGAGGGCGGTATTGATAATAAGGTTCACATCGACGGCGGCCTGGGAGTCGGCAGGGTTACCAAGCCGGGACTGGACCAGCCGGTGGGAAACGCTGCGATAAATCATGTTCCCCGGGAGATGATAACCGCCAATGTCCGTGAGATATGCGAGGATTTCGAGTATTTCGGGGATATAGACGTGGAGATTTCCATTCCGGCGGGAGTGGAGCTGGCAAAGAAGACCTTTAATCCAAGACTGGGTATCGAGGGCGGAATATCTATTCTGGGGACTTCCGGGATCGTGGAGCCCATGAGCGAGGATGCGCTGATAGCCAGCATCAGGGCGGAACTGTCCATGAAGGTTTCCGGCGGGGCAGAGTATCTTCTGATCACGCCCGGTAACTACGGGACCAACTATCTGACGACACAGCTTCCCCTGGAATCAAAGCAGGCAGTAAAATGCAGCAACTATATAGGACAGACCATAGATATGGCCATCGAGCTGGGAGCCAAGGGAATCCTCTTCGTAGGACATTTCGGAAAGTTCGTTAAGCTGGCAGGAGGGGTCATGAACACCCACTCCAGATACGCCGATTGCAGGATGGACATCCTGGTGGCCAATGGCTTGGCGGCAGGCCTTGACCCGGAGCTGTTAAAGAAGGTCTACACCTGCGTCACCACAGACGATGCAGTGGAGATGCTGGGGGAGGCCGGAGTCTTAGAGACCGTCATGGAACCCATTATGAAGAAGATGCTGTTTTACGTGTCTAACAGGGCATACGGGCAGTTGAAGCTGGGGATCATCACATTTAGTAATGTGCATGGCGAGCTGGGGAAGGCCGGCGACGTTGATGAACTGATTAAACTTATAGGAGGTATTGAAGTATGATACATTTCGTAGGAGCGGGCTCGGGTGCCCCTGACTTGATCACATTGAGAGGAAAAAAGTATCTCGAGGAGGCCGACGTCATCATTTACGCCGGATCCCTTGTAAACCCGCAGCTCTTGGACTATAAAAAGGATGGCTGCAAGGTATACGACAGCGCCACCATGACCCTGGAAGAGGTTATCGAGGTCATGAAAGAGGACGAGGAAAAGGGCCTTATGACAGTAAGGCTTCACACGGGAGACCCTTGTATCTACGGCGCCATCAGAGAGCAGATGGACGAGCTGGATAAGATGGGATATGAGTACGATACCACGCCCGGAGTTTCCGCATTTTGCGGAGCAGCGTCCGCACTGAATCTGGAGTATACACTGCCAAACGTATCCCAGAGCGTGATAATAACCAGAATGGCAGGAAGGACGCCGGTTCCCGAGAGGGAGAGCATCAAAAGCTTTGCCCAGCATCAGTGCTCAATGGTAGTATTCTTAAGCACCGGGTTGCTGGAGGACTTAAGCAAGGAGCTCATTGCCGGAGGATATTCGGCAGATACACCGGCAGCCATCGTATATAAGGCAACATGGCCGGATCAGAAGAAATTCGTATGTACCGTAGGTACGCTGGCACAGACCGCCAAGGAGAATAATATCACCAAGACGGCGCTGATGCTCATAGGGGATGCTGTAACCCATACGAATTATGACAGGTCGGAATTATATAATCCTGCTTTTACAACTGAATTCAGAGAGGCTTCCAAATAATGATCAAAAAGTGCGCTGCCGTTGCATTTTCAGCATCGGGAAAGAAACGGATAGGGGACATAGAAAGGGCATTTGCCGCCATCAAAGACAAGGGCGGAGAGGAATGGACGCTGACCTATGTTATGAAGCCGAATGACCTTAAAGGCTGGTGTCAGGAGGTGTTTCCGGAGAATGACGCCATAATCTTCGTCGGGGCGCTGGGCATAGCCGTCCGGACAGTGGCACCACTTCTGGTAAATAAGACAATAGACCCGGCAGTTATTGTGATGGATGACATGGGTCTTAACGTGATCTCGGTGCTGTCCGGGCATATAGGCGGGGCAAATGAGCTCACGAGGCTGCTGGCTGCTGAGATGGGGGCAAATCCTGTAATCACCACTGCTTCCGACGTTCACGGCAAGATCGCCGTCGATTCCTGGGCCGTCAGGAACAACCTGTATATCACGGACATGGAGTGTGCAAAGAAGGTGGCCATGGAGATCGTGGAAGGCCGGAAGGTAGGCCTTTACTGTGACTGCGATATTTTGGGCCAGGTGCCTGATGAACTGGTACTGTTGGAGGAGGCCTCTGACTTTGTAAAAGACATAAAGTGGTGTATAATCATTTCTGACAGGAAAATCTCAAGTCTAAAGGAGGCCCTGCGGGAATACAACATTCTCTGGCTGATCCCCAAGAACAACGTGGTGGGGGTCGGATGCAAGAAGGGCAAGTCGGAGAGAGACATCAATGCTGCTGTTATCGATACTTTGAGTGAGAACAGCATTGATCCCAGAAGTGTATATGCTATTTCGTCCATAGACTTAAAATGCGGAGAGCCGGGACTTTTAGGCTTTTCCGAGTATATGAACATCCCCAGCTTCTTTTATCCGGGGGATGAGCTTAAGAAGGTCCCCGGGGAATTTGACATGTCGGACTTTGTCTTCGGCGTAACGGGGGTTGACAATGTATGTGAGCGGGCTGCCATCCGCAAGATCATGGAGGATGATCCGGAGGCAAGCCGTGACAGGAACCTGGTGGTTCCCAAGAAGAAATGCGAGGGCGTGACTGTTGCCGTTGCAGGAAAGAGAGGGTGTGTTTCATTTGAGTAAAATGTATGTAGTGGGCATCGGCCCCGGCGGCTATGAATTTATGACCATTAAGGCTGCCGATGTATTGAAAAATTGTGACGTTATTGTCGGATATACGGTTTATATCGATCTGGTAAAGGATCATTTTTCCGATAAGGAGTTCTTAAGCACGCCCATGCGTAAAGAGGTGGATCGCTGCAGAATGGCCTTTGAAGAGGCTAAGAAGGGCAAAAATGTTGCCATGATCTGTTCGGGAGATGCAGGGGTTTACGGAATGAGCGGTCTGATGCTGACCATCGGCGCCGAAGAGTTCCCGGATATCCCTGTGGAGATCGTAAGCGGCGTATCCGCTACTTTAAGCGGTGCATCGGTTCTTGGCGCGCCTCTTATCCATGACTTTGCCGTTATCTCCCTTAGCGACCTGCTTACACCCTGGGAGGTTATCGAGAAGAGGATCGCTGCCGCAGCTGACAGCGATATGGCTATGTGCTTCTACAATCCTTCCAGCAAGAAGAGGCATGATTACCTGCAGAAGGCCTGCGATATCATTTTAAAATACCGCAAGCCCGAGAACGTATGCGGGACCGTTGAGCAGATCGGCCGTGAAGGTGAGACCTTCCATGTCTACACATTAAAAGAACTTCGTGATGTGCAGGTGGATATGTTCACCACGGTGTTCATAGGTAATTCAAAGACCCAGATCATTAACGGCAGGATGGTAACCCCCAGAGGTTATCGTGGCGTTGAGGACCAGGAAGAGGAATAATGAAGAAAATCCTTGTATTTGCAGGCACGAAGGAAGGACGGGAACTTGCCGCCTTTCTTGCCGGCCGGTATGATGAAGTCCATGTCTGCGTGGCAACTGAATATGGTGAGGAGGTAATCCCGGAAACGGACGGCCTGGTGATCCATCAGGGGCGGTTAGATGTGGAGCAAATGACCTCTCTCTTCAGGGAGGTATCTCCCATGGCAGTGGTGGATGCCACCCACCCTTACGCTAAGATCGTGTCTGAGAACATCATAGAGGCCTGCCGTAAGCAGGACATGAAGTACTATCGACTGCTTCGTGATTCAGCGGGAGATAAGACCGGCTGCAAATGCTTTGCCACCAAGGAAGAGGCCTGCGAATACCTGAATTTGGTTTCCGGCAATATCCTTTTGACTACCGGGAGCAAAGAGTTATCGGATTATGTGAACCTTATAAATGATACTTCGCGGCTATACGCCAGATTCCTGCCGGATGCGGAGTCTGTTGACAAGGCAAAGGCACTGGGGCTAAAACCCGCCCAGCTTATCTGTATGCAGGGACCATTTTCCGCAGAAATGAACGGGGCTTTGCTCAAGCAGTTTTCCTGCAGATTTCTTGTATCTAAGGATACGGGGACAGTAGGGGGATTTCCGGAGAAGATAGAAGGAGCTGCCATGGCAGGAGCGGAGGTCATAGTGATCAACAGACCTGCTGAGGGAGCTGTGGGGCTGAGCCGGGACCAGATCCTCAATAAGCTTGGATTGCAATGATTTAACGGAGAATAATTATGGCAGCAACAAATGACAGAGAAGTTGTGATATTGGGCATAGGAATGGGTAATCCCGACACTTTGACCATGGAGGGATACCGGGCCTGCGAGGAGGCTGATGTGATCATCGGCGCGGGCCGTATGCTTGAAGGCCTGAGGCGGTTTAACAAGCCGGTGGAGGACCTTTATCGTGCCGAGGACATACTTGAGTTTATAGATAAGCATGTAGAATACAAGAAAGTAGTGGCAGCATTTTCGGGAGATATTGGATTTTACTCGGGTGCGCTTAAGCTGGGAGACCATTTAGTTAATTCAGGATATAATTTAAAAAGAATACCGGGCATATCTTCCGTGGTATATTTTGCTTCGAAACTGGGGATGCCCTGGCAGGATATCAAGCTTGTAAGCCTCCATGGAAGACACCAGAATATCATAGATGCCATAAGGCATAACAGGAAGGTCTTTGCCTTGGTGGGGAAGGCCGAGAGCGTGCGGGAACTGTCTGATATTCTGCTGGAGTACAAGTTTGACAGTGTGGCGATGCACGTGGGCTTTATGCTTAGCTATGAAAATGAGAAGATAATTACAGGGAAACCTGCTGACTTTACCGGATTTGACGAAGACGGCCTAAGCGTGGTGATACTTGAAAATGAATTCGCAGGCACATTTCCTGTTACCCACGGATTGCCTGATAGCGCATTTTCAAGGGGTGATGCTCCTATGACAAAGGAAGAGATCAGGAGCATCTCCATTTCCAAGTTGCAGCTGACCAGGGACGGTGTTCTCTATGACGTGGGAGCCGGCACCGGATCCATTAGTGTAGAGTGTGCCCTGCAGATGGCACAGGGGCAGGTATTTGCCATTGAGAAGAAGGCGGAGGCCGTGGATCTGCTTAAGAAGAACAAACTGCTTCACGGGGCGTATAATCTGGAGGTAGTTGAAGGCCTGGCGCCCGAGGCGTTGAAAGACCTTCCTGTGCCGACCCACGTTTTCATTGGAGGAAGCAGTGGGAATATGAAGGAGATCATTTCCCTCCTGCTGGAGAAGAACCCCAAGGTGCGGATCGTGGTGAACGCAATAGCCATGGAGACTATCGTGGAGACCACGCAGATCGTGGAGTCGTTTAAGTTTTCATATGTTGATATAGTAAACGTTGCTGTAGGGAAGTCAAAGAAGCTGGGGCGGTATAATATGATGATGGGGCAGAATCCCGTGGTCATATTTACTATGCAGAATACATAATTGTTACGGCTTCGAATGATGCAATTCAACGCAGTGACGCTCTCGCTCCGTTGCGAAGCGTAGCGGTTCTAAGTTCACTCTGACGAGTTCACTAAGAACCGACGTCCGCAAAGGCACTGCTTATGAATTCATCATTCTAAGCCTTAGTTACTTAAGTAGATATATAGTTGAGGATCATTTCATGAATAGTGTAAATATCCCACGGGTGATGTTAGCGGCATGCTCGAGCGGGAGTGGGAAGACCATGATAACCTGCGGGGTGCTGCAGGCTCTCGTTAACAGAGGGCTTAGAGTGTCTGGGTTTAAGACCGGGCCTGATTATATTGATCCCATGTTTCATGGGAAGGTTATGGGGATCAAGTCCAAGAATCTGGACACGTTTTTTACGAATGACGATGTGGCCAAATATCTCTTGGGGAAAGAAGCCGTTGACTCGGATATTGCTGTGCTGGAAGGCGTTATGGGTTACTATGACGGTCTCGGAGGCACCTCTCCAAGGGCTTCTTCCTATGACCTGGCACATGTTACAGGAACACCGGTTGTTCTTATTGTTAACAGTAAAGGTATGAGTCTTTCTGTTATTCCTACGATCAAGGGTTTTATGGAATTCATGCCCGGATCCAGCATTGCCGGTGTTATCCTTAATCGCATGAACCCTATGATGCTGGGCAGGTTAAAGCCCGAGATCGAGAACACTCTGGGGATCAAGGTACTGGGCTGTGTGCCGGAATCATCTGAATATGCGGTTGAGAGCAGACATCTGGGACTTGTTACTCCGGATGAGATCAGGGATATAAAAAATCATATCAACGGATTTGCGGAAGTCATTGAGAAGAATCTGGATCTGGATATGATGATCAACATCGCGAAATCCGCTAAACCGCTGGAGTATAGTGAACCGGTAATTCCGCATTTGCCTGAAGGAAAGAACTTGAAGATCGCCGTGGCCAATGATGCGGCATTTTGTTTTCACTACCGTGATAATCTTGAGCTTATTAAGGATATGGGGGCTGAGGTAGTATTTTTCTCACCTCTTAAAGATAAGGCGTTGCCTGAAGGGGTCGACGGGCTTATACTATATGGAGGATATCCGGAGGTGTACGCCGCGAATCTCTCAGGAAATGTGTCCATGATGGACAGTATCCGAGAGGCCATAAAGGGGGGACTGCCCTATCTGGCTGAATGCGGAGGCTTCATGTATCTCCATAAGGAGATGGAGGGTATGGATGCTAAGATTTACCCCATGGTGGGGGTTATCGACGGAGAGGTTCACATGACCGGGAAACTGACGAGGTTCGGGTATGTTACTCTGGATTCCGGCGATACGGAAGTCTTCGGTAATACCGGTGTGACATGCCGGGCTCATGAGTTTCACTACTATGACAGTTCCGCCAACGGAGAATCATTTACGGCGAAGAAACTGCTGTCTGAGCGGAGCTGGAGATGCTGTCATGTGACGGAAAGAAGTGTGGCAGGTTTCCCGCATTTTTACTATTATTCAAATCCTGAATTTATTTATTCGTTCCTAAAACGTTGTAATTGCTGAACAAGACAGGAACAAGACAGGGGACGGTTCTCTGTCTTATGGCTTGATTGCTTGCAATCGAGCCGCACGGAGAGATTGTTAGTAACTGAATAAGACAGAGAACCGTCCCCTGTCTTGTTATATGAGAGGTTGAGTCATGAAGGTAGAATTAGAGAATGTCCTGCCGCAGGATATTGAGAAAAGAAGTTTTGAGATCATAGGGGAAGAACTGGGGGACCGCAAGTTCCCGCCGGAGCTGGAGCCCATCATCAAGAGGGTCATCCATACGTCGGCTGATTTCGATTATGCCGACAATCTGGCGTTTTCCGAGGGCGTGCTGGATAAGGCAAAGGAAGCCATTAAGGGCGGGGCCTGCATCGTCACGGACACCATGATGGCTCTTTCAGGCATCAATAAAAAAGCCTTGGCCAAGTTTGGCGGAGAGGTTTATAATTTCATGGGTGATGAGGATGTGGCTCGCATTGCCAAAGAAAACGGTACCACAAGGGCAACGGCCTGCATAGACAAGGCAGCATCTTTGGGCAAGCCCATCATTTTCGCCATAGGAAATGCTCCCACGGCGCTGGTCCGTATATATGAGCTGGTAAATGAGGGCAAGCTGGATCCCAAGCTGGTGATCGGCGTTCCTGTTGGTTTCGTAAATGTGGTGCAGTCAAAGGAGCTGATCATGGAGCTTAACGTGCCCTATATCGTTGCAAGGGGACGTAAGGGTGGCAGCAACGTGGCTGCGGCTATATGTAACGCAATTCTTTATATTATGGACGAGAGCAGAGGAGCTTAACATGGCAAGATCGATCATGATACAGGGAACCATGTCAAATGCGGGCAAGAGCCTGGTTACGGCAGGGTTGTGCAGAGTTTTTAAACAGGATGGATATAAAGTGGCGCCATTCAAATCACAGAATATGGCGCTTAACTCATTTATAACGGATGAAGGCCTGGAAATGGGCCGGGCCCAGGTTATGCAGGCTGAGGCGGCAGGCATAAAGCCGTCTGTGCTTATGAACCCCATCCTTCTTAAACCTACGAATGACAAGGGTTCTCAGGTTATAGTAAACGGCGAGGTCCTTGATAACATGAATGCCTGGGATTACTACGAATTTAAGTCCAAGCTTCTGCCTCACGTGCAGAAGGCTTACGATACATTGTCTTCCGAAAATGATATAATCGTCATAGAGGGAGCAGGGTCCCCGGCAGAGATCAACCTGAACAAGGGAGATTTCGTGAACATGGGCATGGCCAGGCTGGCAAATGCTCCGGTACTGCTGGTGGGAGATATCGACCGGGGCGGCGTATTTGCCCAGTTATACGGTACGGTTATGCTTCTTCCCGAAGAAGACCGGGCTCGGATCAAAGGCTTTGTTGTGAATAAATTCAGAGGGGACAAGGCTATCTTGGATCCCGGTCTTGTAATGATCGAGGAGAAATGCAATATCCCGGTTCTGGGGGTGTTGCCGTTTACAAGGGTTGATGTGGATGATGAGGACGGGCTGTCTGAGCGCATGACCCATCGTAATACAGTGGGAAAGGTTGATATAGTTGTTGTAAGGCTTCCCAGGATATCGAATTTTACCGATTTTAATATATTTGAGAGCTTTGACGGAGTGTCAATAAGATACGTCAACAAACCTGTAGATCTTAAAACTCCGGATATGATAATACTTCCCGGTACCAAGAATACCATGGGGGATCTTAAGTGGCTCCGTGAGTCCGGGATGGAGGCTGCTATACTTAAATTGGCGTCCTCCGGTACTGTTATTTTCGGTGTATGCGGCGGATATCAGATGCTGGGTGAGACTATCTCCGATCCGGGTGGCGTGGAGGAAGGCGGCGATATGCGCGGCATGGGGCTGCTTCCCATGGATACCGTATTTGAGGCTGCCAAGACCAGGACCAGGGTAAACGGTTCATTTGGTGAGATAAGCGGGGTTCTCTCTCCTTTAAGCGGCATAGAGATAGAGGGATATGAGATACACATGGGCATCTCCAAAGTAAAGAACGGATCAAGCCTTACCTCTATATCGGGGCGTGAAGGGGAGAACGCTTCATTTGCATCAGACTCCGGAAACGGTGTAAATAATGCCGGAGAGTATAAAAAAATTGAAGGAGCATTTAATAATAATGTATACGGCTCTTACGTTCACGGCATATTCGATAATGAAGGCGTGGCAGTGGCCGTGCTGGAGGCGCTGGCAGGACGAAAGGGCGTGGAGCTTGATGACCTGAAGTCCTTTGATTATAAGGAATACAAGGAAAAACAGTACGATATCCTGGCGGATATGGTACGGCAGAACATGGATATGAAGAGAGTATACGAGATACTGGGAGGAGAGAAATGACAAAGACAGCTGTATTTTCAGGATTTTTGGGAGCAGGAAAGACGACTCTCATTAAGAAGCTAATTAAGGAAGTGTATGCAGGGCAAAAAATCGTTCTTATCGAGAACGAGTTCGGTGAGATCGGTATAGACGGCGGTTTCATGAAGGATGCCGGCATCGAGATCACGGAGATGAACCAGGGATGCATTTGCTGTTCGCTGGTGGGAGATTTCGATAAGGCGTTGAAAGAGGTTGTTGCCAAGTTCACGCCGGATCGCATCATCATAGAGCCCTCGGGTGTGGGCAAGCTTTCCGATGTCATCAGGGCTATAAAAAATGTATCCGACGAGGCGGGGCTGGAGCTGGACTGCGCCGTGGCAGTGGTAGACGCCAAGAAGGCCAAGATGTATATGAAGAATTTCGGAGAATTCTTCAGTAATCAGATAGAAAATGCAACCACAGTGGTTCTTTCCAGAACACAGATGGTGGATGAGGCAAAGCTTAACACGGCCGTTGAGCTTGTTAAAGAGTTAAATGAAAAGGCATCCATCATAACCACTCCCTGGGATGATATAGACGGAAAGACTATTGCAAAAGCCATGGAGGGGAAGAATGATCTGTTAGAGGAGTTGGTGGTGGAGGAACATGATCATGAACACCACCATGAACACGATCATAATCACAAACATGAGAGTCATGAACACTCTCATGACGATCACGATCATCACCATGAGGCTGAACATGGAGAAGAGTGCACATGCGGATGTCAAGACCATGAACATCATTATAATCATCATCACCATGACCATGATCACGATCATCACCACCATCATGAAGATGGCGAATGCTGCCATGATCACGACCACGATCATCACCATCACCACCATCATGACGCTGACGAGGTCTTTACTTCCTGGGGCATGGAGACTCCAAAGAAGTATGATGAAGCGGCTTTAAAGGGTATTCTGGAGACTCTGTCGGCAGAAGATAACAAGTACGGAACCATCATTCGGGCTAAGGGCATTGTTCCCGCTACTGATGATAAAGGCTGGATCCACTTCGATATGGTACCGGGAGAGTACGAGATACGACGCGGCACCGCAGATTATACCGGAAGGCTTTGCGTCATAGGAACGGAGCTCGATGAAGAAGGGTTGAAAGCGTTATTCTGACAGGGGGACGGTCCTTTTGTCATAATTATAATACAGACAGACAGACAAGACAGGGGACGGTTCTCTGTCTTCCCTTTGAAAATAAAGGGAAAGACAGAGAACCGTCCCCTGTCTTGTTGTGTCACCTGACAAAAGGACCGTCCCCCTGTCACCATTAGCCGAAAATGTTTCACGCACATATTGTGTTTTGTGCTTGCGTGGGATACAAGAAGTGGTATAATTATATTGAATAAGTGTGAAACACAGTAATTACGGGAGATGCGAGACATGCAACAGGTTCCGGTATATATATTTACAGGCTTTTTAGAGAGTGGCAAGACCACATTCATCATCGATACATTAAGGGATCCTGCCTTTACGGAAGGGGAGAAGACCTTAGTCATCGTATGTGAAGAAGGTGAAGTGGAGTACGAGGAAGATATGCTGGAGGAGACAAATTCAGTAATAGAGTACGTTGACGAGCCTGAAAGCCTCACACACGATTATTTTGTCGATTTACAGAAGAAACATAGGCCGGCTCAGGTAATAATCGAATACAACGGCACTTGGCCCATGGCTGCCCTCCTGGACTTGGAACCGCCCAGGCAGTGGATAGTGGCTGAGATCATGTCAACCGCCGACGGATCTAACTTTGACACTTATATCGCCAATATGAGAAGTATGCTCCTTGACCAGTTCTCACAGTCAGATGTCCTGATATTTAACAGATGCAGTGACATGACTCCCAAAGCAACCTATAAAAGGTATGTAAAAGCCAATAACAGGAAACTTAGAGTAATATTTGAAAATTTGGATGGTTCCATAGATAGTAAAATTGAGGAAGAACTGCCCTATAACTTAAATGATGATTTAATAGTAGTAAAAGACGACGATTTTGGCATTTTTTACATAGATGCTATGGAAAATCCGGATAAATATGAGGGTAAAAAAGTCAGGTTTAAGGGCATGGTATACAAGAATAAGAAGATGGGATCAACCATGTTTGTGCCGGGAAGGCATGTTATGACATGCTGTGAGGACGACATTGCTTTCTTTGGTTTCTTATGCAAGTGCAAAGATGCCACAGCTTATAAAATTAAAAGTTGGGTAAATGTCGAGGCAGAAATTAAAATCGAGTATCTTAAGGAATATAACGGGGATGGCCCTGTTTTGTACGCACGCAAAATTGAGAGTTGTGACGCACCTAAAGAGACCTTGTTGTATTTTTAAAGCACTCTAATTTTGGCGAGATTGTATTTAATGGTATTTTTCAGCATTTTCGAGACATAGAGGAACATATAGTTATAATATAATTTGACAAATAATTTAATTTTGAATTAATTTGACTTTCCATAAATTGACATTTTGATTTGCAAATAGATTAGTTAAATATTGGAAGAAACAGAATACAACAAAATTGAGGAAATATTGAAATGAAGGATATCCTGTCATTTTAATATTTTAATGACGCTAAAATTTCAAAATTTCGTACAATCTAAATTTTATTTCCCAATTATTGGAACGATTAATCCTAACAATATGTTAATTATTTACATCGAGGATCATATGTTCTTTTCCTTCCACTTTTTGCGTTTTTATTGTGATGATACCTATTATTCTTTGTAATTTTTGTTTTATTTTGATATAGTGGTTCTCAAGGATCTTTCCTTTTGGTCCGATCGGAGGTTATTATGAGAAAATGGTTTTTCGCGATACTTTGCTTATTGATGCTTACCTTTGGATTTACTCTGAATGTAAGCGCTGATGGCAATTTTCAGATAGAAAACGGTGTTCTTATAGGTTATTTTGGTCCTAACACTGCAGTGGACCTTGTTATTCCCAATGATGTTAAAGCGATAGGAAGGAATGCTTTTGACGGTTATACTGCTATTAAGAGTGTTTCCATTCCCGCCACGGTCACCAAGATCGATATGAACGCTTTTAAAGACTGCAAGGGCCTTACAAGTATTACTATCCCCGGTAATGTTGAGTTTATCGGAGCCTGTGCTTTTTCCGGTTGTACAGGTCTTACAAGCATTAGTATCCCGGACAGTGTCAAGACGATGATGGATCGTGCATTTGACGGGTGTTCCGGTCTTACCACAGCGAAGATCTCTTTCGGAATGGATGTGATCAGGTGGGGGACATTCCGCAATTGCACCAGACTTGAGAGTATCATCATTCCTGCCGGTGTTACTGCTATTAAGGGTTATTGTTTCTACGGGGATACTAAACTTACCGATATTTATTACGGAGGCACCAAGGCTCAATGGGAAGCCATTGAGAAGGCCGATCCTGTATATGGTTACGAAAACGGGCTGGCGGGAGTGAATCCTACCATCCATTATTCTTCCGTTTCCATCCCCAGGAAGGTTAAGAGCGTGAGCTTAAAGCCTACCACCCTTAAGATATTTGAAGGTAATTCCTATAAGCTTACGGCGACTGTTAAACCTTCAGACGCTGATAATAAGACCATCACATGGAAGACCAGCAATAAAAAAGTGGCGACGGTTGATGCTAATGGCACGGTACATGCCATTGCAAAGGGTACGGCCACCATTACAGTGACCACGGCTGACGGCAAGAAGACCGCCAAATGCAAAGTGACTGTTGACGGTCCCACTCACATTAAGAGCATCAGCCTTAATAAGAAGACAGTCACCATAGATCTTAACAAAAAGACTAAGTCCCTGTCCTTAAAGGTTACATATAATCCGTCCAAGGTTACCGATAAGACCATCAGTTTCACGAGCAGTAACCCTGCTGTAGCATCTGTATCATATAAGGGATCAGGCGCCAAGGCTACTGTTTATGCTCATGCTGAAGGAAAAGCAACTATCAAGGTTACGTCGGCAGACGGCGGCAAGAAAGCAACTTGCAAGATAACAGTAAAGGATACCGGTCTTGTTAAAGGTCTGAACCTTAATAAGAAAAAGGCTGATGTTAAAGTAAACAAGACCCTGAAACTGAAGGCTACCCTTAAGCCCTCGAAGCCCAGAAACAAGGTGATCTACTGGTCAAGCAGTGATGAAAGCGTGGCCACGGTTAACCAGAAGGGTGAGGTTAAGGGCATTTCCCGGGGAACCGCTGTGATCACGGCTGTTACAGCGGAAGGTGGATTCACCAAGACCTGCAAAGTGACTGTAAAATGATGTATAGAAATCCCGGATTGACAAGAGGGTAATACAGGTATTATAATACCACTTGTGTTTGTGATTGAGGACCGTCATGGAAAGCATTAAGATCAAGTATTTTACGGATAAGATCGATAAACTTGAATATATCGGCGGCAAATCGGATTGGATAGATCTCCGGGCTGCTGAGGATATGAGTTTTTCCGCCGGAGAATACAAGCTTATTCCTTTGGGTATCGCTTTGCAGTTGCCGGAAGGATATGAAGCCCATGTGGTTCCCAGAAGTTCTACCTTTAAGAATTTTGGACTGATCCAGACCAATTCCATGGGAGTTATCGATGAGACATACTGCGGAGATAATGACCAGTGGTTTGTACCCATGTATGCCACCAGGGATACTGTGGTCCATACAAATGACCGGATCGCTCAGTTTAGGATCATGAGGCATCAGCCGGAGATCTCTTTTGAAGAGGTTGTTAAGCTTGATGGGCGTGATCGGGGCGGTTTCGGAAGCACGGGGATTCAATAAATGTCCTAAGGGGGGACCCACGGAGTGGGGAGATTCCTTGGGACACAGAATACCATATATTACGGGGCGTGGCGTAGTTTGGTAGCGCGCACGGCTGGGGGCCGTGAGGTCGCAGGTTCAAATCCTGTCGCCCCGAGTAATGTCCTAAGCTGTCGCCGAAGGCGGCTGATTGCTTAGGACAAGGCGACATGTGCGATAGCACATGTTGGAGTGATGATGGAGGAGGAGGTCCTCCTTTTTTTGTAGAGGGATACTACATGACCAGATCCAACGACCTAATGAACCGCATAAACGAACGATACAGTCGTCTCAGCAAGGGGCAGAAGCTCCTTGCCACTTATATTACGGACAATTATGACAAAGCCGCATTTCTTACAGCTGCCAAGCTGGGCAAGGTGGTGGGGGTCAGCGAGTCCACGGTGGTCAGGTTCGCTACCCAACTGGATTACAAGGGTTATCCTGAATTCCAGAAGGCTCTTGAGGAACTGGTAAGAGACAAGCTCAGTTCCGCCCAGCCCTCAGAGGTGACATTTGACCGTATCGACCGCAAGGAAGTTTTGGATTCCGTTCTCGGATCGGATATTGATAATATCAGGGATACCCTTGAGAACATAGACCATTCCGCATTTGACATGGCGGTGGAGACCATTCTTTCCGCCAGAAAAATATATATCATAGGCCTGCGAAGCTGCGCGCCTCTTGCCCAGTATCTGGGCTTCTACATGAAGATGGTATTTGAGGACGTTATAGTATTGCAGACCACCAGTTCCAACGAACTCTTTGAACAGACCTTGCATATCTCCGAGAATGACGTTATGATAGGGATAAGTTTCCCCCGTTATTCCATGAGAACCTTAAAGATGCTGGAATTTGCCAATAATCGCAGCGCCAAGGTGGTGACACTGACAGACAGTGTCCACTCACCCATGAATCTCTACTCTTCCTGCAACCTTCTGGCGAAGAGTACTATGGCATCGGCGACGGATTCCCTCACAGCGCCTTTAAGTGTGATAAACGCATTGATAGTGGCCTTATTTATGCGAAAGAGGGACGTGCTTGTCAAGACTCTGGAAGACATGGAGGAAATATGGGATGAATACCAGGTCTATGACAATGATGAGATGGGCTATATCGGAGACTCGGTGAAAATGAAGTTTTCGAAGCCTGAGGAAGCTGACAGTGAATAAAGTGATCGTTATAGGCGGCGGAGCATCCGGGATGCTTGCCGCCATTATTGCATCTGAATCCGGTGCGGAAGTCCTTCTCCTGGAGAAGAACGAGAAGCTGGGCAAGAAGATATATATCACGGGTAAAGGACGCTGCAACATTACCAATGCCTGCGATAAGGATACCTTCTTTGAAAATGTTGTATCCAATCCCAAATTCATGTACAGCCCATACTCACAATTCGATAATGCAGGGATTGTCAGACTGCTGGAACGGGGCGGGCTGAAAATGAAAAAGGAGCGGGGAAACAGGGTGTTTCCCGTATCTGACCACGCATCGGATGTAACGGCTGCATTAAAAAAACTCCTGGACTCGGCAAAAGTTAAAACAAGACTTAATTGCGAGGCAGCCGAGATCCTTACATCAGGTGAAGGCGAACCGGATGGAAAGCCGCATATTTCCGGGGTTAAGCTCCTAAACGGAGAGGCTCTTGAAGCGGACCGTGTCATTGTATGTACGGGAGGTTTGTCTTACCCGTCTACCGGGTCTACGGGCTTCGGCCTGTCGGAGGCAAAGCGCCTTGGCATTACTGTTACTGACACCCGGCCCTCCCTTGTTCCCTTTAATGTCAGGGAGACCAACTATGTGGAAGAGATGCAGGGCCTGGCGTTGAAGAATGTGTCGGTAAGGGTTACGGACTCAAAGAACAAGGTGCTCTATACCGGCTTCGGTGAGATGCTCTTTACCCACTTCGGTGTAAGCGGACCCCTGATGCTTTCGGCATCGGCTCTGGTGGGAGACGAGATCAGAAAAAAACCCTTAAGCCTCAGGGTGGACTTGAAACCTGCCCTTGATCAGGAAACCATAGATAAGAGGCTGGTCAGGCTTTTTGAAAAGAACAAGAATAAACAATACAAGAACACCCTGTCAGAGATATTGCCCAAGACCATGATCCATCCCTTTGCCATGATCTCAGGCATCGACCCTGACAAAAAGGTCAATGAGATCACCAAGACCGAGAGAGACGGGATAGTAGTGCTCCTTAAATCATTTCCCCTTACGCTGACATCCTTAAGAGGCTTTGAGGAGGCTGTTATCACAAGAGGCGGGGTATCGGTTAAGGAGGTAGACCCCAAGACCATGGAGTCGAAGAAGATCCGGGGGCTTTATTTTGCAGGAGAGGTACTGGATGTGGATGCCATGACGGGAGGCTTTAACCTGCAGATAGCCTGGAGTACGGGGTTTGTAGCCGGTAAGGCTGCGAGCATTTCGAAACAGTGACGGACTAATTTTATTAAATAGAGAATTAATTATCATAGGAGGGCTTATATGGGTTTTAATGTTGCCATCGACGGACCTGCGGGAGCGGGCAAATCTACTGTAGCCAAGTTGATCTCCAAGGAGATGGGCTTTATCTATGTTGATACGGGAGCGATGTTCCGGGCTATTGCCATTTATTTTCTGAGAAATGATGTATGCCCTGAGGATGGGGCTGCCTGCGAAGAGGCCTGCAAAAATATTGATGTGGGCATTGTATACGATAATGGGGCACAGCAGGTGATCCTTAACGGTGAGAACGTCACCGGTCAGCTTCGTACCCAGGAAGTGGGGGATATGGCTTCCCGCGCTTCTGTTAATCCGGCGGTGAGGAATACCCTTCTTGAACTGCAGCGTAAGCTGGCAAGAGAGAATGACGTGGTCATGGACGGAAGGGATATTGGGACGGTGGTCCTTCCAAATGCGGAGCTTAAGGTATATCTTACAGCATCCTCGAGGGTACGCGCCGAAAGACGAGTAGGTGAATTGAAGGAAAAGGGCATTGAGGCTGATCTCGATGTTACGGAAAAAGAGATAATAGAGCGTGACATGCGGGACATGAACCGGGAGGTGGCCCCCTTGAAGCAGGCGGATGATGCCATTCTGGTGGACACGGACAAGATGGGGATAGACGAGGTTTGCACAGCTATAAGGAATCTTATCAAAGAGCGAAGAGGATAATGCTTTGAATGTTAAGGTGGCAAAGACGGCCGGCTTTTGCTTCGGTGTGGAAAGGGCCGTAAATACCGTATATGATGAGGCAGGTAAGGGAATAAGTCCTATTTACACACTTGGCCCGATCATTCATAATGAAAATGTTGTTTCAGACCTTGAAAAAAGAGGAGTCCGGGTGATCGAATCCGAAGAGGAACTGGAGAACCTGAATGAGGGAACCCTTGTGATCAGGTCCCACGGTGTGCCGGAGCGTATTTATAAGCTTTTGGATTCAAAGGGGATCAGATATGTTGACAGTACCTGTCCCTTTGTCAAGAAGATCCACAACATCGTAAAGGACGCTTCGGATAAGGGCTATTATGTTATCGTTACGGGAGACCGTGATCATCCCGAGGTGGAGGGCATATGCGGATACTGCCACAGTAGGGACCTTATCGTGATCAAAAGCAGTGATGACGCTGAAAAGATTGACATAGACATTTCCCGTAAAATCTGTATTGTTTCACAAACAACGTTTAATTATGAGAAATTTCAAGAAATTGTTGAAATAATTAACAAAAAGGGTTATGATATAATAGTTAGTAATACGATCTGTAGTGCTACAAGGGAGCGACAACGGGAGGCATCTGAACTTGCCTCTTGTAGTGACGTCATGATAGTCATTGGCGGAAGGAACAGCTCCAACACACAGAAATTGTATGATATCTGTTCAGAAAAATGTGCAAATACTTACTACATACAGACACTTGATGACTTGGAACTAAGGCAACTTGAATTGTTTAAGAATGTAGGTATTACAGCAGGGGCATCTACCCCAAAGAATATTATTGAGGAGGTTTTCAAAGAATGTCAGAAGAGATGAGCTTTGAACAAATGTTGGACGAATCATTTAAAACAATTCGAAATGGAGACGTTGTCGAAGGAAAGGTCATTTCCGTTAAGCCGGACGAGATTGTCTTAAATATCGGTTATAAGTCGGACGGTATCCTTACCAGGAATGAATATTCCAATGAGCCTGTTGACCTTACTACTGTTGCTAAGGTTGGCGACTCCATGGAGGCAAAGGTCCTGAAGGTTAATGACGGTGAGGGTCAGGTTCTTCTTACTTACAAGAGACTTGCTGCCGAGAAGGGAAGCAAGAGACTGGAAGAGGCATTTAATAACCATGAGGTACTCAAAGCTACGGTAGCTCAGGTTCTTGACGGAGGCTTAAGCCTTATAGTTGACGAGACGAGAGTATTTATCCCCGCAAGCCTGGTGTCGGATTCTTATGAGAAGAATCTTGCCAAGTATCAGGGACAGGAGATAGAGTTTGTCATCACCGAGTTCAATCCCAGAAGAAGGAGGATCATCGGTGACCGCAGACAGCTTCTTGTTGCTCACAAGGCCGAGATGCAGAAGGAGTTATTCGATAAGCTTTCAGTAGGTCAGATCGTTGAAGGCGTTGTTAAGAATATCACCGATTTCGGTGCATTTATAGATCTTGGCGGAGCAGACGGTCTGCTTCATATCTCCGAGATGAGCTGGGGAAGAGTTGATAATCCCAAGAAGCTTTTCAAGGTAGGGGATACAGTTAAGGTTCTTATTAAGGACATTAACGAGACCAAGATCGCATTAAGCCTTAAGTTTGATCAGGAGAATCCATGGCTTAATGCTGAAGAGAAATATGCCGTAGGTACCGTTCTTAAGGGTAAGGTTGCCAGGATGACGGATTTCGGTGCATTTGTCGAGATAGTTCCGGGTGTTGATGCTCTCCTTCATGTTTCACAGATTTCCAGAGAGCATGTTGAGAAGCCTGCTGACGTTCTGTCTATCGGACAGGAGGTTGAGGTTAAGGTCGTTGATCTTAATGTGGCTGAAAAGAAGATCAGCCTTAGCATGAAGGCACTTCTTCCTGCTCCGGAAGTTGAAGATTCAGCGGCTGAGGAAGAGACAGCGGCAGAAGCACCTGCAGAAGTGGCTGTAGAGGAGCCTGCTGAAGCTCCTGCTGAGGAGTCTGCTGCAGAGGAGACTGCATCAGAAGAATAATAGGGAATTATTATAAGAATATATATAAAGCGGACGATATCTGTTCGCTTTATTATGTGTAATGGAGGGTTACTGATGGCTAACGATTACGAGAAATTCAAAAGAGACGTTCACAGTTTGACGAAGATCGATCTTAATGCATACAAGGAAAAGCAGATGAGGAGAAGGATCGATTCATTTCTCTCCAGGCATAAGGTTGTTGATTATGATGGATTGATCTCTGCTTGTAAGACGGATGAGGTACTTTTCAGGGAATTTGTTAATTTCCTTACCATTAACGTATCGGAGTTCTATCGTAATACCGATCAGTGGGAGATTATGGACAAGACAGTCATTCCCAAGCTGATCAACAGGTTCGGGAAGAACCTTAAGATATGGAGTGCTGCATGTTCCACGGGTGATGAGCCGTATTCACTGGTTATGGCATTCTCCAAGTTCATTCCTCTTAACCAGATCAAGGTTATAGCTACGGACATTGATGATCAGGTCATAGCCAAGGCTAAGACCGGCCTGTATTCCGCCAAGAGTATCGCAGGAGTTCCGGAAGAATTCAAAAAGAAGTATTTTACCCAGATAGGTGATTCTTTTCAGATCTCTCCCGATATCAAGAAATGTGTTGAATTCAAGGAGGCCAATCTTCTTAAGGATGCCTATGAGCAGAACTGCCACCTGATCCTTTGCAGGAATGTGGTAATCTACTTTACAGAAGAGACCAAGGATATGATATATAAGAAGTTCTATGATTCCCTTGTTGACGGAGGCTTCCTCTTTATAGGAAGCACCGAGCAGATCATAAATTACAGGACTATGGGATATACCAGATTTGAATCATTCTTCTTCCAAAAGGGAGACATGGAATAAAGATGAGGTGATGGCGGAAGCCATCACCTCATATGATTTATACAGTGTAATATGTATTTCTTAAGCAGCACATCATTTTCACATAATTCGTCTGTTAATTCGAAATAGGTCACCTTATCGTGATACTCGATCTTAAAATAGGGTTCGATGAGCTCTGAGAACTGGGGGAGAAATCTCCCGGTCTTTCTGCTGTAGCAGGTGGCTGCCTTGGCCTGAGTCCTGAAATCCTTATCAACGAAGAAGGCTACTGATTTGTGGACTGCCATGTCTTCCTTGGGAAGGTAGTAGTAATCAGTGTAATCGGAGTAATAGAACTTCAATTCCCCGGTGTACATGGTTATCTTGAACCCGACCTTGCTTCCCTTCCCGGACAGGTACAAGGGGCCTGTTCCGTAGGATATATGCTTGGGTAGGGGGATGTTGGGGATCAGGTCGAACACCACATCCATGGCCACGTTGCCGTCGGCAGTCTCATACCGCTGTATGTCTATCTGAGAAAGTTCAAATCCGCCATTAAAGAAGGTGACATAGGACAGAATGGGGAGTATGGATATAAGTCCTTTGATATCATCGGCATTATGCTGTATGAGGATATCCTTTATCCGCTTATCCGGATTCTTCACATACTCGCGGTAGTAGTTGATCAGTTCGCCGCCGTTATAGATGTCATCCCGGTGGATCCCTAAAAATCGCTCAATATTCTTCTGCTTATAATTCTCCAGCTTGAAAAATTTCTTATAGGGAAAGAGCTGCCTGTATATGTCCAGATGGGGGATCTTCCCGGAAATGAAGGGTATGTCGTATAGCTTGCATTTTTCCCGAAGATATGCGGTATCGAAGCCAAGGCCGTTATAGCTGACGAGGAGCTTATAGTCCGCCACGGCCTCGGAAAATTCCCTTATTATAAGAACTTCCTCTGCAGTGTTCTCTGCAAACCACTGGTCAAGGACCCATGCTCCCTCGGACTCATAGGCCAGGCCGATGAGGTATAGGTTGGAGTTATTGGGGGAGAAGCCTGTGGTCTCTATATCAAAAAAAGCCACTTCGCTTGCGGGTATATTATTGATGGAAGTGGGGGATTTCTCTAAATCCAGCTTAACTGTAGTTCGGATCATATGGCTTTGCGCTTTCCTTTTGGTAAAGACTCTTGAATTAGTGCACACATATGTATTATACTATGTATTGTTATTTTTGGAATAGTTTTTTTTAAGGAGCTTGCAATGGATCCTTCAGCTATCAGAAGTAATCTCAAGAATAAGGAACGGATCGTCATCAAGATCGGCTCGTCTTCCCTCTATTACGGGGAGACCGGGAACATGAACCTTCAGAAGGTGGAACGTCTTGTCAGGCTTATCTGCGACCTTCAGAATCAGGGCAAGGAGGTCATCCTGGTGTCATCAGGTGCCATTGCCTGTGGGCGGAAGGCCCTGGGTATGAAGGAGAGGCCGGGAAGATTATCCGAGAAGCAGGCCTGCGCTGCAGTGGGTCAGGCGAAGCTTATGATGATCTATCAGAAGATCTTCAGCGAATACAACCATGTGGCCGGTCAGGTCCTTATGACCAAGCACACCATTACCAATAATCTTGAATGCAAGAATACCAAGAATACTTTTTTGGAGCTTCTCAAGATGGGGGTAGTGCCCATTGTAAATGAGAATGACACCGTATCCACCAGCGAGATCATGGTAGGAGATAATGATAAATTATCTGCTGTGGTTGCGGCTATTGTTGAGGCCGACCTTCTCATCATGCTGTCGGATATAAGGGGACTCTATACCGACGATCCCAAGACCAATCCCGATGCGAAGTTTGTAGGATTTGTGGATTCCATAAGTGACGTCTTCGGTATGGGCAAGGATTCCACGGGATCCGATGTGGGGACCGGGGGCATGGCTACCAAGCTGGACGCTGCTTTGATCGCTACCAGCTCCGGCGCCGATATGGTCATTACCAGCGGAGATGATGTGGAGAATATCACCCGGGTCCTTGAAGGCGAAGACATAGGCACTTTATTTGCGGCTCATAAGAATGAGAATTTTTATATAGACGAGTATCTGCAGGACAGATAGCCTGCGGTGATCGATGGAGTATTTATATGGATGAGAAGACTATAGGGAGGATCAATGAGCTTGCCCGCAAGTCCAAGGCGGAGGGGCTGACTTCTGCCGAGAGAGAGGAACAGCAGCGCCTCAGAAGAGAGTACATAGAGGCTATCAGGGGGAACCTGAAGAGTCAGCTTGATAATATCGATCTGGTCAACCCGGATGGCAGTGTGGAGAATCTGGGGGAGAAATACGCTAAGAAGGTGAAGAATTAGGATGAAAGATAGTTTCGTGGAACCTGTTGAGTATTTAGAGGAGATAGGTAAGGCAGCAAAAGCGGCTGAGACCGGGCTTGCCCTTCTTTCTTCAGTGAGAAAGAACGAAGTGCTCTGTGCCGTGGCTGATGCTCTTGTGTCCAGATCGGAATTTATCCTGGAGGAGAACAGGACGGACGCCGATGACTGGGTTCGTAAGGGCAAGGACGAGGGCATGCTGGATCGCCTGCTCCTTTCGGAGGATCGTATAGAAGGCATGGCCACCGGGCTGCGTCAAGTGGCGTCTCTTGAGGACCCTATCGGGGAAGTCCTTTACATGAAGGAGCGTCCCAACGGTCTGATGATCGGAGAGAAGAGGGTTCCTTTAGGGGTTATCGGCATCATTTACGAGTCCCGTCCCAATGTGACGGCTGATGCCTTCGGGCTTTGCTTCAAGACCGGTAATGTGGTGATCCTAAAGGGCGGCAGTGATGCCATCAATTCCAACAAGGCCATCATTAAGGTTATCAGAGATGTTCTTGAAAGCATGGATATCGATCCCAATGTGGTTTCGCTTATTGAATCTACCGACAGGGAAGTTACCAAGCATTTCATGCAAATGAATGATTATATCGATGTTCTGATCCCCAGAGGCGGGGCGGGACTGATCCGGACGGTGGTGGAGAATTCCAACATTCCCGTTATCGAGACGGGAACCGGCAACTGTCATATCTACGTGGACAAGTTTGCTGATATCGATATGGCCATCAACATCATTTTCAATGCAAAGACTTCAAGGATCAGTGTATGCAATTCCTGTGAGTCCCTGGTGGTTCACAAGGATATAGAAGGCAAGCTCCTTCCGGCTCTCAGAAAGCGCCTGGACGAGAAACATGTGGAGCTTCGGGGTGATGAAAGGGCTGCTAAGACCTTGTCCGGGATCAAGTCGGCTACGGAAGAGGACTGGGGGGCGGAGTATCTGGATTACATCCTCTCCATCAAGGTGGTGGATTCCATCGAGGAGGCCATCGCTCATATCAACAAGTACAATACGGGGCATTCCGATGCCATCGTTACGAGAGATTACGAGAATGCGCAGAAGTTCCTGAATGAGGTGGATGCGGCTGCTGTCTATGTTAATGCGTCTACCAGGTTTACCGACGGGTTCGAGTTCGGGCTGGGGGCGGAGATAGGGATCAGTACCCAGAAGCTGCACGCCCGGGGGCCCATGGGGCTGAAGGCGCTGACCACGACGAAGTTTATTATATACGGCAACGGGCAAGTTAGAGAGTAAATATGGAAACAGGGCGCAACGCAATCCCTCATACTTAGTGCTCTCTCACTAACCTCGAACGGCGTCTCATAAGCGGGGCTCTCGCTCCTACGGATGGAACGCACTCGCTCGAGCCCCAATCGACTTGTTCTCGCTAAGTGATCGGCAATGCGTATGATGGTTTGCGTTGCGCTCTGTTTCCCTACTTAAAACGTTACTAATGCCTCTAATACACTCTCTATGCTCTTGTCTTGGCAGGGCAGGGTGTATTCGGGCTCGTGGATGTGCTCGAGATAGTGAGCGTCCGAATCGGTTATTACACGGCAACCCTCAAGATAAGGGTTGTCTTTTTTTATGCGATGGAGATTGGCGAGGTTCTTGACCTCGATACACTTGAACTTGGAATCCGGGGGAACGAAACCCAGATTGGACATGAGGCTGGTGGTATCCTTGTCGATATGGGCAGGAACCATGACCCCCTTATGGTCTGTGATAAAATCGTAGCATTCATCAAATGTTATATTGGTGGCGTTGATGAGAAGGTGGGGCTCTTTGCCGATGACCTCATCATCCTCGTTCATGATCAGCTGGTCTCCGAATATCTCCGGGCTGTTATCTATAAGAACCCGTTTTGTATCAACGAAATCATTCCAGGACAGAGCATCCTCCAGGCATGAAAAAAGGCACAGAACATGAACTTCCTCAGCGGTGGTCAGTTCCATACCGGGAATCGCTATGACGCCGTAGGCCTCCGCCAACTTCATTACTGCGGGGCAGTTGCGGCAGGAATTATGATCCGTTACCGCAATTACGTCCAACTCTTTAATTGTGGCCATTCCCACGATATTCCCCGGGGTCATATCGTTGTCACCGCAGGGTGACAGACAGGAATGGATGTGAAGGTCATAGTGTAGATTATGCATTGATCATCTCATAGACCTTAAGGGATGCCTCAAATACAGGCATTTCCGTGGTAAATACAGTAATATCGGTAGCGTCCAGCCTGATGGTAGCTGCATCGTCAAAAAAGACCCCTTCAGCCAGTATGACACATGATACATCTGCCAGGGTGGCCACCGCCAGGGTATTGATGTTGCCCATAACGGTAACCCAGGCGCAGTCTGTGGGAGCCTTGCTCATGGCAATGCTCAGCAGATCACAGTTAAAAAGCCCCGATATCTCACGGTTAAGGTCACTGCCTTCCTTAAGAGTGTTAAATATATTTGCATTTATCAGTTCTTTTATAGTCATTTTTTCTCCTTTTTCTCCTCTTTCTCCTCTTTCTCCGGCGGTGCAGCATCCTTGTTAAAGAAGCTTGTCAGGCTCTGCTCCAGATTGGCGATGGAATTGCCGGCATCCGAAGCGTCAGACATGTTATGGGTCAGGGTGGAAAGCTGCAGGGTAAGGAAATTGAAATATTCCTTGAAAATGTAGATGCAGGCCGTATCCGATGCCTCGCCCCTTACTATGTCTTCAGCCAGGGCACGGCAGGTGGGGGCTCCGCAGGAACCGCAGTCCAGTCCCGGGAAGGACTCCACGATCTTCTCCACGGAATTAAGGTTGTTGATCCCCTCTATCACGTTGTTGCCGATACGGAATACCGGCTCATATACTATCTCCTTGTTCCAGTCAAAGTCCACATCTTCGCTGTATACGGTGGTAGCCCGGTTGTTAAAGCTGGATACCTTGACCGGCAGGTATTTTTTGAGTCGTTTGTTCTTGGTCTGAGCGATGTAAGGGTTCTCCACAGTGAGAACACCGCCTACACAGCCGCCGGCACAGGCGTTAAGTTCTATGAAGTTAAGTCCGGAAAAACGCTCATCTTCAAGGTTCTCCAGCACTTTAATAACATTGCTTATCCCGTCGGCAGCCAGATAATTATCACTTACGATGCCGTTGGCCTCGCCGCCGCTGACACTCCAGCCGATACCGATCTTGCCTGATTCGGAAAGCTCAGGCATGGGTGAATCCTCATATTCCTTCACGGTATCCTTTAAGGCTTCAAGCAAAAGGGGATATATATCCTTAATGGCCAGCACGCCGTCTATCTCACTTTTTTCAATGCCAAGGGGCTCCTTGCTGTAGGTTACCTTGGCAGGACATGGAGTGATGAATATAAGGCCAATCTTGTTCCTTGGAAGCCCGGTCTTCTCGGTAACCTTTTTCAAAGCGATCTCAGCTGCTATCTCGATGGGGGCCTTGATAGGCAGAAGATGCTCTATAAGGTTGGGGAAGCGCACTCTGACCAGACGCACGATGGAGGGGCAGGCTGAACTGATGATGGGCCATTGCTCCTTGTGCTCGGCTATATATTTGATGGTTGCCTCCGATACCAGCTCCGCTGCGGCACTGACTTCAAATACGTCGTCAAAGCCCAGGCCCAGCAAGGCATTTAATATAAGGTTGATATCCTTGATATTATTAAACTGGGTGTACAGTGAAGGAGCGGGGAGGGCCACAGTGTATTCAAACTTATCGAGTATCTCAAGGGTATCTCTTTTGGCAAGCTTGGCATAATGGGGGCATATCCTTATACACTCGCCGCAGTCGATACAGAACTTGTTGTTGATAACGGCTTTGCCGTTACGCACACGGATAGCCTGGGTAGGGCAGCGCTTGATACAGTTCAGGCAGCCCTTGCACAACTCTTTATCAAGATAAATTGAGTGGTAAAAGTTCTCCATTTTATTATCCTTTACATTTTTATGAACATGGTTATGGTAGTGCCGACTCCCACGATGGAGTCAATGATCATATCGTCGGTATTCTGGAGCATATTGGGAAGTCCCATCCCCGCACCAAAGCCGAGCATTCGTGTCTGCTCCAGGGCAGTAGAAAAACCCGCCTGGGTAGCCTGTACTATATCATTGATCCCGGGACCCGTATCACACAGCACAAGCTTCAGTCCATTCTCCGATATCTCGGCATCAATATAGCCTCCGTTGGCATGGATGACCATATTGATCTCTCCTTCGTAAAGTGCGATGGATACTTTACGTATGGCATCGGGGCTGATGCCCATCTGCTTTAGTTTTCCTTTAAGGTCGCTGCTGGCTTCACCGGCCCTGGTAAAATCATCATTCGGCACGTCATAGTGGAGTTTGATGGTATTATCAGCAGCCAACAGTAGCACCTCCGATCTCGCCGGTCTTAAAGAGAATGCCGGCGGTCTCAAACATACAGTATTCGGACATAAGCACGCATATGCCGTTGTTCTGGGCAAGTGTGATCATGCTATCGGTAGGTTCTTTTCCCTTGATGAAGATGATGCATTCAATGTCGAGAAGCTCTGCTGTACGCATAACCTGAGGATTGCACAAGCCCGTGATCAGAACATTGGCATCCTTTGCAAACGCCAGACAGTCGCTCATCATGTCCGACGCAAATGCATTGGTGACCTCCATGTTTAACTTCTCATTACATGACAGCACCTTGGCATTAAGTAGTTTTTGGATGTCAGAAACAGTCACTTTGATACCCCCATTTTGATAAATAATCTGATGTTTTAGTTCATTTACACTAATTATATCATCAGCTTTGTGAATCTTCAACAAAAAACGCCGCAGAGAACGTTAATAATTTAACAATAAATTTTCGAAAAAATGCAATATCTTGTGTTTTGTATATGGAAAATGTCTATATGCACGTAAAAAACGCCTTGATTTTTAGGTAGATTGATGATAGAATTAATCTTGCTTTGAACTTGCATATCCCGTCGATATTTTCGGCGTGAATATGTAAAAAAATACTAGGAGGGATAATGTTGAGAGCAAAGAAACAGACTGTTCCTTTCAAGGGAACAAAAGAGCAGGAAAATCAGCTTAAGCAGGTCATCAAAGAACTCAGAGATGAAAAGGGCTGCCTGATGCCGATTATGCAAAAAGCACAAGACATCTACGGATATCTTCCGATCGAAGTTCAGAAGATCATTTCCGACGAATTGTCAGTACCCATGGAGAAAGTCTACGGTGTAGCTACATTCTATGCACAGTTCAACCTGATGCCTAAGGGTGACTACCAGATCTCCGTTTGCCTGGGTACTGCTTGTTACGTTAAGGGCTCCGGTAACATCTTTAACAAGATCAAGACCACATTGAAGATCGATAGTGGTGAGTGCACACCGGACGGCAAGTTTTCACTTGATGCGTGCCGTTGCATAGGTGCCTGCGGTCTTGCACCCGTTATGACAGTTAATGATGAAGTATATGGAAGACTTACTGTTGATGAGGTAGAGACCATCTTACAGAAGTATGCGTAAGTTATGTTACCTGAGATATCACTTAATATATTGGACATTGCACAGAATTCAATAAGAGCCGAAGCTGACCTTATAGAGATCAGCGTACTGGTGGACCGGGAAGCAGACAGCCTGACGGTCATCATTAACGATGACGGCTGCGGGATGACGGCAGAGCAGGTGGCTTCAGTGGAGGATCCGTTTTTTACGACCCGTTCGACCAGAAAGATCGGCCTGGGGGTGCCTTTCTTCAGAATGGCGGCACTTATCACGGGCGGTACATTTGAGATAACTTCAGAAGTTTCAGTAGGGACTAAGGTCAAAGCAGTTTTTGTTTTATCTCATATTGATCGGATGCCGCTTGGTGATATTAACAGTTCGATTCACACTCTGATAACCTACAATACGGGTATTGATTTTGTGTATACGTACGGCTTTGACGGCGCATCATTTACATTGGACACCAGACAGATGCGTGAGATACTCGGAGGTGTTCCGCTGGATTCGCCGGAAGTGTCGGATTATATTAAGGAGTATTTAGACGAGAATAAGAAAGAAACAGACGGAGGAGCACAGCTCTGACGTATAATTAAACGATTGGAGGATTAAAATGAAATCTCTGGAAGAATTAAAGGCCATTAGAGAAAAAATGCAGGGTCAGGTCGGATTTCGTGATGAAGGCGATGACGGCATAAGAGTTGTCGTTGGTATGGCAACATGCGGTATCGCTGCCGGAGCAAGACCTGTTCTGACCACATTATCGGATAAGGTTCAGGAAAAGGGTCTGGACAAGGTTAAGGTTGTTCAGACAGGATGTATCGGTCTTTGCAAGTACGAGCCCATCGTTGAGGTTATCGAGCCCGGCAAAGAGAAGGTTACATATGTTCATATGACACCTGATAAGGCTATCGAGATCATTGACAAGCACCTTGTTCGCGGTCAGGTTGTATCTGAATATACATTAGACATGAAATAATAGGAGGATTTAAGTATGTTTCGTTCACATGTGTTAGTTTGCGGTGGTACCGGATGTACATCCTCCGGAAGCGCGCAGATCATTGAATCATTAGAGAAAGAGATCAAGAAGCACTGCCTTGATAAGGAAGTATGCGTAGTTAAGACAGGATGCCACGGACTCTGTGCCCTTGGCCCCATCGTTATCGTATACCCGGAAGGTGCTTTCTATTCAATGGTATCCGTTGATGACGTTCCCGAGATCGTTGCAGAGCATCTGGTTAAGGGTCGTATCGTTACTCGTCTTCTTTATCAGGAGACAGTCAAGGAAGACGGATTCACACCTATCGTTGATACCGATTTCTACAGAAAGCAGCACAGAGTCGCTCTCAGAAACTGTGGTGTTATCAATCCCGAGAATATCGAAGAGTATATCGGAACAAGAGGATATGAAGCTTTAGGTAAGGTATTAAAGGAGATGACTCCCGATGACGTTATCCAGCTTATCCTTGATTCAGGCTTAAGAGGTCGTGGAGGAGCAGGATTCCCCACAGGTCTGAAGTGGAAATTCGCATCAGGCAACAGAGGAAATGTTCAGAAGTATGTATGTTGTAATGCTGACGAGGGTGACCCGGGTGCATTCATGGACCGTTCCGTTCTTGAGGGTGATCCCCACGTAGTACTTGAGGCTATGACCATCGCAGGTTATGCTATCGGAGCTTCACAGGGTTACATCTATGTTCGTGCTGAGTACCCCATCGCCGTTGAGCGTCTCAACATCGCCATCGGTCAGGCAAGAGAGTACGGACTCCTCGGCAAGAACATTTTCGATTCAGGTTTTGATTTTGATATTGAGCTCCGTCTCGGTGCCGGCGCATTTGTATGCGGCGAGGAGACAGCTCTTATGACATCTATCGAGGGTAACAGAGGTGAGCCCAGACCCAGACCGCCTTTCCCGGCAGTTAAAGGTCTCTTTGAGAGCCCCACTATCCTTAATAACGTTGAGACATGGGCTAACATTCCCCAGATCATCCTTAACGGACCGGAATGGTTTGCTTCCATGGGTACAGAGAAGTCAAAGGGTACCAAGGTATTCGCTCTCGGCGGTAAGATCAACAACACAGGTCTTGTTGAGATTCCCATGGGTACTACCTTAAGGACCGTTATCGAGGAGATCGGCGGCGGTATCCCCAACGGTAAGAAGTTCAAGGCTGCCCAGACAGGTGGTCCTTCAGGCGGATGTATCCCGGCAGAGCATTTTGACGTAGAGATCGATTACGATAACCTTATCGCCATCGGTTCCATGATGGGTTCCGGCGGACTTATCGTTATGGACGAAGACAACTGTATGGTTGATATCGCTAAATTCTTCCTTGAGTTTACGGTAGATGAGTCCTGCGGTAAGTGTACTCCCTGCCGTATCGGTACCAAGAGAATGTGGGAGATCCTTGACAAGATCACAAAGGGTAAAGGAACTCTTGAGGACTTAGACAAACTGGAAGAGCTGGCTTACTACATCAAGGATAACGCTCTCTGCGGTCTGGGACAGACTGCTCCCAACCCCGTTCTTTCAACACTGCGTTACTTCAGAGATGAGTATGTAGCTCACGTTGTAGATAAGAAATGTCCTGCAGGCGTATGTAAGGATCTTCTTTCATTCAAGATCGATCCTGAGAAATGTAAAGGTTGTACAAAGTGCGCTAAGAATTGTCCTGTTGGAGCTATCTCAGGCGAGAAGAAGGAAGCTCATGAGATCGATACCAGCAAGTGTATCAAGTGCGGCGTTTGCTATGACAACTGTAAATTCGACGCGATTTATAAGGTTTAATGGAGGGCATAGAACATGGAAATGGTTAATATTAAAATTAATGGTGTTGATGTGCAGGCACCTCAGGGTTCTACCATCCTTGAAGCAGCCAGACTTGCCAATATCGAGATACCTACTCTTTGCTACTTAAAAGAGATCAACGCTATCGGTGCTTGCCGTATCTGCGTTGTTGAGGTTAAGGGCGCAAGAACTCTTGTTACAGCCTGCGTATATCCTATCAACGAAGGAATGGAGATTTTCACAAATACTCCGAAGGTTATAGAATCAAGAAAGAAGACACTGCAGCTGATCCTTTCAGATCACGACAAGAAGTGTACTTCCTGTGTAAGAAGCAAGAACTGCGAGCTTCAGAAGTTATGTCATGATTACGGTGTTGACGATGCCGACAGATTCCAGGGCGTTGCCAATAAGTTCGAACTTGACGATTCTGCTGCTCACATGGTTCGTGACAACAACAAGTGTATCCTCTGCAGACGCTGCGTTGCTGCCTGCGAGAAGACTCAGGGTATCGGCGTTATCGGCGCTAACGAAAGAGGATTTGCTACATTTATCGGTTCTGCATTTGATATGGACCTTGCAGATACCGCTTGTATCAGCTGCGGTCAGTGTATCGCCGTATGTCCTGTAGGTGCCCTTTATGAGAAGGACAACACCAAGGAAGTATTCGACGCTATCGCTGATCCCAAGAAGCACGTTATCGTTCAGACAGCTCCCGCTGTTCGTGCAGCTCTGGCTGAGGAGTTCGGATATCCTGTAGGAACCGACTCACAGGGCAAGATGTTTGCAGCTCTTCGTCGTCTTGGATTTGACAAGGTATTTGATACCAACTTCTCAGCTGACCTTACCATTATGGAAGAGGGTACTGAGTTCCTTGACAGACTGAATAACGGAGGTAAGCTTCCTCTTATCACCTCCTGTTCACCGGGATGGATAAGATATGCTGAGCATTATTTCCCGGACTTCCTTGACAATCTTTCATCCTGCAAGTCTCCGCAGCAGATGTTCGGTGCTGTTGCTAAGTCTTACTATGCAGAGAAGAACAATATCCCCAAGGAAGATATCGTATGCGTATCCGTTATGCCTTGTACAGCTAAGAAGTTCGAGATCGGAAGAGAAGACCAGGCTGCCAACGGTGTGCCGGATGTAGATTTCGTTCTCACCACAAGAGAACTTGCAAGGATGATCGACAGAGCAGGCCTCATGTTTGATGCTCTTCCCGATGAAGAAGCTGATGCTCCTCTTGGACTTGGAACAGGTGCTGCTGTCATCTTCGGTGCTACCGGCGGTGTTATGGAAGCCGCTTTACGTACGGTTGTTGAGATCGTCACGGGTAAAGAGGCTCCCAGCCTTGACTTCGTAGATGTTCGTGGTATCGAGGGAGTTAAGGAAGCTACTTATGATGTTGGCGGAACTACTGTTAAGGTTGCTGTTGCATCCGGTACTGCCAATGCAAGAAAGGTTCTTGAGGCTGTCAGAAACGGTGAGAAGGAATATCATTTCATCGAGATCATGGGATGTCCCGGCGGCTGCGTAAACGGCGGTGGTCAGCCCATCCAGCCTGCATCAGTACGTAACTTCGTGGATATCCGCGCTGAGCGTGCTAAGGTCCTTTATGAGATCGACAAGAATAATCCTCTCAGAAAGTCTCATGAGAACCCGGCTGTTAAGGAGCTTTATGATACATATCTTGAGAAGCCCGGCAGCCACAGAGCACACGAACTGCTGCATACAAAATATAAGGCAAGAGATCTTTATAAGTAATGTCCTAAGGAGGGACCCGTCGAAGACGGGAGGATTCCTTGGGACACGGGGACGTCTCCGCGAAGCGGAGATGTTCTGACAGTGAGCAATACCTGAGAGGGCAGGGAAACCTGCCCTCTTTATTTTTTGTGTAATACTTGTGACAAAAGGACCGTCCCCCTGTCACAAGACAGAGAACCGTCCCCTGTCTTGTTTGGTACTTGAAGGCGGTGGGGGCTTATGCTATAATCTGTAAGGTTGTGTGAAATAGTAGTTTTTTGGAGTTTTTCGGATGTTTTGGGATGTTTTATATAATCTGACGGTGATGCCGATACAGATGCTTATCGAGTTTATCTTTGCTCTTATGTATAAGCTCTTTGAGAATCCGGGCATTGCCATTATTTTTGTAAGTCTTGCGGTGCAGCTTCTTGTATTGCCGCTATATAAGAAGTCTGATGCCATGCAGGATCAGGAACGGCAGAAGCAGAAGGAGATGGAGCACTGGGTTAAGCATATCAAGAAGACCTTTTCCGGTGACGAGCGTTTCATGATGCTGCAGGCTTATTACAGAGAAGTGGGATATAAGCCGGCCTACGCCATCAAGGGGTCTTTTTCCCTGCTTTTGCAGATACCCTTTTTCATGGCGGCTTATAACTACCTGTCGAGCCTGGCTATCCTTAAAGGGGCGCCATTACTCTTTATCACCGATCTGAGCAGGCCTGACGGGCTGATCCAATTGGGCGGGATTTCTATTAATCTGCTGCCGGTTCTCATGACGGTATTCAATATCATATCGGGTATCATTTATACCAAGGGATTCCCATTAAAGGACAAGGTGCAGACCTACGGGCTTGCAGCTGTTTTTCTTGTACTCCTTTATCAGAGCCCTTCGGGCCTGGTATTCTACTGGACTTTAAACAACCTCTTTTCATTATTTAAGAACATTTTCATGAAGATCATAAAGAATCCCAAGCCGGTGATAGCAGTGATCTCTGCCGCATTCGGGATACTGGTCTTCGGCGGCAGGGTACTGTATTTCTTCAATGTTAAGCCTGATGAGGCTATTATCAGTGAGATATTTCTTGTTATCTGTCTTATTCCCTTAGGGGCGCTTTTTATCGAGCGTTGGCTTAAGAAGGGCGTCACTCCGGAGGAGTATGAGGCAAGCAAGAAAAAAACTCCTGTCCCGGAAAAGGCGGAGAAATCCCTCTTTACCCTGGCAAGCGTATTGTCCACCATCTTTATCGGTGCGGCTATACCCCTGTCTGTCATAGGGTCTTCCGTTGCGGAGTTCTTTACGGATAAGAGCACTCCCGTGGAGCTTTTTATCAGGACCTTTGCAGTTGTCATAGGCTTTTTTATCGTGTGGTGCAGGATATTTTATGCTCTGTGCAGTGATCTCGGAAAGCACATTTTTACCATGGGACTTTGCTTTATCGGTATCGGAAGCATCGTAAATTATTACTGCTTCTCAATGAACATGGGGACTATGAATACCGTCCTTAAATATGATTATTCCCCCTATTTCGACACATGGACCCTTCTTCTTAATACGGGGATCCTGCTCCTTATTGCAGGACTTGTATATCTGCTCTATAAGAAGAAGATAAAACTCCTAACCAGGGTTTGCCAGATAGCCACCCTTACCTTGACGTTGGTCTGCATTATGAACTCCGTAAATGTGGTGCGTGAAACAGCCTCATTTAACAGACCGGAAAAGGTCAGGGCCGAGGATTCCGAGCCCATATACCACTTAAGCAAGAACGGGAAAAATGTGGTTGTCTTCATGCTTGATAGAGCCATAAGCGGATATATTCCATATTTCTTAAAGGAGAAGCCGGAACTGGCGGATATATATGAGGGCTTTACCTACTACCCCAATACCATGTCCTACGGAGGCAATACGAATTTCGCGGCACCGGCCCTCTTCGGAGGATATGATTACACTCCAAAGGCCATGAATGCAAGGGATAAGGAGTTCTTACGCAAGAAGCATAATGAGTCCCTGCTTATGATGCCCACCCTCTTTTCAGAGAAGGGCTATAGGGTTACCATTACGGATCCGCCATACGCCAATTACAGATGGGATACGGATCTGTCTATCTATAACGGAATGGCGAATGTCAAAGCCTATAAGACTGAGGGCAAATACAAGACGGACAGCAGTGCCATCAGTGATGCCCTGGCGGATGTTATGCAGCGCCATAATTTCGTTATGTTCGGTTTTATGAAGGCCGCTCCCACATTCCTGCATAATTTCTTCTATGATAGCGGCGATTACATGGGTACGGAGGGCTCAAGCGTATTTAATCCTTCATTTTTCAACTGGTACTCAGGACTGGAGACCTTAAAGGAACTTACGGATGTCTCCAGTGACGGGGCCGATAACCTCCTCCTCTTGCAGAACGCAACCACTCACGAGGCTATGCAGCTTAAGGAGCCGGATTATGTTCCTTCATCGGATGCCAATACTTATGTGGACCCCTATGATGACAGGTTCGTGGTTAACGGCCACAGGGTAGATGTCAGGGACACCTGGGATTTCAACCATTACCAGATCAATATGGCAGCCCTGCTCCGTGTAGGAGAGTGGATCCAGTATCTTAAGGACCAGGGGGTATACGACAATACAAGGATCATAATCGTTGCGGACCACGGCTATCCCATGGGCCAGTTCGACTATATGCTGCTGGAGAACGGCATTGATGTGGAACGTTTTAATCCCCTTTTTATGGTAAAGGATTTTGATGCCCACGGGCAGTTAAAGACCGACGACTCATTTATGACAAATGCTGATGTGCCCACGATAGCGATGAAGGATGTCATCAAGGATCCGGTGAACCCCTTTACCGGGAACCCGGTCAATACAGACAGAAAAAGCGATCCCCAGTATATCACTACATCAGAGAACTGGCAGACGGCTTACAACAACGGTTTGAGGTTTGACACTACTGACGGATACTGGTACAGGGTCAGAGGGAACATTTTCGATGTGAAGAACTGGCTTTTGGATTCCAAAGGAGATAAATGATGTATCTGTATATCGATCCCGGTACCGGGAGCATGCTGTTTACAATTATCATAGGGCTTATTTCCACCCTTATCTTTGCTTTCAGGGGTAAATTCCTTAAGCTGAAATTCCTCCTAAGCGGCGGTAAGGGTGCCAAGATTGACGAGAGTAAGCTGCCTATAGTCATATTTGCAGACCATAAGCGTTACTGGAACATGTTTGAGCCGGTATGCGATGAGTTCGAGAGACGGGAAGAGACCTGTTATTACTGGACTGCCTCCCCGGACGACCCGGCCCTTTCCAAGGGGTATAAGTTCGTAAAATGCGAGTTTATCGGCGAGGGGAACAAGGCATTTGCAAGGCTTAATATGATGAAGGCGCGTGTATGCTTCTCCACCACCCCGGGGCTTGATGTGTACCAGTGGAAGAGATCCAAGGACTGCGATTATTATGTGCATATTTATCATGCAGTGGACGAGGGCACGGGTTATCGTATGTTCGGCATTGACTTCTATGATGCGCTTTTAACATCCGGGGAGATACAGGAGACTACTCTGCGAAAGATAGAGGATGTGAGAGGGATACCCCATAAGGAATGCCATATGGTGGGCAATCCTTACATGGATTCCCTTATGGAAAGGTATCAGGAGAGAAAGAAAAATGACAGCGGGGAAGGCAAGCCCTTTACGGTGCTTCTGGCACCTTCATGGGGACCTGATTCCATCCTTAACAAGTATGGGGAGAAGATACTAAAGGCCCTGCAGGATACGGGATTTAAGATAATCGTAAGAGCCCATCCCCAGACCATTATAAATGAGAAGGAAATGTACGATTCCCTGGTGGCTAAGTTCCCCGAAAGCGAGAACTTCATCTGGGACCGTTCAAATGATAACTTTGAAACTCTCTACCAGTCCGATATAATGATAACGGATTTTTCGGGTATCATTTTCGATTATACATATGTGTTTGACAGGCCGCTTATGTACGCCGATACTTCCATGGATACGGCTCCCTACGATGCGGCATGGCTGGACGAAGAGGTATGGAGGCTGGCTATCCTGCCTGATCTGGGACTCCGTCTTGATGAGAGTGATTTCCCGCGGATGAAGGAAGTTATCGAGAGCGTATCGGATAACGAGAAATACGCCGCCGGTCGTGATAAATACAGAAACATGTCATGGCAGATCATAGGAAATTCGGCGTCCAATATTGTGGATTACCTGCTGGAGAAAAATAAGGAATTGATGGAATCTGAAACAGAAGAATCCCCCGCATGATGCGGGGGACTTTGTTTTTAGTCAAGTTTCTTTTCTTCCCTGTATTTTTTAGCGTCTTTTATGAAACTCCATATCATCAGTATCATGATTATCCCTATGGGGAATGCGGATATGATACTTACGCTTTGGATGTTGTTCATGGAGCTTTCGGAGAATACAAGCGCAATGGGGAGAACGATCAAAAGGATGCACCAGAGCAATGTTATCATTACAGAGGGCTTCTCATCCTCATCCAGCTTCTTATAACTGTAACATGCCGCCGTGTAGGCAATGGAGTCAAAACTGGTGGCATAGAATGCTATCATACACAGCATGATAAGCACCAGGAAGAGACCGCTGGCAGGCATGGTCTTGATTATGTTGATTATAAGCCCGTAGAGGTCTCCGCTGGCCTCATATTGCGCTATGAAATCCTGTGCGCCTGCTGTCTGCAGCCCAAGGCTGTGATTGCCGAGAACTATAAATGAGCTTATGGTGCTTCCCACACCGAAGATGTATCCGCCCATGATGGTCTGTTTAATGGTCCTGCCCCGGCTTATGTTACCGATGAAGAAGGGAGCCGCGATGCACCATACCATCCAATATGCCCAGTAGTAAATAGTCCAATCCTGGGGAAAGTTATTGGTCCGGCCGGGATCCATGTAAGTGCTTAGGCCGATAAAGTTCTGAACCATCTTTCCGAGTGATTCCACACCGTTCTCAATGATAAATCTTCCCTCGCCGCCGATCAGCAAGAAGGCAAGCTGTATCGCAAAGAAGAGGTAGATACAGAACTTGGCAAGGAAACTGATACCTTTGAAACCGTGAAGAACAGCGTATGTATACACTGCACAGGTGATCAGAAGGATTATTATGGTCACTGCGGTACGTGAAAGGGAAATGCCGAATAATGAAACGATGATCTCCGCCATAAGGGGTGTAGCTACTGAAAATGTTGTGGCTGTTCCCGCAAGCAGTGCAAATAATGCAAAGAGATCTATGATACGCCCCAGCAGTCCGTGAGCATTTTTCTCGCCGATGATAGGAAGACATGCTTCAGAATAACGTTGCTTGTCCCGCTTGCGGCAATGGACCATGAATCCGAAGGCTACGGCAAGCACAAGGTAGAATGACCAGGGGATGAAGCTCCAGTGGAAGAGAGGGAATACACCTGCCCATTCAGTAATGTTTTTGCCCATTTCCGCCACATGGGGATTGGTTGCATACATTACCCATTCCGCAAATGAGTAGAAAAGAATGTCAGCTGCAAGTCCGCATGTGAACATCATGGAACCCCAGGTGAAAAAGTTGTATTTCGGCTTCTCCCCGGGCTCTCCCAGGACTATATTGCCGTATTTTGAGAATGACAGGTAGAATGAGATCACAAGGAATCCGATGCCTATTATGATATAATAGCTGCCAAGGGTGTCTCCGAAGAAGAAACGTATCTGCGCAACCACATCATTTGCCTGATCCGGAACGGCAAAAAAGTATATTGCCAATGCCATGATAAGGATAAAGGGTACCAGCGTGATCAGCCAGTCAATCCTGCTTTTGTCAGCGGTTTTTTGATTCTCGCTCATTTTGTTCTTTTCTCCTTTTATATAAATGATCTATCTTGCGTTAAAATCCCTGCATGCCCGGTAATAGGCTTCTATATTCTCGCCTGATACCGTGGGGGCAAGGTCGCACCCGGAAGAGAGTACAAAGTTGGGATATGGCTTCATTGCCTCCAGCAGGGCAGTGGTCTTGTCATATACTTCATCAGGTGTTCCCATGAAGAATACGGTAGCCGGATCCAGATTGCCGAATGCAAGTATCCCGGGATCTACTTTCGGCATAATATTTCTCATATCAACACCGTTGCCGAAATGGAGTCCCTTACAGCCTGTGCCGCACATGCTCTCTACGGAATTCTCGACCTGGCCGCAATCGTGAAGTATCAGGAAGAAATGATCATCCTGAAGAGCATCTGCTATCTGTTTTATATATTGGGAAGAGAATTCCTCACAAGCGGCGGGGGCCAAGAGCCCTGCCGTGGGTTCTGCGATAAGCACACCGTTCGCCCCGGCGTTCTTGTATTCTTTTGCCCGGAGAGTGAGCCACTCCGTGCATTTTTCAAGAAGTATATGAAGGTTATCCTTGCCCTTGATGGTCATCTTCAGGCACTTGTTGATATCAAGCAGATTGGCGGCGAGAGAGAAGGGACCCAGCATTCCGCCGAATATGGGACGGTCGGTAATGATCTTTTGCGCTTCAAGGCAGCTTTCAGTGAATACATCCGTCCTGCCGCTGTGGATATCGGGAAGTTTTAAGCCTTCGATATCTTCCGGACCCGATAGGATGTGATCGATGATATTAGGGGCCTGTTTCTCGCTGAAATTCACCTGTACACCAAAACTCTGGGCATCTATAGTGAGGTCCATGCCTGTTATGGCAGCTATGGTATCAGGGTATTTGTCCAATATCCGCTTCATAACTTTTGCGATAGTTGAGGGATCCTTGACTGAATCAGGTACGCTGATCCCCATATCTTTCAATACGGGAAAGTAGAGTACCGGAAGGTTCTTAATATCTTCGGCTTTGATAATGTCATCAGCCCATTGCTGCATATTGATCTTCATATTCATTTCTCCTTATAGGTAAAGCCTATTCATTACCCGCGATGAAATCCTGCAGTGCCTTAGCGGTGGAAGCATCAAGAAGGGGTTTTGCGTTATCTATGATCTCACGGACTCTTCTCTGTGCCCGCTTCTCAATCTCAGTCTGATCCTGCTTCTGCCAGAGATCATAATTGTTCCAGTCGGCGAACTCAGGTGCCCATCCTTTGCGGAAATTCTTCATAGTGGATTTGGTCTTTAAAAATGACTCGCCGTGGGGGACTTCTTTAATGATATCCATGCTTGAGGTCTCGTCATTGTAGGGTATACCGCCTATGATGCGTCTTACGCGGGCGATTATCTCATCGTCGATAACTGTTTTTTCAAATGAAATTGTCATGAGATTCTCTAAGGAGCCTGCGGACTGGCTTGTAACGTCAACATCCATGAGGGCTGTCAGCAGCAGGCTTTGCATTGTCTCGTATCCTGCCTGGTAATCGACCTTTTTGGAACTGGTCACACCGGTCTGGGCTCTTGCAGGCAAATGATAGAAGTCTTTGTACATCTGGATGGCGCCGGCCAGCATCAGCGAAGAATCCGGGCTTGCGCACTCCCAGGTTGCCAGCTTCATGTTGCCGTATGTAAGAGAGGCCGAAGGAAGCACGGGAACTCCCGGTTTAACGCATTGGGCAAGGACAAGTCCCGCCAGGGTCTCGGTATTGGAAAGGATTATGGTACCCAGGAGATGTATGGGGCCGGTAAGCCCTGACATTGGCGCACTTACCAGTGCAACAGGCTGGCCCATTCCTGCATACTCCATAATGGATTCACAGGAGAACTCACTGTATTGAAGGGGACTTTCCGGTGTTACTATACTCCAGGAAAGATAATGATCCTTAACATAGTCGCTGCCGAAAACGATCTCGTACATTTGCAGTTCTCTGTGTTTGTCGGCTCCGCTGACGTAATCCATGGGAGCAAGCCAGGGCTTGTCAGTGTAAAGCATCGTCTCATAGAGGCAATGAAGACCGCGGGTCTTTAAGGGAACGTCATCGGGAGAGAGGGGCTGGTAGCCCGTCATATTGATATTGTCGCAGGCCTGATAGATCTTCTGGAGGTCTGAGAAGTTGGCGATCGTGGCGCTGCTGTATCTGTTCTCGTCTGCGTCTTTTAAGAATACTTCGCCTCCTGCAGGATGAATGATAAGATCACCGCCTATAGTCACGGCTCTTTCGGGATTTACGGCATCCATGCGAAATGATGAAGGCACCCTTTCAAGGCACTTCGAAACAAGGGTTTCCGGGATGTATACAATCTCTCCATCCACCCGGGCTCCGGAAGATTCAAGGACTTTTCTGGCCTCTTCAGATTTGAAGATTACGCCCTTGGTTGACAGCAGGTCCAGGGACTTGCTGTGTATATCATTCATCTGTTCTTCGCTGAAAAACTTAGGTTTAGCGAACCAATTCAATATTATCCCTCCTTATAATCTATGTAGGTCCCGTCGAGACTTACGAGCTCATCAAACGTATCTACTTCTATGATGTCACCTGACCCGACCTCCCTGATACACAGGTCAAAGTCGGTAGTACAGCGGGAGAGTGCAAGCTCATCCCAATAGACATCCAGGTCTTTAATATCTTCAAATTGTTTTCTCACAAGTTCGGAAAGCCGCTCTCCGTCCTGCAGAGTCCACATGGATACTCCCCATAGGCGGCAGCAGTTATCTCTTCCGGTAATGGTGAAATCAAGGATTTTGTTATTCTCTACTTTAATAGCCCACTCGGGAGCATGATCCATATATGTGGCAGCATAGCCGCTCTTTTCGATGTCAGGATCGAAGAGGGAAATGTTGCTTATTATCTGGTCGCCCTCGATGATAAAGGATTGGGGAAGATAATCTCTTGCGGCGTATATGGAAGTAATGTTATTGCCGTCGAGATACCAGGGATTATCGATCACTTTAATATCAGGGTCATTTTTATATGTTTCATAGAACTGTTCTTTTTTATATCCTGTGACGATGACTATCTCGTGGATACCGTTGCTTTTAAGAGCATTTATTATGGTATCTATAAAGCTTATCCCGTTAACCTTTATAAGGGGCTTGGGAGTAGTGAGGCTTACCGGACGCATTCGTTTTCCTTCACCTGCCGCCAGTATTATCGCGCGTTTTATTCTTTCCATCATTTAACCTTTCACCAGTGAAAGCGCCACGTCACAGCAATTCATGGCATCGCTTGAATATGCGGTTGCGCCTATCTTGTCAGCCCATTCCTGTGTCACGGGAGCACCGCCTACCATGGTCTTTACTTTTCCTTTCAAACCCTCGGCAGCAAGAAGATCTTCTATATCTTGCTGAACCGGCATGGTAGTTGTAAGAAGGGCGCTGGATGCGATGATGTCAGCATTTACTTCTTTGGCTTTTTCGATGAACTCTTTGGCGGGAACTTCCTTTCCCAGGTCGTATACTTCAAAGCCTTTGGCCTTCAGCATTGAAACACAGAGGTTTTTGCCGATGTCATGAACGTCACCGTCCACGGTCCCAAGGACTATAACACCGGCCTTCTCAGCCTTCCCTGCTGCGATGGCCAGTTCTTCTTCCACTGCATCAGTTGCGATCTTCATAACGTCTGCCGCAAATACAAGTTCAGGGATAAATGCTTCACCCCTTGCATATCTCTCGCCCATTTCATTCATTCCCTCAGAAAAACCTTCCTGTAGCAGCTCCAGGGCTGTGATGCCTTCCGCCTTGCCTTCAGCCAGGGCTTCGGCGGCCATATCTTCATCTATTTCCAGTATTGAGTCTTTGGCTTTATTGATGATATCTTCTCTCATTTTTGTTCCTCCCTATATAAGATCTTATAGTTCCCTTTTATACTCAAGACAGTAGTTGTAATAATCCTTGGCGTAGCGGTACTGTCTCAATGAATACTCTCCGAATTCCACACCCAGCTGTGATTTGAATTCGCACCAGTTGGACCAGAGAAGACCGCACATGGCGACGTATGCGTATATCTTGGCCCTGGTGGCCCGGTCACATTTGTTCTCAAAATAGATATCAATGAGCCGGTCAATCTCTTCTTTGCTGTACAGGCTGTATACAGAGAACATGGCGATATCCACGTGGGGATCCTGCATTCCGGCATATTCCCAGTCAGTCAGCTGGACCTCCTCCCCTTGGTCAGTCTGATAGAAGAGGAAGTTGTCCGGAACAGCATCTATATGTGTCAGGCACCATTCTTTATCAAGCCCATCGATAAAGGGTTTGAGGCTTAAGACATTGTTTCTTGTCTGAATGTAGTCCTTGTACATGGAGGGCTTTCCGTGCCACAGTGACTCGTAATAATCTATATTTCCGAAAATGTCAAAAGTATGTTTAACAGAAAGGTGCATGTTATGGAAGCTTTTAAGCTTCTCCATGGATCTCTCCAGATCCGGGATACTCTCCGGATCACAGCATCGTATTCCTTCAAGAAATTTTGTGATCTTATACCCGTTTTTCGGATTGATGTAAACGGGATCGTCACACAGACCGAGACCGCTGATGGTCCGAAATACTTCAGCCTCCTCGACTCTGTTGATCAGCTGGTCCGTTCCTTCACCGGGGATCCGCATGATATATCGCTCATCATTTACGGAGAAGAGGAATGATCTGTTAGTCATTCCCTTTTTCAGGACAGAGATGTCCACTACATTATCCGGAGTCGTATCAAATACATCGGCTATGATATCAAGGGCATCGGATCTCAAATGGTTCGATCCGTCGTCCAGATCACGCAGCTGCTCGTAGGTATCTATCTCCACAACATCGGAGGAGTGGACGACCCTGGCGGGGATCATCATTTTCTCCGTAGAATACAATACGGCCTCCCAGAAATCATCGTCGTGGCTGTTATCAGCGGAAAATGATCTTATTCGGGGCACTATGTTGCCGGCGTCAGCCTTAGTCAGGTATGTGATGCCCACCATGGCATTGCCGCCGGAGTTTTTGCCTGTTCGCACAAGCTCCATCTTACGATTGACGCGGACATCGGAATCGTTGTCCACAAGGTCGCTGACCATATACCATGAATAGAGCTCATGGTCATTGAAGGGATTGCGGTCGCACCATATATCCGAGGGGATAATATAGGTGTTTGAGATCCGGTCGGCGGCGAGAGCGAGAGAACTCAAGTTGTTCTTTTTGGCATAGTCCGGGTTTACAATGAGGCTTACTCCGAATTCATCCATAAGATACTCGAAGCTTTCCTTCATAAATCCCACTACAACCGTGATGTTTTTTATCCCCACATCATGAAGCTGCCTGATAATGCGCTCGATCAGCGGTTCGCCGTAAACTTCTATAAGAGCCTTGGGTGTTGACAGGTTGATGGGAACCATACGCATGCCGAAACCGGCTGCCAGGATAATTGCATTTTCGGGTACACATTCGGACAGAAGTCCTTCGGCTTTCTTTGTCAAGGCTACATGCTCATCCAGATACCCATCGGCAGTCAATCTGCTAAGACATTTGTTGACTATGCCCAGGCTGTGTCCGGAGTCCTGTGAAAGGATACGCTGATTGACAAAAGGTTTCCTGAAAATGCTGTATAGTATATCCGATTCCTGTTTGGTTAATCGTTCAGTAGTTGTTTTGGTTGTTTTCATGAATTATCATTTCTCCGATTTCGTGAACAGTCCACAGATGATGATACATATATGCAGGGGGATTGTCAAGATGACTTTCTTCTTATGAAAAAGGGGCGGTTTAAGACAGGGGACGGTTCTCTGTCGCTTGGTTACTACAAGTTGTAGATACTAAACGACAGAGAACCGTCCCCTGTCTTAAACCGCCCCTGTCTCACTCTATTGTGATCGTAACAGTTACGGTTTTTGTAGTTTTATTGTAGTTTTTATTTCCCTTGGATGTTACTTTTACCTTTATCTTGTAGGTGCCGGACGGGGTGCCTTTCTTAACCTTTATCTTTCCTGTTCGGGAATTGACGGTGAAGGCTTTATCTCCTGACTTTTTGGAGTATTGCCGTGTGCCGGCGCCTTTGTTTTGGAAAGCATACAGGTCATTGGCGGATATGGTCAGATCTGCACTGTCAAGGTCAGTCTTTGACAGGGCGAATTCTTTCCCGGCAACTCTTAGTGGGTTGGCGGCTTTTTTTATCTTAAATGCTACGGTCTTTTTTCCCTTGTAGTTCCCCTTTAACTTGACTATCATAGAGGCTTTGCCGGCATTTGTATTGTTCTTGTATGACAGGGTGTAATCAACCCCGTTTTTTAGGACCTTTTTTCCCACCTTGATCTTTGGGGTCTGAGTGATCTTGGATCCTGTGTATGTCCCGGAAGATAGGCCCGTGACCTTGATCCCCGATACTGTCTTAGGCTTGATCTTGAATGTGACACTCTTGGTGCCGTGATATTTACCCTTGCCGGTGATGGTCATGACAGCTGTGCCCACATCGGTGTTGTTTTCATAGGAAAGGGCGTAATCCCTGCCCTTTTTAAGAGTAAATCCCTTGAGCTTTACCGTAGGGGTCTGGGTGATGGCAGAGCCGGCGTAGGTCTTATCCTTTACTCCTCCGATCTTTGCTTTCACCATACCATCATTGGTAACAGTTATGTCAAAGGAGCGGACAATGCTGCCGCATCTTGCGCTGATGGTTGCCTTTCCCTTCTTAAGTCCGGTTAATACAACGGTATTGGGAGAATACTCATCATCCTTGATGAGTTTATAATTTACGGAAACAACGTCATTATCAGAGCTGGAAAAATACCAGAAGTATTGTTCCGGAGATGACACGGTAAGTACAGCCTCCGAGGTTTCGCCGATCTCAAGTGTGGCAGGACCTGACAGGCTGACGGAATGCACTGACATCTCCCGGGTAATGGTATTGCCTTCGGTATCGGTAGCGGAAATGACTGTCACGCCGCTTTTTTTACCGGTAACGACTCCGGTATCCGAAACAGTGGCGACGGATCCGTCACTTGATGACCATTTATATTTCCCGGCCTTTGCCGGCCTAAGAGTGGCCGTTGAACCAACCGTCAATTCCGATACTCCCGAGAAATACATGCCGCTTTGAGCGTATTCTACGGCTTTCTTTGCATCAACGCATCCGAAGCCGGTGTATTCATCCCAGCCTGCGGCTCCGATATCGGTTGCCGAGCTATGGATGATATCCTTTACCTGAGCAGCCGTAAAGGAGGGATTAACTGAGTAGACTAAAGCGGCGACTCCGGATACTACATGGGTAGCCATGGAAGTACCGCTGTATGCGGTATACCCTCCTTTGTTTGTAGTGCTTAATAGCTTATAGCCGGGAGCGGAGATATCTTTTGTTCTTTGACCCGGCTTATTGTAGTTGGAAAAATATACTTTTGCCAGGGGATCTGTGTCAGAGGATGGTATACTTATATTCTTATTTCCATCCTCGCCGCCTAAGGCAACGACTCCCAGGCTGTTGCCGCTCCAATCGATGGGAAACATATTGTAAGGCCCATTGTGGATATCTGCATTGTTACCGGCAGCCATAACACTCAGGATGCCGGCGTCATACAGGGAATTGACACAGTCTATGATACTCAGGTCATCAATTCCGGCGTCATATCCGGCAACGGTGGGATATTCGGAAGCATCAATGCCGAAACTCATGTTTACAACTTTGATGTTATATTTATCTTTATTGTCTATTACACATTTTACGGCTTTAAGGATAGTACTCATCTTGGACGATCCGTCGTTGTCAAACAATCTGACTGCAAAAATCCCGGCGTTATATGACACACCGGCAGTGCCTATCCCGTTATCAGCGCCGGCGGCTATGATCCCCGATATATGGGTGCCATGGCTATAGGGATCAGCTGTTTCATAACCCCAACCCTTGCCAAGCATATCCACACGGGCCACAATATTATCTTTAATATCGGGATGGTTTATATCAACGAGGGTATCCAAAACCGCAACTGTGACCTTTTTTCCGGTCTTCTGCAGATCCCATGCATCATAGGCATGGATCCGGGACAAATGCCACTGGTCTCCGTAACTGCCGTCATTTAACAGGGGGTCGTTTGTCTTAGCCTGAGAAGATGCTTTATCATCTGACAGGGTCCTGCCGTAAGAACTCTCAACATCAGGGATATGATATATATAATCAGGCTGGACATGTATTATACCGGGAATGACGGAAAGCTGTGCGATAGCCTGCTCCACGGTGACGTTATCAGCAAGGGAGAGCGTAACATAGCCTAAGGTGGCATCATTTTCCCTTATCGTAACAGGCTTTATGCTGTCAGCCTTTTTAAGACATTCATTCAGCGCATCTAAGGATGCATTGTCAGCGAGTTTAATGAGAACACTGCTCTTATCATATTCCCGATATATTCTGTCCGACGCAGCAGCATATACATTTGATGTTAAAAAAACCGGATTTGCCCACATTGCCGCTGTAAGGGCAATAGCAGTAAATACAGCCGATAAACGTTTCCTGATCATTTTCACAGACTCCCATAATACAGACGTTTTCTTGAATATATCACAGACCCGGCGGCACTTCAAGACGAATACTCTTGACTATTTGGGCGGTTTTGTTATGATTTATTTAGTTATGAACAATAATTTTTATTCCAATATCGGCAATGACATAAAGAATTCACTTAACGAAGGACTCCGGACAGGAGACTTTCGGGGGCTTAATGATGCCATCAACAATTCCGTAAGATCCGTGGTAAATGAAGCCGCAGGGGAGATAAAGAATGAGTTTGACCGCAGGTCCTCCAGGGACTTCGTTAAGACTACCACAGGGCAGAAACCTTATTCCACCTATGCGGAAGCCGAAGAATATGCAAATATGCTGAAAGAACGCCGCAGGGCTCACAATGAGGCCAAGAGGCAGGCGGAGGCCGAGAGGGATCTTTACAGAGAACAGAAGAGAGCCCTTAGACGTCAGCAGAAGTATGAGATGAAGCTTCGTGAGGAAAACCTTCCCGTCAAGTTTAATCCCGTAGGTAAGACGGCAGGTACCGCATGTGTTATCGGCGGAATAGCGGGTACATGCATTTTCGGAGCCAGGACACTTCTTGCCGCAGTGGGTGTGCTGTTTACTTCGGCCACCGTTACTTCTCTTATCCTGCCCGGGGTATTATTGGCGGCCAGTCTGGGTGTGATGAAGTATGGCCTTGTTCAAAAGGGAATGCTGGAGCGGGCTAAGAAATTTGCCCAGTTGGCAGGAGATAAGATGTATATCCAGATCTCTTCATTGGCGGCGTCTCTCGGACTTAAGGCGGGACGCGTGCAAAAGGACGTGCGGAAGATGCTTCAAAAGGGGTATTTCCCGGAAGGATACCTGGATGAAGATGGTACGACCCTGATGCTTTCGGATGATGTCTATAAGCAGTACGAGACTACCATGAAGAATGCGGAATCAGCAAGGACTGAAGAACTGAGACAGGAAGCTCTGGCTGATGAAATGATGCAGCAGGCCCTATCGAAACTTGAGCCCTCGCTTCATGAAGAATTTACTACCATGGCGGTTTACGGCAGAGAGAGTATTGACAAGCTTCACGCCTTAAATGACGATATTCCCGGGGAGGGCATTTCCAAAAAGCTGGATTCCCTGGAGGTTATTTTAAGAGAGATATTCAATTGCCTCTTAGAACATCCTGAGCAGATGAACCGGATGAGCAAGCTTATGGATTATTATCTGCCAACCATGATCAAGCTTGTGGAAGCATATGCTGAGTATGATAAAATGTCGAATCCGGGGGCGGATATCATTGACGCCAAGAAACAGATAGAGAGCACTCTTGATACCATAAATGAAGCATTTATCCAACTGCATAACAACCTGTTCCGGGATTCGGTATGGGATGTGACTACTGATGCACAGGTGCTGCAGACAGTATTGAAGCAGGAAGGTTTGACAAAAGATAAAGTAGAATAAGAGGGGAGATTGACAAGTCATGAGTGAAGTAACAACAGCTGAAGTAGTTGAAACAGAAGTATTAAGCGGGGTTAAGGAGCCCAAAGCCGAACTGGCCGAAGTGATCAATGAGGATATTATGAACGGGCAAGCCCCTGCTTTCGAGCTTAGTGAGGAAGACAGGAAAACCGTTAAGGAATACGTTAATTCCATCGACATCACCGATACCCAGATGGTGTTGCAGTACGGTGTGGGCGCTCAGAGGCAGATCGCTGATTTTTCCGAGAAGGCCCTTAGTACGGTAAGGACCAGAGATCTGGGAGAAGTGGGCAATGCTCTTGCAAATGTTGTGACTGAGCTTAAGAGTTTTGATGTAGAAGGTGATAAAGGCGGTGGATTCTTCGGTTTCTTCAAGAAACAGGCCAACAAGGTGACGGCTCTTAAGGCTAAGTATGACAAGGCAGAGGCTAATATCGACAAGGTATCCAAGGTAATGGAAGGCCATCAGGTTACCCTGCTTAAAGATATCGCCATGCTGGATAAGATGTATGTGACCAATCTGGATTATTATAAGGATCTTACCCTCTATATCATGGCGGGCAAGGAAAAGTTAGAGGAGGCCAAGTCTGTGGAACTTCCGAGGCTTTTAGCTGAGGCTGATAAGTCCGGTCTGCCGGAGGATGCCCAGAAGGCTAAGGATTACGCCGAGAAGGTGGAGCGTTTTGAAAAGAAGATCTACGATCTTGAGCTTACAAGGAACATTTCCCTGCAGATGGCTCCTCAGATCAGGCTGATCCAGAACAATGACACTACCATGTCAGAGAAGATCCAGTCCACGCTGCTTAATACCATACCTTTATGGAAGTCCCAGATGGTTATCGCCATCGGTGTTGAGCATGCAGGTCAGGCAGCCAAGGCTCAGAAGGAAGTTACTGACATGACTAATGAGCTGTTAAAGAAGAACGCCGAGGCCTTAAAGCAGGCTACTATCACCACGGCAAAAGAATCCGAGCGCGGTATCGTGGATATTGAGACTCTGACCAAGACCAATCAGATGCTTATCGACACTCTGGATGAAGTGGTCAACATCCAGCAGGAAGGACGTGTTAAGAGGAAAGAGGCTGAGGCCGAGCTTGTACGTATCGAGGATGAGATGAGAAATAAGCTGCTGGAGGTAAGCAACAGGTCAGCGGCAAACATGGCGCAGTAAAACGTTACTACTCACAGTAGAATATAAAATAAGACAGTATGCAAGCTCGCTTGCTTATACTGTCTTATTTTTATAATCGTACTGCGCAGCAGGAACTCCACCGACACGAATAATCCGAGTGAAGCGAGGGTTATGAGTGGCAGTGAAGGTGCTGTGAGTAGTAGTTGACAAAAGAACAGAAAAGTGGCAAAATTGGTTGCGGTACAGGCTGTACCGTTATTAATTTGAACCGGGAAGACCGATAGGATACAGGTAAATGAATCTTTCGCAGTTATAAGGAGTATAAGGGAGAATGAAAATGAAAATGAGGAGCTTAAAGGATGTTATGAAAAGGATAGCGAAGCTGGGGTTGGTGGCTGTGCTGGCTGCCATTATGTTCCCGGGACCGGTCTTTGCTGAGGGTGATAGCTCGGTTTCCTATATTGATGCAAGCGGCGCAACGAAGAGCCGTACGGAGTACACCGTGCTGTCCGGCAGCACGGAGACCGGCACGACTTTGCTTGAGGAGGGCTGGTACGTCGTGCCCGCAAACACGACCGTCAGCTATGCCGGTGAGCTCATGATTCCCGGTGGAAATACCGTGAACCTCATCCTCTGCGATGGCGCAACGCTGAGCTTAGACCGAGATACCGGCACTTGTATTTCCGGTTACAGCAAGTCCAAATCCGGTACGACGTTGAACATCTACGGTCAGAGCCGCGGCAACAGCGCAGGTAAGTTGGTTGCCACAAGTGCAGGAAACATCACCATGCTGGTGGAAAATCTTACGGTCAACGGCGGCGAGCTGACAGTGACGTACACAGGAGAGAGTACGTACGATGCAATCCGGGGAAAAGTAGTGATGAACGGAGGCAAGCTGACGGCGGAGAGCAAAAATACATACGCAATCATGCCCATCGACGGAAAAGATGGCGAGACCAACGTGGATTTCAAAGGCGGCAATTTTATTGCTAAGACCACCAATGACAGCGCCACAAATCAGGGTATCGCGGGCATCGTCACCCTGAATTACACCAATGCCACCGACACCTTCTTTGCGACAGGTTGGGGAACCGACAAGCTGACGATCGCAGATGGCAAGGCCTTCACGGATGGTCACAGTAATGTTCTTCTCGGAACCATTAATAATTACAAAGACCAAACCCTGTACCCGGCAGCCTGGGTGGAAAAGATGGATCCGATCGGCGGTGGAATGTCCTGTAAAGGCAGTAGTGTCTGGAAGCTCTCAGAACTGACCCCTGAGACAAAGGCTACGGTGACGGTCTGGAATAACTCCCCCGGCTGGCTGCCCTCCATCACGGTCACCAAGGCAAGCGGCGGAACAATTCCGGAAACCGATATAACCCGCTCCGGCCCCGCGACTCATGACGGCAAAACCTACACCTTTGAATTCCCCATGCCAGACGAGAACGTGACTGTTACGGCGACGTTTGAACGGGCGCCCATCACCGGAACCTGCGGCGACCCTGCTGTCAACGGCGGTAAGAATGTCATCTACACGCTGACGGACGAGGACAAAGATGATATCTACGACAAGCTCGTGATCTCCGGCACGGGGGCGATGAAGGACTATGCACCTATAGATAATACCCCTCCCTGGTATGGTGATTACAAGGGTACAATTAAAACCCTCGAAATAGAGGCGGGCGTGACACGTATCGGTAATTATGCATTTTATCAAAGTGAGAATAAAGATTTTACCTCCGTTACCATCCCCGAAAACGTAACGAGTATTGGAGATGGAGCGTTCAGTAGTTGCAAAAATCTTGCGAGTATCAGGATCCTTGGCAAGCTGACGACGATCGGGGAGAACCCATTTTGGACGGGTAATAACGGTACAATGGTTTATGCACCGGCGGTTAACGCTACAGGTGCGCTGAAAAACGCCTGCTACGATGATCATAATTCCCCCGCAGGCATCACCTATATATGTACTGAGCCCACATTACCCAAGGACCCTCTCACCTACAACGGCAGTGAACAGACTGTATTTGCTGCACCTGCAAACTGCGGCTATACCTTATCCGGAAACAAGGGGACCAAGGTGGGCAGTTATACTGCGACGGCAACGCTTAATCCGGGAGGGACTAAAGGATTAAGCGGTACAACTAAATACATAAAATACTTTTGGGGCAATGTGAATGCGCCGGACACATGGGCAGCAGCGTCTGACAGAGAAGGTAAGGAATACACATGGAGGATGGTAACAAAGTATTTTGGAGATAAAGATGTCACCGTTACCATCGACGACCAGACCTACACAGGCAGCCCCATAGAGCCTGATATCACGGTTAAGATCGGGAGCTACACACTGAAAAAGGACACTGACTTCATTGTGAAGGAGTGGTCAAATAACACTAACGTGGGAACCGCAACAGTGACTATCGAAGGTAAGGAAAAAAACTGCTCGGGAAGGAAAACGGCGACGTTTGCAATTGTACCTAAGCCTGTCGTTATCAGCGGAATCACTGCAAAGGATAAGGATTATGACGGCAAGACGACTGCTGAATTAGATTTTACAGGCGTGAAATTTGAAGGAAAGCTTGACGGTGATGAGCTGATCGTTAAAGCTACGGGCAATTTTGCAAATGAGAATGCCGGAGAAGGTAAGACAGTAAATATTACGGGATTTACCCTCGGAGGAAGAGATGCTTCCAACTATAAACCGGCAGAGGCCGGAAATCAGATGACGACAACGGCAACCATCAGAAAGGTAGCATCTTCTGTAACCGGGGTACCCACAGCAAAGACAGGCCTGACCTATACCGGTTCAGCAATGGAACTGATCGCAGCAGGTTCTGCCACAGGCGGCAGGATGTATTATGCGGTCACAACGGAGAACACAGCCCCGGCGGCAGACAGGTATTCCGAAGCCCTCCCGGCAGCAACAGACGTCGGAACCTACTACGTGTGGTATAAGGTAGTGGGAGATGCAAATCACAATGATTCTGATGCTGCATGTATTCAGGTGACCATAAAGGAGGCTCCCGCAAATGTTATATCCATTACAAAGGCGTCAGTCTCAGGAATAAAGAATAAAACCTATACAGGAAGTGTCATAACTCAGAACCTGACAGTAAAGATCAATGGCAAAAAGCTTACAGAGGGCAAGGATTATACAGTATCTTACAGGGATAACACTGACGTGGGAACTGCCACTGTCATCATTACCGGAAAGGGAGGATATAAGGATACAAAGAAAGTAACATTTAAGATAGAGAAGAGAAAGATAACAAATGCTTCGGTAACAGGGGTAATAGATAAGGCATTTACGGGAAAAGCCATAACCCAGAAGCCGGTGGTTGTAGTAAATAACATAACGCTTAAAAAAGGCAGAGACTATACCCTGTCCTATCAGAATAATGTTAAGGCGGGAACAGCCACCGTTACCGTTAAGGGTAAGGGCAATTACAGTGGCACCCGAACCCTTCATTTCCGGATATTAAAAGCTGCTAACACTCTGAAGGTGAGAGGAAAGACTGCTTCTATCAAGGCGTCGAAACTGAAATCGAGGAACGGAGCCATATCCGTTTCAAAGGTATGCACCATCACCAGAAAAGGCAAGGGAACCTTAAAGTACAAGAAAGAGAGCGGAGATGAGTGCCTCAGTATAAGCAGCAAGGGCAAGGTTACGGTAGCTAAGGGAACGGCTAAGGGCGTTTATAAGATGAACGTCAAAGTAACAGCCGCCGGAACCGCTAACTACGAGAGCATAGAAAAACACATAACAGTCAAAGTAAAAGTAGAGTAATAAGGAGGCAGGGTTTAGCCCTGTCTCCAATTATTTGCCTTCCCCTTAAGGGGAAGGAGTCGGCGAAGCCGACGGATAAGGTGTACCTAATTCAATGTCAGCAACTGGGTACTTAGGCATTACGCTTAGTGCTCCGGGAGATGAATTTCCACCCTATCCCGTTTATTAATGAATAAGTTACGCTAACGTCGGACAATCGCCATCCATGGCTTGTGTCCGACTTCCTCGCCGTCCGGGCTCGGATACGCTGTTACTTGTGCGGGATAGTGGGAAATTCTATCTCCCTTTACAATGCGCGTAATGCCTAAATACCCTGTTGCCTACATTGGTTTAGGTTTCTACATTACAAGAGCTACGTAGAATACTTCCCCGTTGTTCGCCACACCCGAGGCCGGCAGGCGTTACCTTAATAAAAAGTGCCGTAGTTAACATCGCAAGCAATGTCAACATACAGCACACAGCACACAGCACACAGCTATTTTTATGATTATATTTAGGAGTTCTGTTGAAATAAACTTGACATTACTCTTGGCTGGCTTCAAAATATAATCAGTACAAATTGTACGTTTTGTACGTTTATTGGAGGAGATTATATGACAGCAGAAAAATATTAATCAAAATGCTAGTGATGTCAGGAAGAACTGGAGCATGACCCTTGATTCAGTAGTTCATGACAGACCTGCATTTATTAATCGTACGCATGACAAGGTGGCTATGTTTAATACAGACCTTTTGTTAAGTCTTCTCATGGACTGCAAGTATCACGTTACTCTTGAACAGGAAGATGACGATAGTATAACGGGTTTTGTTGAAGAATTAAGTCTTGTTGAAAATGCTCCGGATACAGAGCAATGCCTGGATACTATAGTAGAATCAATGAAGGATTATGCTTTAGATTATTACTCGCAGTTTAACTATTGGTCAATGGCGCCAAATCGTGTGGGACATATCCCCTATGTTTTAAAACTTCTGATTAGCAGCGATGAAATGATAAGGGAGGACATTATATGCCGCGATGGAAGGAGTTAAATACGAAAGTTTCAAAAAGATTTAAGTTAAAATTATAGCGTTAAGGAGAGTTTATTATGGGAAAGACAGTATTAAAACGATTTGCAATGATTGTTATGTCACTTGCGGTGATTTTTACAATGCAAATAACGACCAATACATTTGCAGCATCTAAGACTGCAGTTACTGAAAATGTAGGAGATTTTACGGTTAAGCTTACAAAAAAAGGGACAAAGAAAAGTGTCAGTCTCTCAAAAAACACCAGCATTTCCATAACTGCAGTGGAGAAAGAATCAATTGTTCCAACAAGTAATCTGAAGTTTACCTCATCAAAAAAATCAGTTGCCACAGTATCAAACAAGGGAATTGTTACTGCAAAAAAAGCCGGAACATCCAAAATCGTTGTGACAAACAAAAAAACAAAGAAAAAATCCACATTAACTGTCAAGGTAGAGGACTTCATTGATGTATCAGTTATTTCTCTAAATAATACCGAATTGACTCTTTGTGTCGGAGAAAATTATACTCTCACTGCGGGTGTTGATCCTTTATATTCAGCGGTTCCAAAATGGAGATCGTTTCTTCCGGAGATTGCTACAGTAGAAAACGGTGTTGTAACTGCGGTATCCCCCGGAACCGGAATTATAGCTGCATGTGCCGGAACAAAAGTCGAAATATGTCGAGTTACTGTAACTGAAGCGAACAGTAGCTCTAAACCAATAATCCTGAATCTTAGAAGTGCTGAGTTGCTGGCGGGCGAAGGTGTTACCGTTACAGCCAAGGTTAAAGAAGGTGATGCTTCAGACATAAGTTGGGGATCAAGTGATTCTCGGGTTGCAACAGTAAATAACGGTTATATAAAGGGAATATCGACAGGAACCGCAACTATAACTGCTTATTATGGAAAAGAAAAGGCTACTTGTCAGGTTACTGTTTATGAGGATAACAACGGAAACAAAGATCCAAATAAGGTTAATTGTTCAATTCAGATATCATGTGCTAATCTGGTTGATTATGATGGCCTGTCTTCTTCAAAGAAAGCATATGTCCCTGGAGATGGAATGATACTAAAGAAGACTACCATGAGTGTTGATAAAGGTAGTACAGTATTTGATGTTTTGAAGCAGATTTGTCAGGAAAAAGGTGTCCATTTAGCGTCGAAGTATGTACCGACGTTTGATAGTTACTATATAGAAGGTATTAATCATATTTTTGAGTATGATGCCGGCCCTATGAGTGGATGGATTTATAAGGTAAATGGTGTGACTCCTAATTATGGTGCTTCGTCTTATGTTGTAAGTGAAGGTGATGAAATTGTATGGGGTTATTCAATTAATGGAACAGATGATGTGTAGAGTCAAATAGTAAACAGCGCCGTCGCAGTGACGGCGCTGTTATTCTTCGGCGATTTAAATCTGTATGTGGCATTCGCCGGTCTCATTTACCATTTATTTTTCAGTACATCACCCTTTAGATAGAGGCTTCCCTTTACATTTTCTTTAGCCTGTTCAAGAAGACCCTCCCTGACCAGGTAAGACAGATTCTGGCGGGAGCATTCCAGCTCGGAGCATGCCTGTTGTGTGTCGTAAATGTTCTTTTTTACAAACAGCTTAAAATCATCAAGACTGACATCCAGTGATCTTCCTCTTTTCTTAAGTTCGGTTGCCGGAACATCAATTGAATCGTTGAAAGTAATATAGTATCCTCCGGTCCCGACTTTACCGCTGTTTCTGAGACCCGGGTTACGCATGATCTTTGCTGTATCCTTAATATCTTCGAGGTCAGTGAATCTTACTTTTTTAACCATCCCGTCAGCGAAGAAACAGATAATATAATCATCAGTGATCAGGCACTCTTTAAGATTGCCTTTCATGCGCTTTCTGACGAACTCTGGGATATCCTCTGTTTTACGAATGATCAGGCTGTCATGGGAGCATTTGCCCATACCGATCTCTAAGAACTTCATTTCATCATAAGCCTTCATCCTGTGATTGTTAAGTATTGCGCCAATATTCTGCCTTCCGTTGGGAATGATCCGTTCCTTAACCCAAAGGAAGCTTATGTCCCGTGGAATGGTATATATTCCATCTTTTACAAAGCCGGTAAAAAGGAGTGGGGCAGTCCATTCGTCAAGGCTGCTTAGAAGTTCAACTATAAAGGTCTTTTCCTTCTCGAAGTAGAGGAGCGCACCTAGGGATATATTGTTTTCTTCATCATAGATTTCATAGACTTTCATGCGTTGTACCTTTCATATCTTTTGAAGATCATATCCCATATCTTATCTAAATGTTCTTTTGAAAGAACATCTTCAAGACCGTTAAGAATAGTGCCTTTATCTTCCTGCTTAAGTTGATTCTTAAAGACCTTTGTTTTATCTTCAATAAGTGACAGATTCTCGAGACAGGATTGGCTTCCGATGAAGTTCTGGCATTTTTTATCCTCAAATATGTCAAAGTCACGGATCTCTTTATCCGTCCGGCAGGAGTACATGAGGGATAAACCATGGTCAAACAGCGGCGCGGGTCGAACTGTATGATTTCGGGCATTACGCAACACCTCTATGTTGGCTCCGTGACGATCACGGTTCAGGATGATAAAATCTACTGCGATCATCTGATGGATCAGGTTCTGCCATCCCTGTCTTATGCAGAAATCATAGTGAGACTCCCCCGGAAGAGCATTGACCCGGTAATAATCATCCAGGGCAACTTTGCTTTCCCCGCGGTCCTTAAAGTCTCTTGAGGCGCAAAGGTACGTGTTATAGTAATTTTCCTCGATCTCTATCCGGGCATTTATCAATTGATAGCTTAGATGTTCTACTCCTAGGATCGTAAGCAGCCGGTCGGCTATTATCTCGTTGACGCATTCATGCCCCACAACGCCCTTTACAGGATCAAAATTAGAGAGTTTGTAGTAGGTTTTAACATTATCTATCTCTGATCCGGATTTTAAAAATGTCCCGCCGGTTCCGCTGGAGTTCCTGATATGGGACCATTTAAGAAAAGTCAGATCTTGGATTTCTTTAATGATATCGGGGTTTTGCATAGTTACCACCTGCCTGTGTTATTTGACGCACGTCAAATAGATTTATCAGTGTAATTATATACTTTTATTTGACGCACGTCAAATATAAGTTTACCGGCAAGGGCGGTTTTTGCTTTTGTGACATGAAAAGTATTTATGCATTACAGGAACTGTAGTATAATTGTCTGAAGTTAAGCATTTAAAGGGGGAGTATCAAATGCAAAAGGGAAAAATGAGATCACACTCGCTTTCTGCGATCATTAGCGCGATGGTCATGTTGATGTCGGTATTATCGTACAATGTGCCGGTTTATGCTAAGGGTGAGACTATATATGATACACCCAGCGGCAGGCTTTTCTTTGAAAAGGCTACCGGAACCATCACCTGGGCCGATGAAAGCGTTACGGATGTGGTCATTCCGTCAGAGATTGACGGGGTGAAGGTAACGGCTATCAAGGAATGGGCGTTCTATAATCATTCAAACCTGAGATCGGTAGTAATACCTGAGACGGTGACAACTATTGATAAGGGGGCTTTCTTTGGTTGTACTGCGCTCCCAAGCATAAGCTTTCCAAAGGGACTGACAAAGATAGAGGAACAGATGTGTTATGGTTGTACGTCCCTGACCTCCGTGACTATCCCGAATGGTGTTACGGAGATTGGCAGGCAGGCTTTCTGCGGCTGCATTGCTCTTCCCGGAATTACTTTCCCTAAGAGTGTTGTAAGTATCGGAGACAGAGCATTTTACAGATGCAGCTCATTGTATGACATACGTTTTGAAGGTAATCGCAACAATATTTCATTGGCGGATGCTTTTGATACCTGGTTTTACAACGGCGGAGATTTTTCCGCCAGCTACAAAAAAGGTAAGTATTATAAAAACCTTATGAAGGTGAAGCTTACCACAAATGTCCCGAACAATATCATCAATATTGCCAAGTCACAGAAGGGTTACCATGAAGGGAGGAGCAATAATGATCTTTCGGGAAAAAGCAAGAGTAAGAAGAACTATACTGAGTACGGTTTCTACTATGGGACCAATCCTGAACTCTGGTGCGGAGACTTTGCCGAGTGGTGTGTGGAAATGGGAGGCGTTCCGCGTAGTCTTCTGAATGAAGGATATGTAAACAAGTTTACTCTGGCCGATACGGTTTATGCCGGAAAGGGCGGCACCAAAAAGATCAGCAAAGGTGATCTCTGCCATGTTGTTAAGCCAGACGGAGCTCACATGTTTATTGTTGAGTCCGTAAAGAAGAGCGGAAAGACCCTTAAGATAAAATTCTGTGATGGCGGTCACAATGATAGTGTATATGCGGATACTTATAAATTGGATATCAGTACGGGAAAAGGCAAAGGTAATTACAGCAGATGGACTATGGATTATATAGTTTCGCCGGATTACAGCAAGCTGGTATATCATACCTTGAAATTCAATGCCAACGGTGGCAAGGTTAAGGTTTCTTCCAGAAAGATCGCTGAGGGGGCATTGTACAGTGTCCTTCCCACTCCCACAAAGAGCGGAAAGAAATTCGTGGGATGGTTCACAGAGAAGACCGGAGGCGTACAGGTAACCTCATATATGCCATTCGGCAAGACCGGAAATCAGACCTTGTATGCGCATTGGAAGAAGAAATAAAACAAGAAAACAGCGCCGTCCCGGTGACGGCGCTGACTTTATCTAATCTCGAAAATCGAACAGCTCCTTTGGCGTGATCTGCAGCACTTCACAGAGTTTGAATATAACATCGAAGGATACCCCTACCTTACCAAGTTCGATTGCGCTGATATGGCTTCTGTCCACGTCAGCCAGTTCAGCAAGCTGCAGTTGTGTCAGTCTCTGGCGTTTGCGGTAATACACAACATTTAATCCAAATTGCTCATAGTATTTCTCATACTCTTTTTTCATTCATTTTCTCCGTTTTTTAACCATAATCCAATTAGGATCGACCATAGTTTCGTGGGTTCGCTCCCTTATGATTCTAAAGGGGTTGAGACAGGTTATAAACCTTGTGTAAATAGCGTAATGCGATTGACACAAGTCATTTGGGGTGTTATGATATAAATGTTAGAATACTCGTTCTAATTGCATATTAAAGTCTGATAATTTCATAAAATTAATAAGCGGAGGTGTATATATTTATGACAGTAGAGGTTGCTAATCTGAGCAGGATTGATGAGTTGATTTATGGTTATATGGCAAGGAGCTAAAAAAGGCAGCTAAGGAATCAGGCTCGTAAGAGTTTGATTCCTTATGTGTTTTTAGAATAAATCATAATGATAACCATGGAGTTTTTCTTAATAACAGGTTTTATGGAGGTTGGTGTGTATGAAGAAGTTTTTGTTTACTGTAATGTTATCATTTCTGGTGTTGGCTGCTTTCAAGGCGGATGTTTCTGCTGAGGCAGTACGCAAAGAGGGCTTTACAAAGTACACATACAGGATGGAGGATGAGGTTCATAGTGATTGGCAAGAAGGACATGTAGGCGATGTCTATCTTAAGGACGGAACTTTTTTGTATAGTTATCAAGAGTGGACTTATCCGAAGGATCCTAAATGGGGAACGTGGCATGCTATGGAAAATGTAAGCGCGGCAGCACTTAACACTCCGGAGTTTAAAGCTGAGTTTGATTACGCATATGCTAGAAGAAATATATATACATGGAAATTCAGTATTGGTGTTGAGGTCACTGATAGTAAAGCAGTAATACCTAAGTATTATTTTAATAAGATAAGAACTGTGGAATCCAATCTGAATGATCTGTATATTCATGTTAACAATGGAATGGAGGAGTATTCGTGGAATATTCATCCTAAATGGCTGGCTCAGGATATTAAGAACGATTTTTCACCATATGTGACATATGAGACTAATCCGGCAACATTGCAGAATTATTACCCGGAAGGAACTAATTATTATTTGTTCCATACGGCATTTAATCCTGAGGAATTTAAGACAAAAGACAGTGAGTGGGATAATATTTGTCATTTTACGGTAAAAAAACTTCTTGTCGATGGTAAAAGCGTAGGTGTTGGCGAGTTATGGAAAGGTTTTTATAAAAAATATTGTACAAAGGAATTGTTGAATAACGACGGAGAGTATTCGTATTGCCATTACTTTGATAAATATGGGAAGCTTCCTGAAGAGAAGGATTTAGGCTGCTTATATATGTCTTCCTTTGAGAGAAAAACGGGGAATCTTCGTGGGGCTTTTAGAACCTGTGTATGGCGTTATAGCTATGACCCCAATGCATGTAACGAAGCAGAGTTTTATATGTGGAGTTACTTTGCTTCTTCGGATTTTGTTTTTTCAGATGCTTCCATGATTGGATGCAAACCGGAAAATGTTGTTACGGTTCGGCCTGGTGAGGGTGGATACTATATGGCTTATATTGATCTGTCTTATTTTTATGGATTGGATGCTATAGAAGACTATCTAAAGAAGGATACGAGCATTGATACAAAGGAAGCTGCTTCTAAAGACTTTGTTGATTCATCATCGGATCTTGGAAAAGATCTTTCTGTTGAAACTGACGAAGCGACTTATACTATAGATGATAAAGATATTGATAAAAAGATACCTTTCGAACCTACTGTAAATAAGCATAACCCTGATAATACGGAAAAGAAGCTTATCGCTTCGAACGGATATGGGATTGATGAAGTTGAAACCTTAGAATTTAAAAATAAATACGATAATAGTGGTAAAATCCCCGGAGAAACTACTATTACTTTAAAAGTTGATACGAACAAATTCCCCGTAGGCTCCAACGTTGATATTCAATACTACAATGAAATTAGCAAGTCATTTGAATGGATAAACAGTGTAAAAGTACAGAGGGGCGGGATAATTAAATACACGGTGCCGCATTTCTCAAAATATGTCATTGGACCTGAAGTAAAAGTAACGGGAGTATCCCTTAATCAAAAATCTCTTACAATGGTTGTGGGAGATACCAATACGCTTAAGGCAACCATACAACCTGTGGAAGCATCAAACAGAAAGATTACTTGGACTAGCAGTAATCCGAAAGTGGCAACTGTTTCTTCCACAGGTGTCATAAAAGCTTTTTCGGCAGGTACGACAGTTATTTCAGCGAGTGCACCTAATGGGGTAAAGGCCGAGTGCACAGTAACGGTTAGCAACTCACTGGTATACAACGATAACACCTCAAAAATCGGGCTTTCCGGGCACAAGGCTGTAATTGCTGAAGGTAAGAATGCGGTAGTTACACTTCCTAAGGGAACCAAAGCAACCGTCAAGTCAAAGAATAACAAGGTTGCTACTGTTAAGTACAATAATAAAACGGGCAAGATCAGCATTACTGCCAAAGAAGCCGGATCTACGAAGATATCCGTGAAGGTTGGAAAGAAAACTGAGTATATAAACGTCACGGTAAACGGTGTTCCTCTTCATGTAAACCCTGATTCCGTGACAGTACCAGCAGGAAAAAATGCAACGGTATCAACCTTAAAGAACAAAAACATAAAGGTTAGTTCATCGAATAAAAGTGTAGCGTCTGCTTCATACTCGAAGGGCAACGGAAAGATCACAATTCAAGGTAAGAAAAAAGGGAGTGCCGTAATTACCGTAAAATACGGTAAACAATCTCTAAAGGTCAATGTGAACGTGGAATCGACCACCACCAAGCTGAAGGTTAAGTCCAAGGTTACACTTGATAAAAAGGGCAAATCGGAAACGGTTAAGATAGAAGCCACTCCAAAACGAAAAGTGACCGGTGAAACGGCGAAGATAACAAACAGTGATCCTACGGTAGTTAAGGCAGAGTATAAGAAGAGTAAAGACAGTATAAAGCTGACGGCGCTTAAAAAGGGAAAGGCTAAAATAACGGTCAAAGTGGGTAGGATCCAGAAGAGCATCAATGTAACAGTAAAAGCAAATTGATAATTTTCAAAGAGGAGGCAGGACTAAAGTCCTGTCTCTTTTATGAAAGTCACTTTTCGTATTCTTATCCTTAAGAGAAGGAGTATTGACTCTTCTATTTAGTAACATTATAATAATTATGAACGATTATGAAGAAATTATTAAATTATGAATAATTATGAACGATTATGAAAGAAATTCCGAATTATGAATGAATACGAAAGGAGTACCTCAAGATGCGTAAGGGCAATCCTTATACGTTAACCTTTGGAAAACGTCCAAAAGAATACATCTCAAGATATGAGAACAGCGAGACTGTCATCAGCACATTCAGCGATGATAATCCTGTTAGTCAGACATTTCTCATAGAGGGGATTCGCGGCAGTGGCAAAACCGTCCTTATGACTTCGATAGCTGCAGAATTTGAACAATTGGGGGATTGGATCATTATTGACATCAATTCTACGCAGGATTTAATGGAAGATTTTTCGCAAAGACTGATAGATTCATGCAGGAAAACACCCAACATTTTCTCCAAAGGATTTAATATTTCTCTGGCAGGATTTGGTATAGGAATTGGCGGTACGGAAGCCCCCAAGGACAGTGTGAGTATCATAGAAGAGATCCTGGAAGTACTAAAGAAGAAGAAAAAAAAGGTTCTTATTACGATAGATGAGGTTATGCATGATGATAAAATGAGGTATTTTGCCAGTCAATTTCAGATATTTATCAGAAAAGACTATCCGCTGTTTCTCTTAATGACAGGATTATATGAAAATATATATGCGATACAGAATGACCCGGCGTTGACATTTCTCTTAAGAACCCCCAAGATACATCTGGAACCACTGAGTATTAACCAGATAATCAAGCAATATATGTCTACACTTGGGATTGAGCAATCGGAGGCAAAGAAGCTTGCAAATATAACAAAAGGGTATGCTTTTGCTTTCCAGGCTTTAGGTATGCTCTATTATGAAAACAATAATGAGAGATCATTGGATGAGATCCTTCTCAAACTGGATGATATGCTTGATGATTATGTATACAGGAAAATATGGGCATCTCTTTCACGTCAGGATAAGGATATAGTTTTGGCTATAAAAAAAGATAATACCAAGGTCGGAGATATATGCAATGAACTTGGCATTTCCTCATCAGTCTTTTCAAAATACAGGGAAAGGCTGCTTCAAAAGGGTGTGATCTGTTCTAATGAAAGGGGTTATGTCTCTTTGGCACTTCCCAGATTTATTGATGTAGTTTCATTATATGAATAAGGTGGGGTCATAGTATGGTCGTTAGTGAGTTGGAGAGGATAGTCTCTAAGATTGATATTGAAAATGACCCGCCGGCAGATGAACCTGAGAGGCAGTATTATTTCATTGCCAGGGCGAAGGCCATGATAGGGGATTCGAAGCCTACGGCCTGTATCAAGACCTTCGGTTGTCAGATGAATGCCAGGGATTCGGAGAAGCTTACCGGTATTCTAAAATGTGTGGGATACGAGATCCTGCCGGAGGAAGATGAAGAGACGGCGGATTTTATCATTTACAATACCTGTACTGTCAGGGAGAATGCCAACCTGAAGGTCTACGGCAGGCTTGGCAAACTGGGACATATTAAGAAAAGCCGCCCCCAAATGATGATCGCCATGTGCGGGTGCATGATGCAGGAGCCTGAGGTGGTGGACAAGATCAGGAAGTCTTATGGTTTTGTGGACATCATTTTCGGGACACATAATATATTCGAACTGCCGGAATTGCTGGCGAAGAGGTTGGAGGAGAAAGCATGCGTCTATGATATCTGGGAGGGGACCGACAAGATCGTTGAGGAACTCCCCTCCGAGAGGAAATTTTCTTTCAAATCAGGCGTTAATATCATGTTCGGCTGCAATAATTTCTGCAGCTACTGTATCGTGCCTTATGTGCGGGGCCGGGAGCGGAGCAGAAAGCCTGAAGACATAATCGAAGAGATAAGGAACCTGGCAGATGATGGCGTAAAGGAAGTCATGTTGCTGGGGCAAAATGTTAACTCTTACGGAAAGGGACTGGATGAGCCGGTTTCGTTCGCAGAGCTTCTTAGAAAAGTGGCTGAGGTTGACGGGATCGAGAGGATCCGTTTTATGACGTCCCATCCTAAGGATCTTTCGGACGAGCTGATCAAAGCCATGGCGGAGCTGCCAAAGGTCTGCGATCATCTGCATCTTCCCCTGCAGTCGGGCAGTAGCCGTGTTCTTAAGGAAATGAACCGGCATTATACCAAGGAAGGGTACATGGAACTGGTGGATAAGTTACGGACAGCGATCCCGGAAATTGCCCTGACCACGGATATCATTGTGGGATTCCCGGGGGAGACAGAAGAAGATTTCCTTGAGACAATGGACGTGGTGAACCGGGTGGAATATGACAGCGCATTTACTTTTATCTACTCTAAGAGGACGGGAACTCCGGCTGCGAAAATGGAGGACCAGATCCCGGAAGACGTGATAAAGGACCGATTCGACAGGCTGCTTGCCCTGGTCCAGGAAAAGGCGACCGTGAAGAATAAAGCCTTGGAAGGGCGGACATTGCCGGTGCTTGTTGAGAGCATTAACCCACAGGATCCAGGCCTGGTAAGCGGAAGGCTTGAGAATAATTCCATGGTACATTTCCCGGGAGATGCGACCCTTATCGGAAGTATTGTGGAAGTGAAGTTGTCTGAGGCAAAAGGATTTTATTATATTGGAGATAGAGTATGATAGCGTATATTAAAGGGGAGCTTGTTTCTCTCTCGGAGAATCAGGCGGTGATCGAGAATAACGGCATGGGATTTGCTGTGAACATCCCGTCGGCGGCGTCTTTTGGCAGCGTAGAGCCGGGGATGAGCGTTAAAGTATATACTTACATGAATGTGAGAGAGGATGACATCAGTCTCTTCGGCTTCATTTCCGAGGATGATCTTGAGATGTTCAAGATGCTTATCGGGGTCAGTGGCATCGGTCCGAAAAATGCCCTCTCGATCCTTTCGGCGCTTAATGCATCGGATCTCCGGGTGGCCATCATTTCCGGCGATGCCAAGGCCATATCGAATGCTCCCGGCGTGGGGAAGAAGAGCGCCGAGCGCGTTATCCTGGAGTTAAAGGACAAGATCGATATTGAAAATGTACTGGGGGCGCCGGCAGGAGAGTCCGTATTTGTAAATGCTGCTTCTCCCGGAAGCGGTGTATTCGGTGAAGTTGTGGAGGCGCTGGTCTCCATGGGCGCTTCCGACTCGGAAGCATTCAAGGCGGCGAGGGCTGTTCCTGATGCAGATGGACTTAGCGTTGATGAATATCTTAAGGCGGCACTAAAACTCGTAAAGTTCTAAAAATAGTCGTATAAGACAGGGGACGGTTCTCTGTCCTATGCAGTAAAATCAAGGGGAAGACAGAGAACCGTCCCCTGTCTTGCGAAGAAGAAGACAGAGAACCGTCCCCTGTCTTGCGGAGAGTGTAATGGAGAAGCGGATTATTACAACTAAGGAATTAGAAGAGGATATCAAGATAGAGAAGAGCCTGCGGCCTAAGTTCCTGTCGGAATACATTGGGCAGGAGAAGGCCAAGGAGACCCTGAAGGTATATATAGAGGCGGCGAAGAAGCGACACGAGGTTCTGGACCATGTGCTGCTTTACGGCCCTCCCGGACTGGGCAAGACCACCCTGGCGGGGATCATCGCCAATGAGATGGGAGTTAACATTAAGATAACCTCCGGACCTGCAATAGAAAAGCCGGGAGAAATGGCGGCCATCCTTAATCAGTTGTCGGAAGGGGACGTACTCTTCGTAGATGAGATACATCGTCTTAACAGACAGGTGGAAGAGGTGCTGTATCCCGCCATGGAAGACTATTGCATAGATATAATCATCGGAAAAGGACCCACAGCCAAATCTATCAGGCTGGATCTTCCTAAGTTTACACTGGTTGGCGCCACTACCAGGGCAGGGCTTCTTACAGCACCCTTGCGGGATAGATTCGGAGTAGTGCACAGGCTGGAGTTCTACTCGACAGATGAACTAAAAGAGATAATCCTTCATTCCTCACAGAAACTCGGAGTGGAGATAGACGATACAGGTGCGGAGCAGATAGCACTCAGATCCCGTGGGACACCGAGGCTTGCCAACAGATTTCTTAAGCGTGTCAGGGACTTTGCAGAAGTAAAGTACGACGGCGTCATAACTAAGGAAGTGGCGGTAGACGCTCTGGATCTGCTTGAAGTGGACAAATACGGCCTTGATAATACGGACCGTGTGATCCTTACCACCATCATAGATACATTTGACGGAGGGCCGGTGGGTCTGGATACCCTTGCCTCAGCCATAGGGGAAGATCCCGGCACCATCGAAGACGTATACGAGCCCTACCTCATCAAGAACGGGCTGATCAACCGAACCCCCCGGGGCCGCGTCGCCACCCGCGCCGCATATCAACATCTTGGCCGCCCCACATTGTAGAAGAATAAAACAATTTAAATATGCCCAGCCAAAAATGTTGTTTTTACTGCCAATTACTGTATAATTAATTTAGGCAGAAATATAAATAACAGAAGCGTGGGGTTATAATATCTGAATAAATGGGGGAAAAGGAATGGCAGCAAAAACAACAACAGAAGTTCTTATCGCCGGCAAAGTCTACAAACTGGGCGGCTACGAAACAGAAGAATTCTACCAGCGAATAGCCTCATACATCAATAATAAGATCGTGGAGAGTTCAGGCCTTGACGGCTATAACAAACTGCCCACGGACATGAAAGCCACGCTGTTGCAGTTGAATATCGCCGAGGACCTGTTCAACACGAAGAAGAAACTTGAAGGTCTTGAGAGCAATATGGCCGACAAGGAGAAGGCACTCTATGATCTTAAGCATGAGCTGATCTCCATGCAGCTTAAGATGGAGGAGATGGATAAGAAGATCAAATCCCTGGAAGAGGAGAATCACGAGCTTCAGCTAAACAAGGCGCGTCTTGAGACTTCTCTGGAAGACGCCCTTTTTGGGAAAAAACAATAAGGAATGCAGGAAAGAATGACAGAACTCCTGTCTCCGGCTGGTTCGAGGGAAGGTGCCATTGCGGCAGTCAATGTGGGGGCCGATGCCATTTATATAGGCGGAAGCTTCTTCGGCGCCAGGGCCTATGCAAAGAACCCGGAAGAGGCGGAGCTCATATCTGTAATTGAATATGCGCACATTCACGGAAGCAGGGTTTATCTCACGGTAAATACCCTGCTTAAATCAGTTGAATTGGAACATTCATTGTTCGATTATCTCAAGCCTTATTATGATAACGGCCTTGATGCGGTTATCGTCCAGGACCTGGGGGTGTTCTCTTTTATAAAAGAGCATTTTCCCGGACTTCACATACATTGTTCCACACAGATGACCATAGCAGACCTTTCAGGCGCAAAGCTTATGACAGACGCCGGTGCCTCAAGAGTCGTTCTTTCAAGAGAACTTAGCCTGGAGGAGATCCGTAAGATCACGAAAGAAGGAATAAGTGTTGAGTGCTTCATTCACGGAGCTCTTTGTTACTGTTATTCCGGTCAGTGCCTTATGAGCAGCATTTTCGGCGGAAGAAGCGGGAATAGGGGAAGGTGTGCCCAGCCCTGCAGGCTTCCATACGGGTACGTGGGCGATAAAAAATATCTCTTAAGCCCCAAGGATCTATGCACCGTCAATATCCTGCCACAGCTCATTGATGCGGGGATCTATTCCTTCAAGATCGAGGGAAGGATGAAACGGGCGGAGTATACGGCTGCCGTTACCTCTGTTTATCGTAAATACATGGACCTGGCTCTCTCAGGAGAGGAATACCGCGTAGATCCCATGGACATGCAGACGCTGCTCGATGCCGGGAACCGCGGGGGATTTACGGAAGGGTATTATCAGCATCATAACGGGCCGGACATGATCTCAACAGACCGTCCCGATATAGAAACGGCGGGAGAAGAGTTCTTCAGGGAATATGAAAAGTATTACAAGGGTCCGGAGCCCAAGGAGAAGATCAGAGGATCCGTTACTCTTAAGAAGGGCGAGCCTGCATCAGTTACGGTATGTTTCGGAGGGCATACGGTTTCTCTTCAGGGACAAATGGTCCAAGCCGCGGAAAATGCACCTTTGACCGAGGAGAGGGTTCGTCAGCAGTTCATTAAAACCGGGGATACGCCTTTTGAATTTGAAAAACTGGACATTGATATGGACGGGGATGTTTTCATGCCCGTTAAGGCCATAAACGAACTGCGCAGAGACGCTCTTTTGAAGCTGCGTGGCGACATCCTTTCCCGGTATTATCCGGATGATGCAAAGGATATAGAGCCGGAAAGAACGGATCGTATCAGACGCAAAGCCGGGAATAACAGGACCACCTTTTCCGCATTGATAAATGACCGGGAGCTTCTTGAGATCATATTAAGACAGGAGAGCCTTTCGAGGGTATACATTGACCCGCCCTGCCTTGACCGGGACCTTTTAAAGGAGGTTTCCGATGGGATCAGATCTGCCGGCAGGGAAGCATTTTTTGCAATGCCTTATGTTTTCAGAGGCGAGACAGCGGCTGCATTTGAAGAAATGATCGATCTTCTGAACGGATCATTTGACGGGTATCTGGTTCGGACCATTGATGAGCTGGCCTTTCTGCGGGATAGGGCAAAAGACCGGGTCCTGGTGGGGGATTACCGTTTATACTCATTTAACGGGAAAGCGGCGGATCTTCTTATCAATGCCGGGATCCATGAACTGTGTGCGCCCATAGAGCTTAACAGTCATGAGCTTAAAGGCAACAGAGGCTTGTACAGTGAGGCGGTGGTTTACGGTCATATCCCGCTCATGGTCAGCGCCCAGTGCGTGCGAAAGACGGTGGATGGCTGCACAAAGGGTCAGACAGGTTGTCTTTACATAAAAGATCGATACAACAACGATCTGCCCGTAAGAAATGTATGCGAATACTGTTATAATGTGATATATAACGGGCTACCCCTGTATCTGTCGGATTCTATGGGAGAACTATCGGGTGCAGGGATCAGACAATTTCGGCTGGAGTTTACCAATGAGACGCCGGATGAGGCAGAGAGGGTCTTCGGATCATTTACGGATCAAAAGAAGCCGGAGGGAGAGTTTACACGGGGACATTTTGCCCGGGGAGTAGAATAGATGTTTTCCATTATCGTAAAGCTGTCAAAATATCTGTTGATCATATTGTTTGCGGTGTTTACGTACCTGGGATTTGCAGCCATGAGGAAAAAGACCGAATCCGGAAAGTCTCTGCTGCTGTCGTTCCAGCGTTTTATGCTGCTCTTTATACATCTTCTGGCCTATACGGTGATATATATCCAGAAAGACCGGGATACGGGCGTGATCATTTTTTATCTGGTCCAGCTGATCTTTTTTGTTGTTGTGTTCACGGTTTATTACATTGCCTATCCGAAGGCCTCCATGCAGCTGGTGAACCTGATGTGCATGTTTATGGCCATCGGATTTATCATGATCTCGCGTCTTAACTATGACAGGGCCATCAAGCAGGTGGGGATAGCCATTGTGTCTGTAGTGGCAAGTCTGCTGGTACCGCTTATCATAAGCAAGTCCAGGGATCTGCGCCGGTTTAAATATCTGTACGCCGGGGTTGGCGCCGCGCTTCTGTGTGTCGTTGCAGTTCTGGGACGCCTGAGCTATGGTGCCAAGCTTTCATTTTCCATAGCCGGGATCAGCTTTCAGCCTTCGGAATTTGTTAAGATCATTTTCGTGTTCTTTGTGGCAGCCAGTCTGTATTCGGATACATCGATCAAAAGCATCCTTATAACATCGGCCATAGCGTTATTCTATATACTTGTGCTCATCGCCTCCAAGGATCTGGGCGCAGCAATGATATTCTTCTTTGTATACCTGGTCATGCTTTATGTGGCCACGAAGGAATATGTTTATTCCCTGGTAGGGCTTGCGGTAGGCGCAGTGGCGGCGGTTGCGGCGTATTTTATGTTTACCCACGTAAGGACCCGTGTCATAGCCTGGCTGGATCCCTTCAGTGTGGTAAATGATGAGGGCTATCAGGTGGCCCAGTCGCTGTTTGCCATCGGTACCGGAGGGTGGTTCGGGAGCGGGCTTTTTAAAGGCCGGCCAAATGACATCCCGGTGGTGGAGGAGGATTATATCTTTTCAGCCATATCAGAAGAGATGGGCGGGATATTTGCTATTTGTCTTATTTTCTGCTGTATGTGCTGCCTGATCCTCTTTATCAATATCGCCATGCAGCTCAAGGACAGGTTTTATAAGCTGGTGGCGCTGGGGCTGGGAACTGCCTATGGGTTTCAGGTCTTTGTTACTATAGGCGGCGTGACCAAGTTTATTCCCTCCACGGGAGTGACTCTGCCGCTTATCAGTTACGGAGGAAGCTCGTTGCTGGCCACACTTGTTGTATTCGCCATTATCCAGGGCTTGTATATCCGCAGGACGGATGAGGAAGTATCTAGAGAAAAAAGAAGACCCGGTCCAAGGAATACCTTTGACGAGGCATATTCTGCGGATGATAGTGATTGGAACCGCATAACTGATAATTTCGGGGAAACTCAGTATGAAAGATACGAAGAAGATAAAGAAACAGAATTTCAGAAGCGCTAACAGGGAATACACCGTGGTGGTGTACGCTTTTCTTGTGCTGTTTTTGCTGCTTATAGGATACTTTATTTATTATAATGTTTTTCAAAGCGATAAGGTGATCAATAACAGCTTTAATAAGCGGCAGGACACTCTTGCTGCGGAGATCGTTAAAGGGGATATCCTTGACCGGAACGGCAAGGTGCTTGCCACCACAAAGACGGCGAAGGACGGCACGGAATACAGAAATTACCCTTACGGTCAGGTCTTTGCCCATGTGGTGGGGTATACGGATAAGGGGAAGACAGGCCTTGAAAGCGCCGAGAATTTTACCCTGCTCCGTTCACATTCATCCATTATCACTCAGATCACCAATGATATCAACAATGTGAAGAGCAACGGGGACAATGTGGTGACCACTTTGGACTACACATTGCAGAGCGTGGCATATAATGCTCTGGGAGGCTATAACGGAGCTGTTATCGTGATGGAGCCTAAGACCGGGAAGATTCTTGCCATGGTATCCAAGCCCGCATTCGACCCAAACAATATCGCGGCCAACTGGGATGCCTATACCAACGAGCAGTCAAGTAAGGGTATCCTTGTGAACCGGGCTACCCGGGGCTTGTATCCTCCGGGATCTACTTTTAAGATCCTGACCCTTCTTGAGTATATCCGTGAGAATAAGGATTATGAGAATTTCTCTTATACCTGCAAGGGATACGAGACTGCGGATGATTTCAAACTGCGTTGCTATGACGGCACTGCCCACGGGAAGGAAGACTTGACGGCCGCATTTGCCAATTCATGCAACAGCGCATTTTCAAAGATCGGACTGTCTCTGGATATCAACAAGCTCAGATCGACCTGCGAGAGGGCCTTGTTCAATAAGAGTCTGCCTACGGATATAGCCTGCGGATCAAGCAGCTTCGTTCTTGAACCTTCAGCCACCAAGCCGGAGATCATGATGACCGCCATCGGTCAGGGTGAGACTGTGGTGACGCCCATGCATATGGCGATGATCGGCGCGGCCATTGCAAATGACGGTGTGCTTATGGCACCTTACCTGGTGGATCACACCGTAAACGATGCGGGGATCACGGTTTCCGCAACAGGACCGAGAAAGGCGGCCACATTATTTGACAAGGAAGACTGCGATGTATTGAAGAAATACATGCGGGCCGTGGTTACCCAGGGTACGGTCTACCAGTTTAAGGGCGCAAAGTACGAGGTCGCCGGCAAGACCGGAACGGCGGAATACTCAAGCGACAAGACCAAGAGCCATTCCTGGTTCGTGGGCTTTGCCAATGTGGAGGATCCGGAGATTCTGGTAACGGCCATCGTGGAGGACGCCGACGGAGTGGCACCGGCGGTGGCGAGACAGATCATGGATGCGTATTACGCAAAGAAATAAATAAGACAGGGGACGGTTCTGTGTCTTATCTTAATATGTACTTATGGAAAGGATAATAAATAATGGTCGATCTGTTAAGAACTCAACAGCTTGATATCATGCTTTCTCTGGGAAGTATGTGCTTGGTCATCGCTTTTTTTATCCTGATGACGGGAATGAACACGAAGAAGAAAAAGGCTTTGTTTATCCTGGAAGCCGCTGCTGCGGTCCTTTTGATATCTGCAAGGCTTACATGGATATATAACGGGCAGCCTGATGATTTTTCAAAGTTGATGTCCCAAATAACCAATTTCTTCGATTTCTTCGGGGTTGTGGTTGTCATCTTTGCATTTAACCAGTATCTGAGGACCATGTTCTCGGAGACGGAGGACTTAAGCCCCTACCTTATCCGTTTCAAGATCAATGACATCTTAACAGCGATAGACGCTATCCTGATTCTTCTGTCGCCCTTTACAGGCTTATGCTATTATCTGGACGAGTCCAATACCTACTTCAGAGGCCCGGCTGTGGGGGTGTGCTTTTCGGTGCCCCTTATCATACTGCTGATCCACATTTCCCTTATATTACAGTATTTTAAACGTCTGTCGAAGAATATGAGATTTACGGTACTGCTCTTTGCTTTCATGCCTTTTCCGGCATCAATACTGCAGTTTTGTTTCTACGGCCTGGAGACCGCCAACATTACCATTGTGGCCATGGCCATTTTTCTGTATCTTATCGACCTCTGGGACATTTCCAGGTCTGCGGACATGTCTGCTCGCGCCATTGCCGCAAATGAGGCCAAATCCGCCTTCCTCTCCAATATGTCCCATGAGATCCGTACGCCTATTAATGCCGTTATGGGCATGAATGAAATGATCCTTCGCAAATCCGACGACCCGGAGATCCTTGCTTACTCTGAAAACATCAAGACCGCCGGGGGCACCTTGCTGGGGATCATCAATGATATCCTGGACATTTCCAAGATCGAATCCGGAAAGATCGATATCATACCGGTGGAGTATGACACGTTCAAGATCATTTACAATCTGGTGAACATGATCAAGACCAGGGCTGAAGCCAAGAACCTGGACCTTCGGGTGGATATCGACAGCAGTCTTCCCGGGGTTCTCTACGGCGATGAAGTGAGGATCAAGCAGGTCATCACCAACATCCTGACTAATGCTGTGAAATACACGGACAGGGGCTTTGTGACTTTCCAGATCAAATGTGAAGAGCGGCTACCGGAGTCTGACAAGGTGGTTTTGAGGGTGGCCGTCATCGACACCGGCATCGGCATCAGGGAGGAGGACATGGACAGGCTTTTCTCCAAGTTCGAACGTGTCGACGAGATCCGCAACAGAAATATCGAAGGTACCGGGCTGGGCCTTAGTATCACCAAGAACCTGCTGGAAATGATGGGCTCGGAGCTGCATGTTGAGAGCGTATACGGTGAGGGTTCGACCTTCTGGTTTTTGCTGGAGCAGGATGTGGTTTCGTGGGATGAGCTGGGGGATTACCCGGAGCTGCACAGGTCCTATACCATCAGCCGCAACAGCTACAAAGAAAGGCTGAAGGCTCCCGATGCGCGGATCCTCATTGTTGACGATTATCCCCTTAATCTTGACGTCATTAAGGGCCTTCTTGAGCGGACGCTTATTACGGTGGATACTGCCCGGAACGGGACCCAGGGGCTGAAACTTACCGATGAGAACAAATACGATGTTATCTTTCTTGACCATATGATGCCCGGGAAAGACGGGATCGAAACTTTGCATGAACTTAGGTCTTCTTACGGCAATCCCAATTCCAAGGTTCCGGCTATCTGCCTTACTGCCAACGCCGTTGCCGGTGCCAGGGAAGGGTATATCGCCGAAGGGTTTGATGATTACCTGACCAAGCCGGTGGATTCGGAGAGGCTGGAGGAACTGCTGATCAAGTATCTGCCGAAGGAGAAGATAAAGGTGATGGAGGAGTAACAAGACAGGGGACGGTTCTGTGTCTTGTCTTACTCTCGCAAGGGATACAGACACTTTCCCTTACGTGCTCCAAGGAATGAATCTCCTACGTATCCCGTTTATCCCGGTACAAGTCACGCAACCGAGGGACATGCGCCATCCATGGCTTAAGGTCCCTCTTTCTTCGCCTTCCGGGCTCAGAATTGCTGTTGGTAACCGGGATACGGGAGATTCTATTCCTTTACGCAAAGTAAAGCAAAGTGTCGTATCCCCCTGAGAGAGTTGAGATAGACACAGAACCGTCCCTCCTGCCTTGCACTCCGCTGGTGGCAGGTTGAATTGGACAGTAGGGTGAGGGGTATGGTACTATAAACGTGTGTTTTAATTAGCAATTTGCAAGGCAAGGAAGGAGTTTTAATAATAATGGGAGTTATATCGAGTAGTATTTCGAGGAAAACAGGAAGGAGACTGCCGGCGTTCTTTATGGCGGCTGTGCTTTTGCTGTCGGGATTGTATCTGGGGACAGGAGAGGTGCAGGCGGCTGTGACATTTGATAAGAATGCGGATAATACCGGGACGGGGACGTCAATAATGTGTGATCCCACCGAGCCGTTAAGCGAAGATGATTCGTGGATCGGAAGCTTTGTATATTTCGGGCATTACGACAAGGATTATGAAGGAAATGTAACAGGCAGCATTCCGGTTAAATACAGGGTTCTTCAAAAAAGCACAACTGCTTACAATACCGACGAACAGACCTCCGCAGGAAGAAAGACGATGTTTCTGGACTGCGACTGGGTTTTGTTTAAAAGTATCTTTGATGACAGTGTTAATGCTTGGAGCGTGAGTGACCTATGGATAACACTCAATGGTGATGGTTTTCTGCAAAATATGAAGTATTTTGCGGAAGCGGAAAAGAAAGCGGTTGCAGAGAGCACCATATCTACAGATTATGAGCCGCTTGATAAGGACAGTATATTTGTGCTTGGGATAAAAGAAGTAATTAAAAAAGAATATGGCTATTTGAATGTAACGAATGATAATGCAAAAACACGAATAAAGAAAGATGTCAGGAAGAATACTAAATATGCGGTACCATCTATAGATACAGGTTCAGGAAGATATTGGTGGCTGCGAACAGCAGCTTCCGAAAAAAGAGTTAGAGTAGTAAGTGAGGTTGGAAATGCCAATAATTATATAGCGCCTTATACTGAGATTTATAGTGGCACATATCCCATGTGTGTCAGTCCCGCTATGAACCTGGATCTTTCAAAAATCTTATTCTCCACCTGCATCCAGGGAATAAAAGGCGAGGTAAATGCAGAATATAAGCTTACAGTATTAGACGGAGCTATTACTGCCGGATTAGGAACAGGTACAGTATTCCAAAAAGGTAATACAATAACCATCCCCTACTCCTTATCAGGCACCAATGCGGCTAATGTTAACAGATTATCTGTTGTGATCACTGATAAGCCCTGGAATTCCACTACAGGCTGGAGTGATGGTACGACTATAAAGCAATACACTAAACTCGATACAGGCAGTGCCAAACCGTCCGCTTCGGGCGTGGGCTCATTTGCCATTGATACAGCTAAGGTGAAAGGTACCTGGGGCAGTGGTTATCATGTTTATCTTCTGGCAGAAGATATAGCAGAGGATGATTTTGCAACAAAGAGTACTGATTTTGCAAGCGCTCCGGTAGAGATCACTAATGCACCTGTTATTATGGTTGATGAAGTAACAGTTGATTCCAATAAGGCGGATCTGCTGGTCGGAGAAACAAAGCAGCTTAAGGCTACGGTCACACCGGATAATGCAACGGACAGGTCTGTAACCTGGGCCAGCAGTAATGCTTCAGTTGCAACAGTCAGCAATAAGGGGCTTGTGACTGCGAAGGGGGAAGGAACCGCTGTTATCACTGTTAAGACTAATGACGGCAGTGGAGAATCTGCGACATGTACTGTGACAGTAACTGATCCATTTATACCTAAAATGGAGCTTAATGATTCCAAGCTTGTGGTCCGGGCCGGGGCGAAGAAGGCATCTAAGTCTATCAAGGCCATACTTGAGAACGACACCATCAAGAGCGTATCCATAAGCAAAGACATCGCAAAAGTATCATTTGAAGGGGATACCATTGTGGTAATGCCGGGAAAGAAAGCGGGCAAGGCAGATATTACCGTTACTTCAGCTTCGGGGATACAAAGAATTATCAAACTGGAGATCCAGAAGGCTAAGGTTATCACCAAGACCCTGACCCTCAAACCCAAGAAGACAAAAATAACCCTTAACGGTATTGGGGCTACAAGCGATTACCAGGCTATTGCTTCACCGGACTACTATTCAACCGGCGAGAAGGTCAAGGTGACTTCAAATAAGAAGAGCGTTGTTACAGTAAACAATCTTGATCCCTATACAGGCAAGTTCACACTTACGGCTGTAGGCAAGGGAACAGCCAAGATTACGGTATCCGCCGGCAAGAAGAAGGCAACCATAAATGTTACCGTTAAGGCTCCGGTACATGTAAAAAATGTATCTCTTAACAAGAAGTCGGCTAATCTGAAGGTTAAACAGACTCTGAACCTGAAGGCGACCTTAAGCCCCAAGAACGTGGACAAGGACAAGACCGGGGTTACATGGACCTCATCGGATCCTTCAGTTGTTAAGATCACCAAGAAGAACAAACTAAACTGCACGGTCAAGGCAGTATCTCCCGGCGAAGCCAAGATCAGGGTAACCACCAAAGACGGCGGGTTCTATAAAGAATGCAATATTAAAGTCAAAGCAAAGTAAAAATGTATGAGTAACAAGACGGGGGACGGTTCTGTGTCTTGTACTGTTTATTATCACCAATGATTTAAAATTATTACAAAATATGTATTGACAATATTGTAAATTATTGCTATTATAATCTCTGCGAATAACGATTCTTTTAGTTTCTATTTTTTAATCTGATAGTTCTTTAGGTAACACTGATCTTAAGAAATCGTATTTGGCAATCCATGTTGAAAATGCTATAATCAAGGAGAATATATTATATATGCAAAACTCATTATTTGAGTGGGATGATAAGAAAAACAGAAGTAATTATAAAAAGCATGGGATTAGATTTGAAACAGCTGCCCGAGTGTTTGATGATCCATATTATATTATTTGGCATGACGTTGATCATAGCGGATATAATAAGTATGGAGTTTGGGAGGACAGGTATATTGTATTAGGATATGTTGCGGATATTCTATGTGTAGTATATACAGTCCGTGAATATGGAGATAAAGAAATAATTCGAATAATCTCCGCACGACCTGCAGAAGGCATTGAAATTGATGATTATATCAATAGCAGAGGTGATGTTAATGAAAAAAACGGTAAATGAATTTGGTGAACAGGTTGTAACTATGACTTTGAGTGAACGGGGTCCTATTACGGAGAAAGAGATAAATGAAATCCGTGCGGCGAGGAAACGTGTACATGAATATGATGAGGATTGTCCTCCAATCCCGGAGGCAATGCACAAGCAAATTCGAGACGGCATAGCACGCCGAAATGAATCAAAGCAGAGACTGGTTCAATGATCCACAACACGTACAAGACAGGGGTCCGTCCCCTGTCTTGTTTTACTTGCGTTGCGCCCTTAAATAGTATATACTGTTAAAGATTATAGATATATTCGAGGGATTGCAATGATTGAGGCAATTAGTTGTGGCGGTGTGGTGATACACCGCGGTAAGATTCTTGTGCTCTACAAGAAGATCAAGAACAGATACGAGGGTTGGGTTCTGCCCAAAGGTACGGTTGAACCTGACGAGGAATACAAGGATACAGCTCTCCGGGAAGTACTGGAGGAGTCCGGCGTATCGGGTAAGATCATCAAGTTCATAGGCCAGAGCCAGTATAATTTCACGGTGCCGGAGGGTGTGGTGAACAAGTCGGTTCACTGGTATCTTATGATGGCAGGGAATTACTACAGTAAACCCCAGCGTGAGGAGTTCTTTTACGATTCCGGTTATTACAAATTTCACGAGGCTTATCATCTCCTGAAGTTCGATAACGAGAAGGAGATCCTGGAGAAGGGGTATAATATGTACCTTGATCTCAGGAAGAGTAATTTGTGGGGGAATCATAAGTACTATTGATATTTTTGAATAAGACAGAGAACCGTCCCCTGTCTTGTAAGCGGATGATCATATGAAGTGGGCCAAGAAGCTGATATACGGTGAAGAAGCCGGGAAGAAGAGAATAGGGTATGTGACGAAGCTTAAGATGGGCAAGGGCGTGTTAGGCCTTAGCGCCATCGTTATTTCTCCCGACTCTCCCAATCAGTTTGATATCATAGATACCAAGTTGTTGATGTGGAAGAGGTACCCCAAGGATGACCTGATCATCGTGGGGATCGCCAAGGGTCAGGACGAAGCCTTGGATCTTATGGAGCATTTCTCCCAGAAGGTGTATGACGAGACGGGAACCCTGGATATGAAGAACTACGTGCTTGAGCATGGGGTAAGATGAAAGGTATACGGTCACTATGGCGATTTTTCTTACGATATTAAAGGTTATAGGGATCATTCTTTTATGCATTCTTGGTCTTATCCTGCTGATCCTCCTGTTGGCGCTGTTCTCGCCGCTGACCTATAACGTGTATGTGACGGGCACGAAGGATATAAAGAAACTAGCGGTAAAGGCCAAGTTTGGATGGTTTTTGTATATCATAAGGCCGGTGGTGGTCTTTGAAAATAATGAGCTGAGCGTGAAGGTGAGGATCTTCGGGATTCCGATAAAGGTGGGGAAGAAGACTGAAAGTACTGAGTCGGACGAAGACAGGGGACGGTTCGCTGTCCCAATGGAAGAAGAAATCAAGGAAGGCACAGAACCGGGAGGTGGGGGACAGAGAACCGTCCCCGTGTATTCTGTCACTGAAGAGGAACCCCCGCTAATTGAAGATAAAAGCATTGAAGGCAAAGCAACCGAGTCTTCTTTTGCTGAAGAAGACGAAGAAATAAATGAATCGGTTACTTCTGATTCCTCTGAGGAATCTACTGATAAGAAGAAAACAGGATTTTCTGATAAGATAAAGAGCATCTTCAAGAAAGACAAGAATAAAAAGAAGCTGACCAAAGAAGAGAAGGCCAGATTTAAGGAAGAGAAGGCCCGGCTGAAGGCGGAGAAAAAGGAAGAGAGTCGCAAGAAGCGGGAAGAGACCAAGAAGAAGGTTGAAGATTCCATAGCCAAGGCCAAGAAAGTCCGGGCTTATCTGAAAGAGGAAGAAACCAAGAAGGCGATCGCTCTGGCTAAGGATGTACTGAAGAAGACGTTAAAGCATATCCTGCCGAGGCGGTTTAAAGGGCATATAAATCTGGGCATGGAAGATCCCTCCACCACAGGGACCATCCTGGCGGCCTGCGGGGCTGCTTATCCGGTCCATAAAGGGAATTTCCTCATTACCCCCATCTTCGAGACGGAGGAGTTGGTGATAGACGGGGAGGCCAGGGTGAAGGGACATGTTTTTCTCATATTCTTTGTGATACAAGGGTTGAGGATACTTACTAACAAGAGGATTATGTCTATTATCAAGAAGGCCAGAAAGTAACTAAGTTACAAGACAGAATCATATAAATACACAAAATGAGGTATATTATGGCTAATAACAGTTTTTCTAACAATGCGGAAGCTTTATTTAAAGGAATGGAAGGGTTCTTTACTTCCAAGACGGTGGTGGGAGAGCCGGTTAAATACGGCGATACCGTTATCATTCCCCTGATGGAGATCTCCTTCGGTATGGGAGCAGGTTCCATGGACGGCAATAAGAGCAGCGGTGGCGGTGGTGTAGGCGCCAAGATGACTCCCTGCGCAGTACTTGTCCTTCAAAACGGGACCAGCAAGCTCATCAGCGTAAGAGATCAGTCCGGCGTGGCTAAGGTTCTTGATCTTGTTCCCGACTTTGTCAACAAGTTCATGGACAAGGGAAGCACCACCGAGGCAGAAGAGAACCTTGATGAGATCTTCGAGGATGGGAAGGAAGAGCCCACCGACGCTGTGTAAAGAGAGAATAAAAAAATCTCTTGCAATAAATATATTCATCTGATAAAATACGTTTGTTGTGAGTCTATATTCGTGCAGAACAGGAGGTGTTTGTATGGCAGTATGCAGTATTTGCGGAAAAGGTGCTCACTTTGGCAACAACGTGAGTCATTCACATAGAAGAAGTAACAGAATGTGGAAGTCCAATATAAAGTCAGTTAAGTGTAAAGTAAACGGAGCTCCTAAGAGGATTTATGTATGTACATCTTGCTTGAAGTCCGGAAAAGTTGAAAGAGCTTAAGACAGACTGAGGCGTATGAATCCCTTATGGCAAATGCAGAGCCGTAAGGGATTTTTAAGCGAAAGAGAGGTATGATCATGAGAGGACGTATGAACACGGAATTAGGCGAAGTTGTCATTAATTCGGAAGTTATTGCCGCATATGCCGGATCCATTGCCGTAGAGTGCTTCGGCATCGTGGGCATGGCAGCCGTTAACGCAAGGGATGGTCTTGTGAAGCTCTTAAGGAAGGATTCCATGACCCACGGTATAAGCGTTAAGGTAGTTGATAACAGGATAATGCTGGCTTTTCATATAATCATAGCTTACGGCGTAAGCATTTCCACCGTAGCTGATAATCTTATGGAGACTGTTAAGTACAAGGTTGAGGAGTTCACCGGGATGCCCGTGGACCGCATCAACATTTTTGTAGAGGGCGTAAGAGTAATCGATTGATAAGGTTACGTCATAAGGAGATTGAAAAGTGGAGATTAAATCAATAGATGCCGCCCTTTTTGCAAAATTGTTCCTTGCAGGTGCAGGAAGGCTGTCGGCTAATAAGGAATGGATCAACGAGCTGAACGTATTTCCCGTTCCTGACGGAGATACCGGGACCAATATGACCATGACCATTACGTCTGCTGCGTCAGAGGTTTCCAAGCTCTCAGAATATAATATGACAAATGTGGCTAAGGCTGTTTCCTCCGGGTCCCTGCGGGGCGCCAGAGGTAACTCCGGAGTTATCTTATCCCAGCTTTTGAGGGGATTTTCCAAGGTGGTATCCAATTATGATGTTATAGATGCCATCGTACTGGCCAATGCATTTCAGAAGGCTGTAGAGACGGCTTACAAGGCTGTTATGAAGCCAAAGGAAGGCACCATCCTGACGGTGGCCAGAGGAGCCGCTGATGCAGCTACGGAGCTTGCTGCTTCCGAGGATGATCTGGTCATCATCATAGAAGGTGTCATCAAGAAGGCTGAATACGTCCTTTCCCAGACACCGGAGATGCTTCCGGTATTAAAGCAGGCCGGGGTAGTGGATTCCGGTGGACAGGGTCTGGTGGAAGTAATGAAGGGCTGTTATGATGCCCTTATCGGCAAAGAGGTAGATTACAAGCCGGATCTTTCCATGGCTTCCTCCTCGCCGGTATCAGGCACAAGGCCTCCCAGAGAGGATATAGATACGGCAGATATCAAATTCGGCTATTGTACCGAGTTTATCATCATGCTGGAGAAGGAGTACAACGAGGATGCTGAGGCTGCCTTCAAGAATTACCTTTTATCCATAGGTGATTCCCTGGTCCTGGTATCCGACGACGATATAGTAAAAGTCCATGTTCACACCAATGATCCCGGACTTGCCATCCAGAAGGCTCTTACCTTCGGGTCTCTGACCAAGATGAAGATCGACAACATGCGCGAAGAGCATGAGGAGAAGCTTATAAAGGATGCCTCCAAGATCGCTGCGCAGGAAGCCGAAAAGGAAGCCGCAAAAAAAGAGGAAGAGGCTGTTAGCGCTGCAAGTTCAGCCCATAAAGACATGGCCTTTATCGCAGTATCTGCAGGAGCAGGACTTGACGAGATATTCAGCGCTCTGGGTACCGACGTTATCATTAAGGGGGGCCAGACCATGAACCCCAGTACCCAGGACTTTATAAATGCGGTCAACACCATTAACGCCGACACCATTTTTATCCTGCCTAACAACAGCAACATAATCCTTGCTGCCAACCAGGTTAAGCAGATGGTGGAGGACAAGAACATAGTGGTTATCCCCACCAAGACTATTCCCCAGGGTATCATGGCCCTGATCAACTTCATCGCCGATCGTTCCGCCGAGGAAAATGAGGAGCAGATGAATGAGGAGATCGGTAATATCAAGACAGGGCAGGTTACCTATGCCATAAGGGATACGGAGATCGATGACATACAGATATCCGAGGGAGACTACATGGGCGTAGGTGATTCCTCCATCCTCTGTGTAGGCAAGGACCTTAGCGACACCGTACTTGAGATGGTGGAAAAGATGGTTGACGATGAGTCAGGGCTCATCAGCATTTACTACGGAGAAGAGATAGACAAGGAGGCTGCTGAAGAGTTATCCGCCAGAGTGGAGGAAGAGTTCTCCGACTGTGACGTGGAGCTTCATTTCGGAGGCCAGCCTGTATACTATTATATTGTTTCTGTGGAGTAACACTATTCTATGGCAGATAATGAAAGCAGTATCAAGACTCTTAGCGGAGTGGGAGACAAGACGGCATCGCTTTTTGCGAAGCTGGGAGTATATACATTAGAGGATATTGCCGAATACTACCCCAGGGATTACAAGGAATACCCGGACACGGTATCCGTGGATTCGTTGCGGCCCGGGCAGACTGCCGCTGTTAAAGGAATGATAACGGATTCCCTTACGGTTACGGGAAGACCGGGTAAGAAGATAATAACATGCCATGTAAGTGATGGGACGGGAGTCCTGTCCCTTACATATTTCAATGCTCTCTTTTTGAAGAATATTCTTCGCAAAGGAGGGCATTACGTCTTTTACGGGAAAGTGCGGGAATTTAAGGGCAGGCTTTCCATGGAGCATCCGGAGTTCTTTCCCGTGGAGGAATACGCCGGCAGGAAAGGGCGGATGCTGCCTGTATATGCCAAGACAAAGGGCCTTTCCGACAAGACCATATCTAAGGCAGTGGATCAGGCCCTGTCAAAGACGGCCGGCAGACACGAATACCTCCTTCCCGAGATGCTGGAATCCTTTAAACTTATGGATATGGACATGGCCATGAGGCAGGTTCATTTTCCCGATAACCGGGAAAAGGCCGCCAGAGCCAGAAAAAGGATTGCCTTTGACGAACTCTTTTTCTTCCTTCTGGAGATCAGGGCATCCAAGGCCCTTATTAATGAGGAGGGCAATTCCCATCCCGTAAATGACACTAAGGCCGGGAAAGCGTTTGTAAAGAAACTTCCCTTCGATCTTACCAAGGGACAGCAATGTACCATCAAAGAGATAGAGAAGGATATGGCATCAGACCATGTCATGAGAAGGATAATCCAGGGTGATGTGGGAAGCGGTAAGACCATAGTAGCATTGACCGCCATGATAAATGCAGTGGAGTGCGGTTACCAGGCCGCCATGATGGCACCTACGGAAGTCCTGGCCAGACAACACTTTGAGACCATCAGGGAATATTTCGATAAATATGAGATCCATATACGGGTGGAGTGCCTTACAGGCTCCGCCAAGGCTAAGGACAGAGCCCGGATATATGAGGAACTTGAAAACGGCGAGATAGGGATCCTGGTGGGGACCCATGCCATTATACAGGAAAGGGTGGAGTTTAAGGACTTAGGCCTTGTCATAACGGATGAACAGCACCGCTTCGGCGTGAAACAGCGTGATTTCCTGGCCGGAAAAGGCAGGCTTCCCCACGTTCTGGTAATGAGCGCTACGCCTATTCCCAGGACACTGGGGCTTATCATTTACGGGGATATGGACATATCCCTGATAAAGGAGCTTCCGGCCGAGAGACTGCCCATTAAAAACTGTGTGGTTGGTCCCGAAAGCAGGGACACATCCTACGGATTTATAAAAAAAGAGATAGAAAAAGGCCACCAGGCCTATGTTATCTGTCCCATGGTGGAGGAAAGCGAGGATCTGGAGGTCTGTGATGTCGTTACCTATACAGATACTTTAAGAAAAAGGCTGCCGGGAATCCGCATCGAGTATCTTCACGGCAGGATGAAGCCACAGGAGAAGAATGACATCATGGAAGCCTTTGCAGCCGGGGAGATAGGGATCATCGTATCAACCACGGTCATAGAGGTGGGGATAAATGTACCCAATGCCACGGTGATCATGATCGAGAACGCAGAGCGCTTCGGCCTTGCCACCCTCCATCAGCTCCGGGGAAGAGTGGGAAGGGGCCCTGACCAGTCATACTGTATCATGATCAATACCTCGGAGTCGGAAGAAGCAAGGGAACGCCTTGATGTTTTAAACCGGTCCAATGACGGATTCTACATTGCCTCGGAAGATCTCAAGACCAGGGGAATGGGGGATATGCTGGGGATCAGGCAGAGCGGCGAGATGAATTTCAAGATGGCGGACATATTCGAGGATGCGGATATACTTAAGATAGCATCAAGGCTTTCGGAGGATATATCAGGGCGGCTGACTGCCGATGAGGCGGAGAAGGACCCATTTATAAAAGACATTTACCTTCGATTTAAAGAAAAGTCTGAAAAAACCTATATAGATGCCCTTTAAGTTCGCATCTTATCCGCAAACTCCATTGACTTTTCAGACATTTTCCGGTATAATTATTGAGGCTTTTTATACAAATGAATGGGGTTTTGCCAAATGCTGAACAAAAAAGAAAAGATACTTATCGTCGATGATGCGGAAGTCAACAGAGGCATATTAAACGAGGTTTTTAAGGATAATTATGATGTCATCGAGGCCGAGAACGGCCAGGAAGCCCTTGATATTTTAAACGAGGGACATGAGGATATCACCATTATCCTTTTGGACCTGGTCATGCCCGTGCTTAACGGCTTTGAGTTCCTTGAGATCATTAATGAGTCGGGGCTTATCAAGAAGATCCCCGTTATCCTCATTACCGGAGACTATACCATGGAGGCCGAGAAGAACGGCTATAACCTTGGGGTGTCCGATATCATCATCAAACCTTTTAATCCCGAGATAGTCACCAAGCGTGTCACCAACACCATCGAGCTTTACAAGCATAAGAACAGGCTGGAGAAGATGGTGGAGGAGCAGACGGTAAAGATTAGCGAGCAGGCGGAGATCCTCAAGAAATCCAATGAGATGCTTATCGAGACCTTGAGTACCGTGGTGGAGTTCCGTAATCTGGAGTCCGGAGCCCATATCCGTCATATCAAGAGCGTGGTTGCCACACTCTTAAAGTACCTGCGCCGTGATTATCCGGAGTACAAGCTGACGGACAAGGACGAGGTGGATATCATCACTGCTTCGGCCATGCATGATATAGGCAAGATAGCCATCTCGGATACCATCCTTTTAAAGCCCGGGAGGCTTACCCCTGAGGAATTTGAGATCATGAAGACCCACACCATCAAGGGCTGTGAGATCCTGGATCAGTTTGAGTTTATTTACGATGACAATCTTTTCAAAGTAATATACGATATATGCAGATACCATCATGAGAAGTACGACGGCCGGGGCTATCCCGACGGCCTTGAGGGAGAGGACATCCCCATATGGGCCCAGATCGTATCGGTGGCAGACGTATATGAGGCTCTGGTCAGCAAGCGTGTATACAAGGACGCATTTGCCCATGATACGGCCATCAATATGATCAAGAACGGAGAATGCGGTGCATTTTCGGAGAAAATGATGGACTGCCTGGATAAGGCAGGCAATGAGTTGAACGGTATCATCAAAGCCAGAAGGGATTAAGGTAACGCGAAGATGAGTTACGGATTAGGCATAGATACAGGCGGAACCTATACCGATGCTGTCATATATGACCTTGATAATGGCAAAGTAATAGAAAGCGGCAAAGCTCTTACAACCAAATATGATCTTACGGTGGGGATAAGGAATGTCTTGGACAGATTATCCCCTAAGATTTTATCTTCTGTAGCCATGGTGGGACTATCCACAACCATGGCTACTAACGCATGTGTTGAAGACAAGAACGGCCGGGCCAAGCTTATTATGTGGGGTATCAGTCCCGACACGGTGGAGCGGTTCGGAGCCAAATACGGTCTGCCAAAGGCGGATGATATCTATTTTCAGGAGAGCTTCCCCAAGTTCACCGGGGGCTATGAGAAGGATCCGGACTGGGATACCTTTGAAAAGGGCATAGAAGAGAACTTCGGGTCCTGTGATGCAGTTGCCTGCGTGGAACTCTTTGCCATGAACAATAACGCCCTGGTGGAGAAGAAGACCAAGGAGCTTATAAGAGAGAAGCTGGGGATCCCGGTGGTCTGCGGCAATGAGCTTTTTTCTGATATAGACACCCTGCAGAGGGGAGCCTCCGTCCTTCTTAACGCAGGGCTCATCCCCACCATTGATGAGTTCTTAAAGGCCATCAAGGTGGTCCTTGCTGAAAAGAACATAAATGTCCCCGTTGGGATAGTAAGAAGCGACGGCAGCCTTATGTCAGAGCGATTTGCCATGGATTATCCCGTGGAGACCATACTCTGTGGTCCTGCGGCTTCTGTCATAGGCGGGGCCAACCTTACCGAAGAGAAGAACAGTATAGTCATAGATATGGGCGGTACCACCACGGATATGGCCATAATAAGGGATGGGGTCCCCGTGACGGTGGAGGACGGCATCAAGATAGGCAGATGGAAGACCTTTGTAAAGGGTCTCTATGTGGATACCTTCGGACTTGGGGGCGATTCCGCCATTCGCCACAAGGAGGGCAGCTTATACATTGATACCGCCAGGATCATCCCCATAAGCATCCTTGCCACGGAGTATCCCTATATCCTTGAGGAACTGGAAAAACTGTATAATGAGACCCTTCCCCACACCAGATATATCCATGAATTCTATGTGGCTGTTAAGGATATAGAGGAAAGTGATAACTATAATGACTCGGAGAAGAAGCTGTGCCGGAAGCTTAAAGAGGGACCTTTAAGCATTTCCAAGGCGGCTGAATATATGGGGTCTGATGTGTATCATTTCAAGGCGGAGCGGCTTGAGCGCGAGGGTGTCATCATAAGGAGCGGCCTTACCCCCACGGATATCATGCATCTTAAGGGGGATTTCAGTACCTACGATCCCAGGGCTGCGGAGATAGTGGCGGATTACTACAAGGTATGCCTGGACTGCCATCCGGACAGGGAGACCCTCTCTGAGATGGTATACAAGGAGGTTATGAGAAAACTCTACATCAATATAGTCCGCTGCGTCATGGAGTATTCCAATCCTTACTATCGGAAGAACGGGCTGGATCTGGGGACCCTTAATCTCATAAATGATGATTTTGAGCGGAAATACAAGGGAGAGCAGGCTGAGATAGCCGAATGTGATTTCAGGCTCCATTATTCCCTTATAGGGATCGGGGCGCCCATTCACATATTCCTCCCCAAGGTGGGAGAGCTGCTGGGGACGAAAACAGTTATCCCCAGGTATTCCGAAGTGGCCAACGCCATAGGTGCCATCAACGGCAACATAATCGCCAGGGAAAAAACCGAGATCAAACCTTTGATCGGCGGCGGTTTTGATGTATATGCCAAGGCCGGGAAGAAGCATTTTGATTTTATTGAGGATGCCAGGGAATACGCCATAGCGGATCTTAAGGAATATACTGCCAGGTCGGCCAGAGAGCGTGGCGCGGCGGGAGAGATCACCTATTCCGTGGAAGTGGTGGATGACAAGGCTGTTGCGAAAAACAACCTGAGGGTATATATTGGTACTGTTGTGAAAGTATCAGCCATAGGGAAAATGGGGTTCTGAAAGGATAATTTATGAGAGTTATAGCCGGAAGCGCCAGAAGGCTCCTTTTAAAGTCAGTGGACGGGATGGATACCAGGCCCACTACCGACCGGATAAAGGAGACCATTTTCAATATAATAAATGATGAGCTCTATGAAGCGGTCTTTGTGGATCTCTTTGCGGGGTCAGGAGGTATTGGCATAGAGGCCTTGAGCAGAGGGGCAAAGGAAGCGATCTTCGTCGAGAATAACAGGCGGGCCATAAGCGTTATTAAAGAGAATCTGGAGCATACTCATTTTGAGGATAAGGCAAAGGTATATTTCGGGGACGCTCTGTCAGTGATCCCCAGACTCCGGGAGTATCCTCATATTGATGTGATATATATAGATCCCCCCTATAAGGGAGACTTTTATGAGCCTGTCCTTAAGGCTCTTTCAGGCCTTTCCGGGGTGGATAAGGACACTTTGATAGTTGCGGAGGCCGATAAGCATATATCTTTTGATTTTATCGACGATATGGATTATACTATCGAAAGGGTCAAAGATTATAAGACCAACAAACATGTTTTCATAAGGAGTACTCATGACTAGAGCGATATACCCGGGAAGCTTCGATCCCGTGACCTTCGGGCACTTGGACATCATAGAGCGGTCCACAAAGATAGCGGATGAGCTTATAGTGGCGGTGCTTACCAATTCCGCCAAGAAATCATTGTTTTCGATTGATGAACGTGTTAAAATGTTATCGGATTTGTTATCGGGGCATGACAATATAAGAGTTGAATCCTTCGGGGGTCTTCTCGTTGATTTTGCCAAAGAAAATGATGCGTCCTTTATAGTAAGGGGACTTCGGGCTGTTACGGATTTCGAGTACGAGCTTCAGATATCGCAGATGAACCGTACCATTTACAGCGAGATCGACACTATATTCCTTACCACCAGCTTGGAATATGCCTACCTTTCATCTTCCATAGTCAAGGAAGTGGCATCCTACGGCGGCGACATCTCGCATTTTGTGCCTGAAAGCATTATCGATATGATCTATGATAAATTGAGGAAACAGAGAATATAAGAGGGGAAGACTATGGCTAACAGGATTGAACAGATTATAAATGAGATGGAGGAGTTTATTGATTCTTGCAAGACTCAGACCTTTTCCAGCTCGAATATCATTGTAAATAAGGATGAGATAGAGGAGCTTCTGGCGGAGCTTAAGGCCAATACTCCTGAAGAGATCCAGAGATATCAGAAGATCATCACCAATCAGGAGGCTATCCTGGCTGATGCCAAGGCCAAGGCAGATGCCCGTATCGCAGAAGCGGAAGAGACGGCCAAGAAGATCATAGCAGAAGCCAGAGTACGCAAGGACGAGCTGATCAGTGAACATCAGATCATGCAGCAGGCTTACGCACAGGCTAACGAGATCGTGATCACATCATCCAAGCAGGCTCAGCAGATAGTAGATGAGGCCACTACCGAGGCCAACGATCTTAAGACGGCTGCCATGACCTATCTGGATGAAGGCCTTGAGAAGCTTGAGTACATCATTAAGCAGACTCTTGATATGTCGACTGCCAGACAGAATGAATTTGCCAAGAATCTGACTGATTATTACAGAGTCATAGTTGCCAATAGGGCAGAGCTTCATCCCCAGGAAGAGCCTGAGATCACTACGGCAGAGAATATCGATCAGGCAGGAGCCCCAGCGGCACCTCCGCAACAGCAGGTGCAGCAGCCACAGCAGCAGAGGCAGGCTGCGCCCCAGCAAAAGAAACAGGAGTTCAAGGTTGACATTCCCATAGAGAGCAAGTAAGATTAAAGAGTTTTCCGAAAGGAAAACTCTCTTTATGTAATCACAGTATAGAAGAGTATGGACAGAAAACAGTGTATCATCAACGGAATAAGAGACGGTATCCCCATCTGCCTGGGCTATATAGCCGTATCATTTACCTTCGGTATAATGGCTAAGAATGCGGGACTTACCGTTTTTCAGGCAGTGCTCATATCTGCCACCAATCTTACAAGTGCCGGACAGTTCGCGGCGCTTGGGATCATAGGGGCATCTTCGAGCTATCTTGAAATGGCATTTACGCAGCTTATCATTAATCTGCGTTATTGCCTTATGTCATGTTCCCTTTCCCAGAAATTCGATGAGAAGACCAGGTTCTTTCACAGGTTTTTTGTGGCCTACGGTGTGACAGATGAGATATTCGCTGTTACGGTATCGAGGCCGGGGAGGCTTCGCCCGCCGTATTCCTACGGGATGATCGCCATTTCCACATTTGGATGGACTCTTGGGACCTTTTTAGGCATTGTCTCCGGAAGCATCCTGCCGGAGCGCGTCATAAGCGCCCTGAGTGTGGCCCTGTACGGAATGTTCATAGCCATCATCATTCCGCCGGCCAAGAAGGACAAGGTTATAAGAGGCATTGTGCTGATATCCATGCTGGCCAGCCTGGCCTTCGGGTATATACCGGTTATCAGGGATATTTCCTCCGGTTTTAAGATCATCATTTTAACGGTTATAATAGCAGGCATAGCCGCAGCCCTCTTCCCTGTAAAGGATGACGGGGAGGACCGGGCTGCGGAAGGATCCTGATGAGGTATTGGTAATGAGCGGTAATATTTATATATATGTGCTGGTAATGGCAGTGGTGACTTATCTTATAAGGCTTATTCCCCTTACCCTCATAAGAAAAGAGATAAAGAATAATTATATAAAGTCATTTTTATACTATGTTCCCTTTGTGACCCTTGCGGTCATGACCTTCCCGGCTATTCTTTATGGGACGGAAAGCATGATAAGCGGTCTGGCAGGTTTTATTACAGCGCTGGTGCTTGCTTACGCCGGTCAGAGCCTTATCGTGGTGTCGGTTTTATCATGCCTGGCTGTCTTTATTGTGGAACTTATAGTATAGTGACGGGTGGAATAATACCATATGTAGTTGACAAGTGATATAAAAAGTGATGATAATTATTTAAACAGGATTAAGGAGTGCGAGAGTATTTTGGGCAACACCGTAGTTAAGGATGATTATGTAGAGTCGGATGAATTCAGAGAGCTTGATGAGTACGACAGGTATTTAAAAAAACCCCCTAAGAGCAGCGGTAAAAAGAAAAAGAAAAAAAGAAAGAAGAAGATGAGGAGGATCCGCATCTTAATTATTGTCTTCCTTGTGCTGGCAGCCGGAGTGGCGGGCTTTCTAATCTATGAAGACAGTTTTGTATACGGGATGTGTGAAGTTGAGGCAGGAACCACCGTAAGTATTTCGGATTTCCTTAAGAGGGAGGATCCCGACGCCCGCTTTACCAATGATTCAGACCAGATTGATGTATTTACCCCCGGTGAGTATCATTTGAAGATAAAGACGGGTATGTTTGAACATCGGTCCACCCTGGTGGTCAAGGATACCATCCCGCCGGTATATGAATCCCATGACATAGCCACAGGCCGGGGAGTTATGCCCGAGGCGGCCGAATGCGTCAAGAATATTGTGGATGTGACCAAATGTACCGTATCATTTACCAATCCCCCCAATGTAAATGAAGTGGGGGATGTCAAGGCTGAGGTGGCTGTTACCGATCTTGGCGGCAACAGGGTTGCTTCACAGATCAATATCAGTGTGTGGCCTATCAAGGGATATCTGCGGGTTGAGGCAGGACAGAAGACGCCTGAACTTGCCGACTTTATGCTGGACGGCAATACCGATAATGCGCAGCTGCTCTCTGACCTGAGTACCATCGATATGTCAGAGGTGGATGAGATACCCATTAAGATATCCTACAAGGGAGTTACCTATGAGCCTAAGCTCACCATCTATGACAACACTCCTCCTGAATTCACGGTTAAGAATATCGATAGTTTTCTGAATGTACCCAGGGCTGCCGAAGATTTTGTGGTGGAGACAAAGGATAATTCCAAGGTAACCTATACGTTTGAAGTGGCTCCGGACCTTACAAGAGAAGGAAGCCAGAAGCTTGTCATCGTGGGAACTGACGGTGGCGGCAATGTTACAAAAAAGGATGTTACCCTTACCCTGGCTGTGGACAGGGAGGCACCCAAGTTCAATAATGTCAAGGACATCAAGATTTTCGTGGGAAGGACCGTTTCCTACAAGAACAATCTGGATGTGACGGATAACTGTCCTGAGGGTCTGAAGCTGGATATCGATGCGGGCAGCGTTAATACCAACGTTGCGGGTACCTATGATGTCAAGGCCACGGCTACCGATCTTGCGGGTAACTCAACATCAGTGTCATTCAAGGTTACCGTAGCTGAGGTGGCTTCCACCCAGGAAGACCTGAATATACTGGCGGACGAGGTCCTGGAGCAGATAATTACCCCCGGAATGTCTGTTATGCAGAAGCTGCGTGCCATTTATGATTATGTATATACCCACTGCAGATACAGGGATATGAACATTGACGGTGATTGGATCAAGGCGGCTGCTTCCGGATTTCTTACAGGCAAGGGTGACTGCTACACGGACACCATGATGTGCAGAGCCCTTCTTAACAGGATCGGTGTGAAAAACTCCGTCATCAACAGGATCAAGGGCAATGATGCAGACCATTACTGGAACCTGGTAGATATCGGTGACGGATACGGCTGGTATCATCTTGACTGCCTTAACAGAATGGATGGCGTGTCAGGATATAAGATATTCATGCTTAAGACCGATGAGGTTATCAAGATCGATAACCTCATCGGAGACTTTCATGATTTCGACAGGTCCAAATACCCGGACGTTGACCCGGGTACCGTTGAAAAGACCTATGACTTCCCCGAGGCCGTGTTTAACAACAAT